>NZ_JBGNUU010000014.1:0-28357 GCF_041950485.1 Nonomuraea sp. ATR24
TCCAAAAAAGGTTTGATACCAGGCAACATTATCTCCGTCATATTTGACGAGGTGTTGCATGAAAAACTTCATGCACTGGCTTTTGACACACTGTTGAGTTCTCAAGAAACGGACGCTTGCTCCCCAGCCCTGCGAGAGGCGCGATCTCGTCTTTCGCAATCTTATCAGGCCCGCCGATCGGCTGTCAAGCCCGAGGATTTGTTTCCGATCGCTCAACCCATCTAGGATTGCGCACCCCGTCTCCGAGGCAACCCTCGTAACTTACCGTGGCATCCGGTTCCTGTCGAATCAACCGATTTTTCGCGGTGATCCAACAGACACCCGAGACGACTCGTGCCATGACGCGCAAGAGCGCCCACAGCCGAGTGGTTCGTTCTCAAGGGGCTGCCCTGGGGCCCGTCCGCCGTGTCAGGCGTCCGGCTCGCTCCCGGGGCGAGGTCAAACATTAGGTCGCGATTCGCCGGACGTCAAATCACACGCCGCTCACAGTTCGGACGAAGCCCGGCGGATCGCTTCGCCGCACCGCGCGAGCAGGGCGCGGAGGGTGTCGCGCTCCTCGTCGTCGAACTCGTCGGCGATCGCGCGCTCGATGACGACGGCGCGGGCGTCGGCCGTCTCCAGCGCCACGCGCCCCGGCTCGGTCAGCCGGGTCTCCAGCACCTTGCGGTGCCAGGGGTGCGGGGTGCGCTCGACCAGGCCGCGCTCCTCGAGGTTCTTGAGCACGACGGTCATCGCCTGCGGGGTGACCAGGCACGCCCTGGCCAGCGCGGCGCCCGAGATGCCGGGGTTGCCGGCCAGCGCGAACAGCGCCGCGTACTGCGGGACCGTCAGGCCCGCCGCCCGCACCGCGACCTGCTTGGCCGCGATCAGCTCCTGCTCGGCCCGCTTGATGTCGAGGCCGAGCCGCTCCTGCGCGGGCATGTCCACCATGACGGCAAGCGTACAAGGCTTCGAGTCTTGATAATCATCAAAGCTTTGATATCGTCCCCTGCGCCAGCCATCACGAAGGAGACCGCAACGTGATTCCCGAGAGCCACCTCGACCTGCTGACCCGCCCGCTGTTCGCGCACCTGGCGACCATCGGGCCCGGCGGCGCGCCGCAGGTGAACCCGGTCTGGACGGTGTGGGACGGCGAGCACCTGCGCTTCACGACCACCACCGACCGCCGCAAGTGCCGCAACGTCGCCGACCACCCGGAGGTGGCCGTCTCCGTCAACGACCCCGACCAGCCGTACCGCTATTTGGAGATCCGCGGCGTGGTCGAGCGCGTCGAGCCCGACCCGTCCGGCGACTTCTTCGACGTCCTGGCCACCCGTTACGGCCTGCCGTACGAGCGCCCGGTCGGCGACGCCGCCCGCCGCGTTGTGATCGTCGTCCGCCCCACGCACACGACCAGCCAGTAGCGCCGGGGTGCCCGCGGTCAGCGGGCGACGCTCGCGCGCACCTGCTCGGGGGAGACGAACAGCTCGGCCGCCATCCCCGCCTGCCGCGCCGCCACCACGTTCGCCTCGTTGTCGTCGAAGAACAGCACGTCGCCCGGGGCGACCCCGTGCCGGGAGGCGCAGATCTCGTACGCGCGGGGGTCGGGCTTGGCCACGCCGATCCGGCAGGAGTAGGTGAGCGCGTCGAAGCGGCCCAGCCAGTCACCGTGCCGCTCCTCCCACACGGGCACCAGGTCCTCGATGATGTTCGACAGCAGCCCGAGCCTGCGTCCGCCGTCGGCCAGCTCGTGCACGAGGGCCACCATCTCGGGGTCGACGTGGGACCAGCTCTCCAGGTCGGCCTCGGTCAGCGCCGCCACGTCGGCGAACCGCGCGCCGAGCCGCTCGGCGACGGCCGCCCAGTAGAGGTCGCTCGGCTGCCCGGCGTCGTAGGGCGGCCGGCAGGCCCAGTACGCCTCCCAGAAGCGGTCCGCCGACACCCCGGCCAGGTCGACGAGCTGCTGCTTGGCCTCGTCGGTCTGCGTCCTGGCGATGACGCCGTACAAATCGAAAACGATCACTTCGGGCATGCTTCCGAGCTTATGCGCGTATCCTGCCCCGGTGACCAGTGCCGCCACACTAGCCCCGCCCACCACTCCTGAACCCCGTACGCGCGGGCACGCGAGCGCCTGGCTCGCGGGGGCGGCGGCGGGAGCCGTCGCGTTCAGCGGGACGGGCGCGGCGACGCTGAACGGCGACGAGCTGGCCACGATCAGCGCCGCGTCCCGCTCGCTCGCCGGGCTGTGGGAGCTGGCCCAGCACATCGACGGGCACTTCCTGCCTTACTACGTGTTCATGCACTTCTGGGCCAAGGCGGGCACGGCCGAGCTGTGGCTGCGGCTGCCGTCGGCGCTGGCGATCGCGGTGGCGGCGGGGCTGCTGGTCGCGCTGGGCGGGCGGCTGCACAGCACGCGGGCGGGGGTGACGGCGGCGGCGGTCTTCGCGGTGCTGCCGTCGGTGTCCTACTACGGGGCGTTCGCCCGCTCCTGCGCGTTCGCCGCCGCGGCGGTCGTGCTGTCGTTCTGGGCGCTGCACCGGGCGGCCGAGCGGCCGGAGGCGGCCCGCCGGTGGGTGGTGTACGGGGTGAGCGTGGCGCTGGTGTGCTGCACGCACCTGTTCGCCGTGCTGGTGCTGCCCGCGCAGCTCGTGGCGGCCGTCGCGCTGCTGCCGCGGCGGGACCTGCTGCTGCGGGCGCTGCCCGCGCTGGCCGCCGGCGGCGTGCCGGCCGTGGTGCTCGGCCTGGTCGGCTACGGCGAGCGGCACGCGATCAGCTGGATCCCGCAGCGGGGTCCCGAGGTGCTGCTGAAGTTCCCGAAGATGGCGGCGGGCGCGGCCGAGGCGGGCCTGCCGCTGTTCGCGGTGGCGCTGGCGGGCGCGGGACTGCTGTGGTGGTCGGCGCGCACCCGCCCCGGGGGCCGGGTGTGGGCGGCGACGCTGCTCGGGTGGCTGGTCCTGCCGCCGCTGCTGCTGCTCGCGGTCTCCCACCTGGTGACACCTGCGTACGTGGACCGCTACCTTTTCGTCACCGCTCCGGCGCTGGCGCTGCTGGCTGGGCTGGCGGCGGCGAGCGTGCCGAGGATGGCCGTGGCCGCGTGCTGCGCGCTGGTGGCGGTGACGGTGGCGGCCGGGTTCGCCCAGCACGTCGAGGTGCGCGAGCCGAACGGCCGGTTCGAGGACGTTCCGTGGGCGCTGCGCAGGATGGACGTGCGGCCGGGCGACGCGATCGTCTACGGCCAGAGCTCGGTCAGGGCCGGGTTCGACTACTACGGCGCCGGGGCGACGCCGGACGACGTGCTCAGGATCGGCACGGCCCCGGACCCCGACGGGTTCGGCTTCCCCGAGCGCGACGACGTCGCCGAGGCGCTGGCCGGGCGGGAACGGGTGTGGGTCGTGTGGCGCGGCGCCAAGTCGAGCGGGGCCCGGCTGCCCCGGGTCGAGGCGGTGCGCGAGGCCGGGTTCGAGCAGAAGTCGGCCTGGCACTCGGCCGACCTGCCGGGACTCACGGTCGCGCTCTACACCGCCCCGTGAACGACCGGAGGCGGGCCCCCGGAACGAGAGCCCGCCTCCGCCTGATCCTGTGGGCCGTCAGCCGACCTCGACGCCGCCGATCGACTTCTTGCCGCGCCGCAGCACCAGGTAGCGCCCGTGCAGCAGGTCGTCGCCCGACGGGACGTAGGACTCGTCGGTGATCTTGACGTTGTTGAGGTAGGCGCCGCCCTCCTTGACCGCGCGCCGCGCCGCCGACTTGGACTCGACCAGGCCGCTGTCGGCCAGCAGGTCGACCAGCGTCGCGCCCAGCGCCGGCACGGTGGCCTTCGGCACCTCGGCCAGCGCGGCGCCGAGTGTCGCGGCCGGCAGCTCCTCCAGCGCGCCCTGGCCGAACAGCGCCTTGGACGCGGCGACCACGGCCGCCAGCTCCTGCTTGCCGTGCAGCAGCTCGGTGAGCTCCTCGGCCAGCGTGCGCTGCGCCTCACGGGCGAAGGGCCGCTCGGCGACCGCCTTCTCCAGCTCCTCGATCTCCTCCCGGCCGCGGAAGGTGAACACCTTGAGGTAGTGGATCACGTCACGGTCGTCGGAGTTGAGGAAGTACTGGTAGAAGGCGTACGGGGAGGTCATCTCCGGGTCGAGCCAGAGGGCGCCGCCCGCGGTCTTGCCGAACTTGGTGCCGTCGGCCTTGGTGATGAGCGGCAGCGTGAGCGCGTGCACGTGCGCGCCCTCGATGCGGCGCACCAGGTCGGCGCCCGCGGTGATGTTGCCCCACTGGTCGCTGCCGCCGATCTGCAGCGTGCAGCCGTAGCGCCGGAACAGCTCCAGGTAGTCGTTGGACTGCAGGATCTGGTAGCTGAACTCGGTGTAGCTCAGCCCCTCACCGGCCAGCCGGGCCGACACCGACTCGCGCGCCAGCATCCGGTTGACCGGGAAGTGCTTGCCGATGTCGCGCAGGAAGTCGATGGCCGACAGCTCGCCGGTCCAGTCGAGGTTGCTCACCATGAGGGCGGCGTTGGGCACCTCGCCGAAGTCGAGGAACCGGCCCACCTGGCCGCGCAGCCGCTCCACCCACTGGGCCACGACGTCGCCGGAGTTGAGCGAACGCTCGGTGTTGCGGCCGCTCGGGTCGCCGATCAGCCCGGTCGCGCCGCCGACGAGCCCGATCGGCCGGTGGCCGGCGAGCTGGAAGCGCCGCAGCGTGAGCAGCGGGACGAAGTGACCGACGTGCAGGGAGGCGGCGGTCGGGTCGAAACCCGCATAGACCGTGATCGGCCCCTTGGCCATGGACGCGCGCAGGGCGTCGAGGTCGGTTGACTGCGCGATCAGGCCTCGCCAGGCGAGGTCGTCGAGGATGTCGGTCACGGTGCTGGCTTTCCGGTAGGTGTCGGGTGGTTACAGCGTGCCCGATCGCGTGGAGTGACCGCTACTTGGATAGTCTCGGTCCCCATGTGGAGGGTCCGTCGCGAGCTGGCCGTTTTCAAGATCTTAGGGGCTCTGGCGTGCGCCGGGCTCGCCGTCTACTGGTATCTCGGCGGCGACCTGCGCGGGGTGATCCTGGCCGTGCCCGCCGCCGTGCTGGTGGGCGCGATGGGCCTGCGTGACGTGCTGGTGCCGGTGCGGCTGGCGGCCGACGAGAGCGGCATCACCGTGACGCACGGCTTCGCCGGCCGGCGGCACGTGCCGTGGGAGGACATCCAGGACGTCAAGGTCGACGTGCGGACGCGGTTCGGGCTGCGCAGCGAGATGCTGGAGATCGACACCGGCGACCATCTGCACATCTTCAGCCCTCACGAGCTGGGCGCCTCGCCCACGGAGGTGGCCGCGGCGTTGCGCCGCCGCGGCACGTGAGCCCGGTACGGCGAGACGGTCGGGTCGGCGTCGATCCAGAACCGCCACGGCGTGTCCTTGGCGGTCGAGATCCCGGTCCGGGGACCTGACCGGATCCGCGCGCGGGCGGGCGGGCTGCCTTCGAGCACGGCCGCCGCCCCGGCGGGCCACCCGGTGAGCCGGTCTCCCGGCATGAAGCCGGGTGCCACCCCGTCCAGGACGGCGTCGAGCCCGTTGTGCTCGCGCCGCAGCCCGAGCGCCACGGCCAGCCGGGCGGGACCGCGGGCGAGGTCACGGTCCGCGGGCCGCCTGGTCCCGTTCGAGCGCCGCTCGCGCGCCAGGTCGAGGCCCGCCACCACCTCACCGGCCCGCAGCAGCACCGCCGAGCCGTGCTCCTCGGGCAGGCAGACCAGGTTGGCGCAGAAGTGCATCCCGTACGTGAAGTACACGTACAGGTGTCCCGGCGGGCCGAACATCACGGCGTTGCGCGGCGTCTTGCCCCGGTAGGTGTGGGCGGCGGGGTCCTCGCCGGGCCCGCCGTACGCCTCGACCTCGGTGAGGCGCACGGCGACGGACCCGTCGGCGCCGCTGTGCACGAGGACGCGCCCGAGCAGGTCGGGCGCCACCTCGTGGGAGGGCCGGTCGAAGAAGCCGCGCGGGAGCGGCTCGAAGGACAGCGCGGATGACGACACTGCGGTCAGGACTCGCCCGCCGCCCAGGCCGCCTGCGCGTCGACCGACTCGCGCAGCGCGACGAGCTGGTCGCGGACGCGGTCGGGGGCCGTGCCGCCGTGGGCCTTGCGGGCGGCCAGCGCGCCGGGCACGTTGAGCACGTCGCGCACGTCGGGCGTCAGGTGGGCCGACACCTTGGCCAGCTCGTCGTCAGTGAGGTCGCCGAGGTCCTTGTCGTTGACCTGGCACCACACGACCAGGTGGCCGACGGCCTCGTGCGCCTCGCGGAACGGCACGCCGCGCCGCACCAGCAGCTCGGCCAGGTCGGTGGCGAGCGCGAACCCGTCGGGGGCCGACGCCTCCATGCGGGCGGTGTTGACGCGCATGGTGGCGACCAGGCCGGCCATCGCGGGAAGGACGAGCAGCAGCGTGTCGACCGAGTCGAACACCGGCTCCTTGTCCTCCTGGAGGTCGCGGTTGTAGGTCAGCGGCAGGCCCTTGAGCGTCGTCAGCAGCGCCATGAGGTTGCCGATGAGGCGGCCGGACTTGCCTCGGGCCAGCTCGGCCACGTCGGGGTTCTTCTTCTGCGGCATGATCGACGAGCCGGTGGAGTAGGCGTCGTCCATCTCGATCCAGCGGAACTCCTGCGAGGCCCACAGGACGATCTCCTCGCCCAGCCGCGACAGGTGGGTGCCGATCATCGCCGCGGCGAACAGGAACTCGGCGGCGAAGTCGCGGTCGGCGACGGCGTCCATCGAGTTGGGAGCCGCCGAGGAGAAGCCGAGCTCCTCCGCCACGGCCTGCGGGTCGAGCGGCAGCGACGAGCCGGCCAGCGCGCCCGCGCCGAGCGGCGAGACGGCGGCGCGCCGGTCCCAGTCGGACAGCCGGTCGACGTCGCGGGCGAAGGCGTGCACGTGGGCCAGGAGCTGGTGGCCGAACGAGACGGGCTGGGCGTGCTGCAGGTGGGTCATGCCGGGCGCGGCCGTCTCGGCGTGCTGCTCGGCCTGCGCCATGAGCGCCGTCTCCAGCTCGACCAGCCGCGAGACGATCGTGCGGGCGTGGTCGCGCAGGTAGAGGCGCAGGTCGGTGGCGATCTGGTCGTTGCGGCTGCGGCCGGCGCGGAGCTTGCCGCCGAGCGAGCCGAGCCGCTCCAGCAGGCCGCGCTCCAGGGCGGTGTGCACGTCCTCGTCGGCGACCGTCGGCCGGAACTCGCCGGCCTTGCAGGCGCGCTCCAGGTCGTCGAGGGCGCCGATCATGCGCTCGAGCTCGTCCGCGCTGAGCAGCCCCGCCCTGTGCAGCACGCGGGCGTGCGCCCTGGACGCCGCCAGGTCGTACGGCACCAGCCGCCAGTCGAAGTGCACGCTCACCGACAGCCGGGTCAGCGCGTCGGACGGTCCCCCTTCGAAACGCCCGCCCCACAGCCGCATCGGCTTGCCATCACTCACCGTCATCTCCTCAAACTGTCCTGCCACCGTCTCCGCGACCATAGTGCACCCCGGCCGTTCCCCGTGTCGCGGGTCGCGGCGATCATGGAAGGCGGGTGCACGAACCCTGTGGCCTGGTCGCGGCCGGCGGTGTGGCGCCCGGCGGCGCCGGGAGGGCGGCGGACGTGCCGGGCCCTCCCGGGCGAGCCGGGACCACTCTCGCGGTCATGGGTCGAACTTCGTCACTCGGCGTGCTGGCTGCGCCTGTCGGCCGTCTTCAGCAGCGCCTCGGCCACCGCCTGCCCGCCGAGCGGGTCGCGGCTGATGACCAGGATCGTGTCGTCGCCGGCGACGGTGCCGAGGATGGACTCCCAGTCGGCGTGGTCGATGGCGGAGGCCAGGAACTGGGCGGCTCCCGGCGGTGTCCTGACGAGGATCAGGTTGGCCGACGCCTCGGCGCTGACCAGCAGTTCCTCGGCGATGCGGTGCAGCCGGGCGGCCGGCGACTCGCCGGTGCCGAGCCGGGCGAGCGGGATGCGCCCGCCGCCCTCGCCGGGCAGCGCGTAGACGAGGGAGCCGTCCTCGGCGCGCAGCTTGAGCGCGCCGAGCTCGTCGAGGTCGCGGGACAGGGTGGCCTGGGTGACCTCCACGCCGCTCTCGGCGAGCAGCTTGGCCAGCTCCGGCTGGGAGCGGACGGGCTGGCGCTGCAGCAGGTCGGTGATCTTGGCCTGTCTGCCGGCCTTGGTCATCGGGATCGTCATGTCTCGCTCATCAGCCAGTGGAGCAGGGCCTTCTGCGCGTGCAGCCGGTTCTCCGCCTGGTCCCAGACGGCGCTGCGCGGGCCTTCGAGGACCTCGGCGGTGATCTCGTGGCCGCGGTAGGCGGGCAGGCAGTGCAGCACGATCGCCTCGGCGTCGGCGTGCTCCAGCAGCTCGTCGTTGACCTGGTAGGGCATGAGGTCGGCGATGCGCCGTTCCTTGCCGTCCTGGCCCATCGACACCCAGGTGTCGGTGGCGACCACGTGCGCGCCCTGGACGGCGGCCGCCGCGTCGGACAGCGCGACCACCGAGCCGCCGGTGCGGGCGGCGATGGCGGCGGCGCGGCCGAGGATGACGGCGTCGGGCTGGTAGCCGGGCGGGGCGGCGATCCGTACGTGCATGCCGGCGGTGGCGCCGCCGAGCAGGTAGGAGTGGGCCATGTTGTTGGCGCCGTCGCCGGTGTAGGCGAGGGTCAGCCCGGCGGTGCGGCCGAACCGCTCGCGCACCGTCTGCAGGTCGGCGAGGATCTGGCAGGGGTGGTAGTCGTCGGTGAGCGCGTTGACCACGGGCACGCCGGCGTGGGCGGCCATGGTCTCGATCAGCTCCTGGCCGCTGGTGCGCCAGACGATGGCGGACACCTGCCTGCCGAGCACGCGGGCGATGTCTTCAGTGGGCTCGCCGCGTCCCATGAGCGTGGAGACGCCGTCGACGATGAGCGGCAGGCCGCCGAGCTCGCCGATGCCGGTGTGGAAGGACACGCGGGTGCGCGCGGACGGCTTGTCGAACAGGACGGCGACCGACTGGGGGCCCTCGAAGGGCCGGTAGCCGAACCGGTCCTTCTTCATCGCGGCGGCCAGGTCGAGAACCTCGGCCTGCTCCTCGGGCGTGAGGTCGTCGTCCTTGAGGAAGTGGCGGGTCATTTGGCTGCCTCCGAGAGAATCCGGGGGAACGCCGTCACGAAGGCGTCGATCTCCTGCTCGGTCACGACCAGCGGGGGCGCGAGGCGTACGGCGTCGGGCTGCAGGGCGTTGACGAGGAAGCCGGCGTCGGCGGCGGCCTTCTGGACCCGCGCCGAGACCGGTTCGGTGAGGACGACGCCCAGCCACAGGCCGCGCCCGCGCACCCCCTTCAGCAGCGGGTGGCCGATCGCCTCCAGGCCGTCGCGCAGCCGCGCGGCGACCGTGCGGACGTGGCCGAGGTCGACGTTGGCGAGCACGGCCAGCGCGGCGGCGCAGGAGACCGGGTTGCCGCCGAACGTCGAGCCGTGGTCGCCCTTGTCGAACAGCGTGCCCGCCTCGCCGAAGCCGACGCAGGCGCCGATCGGCAGGCCGCCGCCGAGGCCCTTGGCCAGCGTGAGGATGTCGGGCGTGCAGCCGTCGGCCTGGTGGGCGAACCAGTGGCCGGTGCGGCCGATCGCCGACTGGATCTCATCGGCCACCAGCAGCGCGCCGGCGGCGTCGCAGATCTCGCGGGCGGCCGCCAGGTAGCCGTCGGGCGGCGGGACCACGCCCGCCTCGCCCTGCGTGGGCTCCAGGAAGACGGCGGCGCACTCGCCGGTCACGGCCGCCTTCAGCGCGTCGGCGTCGCCGTAGGGGACGAAGCGGACCTCGACCGGGAACGGGCCGAACTGGTCGCGGATCGCCTGCTTGCCGGTCAGCGACAGGGCGCCGAGGGTGCGGCCGTGGAAGCCGTTCTCGGCGGCGACGAAGTAGGTGCGGCCGTGGCGCTTGCCGTACTTGATGGCGAGCTTGAGCGCGGCCTCGTTGGCCTCGGTGCCGGAGTTGGCGAGGAAGACGCGGCCGGGGGCCTGGAGCAGCTCCAGCAGCTTCTCGGCGAGCAGCACCTCGGGCTCGTGCAGGAACAGGTTGCTCGTGTGGGCGAGCGTGGCCACCTGGGTGGAGACGGCCTCGACGAGCGCCGGGTGGGCGTGGCCGAGCGAGGTGACGGCGATGCCGCCGATGAAGTCGAGGTAGGCCCGGCCGTCGACGTCCCAGACGCGGGTGCCCTCACCGCGCGCCAGCGCGACCGGGGGGACTCCGTAGTTGGGCATGAAGGCCTGCTCGAACCTGTCGAAGAGGCTCATGAGGGCACCACCATCGTTCCGATTCCTTCGTTGGTGAAGATTTCCAGCAGCAGCGCGTGCGGCTCCCGGCCGTCGAGCACGTGGGCCTGCGGCACGCCGCCCTTGACCGCGGTCAGGCACGCCTCCATCTTGGGCACCATGCCGCTCGACAGCGTCGGCATGAGCTCGGCCAGCTCGGCGGCGTCGAGCCGGCTGATGACCTCCGAGTCGTCGGGCCAGTTGGCGTACAGGCCCTCGACGTCGGTGAGGACGACGAGCTTGTCGGCCTGCAGCGCCACGGCGAGCGCGGCGGCCGCGGTGTCGGCGTTCACGTTGTAGATCTCCCCGTCGTCGCCGCGCGCCACGCTGGAGACGACGGGGATGCGGCCGTCGGCGAGCAGCGCGCGCACGGCTCCGGCCTGGACGTCGACGATCTCGCCGACCTGGCCGATGTCGACGGGGCTGCCGTCGACGACGGCGCTCTTGCGCTCGGCGGTGAACAGGTGGGCGTCCTCGCCCGACAGGCCGACGGCGAACGGGCCGTGCTGGTTGAGCAGCCCGACGATGTCGCGGCCGACCTGGCCGACCAGGACCATCCGGACGACCTGCATGGCCTCGGGCGTGGTCACGCGCAGCCCGGCGGTGAACGTGGACTCGATGCCGAGCTTGTCGAGGTGCTCGCTGATCTGCGGGCCGCCGCCGTGCACGACGACCGGGCGCAGCCCGGCGTAGCGCAGGAAGACGACGTCCTCGGCGAACGACGCCTTGAGGGACTCGTCGGTCATGGCGTTGCCGCCGTACTTGATGACGACGGTCGCGCCGTGGAAGCGCGTCAGCCAGGGCAGCGCCTCGATGAGCGTGCCGGCCTTCGCCTGCGCGGTGCCGGCCCTCATGAGGAGTACGCCGAGTTCTCGTGGACGTAGTCGGCCGTCAGGTCCGTGGTGTGGACGGTGGCCGTGTGGGGGCCGGCCGACAGGTCGATGGTGATCGTCACGTCGCGGGGGCGCATGTCGACCTTGGCGCGGTCGTCGCCGACGGCCCCGGCGCGGCAGATCCAGATGCCGTTGATGGCGACGTTGAGCCGGTCGGGCTCGAAGACGGCGTCGGTGGTGCCGACGGCGGCCAGCACCCGGCCCCAGTTGGGGTCCTCGCCGTGGATGGCGCACTTGAGCAGGTTGGAGCGGGAGACCGCGCGGCCGACGGTGACGGCGTCGTCCTCGGAGGCGGCGCCGATGACCTCGATGGCGATGGCCTTGGAGGCGCCCTCGGCGTCGACGAGGAGCTGGCGGGCGAGGTCGGCGCAGACCTCGGTGACCTTCTGCTCGAACTCGGCGAGCTCGGGCCTCACGCCCGCCGCGCCGCTGGACAGCAGCAGGACGGTGTCGTTGGTCGACATGCAGCCGTCGGTGTCGAGCCGGTCGAAGGTGCGCGAGGTGGCGCGGCGCAGCACGCTGTCGAGCTGCTCGGCGGTCAGGTCGGCGTCGGTGGTGATGACGCAGAGCATGGTGGCCAGGCCGGGGGCGAGCATGCCCGCGCCTTTGGCCATGCCGCCCACCATGTAGCCGTCGCCGCGCTTGAAGGAGATCTTGGAGACGGTGTCGGTGGTGCGGATCGCGTCGGCGGCGGCCAGGCCGCCGTCGCGGGAGAGCTGGGAGGCGGCCAGCTCGACGCCGGGCAGCAGCGCGTCCATCGGCAGCCGCTCGCCGATCAGGCCGGTGGAGCAGACCGCGATCTCTCCCGCGGAGTCGCCGAGCGCGGCGGCGGCCTTCTCGGCCGTGGCGTGGGTGTCCTGGAAGCCCTCGGGGCCGGTGCAGGCGTTGGCGCCGCCGGAGTTGAGCACCACCGCTCGCAACCGCCCGCCGCGCAGCACCTGCTGCGACCAGAGCACCGGGGCGGCCTTCACGCGGTTGGCCGTGAAGACGCCGGCGGCGGCACGGCTCGGCCCGTCGTTGACGACGAGGGCCAGGTCGCGGGCGCCGCCGGCCTTGATGCCTGCGGCTATGCCCGCGGCCCTGAAGCCGAGGGGGGCGGTCACGCTCATGGAGCAACTCCTGTCGTGGGAAGTCCGAGCTCTTCCGGGAGGCCGAGGGCGAGGTTGGCGCTCTGGATCGCGCCTCCGGCCGTGCCCTTGGTCAGGTTGTCGATGGCGATGACGGCGATCACCCGGCCCGCGCGCTCGTCGAGCGCGACCTGGAGGGCGGCGGTGTTGGCGCCGTAGGTCATGGCGGTGGCGGGCCAGGCTCCCTCGGGGAGCAGGTGCACGAACGGCTCCGCCTTGTAGGCCGTCTCGTAGGCCGCCCGGAGCGAGTCGCGGGTGACGCCGGGCCGGGCGGGGGCCGTGCAGGTGGCCAGGATGCCGCGGCTCATGGGGGCGAGCGTCGGGGTGAACGAGACCCGTACGGGCGCGCCCGCGGCGGCGCTGAGGCCCTGCTCCATCTCGGGGGTGTGGCGGTGGACACCGCCGGCGCTGTAGGCGCTGACGGAGCCCATGACCTCGCTGCCGAGCAGGCTGGGCTTGAGCGACTTGCCGGCGCCGCTGGTGCCGCTGGCGGCGACGACGACCACGTCCGGCTCGGCGAGCCCGGCGGCGAACGCGGGCGTCAGCGCGAGCAGCACGGAGGTGGGGTAGCAGCCGGGGACGGCGACGCGGCGGGTGCTCCGGAGCGCTTCGCGCTGGCCGGGCAGCTCGGGCAGGCCGTAGGGCCAGGTGCCGGCGTGCTCGCCGCCGTAGAACTCCTGCCAGGCGGCGGGGTCGGCGAGCCGGTGGTCGGCGCCGCAGTCGACGACGAGCGTCGCGGGGCCGAGCTGGGCGGCCACGGCGGCGGAGTGGCCGTGGGGCAGGGCGAGGAAGACGACGTCGTGCCCGGCGAGGGCGTCGGCGGTGGTCTCCTGGATGACCCGGTCGGCCAGCTGCGGCAGGTGGGGCTGGTGGGAGCCGAGCGCGCTGCCGGCGCTGGACGCCGCGGTGAGGGCGCCGATCTCCAGCTCCGGATGGCCGAGCAGCAGGCGGAGCAGCTCGCCGCCCGCATAGCCGCTGGCTCCGGCGATCGCGGCTCTCATCTGACCTCCTGCATATTCATGCATCATAGCTCATAGGCTTGCTTGTAAAGACTATGTACTCCCGATGATGAACATGCAAGTCGAGGCGTCTCGCCGTCCCACATGTCGAGATCAGGAACTCCGGAACATTGGTCTAGCGCGACGTACTAACCGGTCGGTACTGTGATTTATCCGGATGCCGTTCCACTGCGGGAGTTCTGCGTCATGACCCTGTCGCACGCCGAGGTGCAAGCCCAGCTCACCGGCCCTGGCCAGCTCTTCGAGGTCGAGGAGATCGGCGAGAGCGGGATACGGACGTGGAAGCACGCCCCCGGCCACTTCCGCACCCTGCTGGAGAACAGCGCCTTCCACGGCGACAAGGTCTTCCTGGTGTACGAGGACGAGCACGTCACGTTCGAGGACCACTTCCGCAGGGCCGCCACGCTCGCCAACCGGCTCGTCGAGGAGTACGGGGTCCGCAAGGGCGACCGGGTCGCCGTGGCCATGCGCAACTACCCGGAGTGGTCGATCGCGTTCTCGGCGGCGCTGGCCGCCGGGGCCATCGCGGTGCCGCTCAACGCCTGGTGGACGGAGAAGGAGCTGGCCTACGGGGTCAGCGACTCGGGCGCCAAGGTGATCGTCGCCGACGGGGAGCGCGCGGCCCGGCTGACGGGCACCGGCGTGCCGCTGATCGTCGCCCGCGGCGAGGTCCCGGCGGGCGCGCGCTCGTTCGAGGACGTGCTGGGCGTGGTCGAGCCCGGCGTGCGGCTGCCCGACGTGGAGCTGTCCCCCGAGGACCCGGCCACGATCTTCTACACCTCCGGCACCACCGGCAGCCCCAAGGGCGCGCTGGGCAGCCACCGCAACCTGGGCCAGGCGCCGATGACGGTCGCCTACGGGCTGATGCGCGCGGTGACGATGGCGGGCAAGGACTACGCCGAGGCGTCGGCGGTGCGCCGGGTGACGCTGCTGACGGTGCCGCTGTTCCACGTGACGGGCTGCTTCTCGGCGCTGATGACGACGATCTTCAGCGGCGGCGGCCTGGTGCTCATGTACAAGTGGGACCCCAAGCAGGCGCTGGAGCTGATCGAGCGGGAGAAGGTCACCGCGATGATCGGCGTGCCGACGAACGCCTGGCAGCTCATGTCGCACCCCGACTTCGGCAAGCACGACCTGTCCTCGCTGACGACGCTCGGCTACGGCGGCGCCCCCGCCCCGCCCAAGCTGCTGGAGCGCATCACCGCGAACCTGCCCGACCGGGCGCCGTCCAACGGCTACGGCATGACCGAGACGACCGCGCTGGCCATCGGCAACGGCGGCGCCGACTACCAGGCCAAGCCCGACAGCATCGGCCGCCCGACGGCCGTGGTGGACGTGCGCGTGGTGGACCCGATGGGCGAGGAGCTGCCGCCGGGCGAGGTGGGCGAGCTCTGCCTGCGCGGCCCGAACGTGATCATGGGCTACTGGAACAAGCCGCAGGCCACCGCCGAGACGTTCGTCGACAACTGGCTGCACACGGGCGACCTGGCCAGGATCGACGAGGAGGGCTTCGTCTACATCGTCGACCGGGCCAAGGACATGGTGATCAGGGGCGGCGAGAACGTCTACTGCGCCGAGGTCGAGGCCGCGCTGTTCGAGCACCCGGCGGTGGACGACGTGGCGGTGATCGGCGTGCCGCACGACGAGCTGGGCGAGGAGGTCGGGGCGGTGATCCGGCTCGCCCCGGACGCCTCGGCCACGCGCGAGGAGCTGACGGCGTTCCTGGCCGACCGGATCGCCAAGTTCAAGATCCCGGCGCACGTGTGGTTCCGCGACACCGAGCTGCCCCGCAACCCCGGCGGCAAGATCCTCAAGACGCGCCTGCGCAGGGAGGTGCTGGGCGCCTAACCGCGCAGCAGCTCCAGCAGCGACTCGACGTACGGCTGCGAGGCGCCGCGGTGGCGGCGCGGCGTGGCCACGCCGATGTGGCGCGCCGGGGCGGGCGGCTCCAGCGGCACGGCGACCAGGCCGGGCGTGTCGCCGAGCGCGACGCTCGGGATGAGCGCGACGCCGACGCCCGCGCCGACCAGCGACTGGGCGAAGCCGTAGTCGGTGGCCGCGCAGCAGACGCGCGGCTCGAACCCGGCCAGCGCGGCGTAGCGGTCCATCAGCCCGGCCGTCTTGAGGCAGCCGAGCACCCACCGCTCGCCCGCCAGCTCGGCCAGGTGCACGGCGGCGCGCCCGGCGTGCGGGTGGCCCGCGGGCAGCACCACCTGGAGCGGGTCGGCGGCGAGCGGCGTCCAGTCGAGGCCGGAGCGGTCACCCGGCCTGGCGGGCGGCGGGCCGTCGAAGTGGTAGGCGAGGGCGAGGTCGGCCCGCCCCTCCCGGACGAGCGGCAGGCTCTCCTCCGGCTCCCGTTCCAGGATCGTCAGCTCCGCCTCGGGATGCCGGGCGCTGAAGGCGGCCAGCGCGGCCGGCAGCAGCCGCCTGCCGCCGCTGGCGAACGCCGCGACCGTGAACCGCGCGCTCTGGCGGGAGAGCCGGTCGAGGCGCTCCTGGGCGTCGGCCAGCTCGGCCGCGATGGCGTCGGCGGTCTCCACCAGCGTGCGCCCGGCCGCGGTGAGCGTCACGCCGCGCGTGCTGCGCTCGACCACCGGGAGGCCGAGGCCGCGTTCGAGGGCGGCGATCTGCTGGGAGACGGCCGACGGGGTGAAGCGCAGGGTGGCGGCGGCGCGGTTGAAGCTGCCGTGCCGGGCGACCTCGCGCAGCACCCGCAGGCGCTGGACATCGATCATCAGTGCTCCTTACGACCGGATAAGCAGATCACCACTACCGCTGATGACTGTAGTGCCGCGAGGCTGTGCGCATGGACAGTGTGTGCGTGATCGGCGGCAGCCGGTACTTCGGCAGGCGGGTGGTCGAGCGCCTGCGCGACGAGGGGGCCGACGTGACCGTGGTCAGCCGCGGCTCGGCCCCCGTGCCCGAAGGGGTGCGGCACGTGGCGGCCGACCGCGACGACGAGGCGGGGCTGCGGGCCGCGCTCGCGGGACGCTCCTTCGACGTGGTGCTCGACCAGGTCTGCTACACGCCGCTGCAGGCGGCGTCGGCGCGGCGCGTCTTCGCCGGGCGCGCCGGCCGCTACGTGATGACCTCGACGGCCGAGGTGTACGACCGGCTCGACGGCGGCCCGTGGGCGGAGGACGCGGTGGACGCGGGCGCCTGGCCGGTGCGGCCGGAGCTGCCGTGGCGCGACCCGGGCTTCCTGGCGGCCCATTACGGCGAGGGCAAGCGGCAGGCGGAGGCGGTGCTGGCCGGGCGCCCGCCGTTCGAGGTGGTGGCGGTGCGCACCGCGCACGTGCTGGGCGGGGCCGACTTCACCGGGCGGCTGGCCCACTACGCGCGGCGGATGCGCGACGGCGTCCCCATCGTGGTGCACCGGCGGCCCCGCCCGGCGACGTTCGTCAGCCACGAGGAGATCGCCGACGTGCTCGTGTGGGCGGTGCGCGGCTCGTTCACCGGGCCGGTCAACGCCTGCTCGCACGGGGCGGCCGACGTGTTCGGCCTGTGCGACGCACTGGCCGCCGCGGGGGCCGGCCGGGCCGTCTACACCGTCGGCGAGGAGGTGTCCCCGTACTCGTTCGGGCGCGCGTACGCCCTGGACAACGGCCGGGCGAGCGGGCTCGGGTTCCGCTTCTCGGAGCTGGGCGCCTGGCTGCCCGGGGTGGCGGCGGAGGTTGTGGCGGGGGTGGCAGGGTGCGCGTGATCGGGGACGTCCGCGTGGGCGCCGTCGGGCTGGGCGCGATGCCGCTGTCCGTCGAGGGGCGGCCGGACCGCGACCGGGCCGTGGCGACGATCCGCGCGGCGCTGGACGCCGGCGTCACGCTGATCGACACGGCCGACTCCTACCACTGGCACGCCGGCGAGGAGGGCCACAACGAGCGGCTCGTCGCCCGGGCCCTGCGGGGCGTGGACGGCGTCCTGGTGGCCACCAAGGGCGGGCGGGGGCGGCCCGGCGACGGCTCCTGGACGGTGAACGGCGACCCGCGCCACCTCAGGCGCGCCTGCGAGGCGTCGCTGCGGCGGCTGGGCGCCGAGGCCATCGGCCTGTACCAGCTGCACAAGCCGGACCCGGCGGTGCCGTTCGCCGAGTCGGTCGGGGCGCTGCGCGAGCTGCACGACGAGGGCAAGATCCGCATGATCGGCCTGTCGAACGTGGACCGCGACCAGATCGCCCTGGCCCGGCTCGACCTGGGCGAAAGGCTGGTGTCGGTGCAGAACCGCTTCTCCCCCGCCGTCCGCGACGGCGAGCCGGAGCTGCGGCTGTGCGACGAGCTCGGGCTGGCGTTCCTGCCGTGGAGCCCGCTCGGCGGCATCTCCCGCAGCGCCCTGGAGAGCGGCGAGCCCGCCGGGGGGACCGTCTTCCACGAGGTCGCCCGCGAGCGCGGGGTGAGCCCGCAGCGCGTCTGCCTCGCCTGGCTGCTCGCCCTGAGCCCGCGGGTGATCCCCATCCCGGGCGCGACCCGGCCGGCCTCGATCACCGACTCGGCCGCCGCTGCCGGGCTGAGGCTCACCCCCGGCGAGCTCGCCCGCCTGAACCGCCGCCCGGAGGGCGCATTACCTCACGCGTAATCGCGCCGCCTACGCCCGTGATGGCACGGTTGCGGTGTCGGACAGAATCCTTGAAGGAGAAGCGAGATGACCACTCTCACCGTCGCCACCACCGGCCGCGCCAAGTTCCTGCGCCTCGTGCTGGCCCTCGACGCCGTCGTCACCGGCGCCAACGGGCTGGTCTACCTCGCCGGGGCCGGCCTGGTGAGCGACCTGCTCGGGCCGGACGCGGGCCTGCTGCGCGGCATCGGGGCGTTCCTGCTCGTGTACGGCGCCGCCGTGGGCCTCCTGGCGGCCAGGGGCACGGTCAGCCAGGCGGGTGTCAAGGCCGTGATCGGGCTGAACATCGCCTGGACGCTCGGCAGCGTCGCCGCCGTGATCACCGGGATGATGGAGTTCACCACGATCGGCGCCGTGTGGGCCATCGCCCAGGCGCTCGTGGTGGGCGTGTTCGCCGAGCTGCAGATCATGGGCCTGCGCAAGCTCCGCTGACCACCGGGGCGGAAAACGGTTTGCCGGGAACGCGCACGGGCGTGGACAATCGACGCCCGTGCGCCGTCGTGTGATATCCCAGCTCAGCAGACTCGCCCCGGACCTGAGCCCGCTGCGTGACTCGCGTGACTTCCGGCTGCTGATGGCCTCCGGCGTCGTGACGATGTTCGGCACGTTCATCACGATGGTGGCGCTGCCGTTCCAGATGTGGCAGCTCACCGGCTCGTACGTGGCCGTCGGGATGATGAGCCTGGTCGAGTTCGTGCCCATGGTCGTGTTCGGGCTGTGGGGCGGCGCGATCGCCGACTCCCTCGACCGGCGCAGGATCATCCTGCTGAGCGAGGTCGGGCTGGCCGTGACGGCGGCGGCGCTCATGGTCAACGCCATGCTGCCGGAGCCGCAGATCTGGGTGCTGTACGTGGTCGGGGCGCTGGCGATGGCCATCTCGTGCCTGCAGCGGCCCAGCATGGAGTCGCTGATCCCGCAGGTGGTCAAGCACGAGCAGCTCGGCGCCGCGGCGGTGCTGACGAGCCTGCGGTGGAACTTCGGCGCGATCGCCGCCCCCGCGCTGGGCGGCTGGCTGGTGGCCGAATGGGGTGCGGCCTTCGCCTACGGGCTCGACACGGTCAGCTTCCTGCTGTCGCTGGCGCTGCTGTGGCGGATCGGATCCCGCCCGCCGGCCGAGGACGCCCAGCCCGCCTCGATCAGGTCGCTGATCGACGGGCTGCGCTACGCGGCGAGCCGCAAGGACCTGGTCGGCACCTACCTGGTGGACATCGCGGCGATGGTGTTCGCCATGTCCACCGCGCTGTTCCCCGGCCTGGCCGAGGAGTACGGGGCGCTGCCGGCCGTCGGCCTGCTCTACTCGGCGGGCGCAATCGGCTCCCTCATCGCCTCGGTGACCGGCGGCTGGGCGGCCCGGGTGCAGCGGCAGGGGCTCGGCGTGATCGTGGCCGCGTCGGTGTGGGGCGTCGCGGTGGCGCTGGCCGCCGCGATCCCGCAGTTCTGGGCGCTGGTCGCCTGCCTGGCCCTGGCCGGGGCCGCCGACATGATCAGCGGCATCTTCCGGATGACGATGTGGAACCAGACGATCCCGAACGAGATGCGCGGCCGGCTGGCGGGCATCGAGCTGCTGTCCTACTCGACCGGGCCGATGCTGGGCAACGCCAGGGCGTCGCTGATGGGCCAGCTCGGCGGGCCGAGGCTGTCGCTGGGCCTGGGCGGGCTGATGTGCGTGGGCGCGGTCGCGCTGCTGAGCGCGGCGCTGCCCGCCTTCCGCCGCTACGACGCCCGTACCGACGAGCACGCGCTGGCGGAGCGGGCGCGCCGCGCCCAGGAGCCGACGACCGCCTAGGCCGGGCTCACGCCGGGCTGCTCTCCGGCTCGAAGGCGCTCAGGCTCGGGTCGTAGTCCGAGGCGCCGATGTCGTACATGGGCGTCATCCAGTGATAGAAGTTGTCGCCGCGCTCCCGGAGCAGGTCGTACAGCCTGCGCATGAGGCGCTGACGGACCGGGCGCAGCTCGGGGTGCTCGTAGCGGTTGCTGAGCTCGTGCGGGTCGCCGGCGAGGTCGTACAGCTCGTTGACGGACTCGGGGTTGACCACCAGCTTGTAGCGCTCGTCGCGGATCATCCGCTGCGGGTAGGGGAAGTGGTGGCCGTGGAACTCGGCGACCAGCTCGGGGGCCCACTCCGGCCGCTCGCCGCGCACCAGCGGGACCAGGCTGCGGCTGTCGACCGCCGGTGAGGTGTCGCAGCCGGCCAGGTCGAGGATCGTCGCCGTGCAGTCGGTGAGCGTGACGAACTCGTCCCTGACCTGCGGCTGCGCCCCCGGGACGCGGATGATGCCGGGGATGCGGTAGATGTCCTCGTACATCGCCGGGCCCTTGTCGTGCAGCCGGTGCGCCCCGGTGAACTCGCCGTGGTCCGCGGTGAAGAACACCCCGGTCCGGTCGGAAAGCCCAAGCTCGTCGAGCCTGTCCAGGATGCGGCCGATCTGCTGGTCGATGAGCGTCACGTACCCCCAGTAGACGGCGATCAGCTTGCGCGTCACCTCGATGGGGATCGTGTCGAACGTCCAGTGGTCGCTGTAGTTGCGCTGCACCGGCGGCTTGCCCTCGAACGTCTCGGCGATCGAGGGCGGCAGCTCGACCAGCGCCGGGTCGTACAGGTCGAAGTACTCGTCCGGCAGCAGGTACGGCAGGTGCGGCCCGAAGAAGTGGGTCGCCAGGAAGAACGGCTCCCCGGTGGCCGCGTAACGGTCCAGGTGCTCGATCGCCCGCGTCGCCAGGTAGTGCTCGAACGTGGCCTCCACCGGCTGGTGCAGCCGCGCCGCCAGCAGGTTGCCCGGGTTGCCGTTGGGCGTGGTGCCGCGGATCAGGTCCGAGATCCGGTACGGCGGCAGGTCACGCTCCTTCAGGTACGCCAGGTAGTCGGGGTGGTCGACCGGGTTGTGCCAGCCGGGCAGGTCGGGGCCGTCGAAGCCGTACGAGGCGGCGTTGCGGTGGGTGCCGCCGTGCCACTTGCCGATCAGCCCGAGCCGGTAGCCGCGCTCCTTCAGCGCCTCCGGGAAGGTGAAGGCGTCGTCGCGCAGGTCCTCCAGGTAGCCGACGTTGCGCTCGTAGTTGGCCAGCAGCCGGTGCCGGAACGGCGCCTGCCCGGTGAGCAGGCTGGCCCGCGCCGGGGTGCAGATGGCCGTGGGCGTGTAGAACCGGTCGAACCGCGTGCCGGTCTCGGCCAGCCGGTCGAGATTCGGCGTGGCGACGTGCGGGTTGCCGTAGCAGCCCAGCGTGTCGACGCGGTGCTGGTCGGTCATCAGGAACAGCAGGTTCACTTACTGTAGGCCTTCGTGTAGAGATCGCCGGTGTAGTAGGTGGCCGGGTCGGGGGCCGACGGGAGCTGGCCGGTGCTGACGAAGAACTCGCTCAGGCTGTTCAGCCACTTGCCGACGCTGCCGTCCTGGGTCTTGGCGACCAGGTCGGCGGTCGACATCGTCTGCACGTTCGCCGCGTCGGCCGCGACCTTGGCCTTGTCGAGCTTGAGCAGGGCCGCCGCCTCGGCGATCGCCTCGTCCGGGTGGGCGGCGCGCCAGTCGTTGGCCTCCTGCAGCACCTTGAGCACCTTCTCGGTCAGCTCAGGCGCCACCTTCGTTGCCGCTGACGAACGCGGTCGGGAACGAGTTGTCCGGGAACTCCTTGGTGCTGGCCAGCTCGACCGTGCCGGGCACCTTGGCCTTGATCGTGTCGATCAGCGGGTACCAGATGCCGGCGCCGTCGATCTGCCCGGCGGCGAACGCGGAGACGACCGTGGCCGGGTCCATCGGCACCTTCTCGATGTCCTCGACGGTCATGCCGGCCTTCCGCAGGGCCAGGTTGAGCACCATGTCGCCGGAGGTGCCCTCGGGCACGCCGACCTTCTTGCCCTTCAGGTCCCGGATGCTCGCGATGCCGGGCCGGGCGATGACGCGGTCGGCGTAGGCGAGGGTGTTGACGGCCACGACCTTGGCCTTGCCGGACGCGGGCAGCCACATGGCGCCCGGGCCGATGTAGCCGAAGTCGAGGTCGCCCGCGCCGAGCGCCTGGATCTGCAGCGGGCCGTTGGTGAAGACCTTGATCTCGGGCGTCAGGCCCTGCTTCTCCCACAGGCCCTGCTTGTCGGCGATGGCCAGCAGGCTGGCGCCGTTGTAGTCGCTGATGTAGCCGAAGCGGACGGTGGAGCCGTCCTCGGAGCACGCGGACACGGACAGCGACATCATGATCACCGCTGTGGCGGCCGTCAGGGCGCGGCGAAGCACACGCATGGCGGGTACGTCCTTTCCGGGGGGTTTCGTCGGCCGATCAGGCCGCGGGAGCTTGGTGGTAGACGGAGTGCCAGACCTCGTTGCGGATGCGGCCGAACTCGGGCGACAGGCGGATCTCCTCGGTGCGCGGGTAGGGCAGGCCGACGTCGATGATCCGCTGGACCCGGCCGGGCCTGGCGGCCATGACGATCACCCGGCTGGCCAGGTAGACGGCCTCGTCCACGTCGTGGGTGATGAACATGACCGTGCGCTGGTCCTGGCTCCAGGTGTGCAGGAGCTGGTCCTGGAGCTGCACCCGGGTGAGCGCGTCGAGGGCGCCGAACGGCTCGTCCATGAGCAGCACCTTCGGGTTGACCGCGTAGGCGCGGGCGATGGCGCAGCGCTGCTTCATGCCGCCGGACAGCGTCTTGGGCAGCGCGTCGGCGAAGTCCGACAGGTCGACGAGCTCGATGGCCCGTTCGGCGCGGCGCCTGCGCTCCTCCGCCGGGAGGTCGGCCAGCTTCAGCCCGAACTCGACGTTCTTGCGCACGGTCAGCCAGGGGAACAGCGCGTACTGCTGGAAGATCACGCCGCGGTCGGGGCCGGGGCCGGCGACCGGCTCGCCGTCCACGAGCACCTGGCCCGCCGACGGCTCGACGAGCCCGGCGGCCATGCTCATCAGCGTGCTCTTGCCGCACCCCGACGGGCCGACGACGGTGACGAACTCCTGGTCGGCGATGTCCAGGCTGACGTGGTCGAGCGCGGTGAACGTGCCCTCGCGCATCGGGTAGGTCTTGACGACGTCCCTGAAGGAGATCTTGGTGGTCATCGGCGCTCCTGCCAGTCGGTGAGTCGTCGCTCGGCCAGGAGCAGCAGCCGGTCCATCAGCAGGCCGAGCACGCCGATGGCGATCAGTCCGACGAAGATCGTGGACAGGTCGTAGTAGAGCTGGGCCTGCTGCATCCGGAAGCCGAGCCCCTCCTGCGCGGCGATCAGCTCGGCGGCCACCAGCGTGCCCCACGCCGAGCCGAGCCCGACCCGCATGCCGACCAGGATGAACGGCGTGGAGGCCGGTACCACGACCTTGAGGAAGATGGTCCGGTCCGAGGCGCCGAGCACCCGGGCGGCGTTGATGAGCGTCTTGTCCACGTCCACCACGCCCTGGAACGTCGCCACGACGCTCGACAGGAACGACGCCAGGAAGATCACGAAGACCTTGGGCACCTCGCCGATGCCCATGAGCACGATGGCCAGCGGAATGATCGCCAGCGGCGGGATCGTGCGGAAGAACTGGACGTACGGCTCCAGCAGGCCGCGCGCGGTGGCGTACCAGCCCATCAGGAACCCGACCGGCACGGCCAGCAGCGTGCCCAGCAGGAAGCCGAGCAGCACGCGGTGCAGGCTGGCCAGCGCGTCCATCGCCAGCGTGCCGTCGGCGACCAGCTCGGCCGCCCGGGCGGCGACCTCGGCCGGGCCGGGCATGCCCTGCACGCCGACCGACGCCAGCAGCGTCCAGACCGCCAGGCCGATGACGACGGCCACCAGGTTGAGCACGATCGAGCGGCGCGGCCTGCGCCCCTCGGCCCGGCCGCCCGTCTTGCGCTGCGGCGCGGAGATCGCGGTCATCGCCGCCTCCCAGGGTTCATGGTCTCCTCCGCTCGCTCCGGCGCCGCCGGAGGCCGCTCCGCCTCGTCGCCGTCCGCCGGATAGCGGGACAGCAGGGGCGATTCATGCAGGACCAGGGCGATCGCCCCGAGCGCGCCCGCGGCCTCGCCCAGCGTGGCCCTGCGCAGGCTCACCCGGTCGCGGGTGACGGGCATGATCTGCGCGCCCAGCGTCTCCCCGACCGGGTCCAGCAGCGCGGCCCCGGCCTCCGCCAGCTCGCCGCCGACGACGACCACGCTGGGGCCGATCGCGTTGCACAGCGCGGCGAGCACCGCGCCGACGCGCGAGCCGACGTCGCGCATCAGGCCGAGCGCGACGGCGTCGCCCTCGCGCACCGCCTTCACCAGCTCCGGCACGTCCTCGGCGCGCCCGCCCGCCGCCCGGTAGGCGTCGAGCACGGCCCTTATCGACGCGACGGTCTCCAGGCAGCCGGTCCCGCCGCAGTCACAGCGCGCGCCCGCCGGGTCGACCGTGATGTGGCCGAACTCCCCCGACAGCCCGTACGCGCCGCGGTGCAGCGATCCGCCGACCACCAGCCCGCCGCCGACGCCGTGCGACAGCCGCAGGTAGAGCACGTCCTCGACGCCGGTGGCCGCGCCCCAGATGGACTCGGCCAGCGCCGCCAGCCGGGTGTTGTTGTCGGCCAGCACCGGCACGCCGAAGCGCTCGCGCAGCAGCCCGGCGAGCCGTTCGTGCCCCCGGGGATCGCTCCCCCCGCGACCGTCACCGCGACCGTCACCGCGACCGTCCTCCGTTCTCGGGCCGCCGCCCACGGGGCCGACGACGCCGACGCCGATCGCGCTGAGCGCGCCGAGCCGCAGCGCGCCGCCGCCGTGGGCGCCGGTCAGGCCGTGCACCAGCCGGGCGGCGAGCTCCACCCGCTCCTCCCACGGCAGGCCGGCCGGGTGCGGCTCGCTCGCCGAGCCGACGACCTCGTGCGCCACGTTGACGGCGGCGACGTGCACGGCGCGCCGGGCGAAGTCGATGCCGATGGCCTGGCCGGCGTCGGGATTGAGGGTGAGGGTCTCGGCGGGCCTGCCGCGTCCGCGCGGCGCCTCCTGCTGAGTGGCGGCGACGACGGCGCCGCTGGCCACGAGCTCGGCCAGGATGTCGTACAGGGTGGTGCGGGACAGGCCGCAGTGCTTGCCGAGCTCGCCGCGGCTCAGCGGGCCGTGCCGGCGCAACAGGCCGAGGACGAGCTCCTCGTGCCCGCGGCGCAACTGTGAAAGTGGACCGGGCATAGGGCAGAGTCTGCCGACCGCCACTCTTTTTGGTCAATAACCCGGAAAAAACGGTCCACGGACCGAAATTTCGGCCTTCACCAGCAGAAATGATGCCGTAGATGATCGTGTACGGCCCGTAACGTTCGCGTAACGAGGGTTGCGGCGCGTGACGAACGGCGGGTTAATTTCGCAATCTGAGCAAATTTCACGGCGGCCTCCGCGGGCCGCCCGTTCCCGCCTGCGAGGCCCCATGCCCCTCCCCCCGATCGACCCCGCCGGCGCGACCGTCGTCCTGCGGCCCGAACGCGACGAGCCCGGCTACTGGGCCGGCAGCGCCGGCGTGCTGCACGACGGCGAGCGGTTCTGGCTCACCTACCGGCAGCGCCGCCCCCGGGGCGCCGACGCCGAGCGCGGCTGGCGCTGCGCCGTGGCCGTCTCCGACGACGGCGTCCGCTTCACCGACGTGTGGTCGGTGCGCAAGGACGAGCTCGGCACCCCCTCCATGGAACGCTTCTGCCTGACGCGCACCGCGTCCGGCGGCTACCGGCTGCTGATCTCGTACGTGGATCCCGCCGACAACCGCTGGCGGATCGACGGGCTGACCGCCGCCCACCCCGCGCGCTTCGACCTCGCCGCCCGGTCCTGACGGCCGCGTCCACCGGCACCGAGGGGGTCAAGGACCCGTACGCGCTGACCTGGGGCGGGGTGACGTACCTGTTCGCCAGCTACGCCGCCCCGTTCGCCGGGCCGCGCGCGGACGCCCACGCGAGCGGCGACGTCTACGCGGTCGGCGCCACCATCCACCCCACCGGCCTGGCCGTCTCCGACGACGGCGGCGAGGAGTTCCGCTGGGAGGGCGAGGCGCTGGCGGTCGGCGGCGGCTGGGACCGCTACCAGGCCCGGCTCAACAGCGTCGCGCCCGTCGAGGGCGGCTTCCTCGGCTTCTACGACGGCTCGGCCTCCCACGAGGAGAACTACGAGGAGCGCTGCGGCCTGGCCGTCTCCGCCGACCTGCGTTCCTGGCGCAGCCTCACGCCCGGCGGCCCCTGGTCGGTCTCGCCGTACGCCACCGGGTCCCTCCGCTACGTCAACGCGCTGGCCGTCGGGGACGAGTGGTGGTTCTACTACGAGCTGACCCGCGCCGACGGCTCCCACGACCTCCGCCTCACCAGGAGTTTGACCAGCGGACATGGACTGGCCGTCTAGAAGTCTGTAAGGATCTTCTGCGACGCCCTATTGTCCGGGTTCGTCAAGGAACATCCTGAAAGGCAACACATGCGGGTCGCACACGTCCTGGCCGCCGCCCTCACGGCTTCCACCCTCGTCTCCCTCCCCGCCCACGCGGCCGACCGGCCGTCCTTCCCGGCGGAGGTGTACGGCGGGGCCTGGCAGGCGGGGCACGTCCAGGGGATCGCGGTGGACGAGAAGAAGGGCTTCATGTACTTCTCGTTCACCAACCTCCTCGTCAAGACCGACCTGACCGGCAAGCCCGTCGGCTCGGTGACCGGCTTCACCGGCCACCTGGGCGACCTCGATCTCAACCGGCAGGACGGCCGCGTCTACGGCTCGCTGGAGTACAAGGACGCCAAGGCGTTCTACATCGCGATCTTCGACGTCGACCGCATCACCAGCCTCGGCATGGACGCCGAGAACTCCGACGTGGTCAAGACCGTCTACCTCAAGGAGGTCGTGGCCGACTACAGCGCCGACATGAACGGCGACGGCGTCTTCGACGGCAACGTGGCCGACACCCCCGACCACCGCTACGGCTGCAGCGGCATCGACGGCGTCGCGTTCGGGCCCGAGTTCGGCAAGCGGCACGGCAAGCAGAAGCTCACCGTCGCCTACGGCGTCTACTCCAACACCACCCGCGCCGACAACGACCACCAGGTCCTGCTGCAGTACGACGTCAACCAGTGGCGCAAGTACGAGCGACCCCTCACCCAGTCGGCCCCGCACACCGCCGGACCCGACGCCCCCGCCGGCAAGTACTTCGTCCGCACCGGCAACACCAGGTACGGAGTGCAAAACCTGGAGTTCGACGGCCACAGCGGCACCTGGCTCATGGCCGCCTACAAGGGCGCCAAGCCGGGCTTCCCCAACTACTCGCTCTTCACCGTCGACGCCTCGGCCAAGCCCGTCACCGGGCCCGTCGAGGGCCAGCCGCAGCCGGAGCAGGGCGCCATCCTCCCCCTCGCCCCCAAGGGCCTGCACGACCCGCAGAGCGGCGTCCGAGGCTGGGAGTCGGGCGGCCAGTACGGCCTGGCCTCGCTGGACGACGGCCGCTTCTACGTCGTCAAGGACGGCAAGATCGTCGAGGACGGGGTGACCAAGCAGACCGCCCACGCCCAGCTCCACCGCTGGACCGCCCAGCCCCCGAACCCCTTCGAGCCCATCGGCTGACCCGCACCGCCCCGCCGGGCGCCGGAGCACGCCCGCTCCGGCGCCCTACGCGTCCTCGCGCCACCCGTCGTAGCGCTCCACCAGCTCGTCGACCTTCACCGGATCCACCCCGTCGGCGCCGTCGAGCACCACGACCCACTGGGCGTCCTCGGCGTCGTCCTCCCCCGCCAGGGTCTCCCGCACCACCCGCGGCACCCCCAGCCCCGGGAACCACTCCCCCAGCGTCTCGGCCACCTCTTCGGCGTCGTCCCTCTCACCGAACACGAGCAGCTGCCTCATAGAGCCGCATTCTCTCACCACTCGTCAGCCCGGCACTCGTTCACCTACAGTGATCGAAGTAGCTTGCTACGGTAAGAACCATGACGGCCGAAGCGGTGAGCCTGACGATGACGCCACCTTCGCTACCCGACTGGGTGTTCCCGCCACCGCAGGGCTTCACGGCGGAAGACCTCGATCACATTCCGGATCTGCCTGCGCACACGGAGTTGATTGACGGAAGCTTGGTCTTCGTGAGCCCACAGCGAGAGTTCCACACCTCGGCGCTGTTCTTGCTGGCCGTGGGGCTGCGCGCGGCGGCCCCCGAAGGGCACCGGGTCCGCCGCGAGATGAGCGTGAAGCTCGGCCCCCGGCAGCGCCCCGAGCCGGACCTCATCGTCCTCGGCCCCCGGGCCGTCATCCGCCCCGACGCCACCTTCTACGAGGCCGCCGACGTGGTGCTGGCGGCGGAGGTGGTCTCGCCCGAGTCGGAGGAGCGCGACCGCGCCCGCAAACCGGCCCTCTACGCCGAAGCAGGCATCCCCCACTTCTGGCGCGTCGAAAGCGACTCCGGCAGGCCCGTCGTCTACGTCCACGAGCTCGACCCGCCCACCCGCTCCTACGTGCCCACCGGCATCTACCACGACCGCCTCAAGGTCACCGTCCCCTTCGACATCGACCTCGACCTCACCGAGATCGACACCT
>NZ_JBGNUU010000014.1:28457-270961 GCF_041950485.1 Nonomuraea sp. ATR24
TGCGCCGCAGTGTCCCGCGTGACCTCCGGGTGCGGCGGGAGATGAGCGTCGTCCTCGGCCGGGACCAGCGGCCGGAGCCCGACGTGTGCGTCATCAGGGCCGAGGCGGACACCGGCCCGGAGCAGACCTTCTACCGCGCCCAGGACGTCACGCTCGTCGTCGAGGTGGTCTCCCCCGAGTCCAGGACACGCGACCGCGACCGCAAGCCCGTCCTCTACGCCGAAGCCGGCATCCCCCACTTCTGGCGCGTCGAAAGCGACTCCGGCAGACCCGTCGTCTACGTCCACGAGCTCGACCCGCCCACCCGCTCCTACGTGCCCACCGGCATCTACCACGACCGCCTCAAGGTCACCGTCCCCTTCGACATCGACCTCGACCTCACCGAGATCGACACCTTCTAGGCATGGCGAGGGCCGGTACGGGAGTCCGTACCGGCCCTGGGGGTCGGGGTCAGGAGGTGCGCAGGTGGGCACCGACGCGGTCGGCGGCGAGGGCGACCGCGGCGTCGCGGGCGGCCGTCGTCTCCTCCACCGTCAGCGTGCGGTCCGGGGCGCGGAAGCGCAGGCTGTAGGCGAGCGACTTGTTGCCTTCGCCCACCTGCTCGCCCGCGTAGACGTCGAACAGCCGCACCGACTCCAGCAGCTCGCCCGCCCCGTCACGCAGCGCGGCCTCGACGTCCGCGACCGGGGTGAAGTCGGGGACGACGAGCGCCACGTCCTGGGTGGCGATCGGGTAGGACGAGATGGCCGGGGCGTCGACGGGGCCGGTCAGCGCCGCCTCCAGGCGGGTCAGCTCCAGCTCCAGCGCGGCGGTGCGCGGCGGCAGCCCGTACGCCTCGACCACGCGCGGGTGCAGCTCGCCGGCGTGGCCGATGAGCGTGTCGCCCAGGTAGAGGGCGGCGCAGCGGCCCGGGTGCCACGGCTCGTGCTGGTCGGCGGTGATCGACAGCTCCAGCCCGGCCTCGCCCGCGATCAGGCGGGCGGCCTGGACGGCGTCGGCCCAGGAGGCCTGGCGGCCGGCGCCCCACCAGCCGGAGCGCTCGAACTCGCCGGCGAGCACGGCCGCGACCCGGATCGGCTGGTCGGGCAGCGCCTCCTCGATGGAGGCGAGCTCGTCGGCCGTGGGGCGGCGTTCGACGCCGAGCACCGGCGCGACCGAGGGGGCGCCCTCGCGCGGCCGGTAGACCGCGCCGGTCTCGAACAGCGCCACGTCGGCGAAGCCGCGCCCGGCGTTGCGGACCAGGACCTTGAGCAGCCCCGGCAGCAGCGTGGTGCGCATCAGCGGCTCGTCCTCGGCCAGCGGGTTGGACAGCCGCATGGCCCGGCGGCGCGCGTCGTCGGCGGGCAGCTGGAGCCGGTCGAAGTCGTCGGCGCTGATGAACGGGTAGGCCAGCACCTCGACGTAGCCCGCCTCGGCGAGCGCCCGGCCGACGCGCCTGCGCAGCCGCTGCCCTTCGGTGAGCCCGGCGCCGGCCGGGGCCTTGGGCAGCACGGAGGGCAGCTTCTCGTAGCCCTCCAGCCGGATGACCTCTTCGGCCAGGTCGTTGGGGTCGGTGAGGTCGGGGCGCCACGACGGCGGCGTCACCGTGATCATGTCGTCGCCGGTGACGGCCAGCCGGGCGGCCAGCTCGCCGCCGGTGACGACGCCGGTCGGGTCGACGCCGCCGCTGCGCACCGTCGGGTCGGCGCCGTCGGTGACGACGCAGCCGACCTGCTCCAGGCGGTGGACGACGGTCTCCTTGGAGTAGGGCAGGCCCGCGATGTCGCCGGGGTGGCTCGCCGGGATGGCGATGCGGGCGGGCGTCACGTCCACCTCGGCGTGCGTGACGCCCGGCTGGACGGTGGCGCCGCCGAGCTCGGCCAGCAGCGACACGGCCCGCCAGGAGGCGACGAGCGGCAGCTCGCGGTCGACGCCCCGCTCGAACCGCTTGGACGCCTCGGAGACGAGGTTGTGCCTGCGGGACTCGCGGGAGATGCCGGTCGCGGAGAAGTGCGCGGCCTCGATGACGATGTCGGTCGAGCCCTCGGAGATCTCGGTCTGCAGGCCGCCCATGGTGCCGGCCATCGAGATCGGCCCGGACTCGTCGGTGATGAGGATGTCGTCGGGGTCGAGGTCGCGTACGACGTGGTCGAGCGTCTCCAGCCGCTCGCCCGCGCGCGCCCGGCGCACCACGACGGGGCCGGTGAGCTTGGCGCCGTCGAAGGCGTGCAGCGGCTGGCCGAGCTCCAGCATGAGGTAGTTGGTGATGTCGACGGCGAGCGACACGGGCCGCATGCCGGCGCGGGTGAGGCGTACGCGCATCCACAGCGGGCTCTGCGCGGCCGGGTCGAAGCCGGTGACGCGGCGCAGCACGAACCGGTCGCAGGCGGTCTCGTCGGCGATGGACGCTGGCCAGGACTGCTCGGTCTCGGCGGGCGGCTCGACGGCGGCGGGGTCGCGGAAGGGCACGCCGAAGGCGGTGGCGACCTCGCGGGCCACGCCCCGGATCGACAGCGCGTAGCCGATGTCGGGGGTGATCTCCAGCTCCAGCACGTCGTCGCGCAGGCCGAGCAGCTCGACCACGTCGGCGCCGATGGGCGTGCCCTCGGGTAGCACCATGATGCCGCCGTGGTCGTCGCCCAGGCCCAGCTCGCGCTCGGAGCAGATCATGCCCTCGGACATGCGGCCGTAGGTCTTGCGGGCGCCGACCTCGAACCCGCCGGGCAGCACGCCGCCCGGCAGGACGACCGGGACGCGGTCGCCGGCGGCGAAGTTGGTGGCGCCGCAGACGATCTCGCGGGGCGCGGCCTCGCCGACCTCGACCTTGCAGTGGCGGATCGGCTTCTTGAAGCCGGTCAGCTCCTCGATCTCCAGCACCTCGCCGACGACGACGTTCTTGACGTCGTGGCCGTGCGAGGTGATGGACTCCAGCTTGAGCCCTGCCGCGGTGAGCTGGTCGGCCACCTCTTGCGCGGTGACCGCCGCCGGGAGATCGACACACTCCCGCAGCCAGGAAAGCGGGACCCTCATCAGATCTCCATTCCGAACGGGAGCGTGAAGCGCACGTCTCCCTCGATCATGTCGCGCATGTCCTCGGCGTTGTGGCGGAACATCAGCGTCCGCTCGATGCCCATTCCGAAGGCGAACCCGGAGTAGACCGACGGGTCGACCCCGCAGGCGACGAGCACCCGCGGGTTGACCATGCCGCAGCCGCCCCACTCGATCCAGCCCTCGCTCTTGCAGGTGCGGCAGGGCGGGTTGCCGGGCACCGCGGAGGCGCCGCGGCACACGAAGCACTTCAGGTCCAGCTCGGCCGACGGCTCGGTGAACGGGAAGTAGTTGGGCCGGAACCGGGTCGTGATGCCCTCGCCGAACATGACCTCGGCGAACCGGTCGAGCGTGCCCTTGAGGTGGGCCATCGTCAGGCCCTTGTCGACGGCCAGGCCCTCGGTCTGGTGGAAGACCGGGGTGTGGGTGGCGTCGAGCTCGTCGGTGCGGAACGTCTTGCCGGGCGCGATCGCGTAGCAGGGCACGCCGCGCTCCAGCAGCGCGCGGATCTGCAGCGGCGAGGTCTGGGTGCGCAGCACCATGCCCGAGTCGGCGGAGCCGACGAAGAACGTGTCGTGCTCGGAGCGGGCCGGGTGGTCCTTGGCGATGTTGAGCGCCTCGAAGTTGAACCATTCGCCTTCGAGCTCGGGGCCTTCGACGACCTCGTAGCCCATGGCGACGAAGGTGTCGGCGATGCGCTCCTGCATCGTGGTCAGCGGGTGGCGGGCGCCGCGCGGGCGCCGGTCCCAGGGCAGGGTGACGTCGACGGTCTCCTCGACGAGCACGCGGGCGTCGCGTTCGGCCTCCAGCTCGGCCTGGCGGGCGGCCAGCGCCTCGCCGATGGCCCTGCGGGCGGCGCCGACGCGCTTGCCGGCCTCGGCGCGGGCGGCCGGAGGCAGGGCGCCGATCTCGCGGTTGGCCAGGGCGATGGGCGAGCGGTCGCCGGCGTGCGCCAGCCTGGCCTGCTTGAGTGCGTCGAGCGTGTCGGCCGCCTTGATCGCCTCCAGGGCGCCGGCCTCCATGCGCGCCACCTCGTCGGCGTGCAGCGGGGTGACCTCGACGGGGTCGTAGTCAGACAAGAGTGAGCTCCGTATCCAGGGCTTGAGCGGGAAAAGTCTAGTGGCCCGGCCCACCGGTCCTGTTTATGCGAAGTCAGGAGTGCCGGTGGGCATGGTAAATCGGAACTCCGCGCCGCCCTCAGGGGCGCGCTGCACGATGATGGTGCCGCCGTGCGCCTCGACCAGGCCCTTGACGATGAACAGGCCCAGGCCGGTGCCGCCCCGCCGGCGGCTGTTGCCGCCGCGCCAGAACTGCCTGAAGACGCGCGGAGCCAGCTCGGGCTTGACGCCCTCGCCCTCGTCGCGCACCGACACGGCCACTCCCCATTCGACGGACTCGATCTCGATCGTCACAGTTCCGCGCCCGTGACGCACTCCGTTTTCCACCAGGTTAGCCAGGATCTGGTCAACCTTGTCCTGGTCGAGCCACATCTCGGGCAGGTCGTCGCCGACGACGAGGCGGAAGCGGTCCTCCTGCTCGCCCGCGGCGACCCGGCCGGCGATGACCCGGCGCGCCCGCGCGGGCAGGTCGACGACCTGGCGGTGCAGCTCCAGCCGGCCCGACTCGATGCGGGAGACGTCGAGCAGCTCGGTGATGAGCCGGGTGACGCGGTCGGCGTCGTTGTTGACGGTCTCCAGCATGACGCGCTTCTGCTCGTCGGTGAAGCGCGTCCACTTGGCGAGCAGCGTGGCGGTGAAGCCCTTGACGCTGGTCAGCGGGGAGCGCAGCTCGTGGGCGACGGTGGAGACCAGGTCGGCGCGGCTGCGCTCCAGCCGGGCGCGGGCGCCGCCGTCGCGCAGGGTGATCGTGACGCGCTCGACGTCGCCGCACCGCTCGGGCTCGCGCACGAGCCTGGCCGCCACGTACAGCTCCTGGCCGCCGGGCAGGTGGAGCGGGCGCTCGGGGACGCGGCTGCGGGTGCGCAGGCCGCCCTCGGGGTCGAGGGCCTTCCACCACTCGCGCCCGTCGTTGTCGCGGAAGGGGAAGACCTCGCTCATGTCGCGGCCGACGGCGCGCTCGGCCGTCACGGAGGTGAGACGGGCGGCGGCCCGGTTGACGGCGAGGACACGGCCGAACCGGTCGGTCACGATGAGCCCGTCGGGCAGGTCGTCGATGGCGATCGAACACGCGGCGGCCACCACCCGCCCGTCGGTGTCTGCGCCGTGCACGACCTCGCCTCCTCCGCCTACAAGGCCGACAATAGCGGGTTTCCCGCCGCCTAGGGCACTCGCTGAGCCCTCGCGGACGAGTAAAGGCAGACCGCCGCGGCGGTCGCCAGGTTGAGGCTTTCCGCCTGCCCGTAGATGGGCACCCGGACCACGTCGTCGGCGAGCGCGAGCACGTCGTCGGGCAGCCCCCACGCCTCGTTGCCGAAGATCCACGCGGCCGGCCCGGACAGGTCGACGTCGTCGAGGGTGTGCTTGCCCGCGCCGTCGGCCGCCAGCACGCGCAGCCCGCGCTCCTTGAGCCGCGCCACGGCCGCCGCCACCGGCTCGCCGATGACGACCGGCAGGTGGAACAGGCTCCCGGCGCTGGCGCGCACGCACTTGCCGTTGTACGGGTCGACGGAGGCGTCGGTGAAGACCACGGCGTCGGCCCCGACGGCGTCGGCGGCCCGCATCACGGTGCCGGCGTTGCCCGGGTCGCGTACGTGGGCGAGCAGGGCGACCAGCTTCGGCTCGGCGGGCAGCGCCTCGCCGAGCGGCACGTGGACGTGGCGGCAGACGGCCAGCAGCCCCTGCGGGGTGACGGTCTGCGACAGCTCGGCCATGACCTCGCCGCTGGCCCGGTGGACCGGCAGGCCCTGGAGGGTGGCCTGGGTGACGAGCTCGGGATGGCGCAGCTCGGCCTCGGCGGTGGTGAACAGCTCCAGCGTCACGCCGTCGAGCTTGAGCGCCTCGCGCACCGCCTGCGGGCCCTCGGCCAGGAACTTGCGGTCCTGTTCGCGGAAGGCGCGCTTGGTGAGCCTGCGGGCCGCCTTCACGCGCGGCGACCTCAGGTTGGTCAGCTCGGTCCCGGCCATCTCATCCCCCTGGCTCTCACAACGGTCGGCCCGGACGACCGGCTTCGGGCGAACCGGTCCCGGGCACGGCAAAGGGCCCACCGTCAGGCGGGCCCTTGGCTCAGCTCGGTACGGCTCAGCTCGCGGCCGGCGCGTTCACGTTCGCCGGGAGCGCCTTCTTGGCGGCCTCGACGAGCGTGGCGAAGGTCTGGCTGTCGTTCACCGCGAGGTCGGCGAGGATCTTGCGGTCGACCTCGATGTTGGCCAGACGCAGACCCTGGATCAGGCGGTTGTAGGTGATGCCGTTCTGGCGGGCGGCGGCGTTGATCCGCTGGATCCAGAGACGACGGAACGTGCCCTTACGGTCCTTGCGGTCCCGGTAGGCGTACGTCATCGAGTGGAGCATCTGCTCCTTGGCCTTGCGGTAGAGCCGCGACCGCTGGCCACGGTAACCGCTCGCCCGCTCGAGGACGACCTTGCGCTTCTTCTTGGCGTTGAGCGCCCGCTTCACGCGTGCCATGTTTCTTCTCCCCGGGGAAAGTTCGCGCTACTTGGCGAGCAGCTTCTTGATCTTCTTGGAATCGGCGTCGGAAAGGACGACCTCGTTCTTGAGACGGCGCGTCAGCGTGGACGACTTCCACTCGTTGTAGTGCGCGCGGTTGGCGCGGCGGCGCTTGACCTTGCCGGTGCCGGTGAGCCGGAACCGCTTCTTCGCACCGCTGTGCGTCTTCATCTTCGGCATGTCGCCGTCTCTCCTCATTCGGTCGTGCCGGTGGCCGGGCCGGTGCTGGCCGGCCCGGTCGCGGCGTCTTCGTGTGGCGGGGTGGCCTGCTCGGGTGTCCAGTAAGGCTAAACCCGAACCGCGGGTCACACTTCCTCTACGGAAGGCTCCTCGCTGCCACGCTGTGCCTTGGCGGCGGCCTTCTCGGCCTTGGCCTCGGCCTTCTTCTTGTGCGGACCGATCACCATGATCATGTTTCGGCCGTCCTGCTTGGGCTGGGACTCGACGAACCCGAGCTCCTGGACGTCCTCGGCGAGCCGCTGCAGCAGCCGGAAGCCGAGCTCCGGCCGGGACTGCTCACGGCCGCGGAACATGATCGTGACTTTGACCTTGTCTCCCGCCTTGAGGAACCGCACCACGTGACCCTTCTTGGTCTCGTAGTCGTGCGGGTCGATCTTCGGCCGGAGCTTGATCTCCTTGATGATCGTGTGCGCCTGATTCTTGCGCGCTTCGCGCGCCTTCATCGCGGACTCGTACTTGAACTTGCCGTAGTCCATGAGCTTGCACACGGGCGGTCGAGCCGTCGCCGCGACCTCGACGAGGTCCAGGTCGGCTTCCTGGGCGAGCTTCAGGGCGTCGTGAATGGACACGATGCCCACCTGCTCGCCGTTCGGGCCCACGAGGCGGACCTCGGGAACTCGGATACGCTCGTTGATGCGGGGCTCAGTGCTGATGGGGCCTCCTAGGTTTGCGATCCCTACGTGCTCGTCGTGCCGGGCAGCTCTTCGCCGCAACGCGAAAAGCCCCGCACGTCGCGCATGCGGGGCCACTGAGCTTTTCGGCTTCGTGGCCTCAAGCTCCCCGGAGTAGTCCGGCGTGATCCTTTACCCGGCCACCTCGCGGCGACTCGGGTGGGAGGGAGACCTCCGCTTGCGCGTCCAGCAAGTCATGCCGGACCGATCAGAGAGCTACATTACCACAACCACGGAGCTTCCTCGAATCATCCCCGCTGGTCATCCGCGCTGGTCATGCCCGCTCGCTGGATCGCCTGAGGATCTCCGCCTCGCCGGCCGCGCGCATGGCGTCCACCGGCACGTCCGTGCGGCCGGTCATGAGCTCCACCTGCCGCACCGCCTGGTGCAGCAGCATGGCGAACCCGCCGACCACGGTGCCGCCCGCCGCGCGCACGGCCGCCGCCGCGACGGTCGGCCAGGGCGCGTAGACCACGTCGAAGAGCGCCGGCACCCGCGCCAGCCGGTCGGCGTAGGCGTCGGCGGCACCGCCGGGCAGCGTCGAGACGACCAGGTCGGCCTCCAGCGCGGCGTCGAGCTTGTCGAACGTCCGCACCGAGAGCGTCACTCCGAGCCGTTCGGCCACGGCCGCGGTCTCCCCCGCCCGGGCCGGATCGCGCACGATCAGCGTCACCGCGAACAGCCCCAGCTCGCGCAGCGCCGCGAGCGCCGACCCGGCCGTGGCGCCGCCGCCGAGCACGGTGGCCGAGCGCGGCGCGGGCACCCCGACCTCCGCCAGCGCCTGGGTGATCCCGTACACGTCGGTGTTGTCGCCGTGCGCGGCGCCATCGGAGAACACCACGGTGTTGGCGCCGCCCACCTCGACGGCCAGCTCCGAGACGGTGTCGAGCAGGGGCAGCACGGCGCGCTTGAGCGGCATCGTGAGCGACAGCCCCGCCCACGCGCTCGCGTCACCGGCGCGCTCGCCGCGCACCGGGCGCAGCTCGCGCAGCTTCGCGGGCAGCCGCGCCTCGTCGCACTCGAACGCCTCGTAGCTCCAGCCGGTCAGGCCCATCTCCCGGTACGCCGCCCGGTGCAGGAACGGCGAGAGCGAGTGGCTGATGGGCGAGCCCAGGACCGCGGCCCTCATCCCCGGCTCAGCCGCCGTTCCGTCTGTATTCGGCGAGCAGCGCCTCGAACTCGGCCTCGGTGGTGGCGAACTTGGTCACGCTGCTCCTGCTGGGATCGGTGGCCACGAAGTACAGCCAGGAGCCCTTGGCGGGATTCAGCGCCGCCTCGATCGCGTGGTCGCCGGGGTTGGCGATCGGGCCCGGCGGCAGGCCGAGGTGCTTGTAGGTGTTGTACGGCGAATCGATCTCCAGCTCGGCGTGCGTGGCCGCGGTCTTGTAGCGCTTCCAGGCGTACATCACCGTGCTGTCCATGCGCAGGTGCATCTCCGGCTGGTGGTCGAGCCGGTTGTAGATGACCCGGGCGATCTTGGCCATGTCCTCGTGCCGGCCCGCCTCGGCCTGGACGATGCTGGCGATCGTGAGCATCTGGTGGGCGGTGAAGCCGCGCTTCCTCGCGGCGGCCTTGAGGTCGTGCTTCTCGGCCGACTGGTTGAACCGCTCGACCATCTGGCCCAGCATCTCGGACGCGGTGGCCTTGGGCTGGAATTCATAGGTGGCGGGGAAGGCGTAGCCCTCCAGCTTGCCCTTGGCGTAGCTGGGCAGGCCGAGCTCGTCGGGCTTCTTGGCCGCGGTCTCGAACTCCTTCACGTTCCTGCCGGTCGCCTCGGCGAGCTGGGTGAAGGTGTCGGACAGGCGCAGGCCCTCCTTGAGCGTCACCGTCAGGCGCAGCCGCGCGTCGGGGTGGAGCAGCTTGACGGCCTCGGCGGCGGCCATCTGCTTGCGGAGCTTGTACGAGCCGGGCTGCAGCGACGAGCTCTTGCCCGCGCTGTCGACCGCGTTGGTGAACGCCCTGGCGCTAGCGACGACCCCCTGCCGCTCCAGCTCCTGGGCCACCTCGGAGGCGCTCTGGCCGTCCTTGATCTCGATCACGACCTCGCCGCTGCCCTTGCCGGCGTAGTCGTCGGGAACGATGGCGTCGCTGACCCACAGGTAGCCGTAGTAGCCGCCACCGCCGATGATGCCCGCCAGCACGATGAACGCGAGCAGCGGGGCCAGGAAGCGGCCCCGGCTGCGGCGCCTGCGCCTTCTGCGCCCGCCGCGTCTGCCCGAGCCCCTGGCGCGACGCCCGCCCCGGCCGTCGTCGTCCTCGGCGCCGAGGAGGAAGTCCATGTCGAGATCGTTCATAGGTGAGCCGGCCAATCTCCCGGAACTGCTGGCCCGGGGTCACTCGGTGACACCCGGCGGTGGGGGGTCACCGAGCGGACGAGGGGGATGTGCCGGACACGCTGCGACGGCCGGCAGGGGTCACTGTGAGTAGCCATGCTAGAGGACGGAAAGAGCGTGTGTGTCCCGGGTCGGGAGCTTCGCGCGGTGACACCGGCGCGCTCCCGCGGGGTGGGATGCAGCCCGGCGAGCATCAGTTCGTCCCGAGGTTGTCGTTCGGCTCTTTCCGGTATCTCACGAACCCGCTCTCTTTGTCGGTGAATTTCGTGATTCTATGCACCGGATTCGTCGCGTTAAACCGGTGCGGATCACGCGTCGCCGGACACGCCACGCGCACCTTGTCGTCACGCTGGGTAACGATTTCCACGCGGCGGCACCGGCCGACGATCACTTTAGCGATCTTCGAGCGGTGGAGCACGGCCGTCATGCGGACGGGCCGTCGCCTGTCGCGGAAGGCGGGTCGACCGGCCGGCCCGGCGGCCTGCGGGTCGCGCGCTCGGCGTCGAGCGCGTCCTGCAGCAGCACCACGGCCGCCGCCTGGTCGATGACGCCGCGCTGCTTCTTGGCGCGCACGCCGCTGGCCCGCAGCCCCTGCTGGGCGGCCACCGTGGTGAGCCGCTCGTCGAAGAGCCGGACGGGCGTGGGGGCAAGCCGGGCGGCCAGCCGCGCGGCGAACTCGCGCGCCAGCTGGGCCGCCTGGCCCTGTCGGCCGGACAGCGAGGTGGGCAGCCCCACCACCACCTCGACGGCCTCGTGCTCTGCCGCGATCGCGGCGATGCGGTCGAGGTCGCCCTCGCCCCGCCTGACGGTCTCCACCGGCGTGGCGAGCATCCCCGAAGGGTCGCTGCGCGCCACGCCGATGCGTACGGACCCGACGTCGACGCCGAGCCGCGTGCCGAACCTCATCTCAGCCGAGCTGCTCGCCGACGGCCTGCTCGACCAGCCGCAACGCGTCGTCGATCGCGTCGGGCCTGGTGCCACCGCCCTGCGCGACGTCGTCCTTGCCGCCACCGCCACCCCCAAGCGCCTTGGCGGCGACGCCGACCAGTCTCCCGGCCTTGAGCCCGCGCTCGCGTCCCGCCTCGTTCACCGCGGCAACCACCACGGGCCGGTCGGAGGGGACTCCGGCGATCACGATGACCACCGGACGGTCGGCCGGGAACCTCCCGCGCACGTCAAGCGCGAGCTTACGCAGATCGTCGGCGCTGGTGCCATCAGGCGCGCGGTGTGTCACCACGGAGACTCCGCGCAGGTCGGCCGCCTGCGCGGCGAGCTCGCCCGCCACCTGGAGCACCTGGGCGGAGCGCAGCTTCTCCAGGTCCTTCTCGGCGGTGCGCAGCCGGGTGACGATGCCCTCGATGCGCTCGGGCAGCTCCTCGCGGCGCGCCTTGAGCTGCTCGGTGAGCTGGGCGACCAGCAGGCTCTCGCGCGCCAGGAAGCGGAAGGCGTCGATGCCGACCAGCGCCTCGACGCGGCGCACGCCCGCGCCGACCGACTGCTCGCCGAGCACCTTGACCAGGCCGAGCTGGCCGGAGCTGTGCACGTGGGTGCCGCCGCACAGCTCGCGCGAGTAGTCGCCGATCTCGACCACCCGGACCTCGTCGCCGTACTTCTCGCCGAACATCGCCAGCGCGCCCATCGCCCGCGCCTCGGCCTGCGAGGTGTAGAAGGCGTTGACCTTGAGGTCGTTGATCAGGACGGCGTTGACCTCGTCCTCGACGTCGCGCAGCACGCTCGGCGGGACCGCCCCGGCCGCGGTGAAGTCGAAGCGGAAGCGGCCGGGCGAGTTCTCCGAGCCGGCCTGGGCCGCCGACTCGCCGAGCGCGTTCTTGAAGCCGCGGTGGACCAGGTGGGTGGCGCTGTGGCTGCGCGAGATCGCGCGGCGGCGCTCCAGATCGATCTCCGCGTGCGCCTCGTCGCCCGCGCGCAGCTCGCCGGAGCGGACCTTGCCGCGGTGCACGACCAGGCCGGCGACCGGCGTCTGGACGTCGTGGATCTCCACCTCGGCGCCCGCGGTGCGGATGACGCCCTGGTCGGCGAGCTGGCCGCCGCCCTCGGCGTAGAAGGGGGTGCGGCCGAGGACGACCTCGACCTCGGTGCCCGCGCCCGCCGCCGGGACCGAGACGCCGCCCGACAGGATGCCGATGACGGTGGTGTCGGCCTCGGTCTCGTCGTAGCCGAGGAACTCGACCTTGCCCGCGCTCTCCAGGAGCTGCCCGAAGACGGAGATGTCGGCGTTGCCGGTCTTCTTCGCCGCCGCGTCGGCCTTGGCGCGCTCGCGCTGCTCCTTCATCAGCCGGCGGAAGCCCTCTTCGTCGACCTTGAGCCCCTGCTCGGCCGCCATCTCCAGGGTGAGGTCGATGGGGAAGCCGTAGGTGTCGTGAAGCTGGAACGCCTGGTCGCCGGAGAGCGTCGTTGCGGACTTGCGCTTGGTCTCCTCGACGGCCACGTCGAAGATCGCCGTGCCGGTGCGCAGCGTGCCGAGGAACGACGCCTCCTCGGCGTCGATGACCCCGTGGATCTGCGGCGCGTCGACCTTGAGCTCGGGATACTGCTCGCCCATGACGTTGATCGCCACGTCGGTGAGGGTGTGCATGTAGCGCTCGTCACCGGAGCCGAGCAGCCGCAGGTTGCGCACCGAGCGGCGCAGGATGCGGCGCAGCACGTAGCCGCGGCCCTCGTTGCTGGGCAGCACGCCGTCGGCGACCAGCATGGTGCCGGTGCGGACGTGGTCGGCGATCACGCGCAGGCTCACGTCGGTGCGCGGGTCGCTGCCGTAGCGGCTCTTGGTGAGCTCGGCCGCCTTGTCGAGGATCTTGTACGTGGTGTCGATCTCGTAGATGTTGTCGACGCCCTGCAGGATCGCCGCCATGCGCTCCAGGCCCATGCCGGTGTCGATGTTCTTCGCCGGCAGCTCGCCCGCCACGTCGAAGTCGACCTTGGTGCGGACCTGGCTGAGCTGGTACTGCATGAAGACGAGGTTCCACACCTCGAGGTAGCGGTCCTCGTCGGCGACCGGCCCGCCTTCCTTGCCGTACTCGGGGCCGCGGTCGTAGTAGATCTCCGAGCAGGGGCCGCCGGGGCCGGCGACGCCCATGTGCCAGTAGTTGTCCTCCAGGCCGCGGCGCTGGATGCGCTCGTCCGGCAGCCCGACCTTGTTGCGCCAGAGGTCGTAGGCCTCGTCGTCGTCCAGGTAGACGGTCGCCCAGAGCTTCTCCTCGGGGAAGCCGAAGCCGCCGTCGGACTCCGAGCGCGTCAGCAGCTCCCAGGCGAACGGGATCGCCTCGGCCTTGAAGTAGTCGCCGAAGGAGAAGTTGCCGAGCATCTGGAAGAACGTGGCGTGACGGGTGGTCTTGCCGACCTCGTCGATGTCGGGGGTGCGCACGCACTTCTGGGCGGTGGCCAGCCGGGACGCCGGAGGCTTGCGCTGCCCCAGGAAGTACGGCTTGAACGGCACCATACCGGCCGGAACCAGGAGAAGCGTGGGGTCCTCTGCGATCAGGCTGGCCGAGGGCACTACTTTGTGCCCACGCTCCTCGAAGAAGCGCAGGAAGCGGCGCGCGATCTCTGCCGACTCCATGGTGGCCATCCTTTGCTTTAGTGGTTGTCTTCAGCGTTGTCGAGACCGAAGCGGGCCCGCAACTCGATTTCGCGTCCGGCGGCCTCGCCGAGCGCGTCGGAGGTAAAGTCTCTCACCCGCACGAGCATGCCCGCGGCGCCGTCGGCGGTGCGGCGGGCGATGTGGTTGGGGTGCAGCGCCTGCAGCCTGCGCATCACCCACAGCGTGATGAGCGCGCCGAGCGACAGGTAGAACAGCCGTCTGATCATCGCCGTGATCACCGCCGCCCGGCCTTGCGCGGCCTGCGGGCCTCGATGGCCCTGCGGACGCCGTAGCTCAGCGACGACACCTTGATCAGCGGCCCGGTGAAGACGGTCTGGGTCACCGCGCTCAGCTTGGCGGCGTGCCCGCTGACCTGCTTGACGTCCCTGGCGATGGCCTCGACCGCGACGAGCTGCCGGTTGGTCTCGTTGACCGTGACGCTCATGTCGTCGAGCAGCGGCGTCAGGCGCGCGTTGAGCTCGGAGACCGCCTTGGTGGTCTCGGTGAGCAGCCTGGCGAGCTTGACGAGCACCATGGCGAGAACGCAGACCAGGACGATCCATCCCGTGGCGGCGATCAGCCCGGCGACCTCTCCAGCGGTAAGCATCCGCTCATCTCCCTCGTACGCTGGGCCGGAACGCCAAGACCCTATCGCGTCCCGGGGACGAGGTCGGTGAGGACATGTCAGGACGGGTCCGATCCCCTGAGGAACTCGCGGATCTTTCCCCAGCGTCCGGCGACCGGCGCCTCGGCTCCGTGCGTGGTCGGCTCGTAGTAGCGGCGCTCGCGCACCTGCTCGGGCGCGTAGTGCTGGCGGACCAGGCCGTGCTCGAAGTCGTGCGGGTACTTGTAGCCCTCGCCGTGGCCCAGCTTGGCGGCGCCCGGGTAGTGGGCGTCGCGCAGGTGGCCGGGGACCTGGCCGATGAGGCCGCGCCGCACGTCGCCGACGGCCGCGCCGATGGCCTTGACCACGGCGTTGGACTTGGGCGCCAGCGCGCAGTGGATGACGGCGTGCGCCAGGTTGATCTGGCCCTCGGGCAGGCCGATGAGCTGCACGGCCTGGGCGGCGGCGACGGCGGTCTGCAGGCAGGTGGGGTCGGCCAGGCCGACGTCCTCGGAGGCGAAGATGACCAGGCGGCGGGCGATGAACCGGGGGTCCTCGCCGGCCTCGATCATCCGGGCCAGGTAGTGCAGCGCGGCGTCGGCGTCGGAGCCGCGCATCGACTTGATGAAGGCGCTGATGACGTCGTAGTGCTGGTCGCCCTGCCGGTCGTAGCGGACGGCGGCCTTGTCGGCGGCCTTCTCCACGACCTCGACCGTGATCTCGTCGTCGAGCAGCGCGGCCGCCTCCAGGTAGGTCAGCGAGCGGCGGGCGTCGCCGCCGGCCAGCCGGACCAGGTGCTCCAGCGCCTCGTCGGCGAGCGTGGCGCGCCCGCCGAGCCCGCGCTCGTCGGAGACCGCGCGCCGCAGCACGGCGGCGATGTCGTCGTCGGTCAGCGACTCCAGCGTGAGCAGCAGCGAGCGCGACAGCAGCGGCGAGATGACGGAGAAGGCGGGGTTCTCGGTGGTGGCGCCGATGAAGGTGACCCAGCGGTTCTCCACGGCGGGCAGCAGCGCGTCCTGCTGGGCCTTGTTGAAGCGGTGGACCTCGTCGACGAACAGCACGGTCTGGCGGCCGGACATGCCGAGCTGGCGGCGGGCGTCGTCGATGGCGGCCCGGACGTCCTTGACCCCGGCCGAGACGGCGGAGATCTCCACGAAGCGCCGCTTGGTGACGTTGGAGACCACGTAGGCGAGCGTGGTCTTGCCGGTGCCGGGCGGTCCCCACAGGAACAGCGACATCGGCGCCTCGCTCTCGACCAGCCGGCGCAGGGGCGTCCCGGCGCCGAGCAGGTGGCGCTGGCCGATCACCTCGTCGAGCGTGCGGGGCCGCATGCGGACCGCCAGGGGCTGCGGCGTGGCCTCCTCAGCCGCTGAATCGAACAGACTCTCCACATCGCGAGTTTACGTGCCCGGCGCCACCGGTCGTCCCGGGTCGCGTCCGTGGCCAGCGCCACCGAGTCACTGCGGTGAGTTTTCGTCACTTACGTCCGGCACATCGCGGGGCCGGTAGCATTCGCGGAGTTATTTGGTCATGTGTCAGCAAAGATGGAGGACATACCGGTGAGCGGCGACGACGACGACCGCCAGAGCCAGCTGGCTCGCGAGCACAAGGAGCGGCAGGCGCAGCGCGCGGCGGGCCAGGCGTCCAAGGCCAGGCGCAACACCTTCATCGGCGCCGGCGTGGCCGTGGCCGTGGTGGCGGGCGGCATCTTCGCGGTGACCACCCTCGTCGGCGGCGACGACAAGCAGACGGTCGCGGCGGCGACCACGCCCACGGCCTCCGCCACGCCCTCGCCGCCGGTGACCGAGATGCCGTCGCCCACGGCGACGCCGACCGGCCCCGTCACCTGCGACTACAAGAAGGACACCTCCGGTGTCCCGGTCAAGTACGTGGGCATGCCGGGCAAGAAGCCCAACATGAAGCTCTCAAAGATGACGATCACCACCAACCACGGCGACATCGTCATCCAGGTCGACCCGGCGGTCACGCCGTGCTCGGTCAACTCGATGGCCTTCCTGGCCAAGAAGGGCTTCTACGACAACACCAAGTGCCACCGCCTGGTGACCCCGGAGACGTCCGGCCTGTTCCTGCTGCAGTGCGGCGACCCGAAGGCCAAGGCCGACGGCAAGAACCCGACCGACGGCCAGGGCACGGCCGGCTACGTCTTCCGTGACGAGGCCGCGGGCCTGGTGCCGTACACGAAGGGCGTGGTGTTCCTCACCCAGCCGCAGGACGCCGCCGGGCAGAACAGCAGCCAGTTCGCCATCTCGCTCTCGGACGAGAACGCCCAGATCGACCCGGTCTACTCGGTGCTCGGCATGGTCCAGTCGGGCCTGGAGATCATCGAGAAGGTCGCCAAGGACGGCGTCATCGTCAACGAGAACGACATCACCGGCGACGGCGGCTCCACGGCCCCCAAGACGCCGATCATCATCAAGAAGGTCACCCTCACCTGACGAGCGGCGACGGCAACGGCAGGCGTCCCGTCGGACGCCTGCCGTTGTCATGCGCGCCGGAGGCTCAGCCCTCCTTGGGCTGGGCGTCGACGCCCGCCTCCTTGCGCTGGACGCCGGTGATGGGCGTGGGCGCGCCGGTGAGCGGGTCGAAGCCGGAGGCGGTCTTCGGGAACGCGATCACGTCGCGGATCGAGTCGCCGCCCGACAGCAGCATGCAGATCCGGTCCCAGCCGTAGGCGATGCCGCCGTGCGGCGGCGGGCCGTACTTGAACGCCTCCAGCAGGAAGCCGAACTTGCTCTCCGCCTCCTCCTTGGAGATGCCGAGCACGTCGAAGACGCGCTGCTGCATCTCGGCGCGGTGGATACGGATGGAGCCGCCGCCGATCTCCATGCCGTTGCAGACCATGTCGTAGGCGTAGGCCAGCGCCTCGGCCGGGTGGTCCTGGAAGTTGTCGGCCCACTCGGGCTTGGGGCCGGTGAACGGGTGGTGCACGGCCGTCCAGCCGCCCTCGCCGTCCTCCTCGAACATGGGCGCGTCCACGACCCACAGGAACGACCACTGCGACTCGTCGATGAGCCCGCAGCGGCGGCCGATCTCCAGCCGGGCCGCGCCGAGCAGGTCGCGCGAGGCGCCGCGGGCGCCGGCCGCGAAGAAGACGGCGTCGCCCGGCTGCGCGCCGACCTTCGCCGCCAGGCCCGAGGTCTCGGACTCCGACAGGTTCTTGGCCACCGGGCCGCCGAGCGTGCCGTCCTCCTGGACGAGCACGTACGCCAGGCCCTTGGCGCCGCGGCTGCGCGCCCACTCCTGCCAGCCGTCGAGCTCCTTGCGCGTCTGCGAGGCGCCGCCGGGCATGACGACCGCGCCGACGTAGTCGGCCTGGAAGACGCGGAACGACGTGCCGGCGAAGTAGTCCGTCATCTCGACGAGCTCCTGGCCGAAGCGCAGGTCGGGCTTGTCGGAGCCGTAGCGGGCCATCGCGTCGGCGTAGGTCATGCGGGGCAGCGGCATGGGGATCTCGTAGCCGAGGATCTCCCGCCACAGCCTGCCGATCAGCTTCTCGCCGACCTCGATGACGTCCTCCTGGTCGACGAAGGACATCTCGACGTCGATCTGGGTGAACTCCGGCTGACGGTCGGCGCGCAGGTCCTCGTCGCGGTAGCACTTGGCGAGCTGGTAGTAGCGCTCCAGCCCGGCCACCTGGAGCAGCTGCTTGAACAGCTGCGGCGACTGCGGCAGCGCGTACCAGTTGCCCGGCTGCAGGCGCACCGGCACCAGGAAGTCGCGCGCGCCCTCGGGCGTGGAGCGGGTGAGCGTCGGCGTCTCGACGTAGACGAAGCCGAGCTCGTTCATCACCTCGTTGGCCAGGTAGGTGGCCTTGGAGCGGGTGCGCATCGCGGCGGCGACCTGCTGGCGGCGGATGTCGAGGTAGCGGTACTTCAGCCGCGCCTCCTCCGACACCCCCACGTTGCCCTCGATGGGGAACGGCAGCGGCGCCGACTCGCTGAGCACCTCGACCGTCTCGGCCACGACCTCGATCGCGCCGGTGGGCAGCTCGGGGTTCTCGTTGCCCTCGGGCCGCACCCGTACCAGGCCGGACACCTGCACGCAGTATTCGGCGCGCAGGTCGTGGGCGTGGTCCTCCTCGCGGAAGACCACCTGCGCCGAGCCGGAGGCGTCGCGCAGGTCGATGAAGACCACGCCGCCGTGATCACGGCGGCGGGCCACCCATCCTGCGAGCGTCACCTGCTGCCCGGCGTGCTCCTCGCGGAGCTCCCCGGCCTTATGCGTGCGGATCACTGCACTTTCCCCTTCAAGACGTCGACGACCTGGGCCAGCGGCACCTCGGTCTGCTCAGCGGTGGTCAGGTCTTTCACTTGCGCGGCCCCGGCGGCCAGGTCACGCTCGCCCAGGATGAGCGCGAACCGGGCGCCCGAGCGGTCGGCGCCCTTCATCGCGCCCTTGAGCCCCTTGCCGCCGAAGGCCATGTCGGCGCTGACGCCCGCCCCGCGCAGCTCCGCGACGAGGTGGAACATCCGGCGGCGGGCGTCGTCGCCCAGCGCGACACCGTACACCTGGACGCGGCCTGGCGCGGTCTCGGGCAGCAGGCCCTCGGCCTCCATCGCCAGGAACGTGCGGTCGACGCCGAGCGCCCAGCCGACGCTGGGCAGCGGCGGGCCGCCGAGCATCTCGCTGAGGCCGTCGTAGCGTCCGCCGCCGCCGATGGCCGACTGCGAGCCGAGCCCGCCGTGCACGAACTCGAACGTGGTGCGGGTGTAGTAGTCGAGGCCGCGCACGAGCTTGGGGTCGTCCTCGAAGGCGATGCCGGAGGCGGTCAGCAGGGACCGGACCTCCTCGTGGTAGGCCTTGCAGCCCTCGCACAGGTGGTCGACGATCAGCGGCGCGCCGGTGAGCTGGGCCTGCACCTCGGGCCGCTTGTCGTCCAGCACGCGCAACGGGTTGATCTCGATCCGGGCGCGGGTGTCGTCGTCGAGGTCGAGGCCGCGCAGGAAGTCCTGCAGCGCCGCCCGGTAGACGGGCCGGCAGGTCTTGTCACCCAGCGAGTTGAGCAGCAGCCGGACGTTGCGCAGCCCCAGCGCGGCGAAGCCCCGGGCGGCCAGCACGATCAGCTCGGTGTCGAGCGCGGGGTCCTCGGTGCCGAGCGCCTCCGCGCCGACCTGCCAGAAGTGCCGGTAGCGGCCCTTCTGCACGTTCTCGTAGCGGAACTGGCTGCCGGAGTACCACAGCTTGACCGGGAGCTGCCCGGCCTGCAGGTTGTGCTGCAGGACGGCGCGCACCACGGACGCGGTGCCCTCGGGCCGCAGGGTCAGCGAGCGGCCGGCCTTGTCGGGGAAGGTGTACATCTCCTTGGAGACGATGTCGGTCGACTCGCCTACGCCCCTGGCGAACAGCTGCGTGTCTTCGAAGACGGGCGTCTCGACATAGCCGTAGCCCGCCAGCCGTACCGGGGCGACGAGCGCCTCGCGGACGGCGAGAACCTGCTCGGAGCGGGGTGGCAGCCAGTCGAACGTGCCCTTCGGTGCTTGGAAAGTCATCAGATTCCTCGTGTGGGACCGGCGTGCGGCGCGGCCTCCTTGAGATAAGGATTGGTGGCGCGCTCGTGGCCGATCGTGGTCTGTGGTCCGTGGCCCGGCAGGACGACCGTATCGTCAGGCAGCGTCAGGCACTTGGCAGCGAGGCTGCGCAGGATCGTCGGATAGTCACCGCCCGGCAGGTCGGTGCGGCCGATGGAGCCGGCGAACAGCAGGTCACCCGCGAACATGATCTCGTCAGCGGGCAGCCTGAAGCTCACCGACCCCCTGGTATGGCCGGGCGTGTGGTCGACGGTGAACTCCATGCCGGCCAGCTCCAGCACGGCGCCGTCGGACAGCTCGCGGACGTCGTCGGGCTCGCTCAGCGTGATGCCGCCGAACAGCGACGCGCTCGTCGGCGACCAGCCGGCCGCCGGGTCGCTCAGCAGGTGCCGGTCCTCGGGGTGGATCCAGGCGGGGACGTCGCGCGCGCCGCAGACAGGGGCCACCGACCACACGTGGTCGAGGTGGCCGTGGGTGAGCAGGACCGCGACCGGCTTGAGGCGGTGCTCGCGCAGCAGCTCCTCGACTCCCTCGGTGGCGTCCTGACCTGGGTCGATGATGACGCACTCCTCGCCCGCAGCGGGCGCGACGGCGTAACAATTGGCCTGGAAGGCCCCTGCGGGGAAGCCGGCGATGAGCATCTGCCTCAGCTGATCTCGTCAAAAATGCCAATGGGAATGTAACCGAAGGGTACCGGTGCGGGTCGCCGGGCTGCGAATCATTACCCGTTGGCCGATACGATTCGCCCACCTCAGTTGATTGACTATGGGAGGCAAAGCGGTGGCCACGGGGAAGGACCGGCAGAAGCAGCTGGCACGCGAGCACTACGAGCGGCAGATGCAGCGCCGCCTGGAGCGTGAGCAGCGCAACAAGCGCACCGCGATCATCGGCTCCACGGTGGGCGTGGTCGTCGTGGTGGGCGGCATCGTCGCCGCGGTGGCGATGCTGGGCGGTGGCGACTCCGCGACGGAGGCAGCCAGCACCCCGACCGCCTCCGCGCCGCAGGAGACCGCCTCCGCGGCCGCGCAGCCCAAGCCGTACGATCCGGCGACCGGCACGTGCGGCTACGTCGCCGACACGGCGGGCGGACAGGTCAAGGACGTCGGCATGCCGCCGGCGGAGGTGAAGCTCAAGCCGGCCACCAAGACGATGACGCTGGAGACCAATCTCGGCGACATCGTGGTGACGCTGGACAACGCCAAGGCGCCGTGCACCGTCAACTCGCTGGACCACCTGGCGAGCAAGAACTTCTACGACCGCAGCAAGTGCCACCGGCTCGGCAACGACAAGTTCCCGATGCTGCAGTGCGGCGACCCGAAGGCCAAGGCCGACGGCAAGGCCCAGGGCGACGGCTCGGGCGGGCCCGGCTACGTGATGGTCGAGGAGAACCTGGAGGGCGCCACCTACAAGCGCGGCGTGATGGCGATGGCCAAGACGCAGGCGCCGGGCTCGACGGGGAGCCAGTTCTTCCTCGTGTACGGCGACATCGGTCTCACCCCCGATTACACACCGGTGGGTACGATCACGAAGGGGCTCGACATCCTGGACAAGGTGAACAAGGCGGGCGTCATCGGCGATTCGGGTGATGGGACCGGAGCTCCCAAGGAAACCGTCGAAATCAAAGACGTGACAATCAGTGGCAAGAGCTGACGTAATACAAACTAGGGACGAAGAGTCCCGAAGGGTCTGATGGAAAGTGCGGGAGGACACGGTGAGCACCGACCCGTGGGGCCGGGTAGACGACGACGGCACCGTCTACGTGCGTACGGCTGAGGGAGAGCGGGCCGTCGGGTCCTGGCAGGCCGGCGAGCCCGAAGAGGCACTGGCCTACTTCCATCGCAAGTACGACGAACTGGCCGGCCAGGTCCAGCTCCTGGAGCAGCGCGTGCGCGGCACCGACCTGGCTCCGGCGCAGGCCGAGGCCAGCATCGTCAAGCTGCGTGAGGCGGTCTCCGACGCGCACGCCGTCGGCGACCTGGGCGCGCTGACGGCCCGCCTCGACACCCTCTCGGAGCTGGTCGCCCAGCGCCGCGAGGAGGTCAAGGCGGCGCGTGAGCAGGCCCGGGTCGAGGCCAGGGGCGTCAAGGAGCGGATCGTCGCCGAGGCCGAGCGCATCGCCGACGAGACCACTCACTGGAAGTCCGGCGGCGAGCGGCTGCGCCAGCTCGTCGAGGAGTGGAAGGCCGCCGACCGCATCGACCGGGTCACCGAGGCGCAGCTGTGGAAGCGGCTCTCGGCCGCCCGCACGGCCTTCGCCAAGCGGCGCAAGCAGTACTTCGCCGGGCTCGACGAGCAGCGTGAGGGCGTGCGCGCCGCCAAGGAGGCCATCGTGGCCGAGGCGGAGGCGATCGCCGGCTCGACCGACTGGGGCGAGACCGCGGCCGTCTACCGCGACCTGATGCAGCGCTGGAAGAGCGCCGGCCGCGCCTCCCGCGAGGTCGAGGACGAGCTGTGGGCGCGCTTCAAGGGCGCCCAGGACCAGTTCTTCCAGGCGCGTTCGGCCGTCTTCGCCGAGCGTGACGCCTCGCTGGCCGCCAACGCGGAGGTGAAGCAGGAGCTGCTGATCGAGGCCGAGAAGCTGCTCCCGGTCACCGACGTGCGCGCGGCCCGGGCGGCGCTGCGCAACCTGCTGGAGCGCTGGGAGGCCGCCGGCCCGGTGCCGCGCGAGCAGCGCGACCGGCTGGAGGGCGGGCTGCGCAAGGTCGACGACGCCGTGCGCAAGGCCGAGGACGCCGAGTGGAAGCGCTCCAACCCCGAGGCCCGCGCCCGCGCGCAGAGCACGGTCGACCAGCTCCGCACCTCGATCGAGCAGCTGGAGAAGCGGCTGGCCAAGGCCCAGGCCAACGGCCGGGCCAAGGACGCCAAGGAGGCCGAGGAGGCGATCATCGCGCGCCGCTCCTGGCTGGAGGAGGCCGAGCGCACGCTGGCCGAGTTCAGCTGACGCGCGTGGACGAGATCCGGTCCGCCGTCCCCGGCGACTATGACGCGATCGCGGCGGTGGTCGACGAGTGGTGGGGGCGGCCGATACTGCCCGTGCTCCCCCGGCTCTACCTCGACCACTTCCACCGCACGAGCTTCGTCGCCGAGGGGCCGGCCGGGCTGGCCGGCTTCCTCGTCGGCCTCGTCTCGCCGTCGCTGCCCGGCGAGGCGTACATCCACTTCGTCGGCGTCAGCCCGCACGAGCGGGCGGCCGGCCTGGGCAGGCGCCTGTACGGGCGCTTCTTCGACCTGGCCCGTGAGCACGGCTGCCACGTGGTCAGGGCGATCACCTCCCCCGTCAACACGGCGTCGATCGCCTTCCACCGGCGTCTGGGATTCGAGGTGAGCCCGCCGGTGCCCGGCTACAACGGCCCCGGTAACGACCTGGTCACGTTCTCCCGGCGGCTCTGAGACCTATGCTGGCCGTCATGGATCCCGTGACGGCCGCGCGCACCCTCGTCGAGGAGCTCTTTCCCGGCGCCCTGTACGCCTTCCTCGGCGGCAGCTCGGTGACCGGGCGGCGCACGCCCACCTCCGACCTCGACGTCGTCGTGGTGATCGACGGCCTGGCCCGGCCGGTGAAGGAGTCGCGCCGGTGGCGGGAGTGGCCGGTGGAGCTGCTCGTGCACAGCCGCACCAGCCTGCTCGCCTTCGTCGAGCAGGACGTCGCGCGCGACCGGCCCACGCTGATGCGCCTGTGCGCCGACGGCGTCCTGCTCGTGGACCGCTCGGACGGCCAGGCCGCCGAGCTCCAGCGCGAGCTGCGCGCCCGCCTCGACGCCGGTCCCGGCCCGCTGCCCGCGCCCCGGCTCGACCGGGCCCGCTACGTGCTGTCGGACCTGCTGGACGACCTGGCCGGCGGCGGCGACCCCGGCGAGCGCGCCTTCACCTCCTGGCACGTCGTCGAGGAGACCGCCCGGCTGGCGCTGTCGCTGGCGGGCCGCTGGCACGGCAGCGGCAAGTGGCTGCTGCGCGAGCTGCGCGCCCAGGACCCCGAGCTGGCCGCCGAGCTGCTGGCCGCCCGCGACGACCCGGCCCGGCTGACCGCCGCCGCGACCGGCGTCCTCGACCGCGCCGGCGGCCGCCTGTGGGAGGGCCACCGCATCGAGGCCGACCCGTTCCACCAGCCGCTGCGCCACGTGCCGTCCTCCGGCCTGTCCGGCGGCACCGCGCAGACGCCCGGCATGCGGCGACTGGCCGCGATCAGCGACGGCACGACCGGGTCGCGGCGGCTGTGGATGGGCCAGACGCACGTCTCCCCCGCCACCCGCTCGGCCGACCACCACCACGGCGCCTCGGAGACCGCCATCTACGTGGTCAGCGGCACCCCGTCGTTCGTCTTCCTGGAGGACGGGCGGGAGCGGCGCGTCGACACCGGGCCCGGCGACTACGTCTTCGTGCCCCCGTACGTGCCGCACCGCGAGGAGAACCCCGACCCCTCGCGGGAGGCCGTCGTCGTCATCGCGCGCAGCACCCAGGAGGCGATCGTCGTCAACCTGCCCGACCTGCGGCCCCGCTAGCTGCCCGCGCCGCTCACCCGGTAGACGTCGAAGACGCCCTGGATGCTCCTGACGGCCTTGAGCACGTGGCCCAGGTGCTTGGGATCGCCCATCTCGAAGGTGAACTTGCTGACCGCCACCCGGTCGCGCGAGGTGGTGACGGAGGCGCTGAGGATGTTGACGTGCTGGTCGGACAGCGTACGGGTGACGTCGGACAGCAGGCGCGGCCGGTCGAGCGCCTCCACCTGGATCGCCACCAGGAACACGCTGTCGTCGCCCGGCGACCAGCTCACCTCGACCAGCCGGTCGGGCTGAGTGCGCAGCTGCTGGACGTTGGTGCAGTCGGCGCGGTGCACCGAGACGCCGTGGCCGCGGGTGACGAACCCGACGATCTCGTCACCGGGCACCGGCGTGCAGCACTTGGACAGCCGCACCCACACGTCGGCGTCGCCCGCCACGACCACGCCGGCCCCGCCGCCCCTGGGACGGCCGCGCAGGCGCGTGGGCAGCGACGTCTCGGCGATGTCCTCCTCGGCGCTCTCCACCCCGCCGATGGACGCCACGAGCTTCTGCACGACCGTCTGCGCGGCCGTGTGGCCTTCGCCCACGGCCGCGTACAGGGCCGAGACGTCCGGGTAGCGCAGGTCGCGGGCCAGGGCCAGCAGCGCCTCACCGGACATCAGCCGCTGCAGCGGCAGGCCCTGCTTGCGCATCGCCCGCCCGATGGCCTCCTTGCCCGCCTCGATCGCGGTCTCGCGGCGCTCCTTGGAAAACCACTGCCGGATCTTGTTACGGGCGCGGCCGGACTTGACGAACTTGAGCCAGTCGCGCGACGGCCCGGCGTCGGGCGACTTGGAGGTGAAGATCTCGACGGTGTCGCCGTTGCCCAGCCGCGACTCCAGCGGCACCAGCCGGCCGTTGACCCGGGCGCCGATGCACCGGTGGCCCACCTCGGTGTGCACGGCGTAGGCGAAGTCGACCGGCGTGCCCCCTTCGGGCAGCGGGATGACCTGGCCCTTGGGGGTGAAGACGTAGACCTCCGACACCGACAGGTCGAAGCGCAGCGACTCCAGGAACTCGCCCGGGTCGGCCGTCTCCTTCTGCCAGTCGAGGAGCTGGCGCAGCCAGGCCATGTCGCTGCCCGGCTTGACCTTGCCGGCGGGGCCGGGGCCGCCGACCTCCTCCTTGTACTTCCAGTGCGCGGCCACGCCGTATTCGGCCCTGTGGTGCATGCCGTGGGTGCGGATCTGCAGCTCCACCGGCTTGCCCTCGGGGCCGATCACCGTCGTGTGCAGCGACTGGTACATGTTGAACTTGGGCATCGCGATGTAGTCCTTGAACCGGCCAGGGACCGGGTTCCAGCGCGCGTGGATCGTTCCGAGCGCCGCATAGCAGTCGCGCACGCTGTCGACGAGGACCCGGATGCCCACCAGGTCGTAGATGTCGTCGAAGGCCACGTCGCGGGCGATCATCTTCTGGTAGACCGAGTAGTAGTGCTTCGGCCGGCCCTTGACCACGGCGCGGATCTTGGCGTCGCGCAGGTCGCCGGAGACCTTCTCGATGACCTCCTGCAGGAACAGGTCGCGACGCGGCGCCCGCTCCGACACCATGCGCGCGATCTCGTCGTAGCGCTTGGGGTAGAGCATGGCGAACGCCAGGTCCTCCAGCTCCCACTTGATCGTGTTCATGCCCAGGCGGTGGGCCAGCGGGGCGAAGATCTCCAGGGTCTCGCGGGACTTCTGGTGGCGCTTGTGCTCGGGCAGGTAGCGCATCGTGCGCATGTTGTGGAGCCGGTCGGCCAGCTTGATGATGAGCACCCGGATGTCGCGCGACATGGCGACGACCATCTTGCGCACGGTCTCGGCCTGGGCGGCGTCACCGAACTTGACCTTGTCGAGCTTGGTGACGCCGTCGACCAGCGAGCCGATCGTGTCGCCGAAGTCGCCGCGCAGCTCGTCCAGGCTGTAGGCGGTGTCCTCGACCGTGTCGTGCAGCAGGGCGGCGCAGAGCGTCTCGTCGTCGGTGCCGAGCTCGGCCAGGATCGTCGCCACGGCCAGCGGGTGCGTGATGTACGGGTCGCCGCTCTTGCGCTTCTGATCGCGGTGGTGATAGGCGGCCACGTCGTAGGCGCGCTCGATCAGCCGCAGGTCGGCCTTGGGATGGGTGGCGCGGACGGTCCGGAACAGCGGCTCCAGCACCGGGTTCATGCCACCACCCCCAAATCGCCGTCGACGTGCCGCGGGCGCGCCGGGCACGGTCTCGGCGCTGCCTGCGTCCGCTACGTCGGGCGCGACCACATCACGGGGCACTCAGACTCCTCACTTTCGAGTCCAGGTCCCCCAGTGTATCCAGGCGGCGAACCTGGGCCGCCGCGGGTCCTGCTCAGACGATCACCAGGGCGTGGGTCTCCACCCCCGTCAGGCGCTCGCGCCCCTTGAGGAAGGCGAGCTCCATGAGGACGGCCACGCCGACGACCTCGGCTCCGGCCCTGCGCACCAGCTCGACCGTCGCCTCCGCCGTGCCGCCGGTGGCCAGCACGTCGTCGACGATGAGGACGCGGTCGCCGGGCTGGAACGCGTCGGCGTGCACCTCGATGGTCGCGGAACCGTACTCCAGATCGTAGGACGCCTCCAGCGTGGCGGCAGGCAGTTTGCCCTTCTTCCTGACCGGCACGAATCCCGCGGCGGCCCGGTAGGCGACCGGGGCGGCCAGGATGAAGCCGCGCGCCTCGATGCCGACGATCTTGTCGACCTCGTGCAGCCCCGCCAGCTCGTCCACCACGGCCGCGAACGCCACCGGGTCGTCCAGCAGCGGGGTGATGTCCTTGAACAGCACCCCGGGCTGCGGATAGTCGGGGATGTCCCGGATGCGCTCCAGGATCATCGTGCTCAGCTCGGTCTTCACGTCACTCCTCGGGGGCTGTCCACGCTTGCGGGCTCCATGATGGCCCATGACGGGCGGTAATCCGACCAGCGCCCCCGGAGCCCACCCGCGGCCCCGCGAGCGCTCAGGGGGCGTTCAGACGCACTCACGGGGGCGTTCAGACGCGCGGACGCCCCCGCCCGGTCGCATGGGCGGGGGCGTCGGCGAAGCGGTCAGCCCTTGGCCGTGGCCGCGCTCCTGGAGCCCTTCGACCCCTTGGCGCCCTTGCCGCCCCCGGTGGAGGCCAGCCGGCGGGCGATGGCCTGGTAGCGCGGCTCCCGCTCCTTGAGCGTCACCAGCAGCGGCGTGGCCACGCAGATCGAGGAGTAGGTGCCGACGATCATGCCGACGAACAGGGCCAGCGACAGGTCCTTCAGCGTGCCCGCGCCCAGCACCGTGGTGCCGATGAACAGGATCGCCGCCACCGGCAGGATCGCCACCAGCGAGGTGTTGAGCGAGCGGATCAGCGTGTGGTTCAGGGCGTCGTTGGCCGCCATCGAGTAGGTCTGCTTCGACGTCGCGCCCAGCTTGGCCGTGACCTCCTTGATCATGTCGAACACCACGACCGCGTCGTACAGCGAGTAGCCGAGGATCGTCAGGAAGCCCAGCAGCGTCGCCGGCGTGACCTCGAAGCCCGACCAGGCGTAGATGCCGGCCGTGATGACCAGGTCGTGGATGAGCGCGACGATCGCCGCCAGCGCCATCTTCGGCTCGAACGCCATCGACAGGTACAGGATGATCGCCACCATGAAGACGGCCAGGCCCCACCAGGCCTTGGTGGACACCTCACCGCCCCACGAGGCGCCGATCGACTGGATGTTGACGTCGTCGACCGTGACGCCGTACTCCTTGGCGATGACGCTCTGCAGCTCGAGGGTCTTGCTCTCGGGCAGCGTCTCGGTCGTGACCCGGTAGCGCTCGCCGGCCGTCTGCACGATCGGCTGGTGCACGCCCTCGTCCAGGAACGTCTCGCGGACCTGCTCGATGCCGACCGTCGTCTTCGGCTGCCAGGAGAAGACCGATCCGCCCTTGAACTCGACGCCCAGGTTGAGCCCGTTGATCAGCAGACCGGCGATGGAGATCGCCAGCAGGATGCCCGACAGGCTGTACCACAGCCGCCACTTGCCGACGAAGTCGACGTCGATCTCGCCCCGATAGAGGCGACGCCCCAGTCCCATCTCAGGCCTCCTGCGGGGTGGTCTTGTGGCCGGAGCCGGTGGAGGAGTCGAGGCTCATGCGCTCGGCGTCCAGACCGGACAGCGGGTGCCCCTTGGCGAAGAACTTCACCCTCGCCAGCAACGCGATGAACGGCTTCGTGAACATGAACACCACCACGATGTCGATCAGCGTGGTCAGGCCCATCGCGAACGCGAATCCCGCCACACCGCCGACCGCCAGCAGGTAGAGCACGACCGCTGCGATGAACATGACGGCGTCGGCGATCAGGATCGTGCGCCGCGCGCGGACCCAGGCCACCTCGACGGCCGCGCGCAGCGACCGCCTGCCTTCCTTCATCTCGTCACGGATGCGTTCGAAGTACACGATGAAGGAGTCGGCCGTGATGCCGATCGAGACCACCAGGCCGATGATGTGCGGCAGCGACAGCCGGAAGCCGGCGTTGTGGCCGAGCACGACGACCGCGGTGTAGGTGAGGATCGAGGCCACCACGAGGCTCAGCACGGCGACGATGCCCAGGCCGCGGTAGTAGAGGAGGCAGTAGACGACGACCAGCGCCAGGCCGATGATGCCGGAGACGAGGCCGCCTTCGAGCTGGTCCTGGCCCAGCGTCGAGGAGACGGTGTCGATGGAGCTGCGCTCGAACTTCAGCGGGAGCGCGCCGTACTTGAGCTGCTCGGCCAGCTCACCGGCGCTCTGCTGATCGAAGCCGCCGGTGATCTCGGCGCGTCCGCCGGGAATCGGGCTGATGATGTTGGGGGCGGTGATGACCACGCCGTCGAGGACGACCGCGACCTTGTTGCGCGGCTCCTGGGAGTTGAAGGCGGCCGAGGTGAGCTTGCTCCACTCCGTCGCGCCCTTGCTCTTGAAGTCGAGCTGGACGACCCACTCGGTGCTGCCCTGCTGGACGCCGGAGGTCGCGGTGTCGATGTCGGTGCCGACGACCTTGGCGACGTCGAGAATGTACTTGAAGCTGCCGTCCGACTCACAGGCGGCGTACTGCTTGTTCGGGTCGTCCTGGACGCCCTGGCCCCGGTTCTTCGGGTCGGTGCAGTCGAGCGCGTGGAACTGCTTGAGCACCGCCGGGTCGACGCCATCGGTGTTGATGCCGGCGTTGGGGTCCTGAGAGGGCTCCGGGGTCGGCGTCGCGGCCTTCTGGTCACCCTTCTGGTCACCCTTTTGGTCGCCTTGCTTGTCACCCTGCTTGTCGTCGCCCTGACGGTCGTCGCCCTGTCTCGCCGTCTGCGACGGGCTCGGGACGGGCGAGGTCAGCGCCGACGACAGGGCCTTGCCCGTCGGGGACGCGCTGGGCTGGTTGCCGCCCGGCGAGCGCGAGGGCATCGACCGGGGCTGCACCGTGGTGGTCGGGGTGGCGTCGGGGGAGGCGTCCGGCGAGGCCGGGGTGGCGTCGGGGGAGGCGCCGGGCGAGGAGGAGACGCCCGGCGACGCGGAGCCGCTGGGCGTCGGGGCCTCGGTGGCGAGCTGCTCCTGGCCGAGCTGCGTCATCTCCATCCAGAGCACCTGCCGGAACCGCAGCTCCGCGGTGGTGGCGACCAGCTTGATGGCCTCGCTCTGCCCGACGCCCGGGATCGAGATGATGATGTTGTCGCCGGACTTGGCGACCTCTGCGTCGGAGATGCCGGTGCCGTTGACCCGGTCGCGGATGATGTTGACCGCGCGGTCAAGGATCTCCTCAGGCGGAGCCGCACCGGTCTGGGTGACGGGTGACAGCGTCACCGTCGTGCCGCCGGCGAGGTCGAGTCCCAGCTTGGGCGTGTACGCCTTCTGCAAGAACATCGTCCCGGCCAGGGCGAGGATGAGCGCCAGGAGCAGCAGGAGCGTGCGCCCCGGCTTGCTGTGGCTGCTGGTCGGTCGGGCCACTGGTCGTCAGTTCTTTCGGATAGGGGTTGGTGGCTGAGCCTTCTCAGGACTTCTTGGAGTCCTCACCGTCGGCGGTGCCGCTCTCACCTGTGACGGTGTCATCGCTCTCATCCGCGGCGGGCTCGTCGGCCACCGGCTCACCCGGCGTCACGACGCGGCCGATGGCGGCCTTGACCCAGCGGGTCTCGATGCCGGGGGCCACCTCAAGGACGACGTCCTCGTTGTCCACCACGACGACCGTGGCGAACAGGCCGGTGGTCGTCATCACGCGGGTGCCGGGCGTCAAGGAGTTCTGCATCTTGATCGCCTCCTGCTGGCGCTTGCGCTGCGGGCGGATCAGCAGGAAGTAGAACACCACCACCAGAAGGATCAGCGGCAGGATGCTTCCGAGTTGTCCCATGTCCATCAGGGGCGACCTTCCATCTCGTACAAAGAAGTTTGACACCGGCCTCGCGCCGGAAATTCCGTGCGTTGCTTCGGGCCGCGCCGCTCAGCCCGTCAGCCTACACAGCCAGCCAAGCCACGGAGTGTAGGCGGTTGTTGCGAAACGCGGCAACGAAGCAGCGTTTCGGCGCGCGGGGAAGTTCCCAATTTGAAACGGTTGCAACCGTTCTGTAATCAGTCGACAGATGTCGCTCCGAATGCATGCGGTGGGGGGGTCATGCCTAGGTGCGTCCAGGCGGCGGCGGTGGCCACCCGGCCGCGCGGCGTGCGCGCGAGCAGCCCCTGGCGCACCAGGAACGGCTCGGCCACCACCTCCACGGTCTCCGGCTCCTCGCCCACGGCCACGGCCAGCGTCGACAGCCCGACGGGCCCGCCGCCGAACTTGCGCAGCAGCGCGCCGAGCACCGCCCGGTCGAGCCGGTCGAGCCCTTCGGCATCGACTTCGTAAAGATTGAGCGCCGCCGCCGCGATCTCCCGGTCGATGACCCCGCCGGCGCGCACGTCGGCGAAGTCGCGCACCCGGCGCAGCAGCCGGTTGGCGATGCGGGGCGTGCCGCGCGAGCGGCCGGCGATCTCGCGGGCGCCCTCCTCCGGCAGGTCGACGCCCAGCAGCCCGGCCGAGCGGTGCAGCACCAGCTCCAGCTCCTCGGGCTCGTAGAAGTCCATGTGCGCGGTGAAGCCGAACCTGTCACGCAGCGGCGCGGGCAGCAGCCCCGCCCGGGTCGTGGCGCCGACCAGCGTGAACGGCGCGATCTCCAGCGGGATCGCGGTCGCGCCCGGCCCCTTGCCGACCACGATGTCGACCCGGAAGTCCTCCATCGCCAGGTAGAGCATCTCCTCGGCGGGCCTGGCCATCCGGTGGATCTCGTCGATGAACAGCACCTCGCCCTCGGCCAGCGTCGACAGGATCGCCGCCAGGTCGCCGGCCCGCTCCAGCGCCGGGCCCGAGGTGATGCGCAGCGGGGCGCCCAGCTCCGCCGCGATGATCATGGCGAGCGTCGTCTTGCCGAGCCCCGGCGAGCCGCTCATCAGCACGTGGTCGGGCGGGCGCTGCCGGCGCAGCGCGCTCTCCAGCACCAGCGACAGCTGCTCCCTGACCCGGGACTGGCCGATGAACTCCGCCAGCCGCTTGGGCCGCAGCGCGGCCTCGATCTGCAGCTCGTCGCCGCCGGCGTCGGGCGACACCAGCTCCCGTTCGAAACTCACGTCTCACCCGCCTCCCGCGTCGCCCTCCAGCATCCCACCGCGCCGGGACCGCCCGCGCCACCAAGCTTCATCGCACGCTCAGCGCGCGCAGCGCCGACTTGAGCAGCGCGGCCACCTGCGGGGTGCGCCCGGCGGCCACCTCGGCGTCGGCCTCGGGCTCCACCGCGGCGACGGCCTCGTCGGCGTCGCGCGCCGAATAGCCCAGCCCGACCAGGCCCGAGTGCACCTGGTCGCGCCACAGCGCCACGCGCCGCTCGCCGCGGATCGCCGCGTTGACGGCCTCCTCCGGGGTGCCGAGGCGGTCCTTGAGCTCCAGCACGATCCGCTGCGCGCCCTTCTGCCCGATGCCCGGGACCTGCGTGAGCGCCTTGAGATCGGCGGCGGCCACGGCCACCCGCAGCGCGTTGGGCGTGTGGACGGCGAGCATCGCCAGCGCCAGCTTGGGCCCGACGCCGCTGGCCGTCTGCAGCAGCTCGAACACGGCCCGCTCGTCGTCGGTCGCGAACCCGTACAGCGTCAGCGACTCCTCGCGCACCACCAGCGAGGTGGCCAGCCGGGCCTCCTCGCCCAGACGGAGCGTGGCAAGCGTGCCGGGGGTGCAGTGGGTCAGGATGCCGACGCCGCCGACCTCGATGACCGCCCCGTCGGGAGCGATCGCGGCCACCCGGCCGGCCACCGACGCGATCACGACGCGCTCCCCTCGCCACGCCCACCGGACCGCCGCGCCACGACGGGCTGTCCGGGCTGTTCGGGCTGATTCGGCTGTACGGATTGTCCAGGCTGTACGGGCTGCCCTGGCTGCACGTGCTTCCCGGGCTCTACGGGTTGGCCCAGCTGCACGGGTGGGCGGGACTGCCGGGGCGCGGCGGACTCTGGTGTCGGGGCGGGCTCCCGCGTCGGGGCGGACTGCCGGGGCCGTACGGGCTGCCGTGCCGGGGCGGGCTGGGCGGTGGTGCGGCGGCGGGCGGTGGCCAGGGCCTCGGCCAGGCGATGCTGCGGGCCGCCGCGCCACACGTGGCAGATGGCCAGCGCCAGCGCGTCGGCCGCGTCGGCGGGCTTGGGCATCTCCTTGAGGCGCAGCAGCCGCGTCACCATGGCGCCGATCTGCTTCTTGTCGGCCGTGCCGCTCCCGGTGATGGCGGCCTTGACCTCGGAGGGCGTGTGCAGCGCCACCGGGAGGCCGCGCCGGGCGGCGCACAGCACCGCGATGCCGGCGGCCTGGGCGGTGCCCATCACGGTGCGCACGTTGTGCTGGCTGAAGACGCGCTCCACGGCGACCGCGTCGGGGCGTACGTCGTCGAGCCAGCTCTCGATCCCCGCCTCGATGCCCACCAGGCGCGCGCCCAGCTCCTCGTCGGCGCCCGTGCGGATCACCCCGACGGCGACCAGCCCGAGCGGCGCGCCGGGGCGGCCCTCGACGGCCCCGATGCCGCACCGGGTCAGCCCCGGATCGACGCCCAACACCCGCACCGGTCTGCCTCCGTTCGCCGAACACCTGTTCGGCACGAGACTCTACCCCGGCGGGCCCGGTCGCGCACCGGGAAACGCCCGCCGGAAGCACCCGGTCCACCGAACTGGCGGCCGTCCGTGGCCATCGGGAGTGGCCCGCCGTGGCCCATCGGGGGGTGGCCCGGCCAGTCAGTCGGGGCCCCGGGGGCTGATCGACTGACCCGCCGTGGCCCCCGGGGCCGGTCGAGGCCCCCGGGTCCGGTCGAGTGGCCCGCCGTGGCCTATCGGGGCCGCCGGGGGTTCATCGGGTCCGCCAGGCCGCTCGGGTGGGCGAGCCCCTCAGGATGGGGCGAACTCCCCTCCGGGCGGGCAAACCCCTCCGGGAGTGCGGGCCCCTCCGGGATGGCAACCCCTCGGGGTGGGCGAGCCCGGCGAGGTGGGCGGGTTAGAAGTAGTCCAGCATGTACGGCTTGGCGGCGAAGACGGTGTCGAGCACCTCGTCGTGGCGTTCGTCGCCGGACATCAGGCCGCTGCGGCGCAGCGTGGCGGCCGGGACGCCGGAGTAGAGGGCGGACAGGGCGTTGATCCCGAGCAGCGGGACGCCGTCCCCGGGGTCGCGGTCGAGCCGGGTGGCCGCGCCGGAGCCGCCGGAGAACTCCAGCCGCCAGACGCCGGAGTTGGCCGGGCGCAGCGGGTCGTCCACCCGCACCACGGCGGCCGCCGACACGCCCGCCGGATAGCCCCTTCGCTCGATCGCGGCGGCCAGGTCGAGCACCCGGAACATCCACCGGGTCTGCTCGACCGTCTCCTTGCCGCGCTCGCGCAGCAGCCACAGCACCGGGTCGTCGGGGGCGACGGTGGCGACCACCCGTTTGGCGATCGAGGAGGCAGTGCCCACCAGCGACCACAGCGCGGCGGCGGTGTCGGCGGAGCCCGCCACCAGGTTGTCGACCTCCATGTCGCCGCCGCTCCAGCGGTAGACGAGGAAGCCGTCGGCGGCCAGGTAGAGGAAGTCGTCCTCCTCGGCGAGCCACTGCCGCCAGATCGTCTCGTCCCAGGAGATGGGGCCGCTGGAGCGGGCGGCGCCGTGCACCCGGTGCAGGACCGAGATCACCTCGGCCGCGTCGTCGGGGCTCATGCGGCGCAGCTTGACCTGCTGCGACGGCGCGAGGACGCGCAGATCCTCGGCGCGCAGCGTCACGATGTGCCGCGCCCCGGCGTGCTCGAAGCCGAGCTTGCGGTAGATCGGCGTCGTGGCCGGGTAGAGGGCGGCCACGGCGTCGCCGAGCGTGACGGCGCGGTCCAGGGCCGCGCGCATGATCATGGTGCCCAGGCCGCGGCCCCGGTCCTCCGGGCTGACCGTGACGCTGGCGACCCCCGCCAGTGACTGCGGCCTGCCGTGCCACCACTGGGTGAACGGTCTCAGCCGGGTGGTGGCGGTCAGCCGGTCGCCGTCGAAGGCGCCGAGGTAGCGGCCTTCGGGCAGGCCGGGCAGCACGGTCGCGCGCCAGCTCCGCACGTCGGCGGCGGACAGCAGCCCGAAGGAGCGCTTACGGATGTCGAGGGCGGCGTCCAGGTCGTCGGCCGTCAGGTCACGGATCTCCACAGTGCCCCAACCTACGCAGCCGGGGCACTCCCCCGCGAACGGGTTTCGCGGCCGGTGGTGACGGCCAGCCGGTCCAGGTAGAGCAGTTGCGCGGCGACGGCGGCGGCCAGCATGAGCACGACGACGACCAGCGGGGTGGCGAGCCCGGCCGGGGCCGGTCCGCCGGCGAACTGGGACAGCGCCATCGCCTGGACGGCCGGGGCGGTGGCCAGGGCCGGATCCTGGACCGCCAGGAGGGGCCACAGCAGGTCCTGGGCGTTCACGAACGTGACGGCCAGCACCAGGATGCCCGCCATGGGCAGCGAGGGCAGCAGGACGCCGCTGAGGAAGTCGCGCTCGTTCGCGGCGGCCAGGCCCTTGCACAGCAGCGTCAGCACGAGCAGCGCGGGCACGCTGACGAGCAGCGGCGGGATCAGCGCGACGAACGTGTCGATGAGGCCGAGGCCGCGCAGGGTGTTCCAGTTGGCGATGCTGAGTGGGCCGTCGCCGACGAACAGCCACGGCGCGAACGGCAGCAGCAGCCACTCGCTGCCCCGGCCGAGCGGCCGCAGCCCGCCGATGCCGAGCGCGGCCAGGTACGCCACGCCGACCGACACCACGGCGCCCACCAGGGCGGGGACCCAGGTGTTGAGGTGCGTGCGCAGCCCCGGCGGCAGGCCGCGCTCCTCCCCGGGCTCGAACAGCGCCGCCACCCACGGCCAGGTCAGCCAGAGCGTCACGGCGGTGACGACGACCAGCGCCGCCACGCCCACGGCCACCGCCGCGGGCGACGCCCGCCGCTCCCCCGCCCCGGGCCCGGAAGCCTCGGCGCCGTACGGGAACGGGCCGCCACCGGGAGCGGAAGGCCCACCGGGGAAGCCGTCGCGGGGAGCTGAAGGCCCACCGGGGAAACCGCCGCCGGGCGCGGACGCGCCACCGCCCGGCGTGAAGAACCCGCCCCCGGCCGCGTGCCCTGCGGGGGCGGAGGCGCCCCCCTGGCCGGCGCCGGGTGCGTACCCGAAGGAGGGGACGTTCCCCGGCCCGCCGCCGGGCGCGTATCCGGCGGAGGGGGCGCTGCCCGGCCCGGTGCCAGGCGCGGGCCCGGCGGCCGCTGGGGTGTCCCCCGGGCGGGGGGCGGGTGCGTACGCGGAGGGCGGGACGGTGCTCGGGATCTTCCCGAGCCCGAGCCCCTGCCCGGCGGCGGCCGAGGCGGGGGTCAGGGGGCGGCGGGGGGTGAGGGTGATGCGCAGGCCGCTCGCGGCGGCGATGACGGCGGCGGCAACGCCCAGGACGCCGAGCAGGACGCCCAGGACGGTCGCGACGGAGGCGCCGAGGCCGAGCCGGATGGTCTTGAAGGCGAAGGTGTGCTGCAGCAGTGCGAGCGTCTGGGTCGAGTCGAGCGGCCCGCCCTGCGTGAGGGTGAGGCTCATCGTGAACGTCTGGAGCCCGGCGGCGACGGCGGCGAGCGCGACCAGGGCGCCGACGGCGAGCATCGAGCGGGTCACGGTCCCGCCGCGCAGCGCGGGCAGGAACGCCATCACGGCGAGCGCGCACACGACGCCGAACATGGCCGCCGCGAAGATCAGCCGGAAGGCCCCGGGGGCGGTGTCCGGCCGGGACAGCTCGCGGGCCACGGCGGTCAGGCCGCCGGTGCGCGGGTCGAGGCCGCGCAGCCAGGAGGCGGCCACGGCCGTCGGCGAGAACGTCACGAGGGCCAGCGACAGCGCGACGCGCCCGGCGCGCCGGGGCCAGGTGCCGGCCCGGTCCAGGGCGAGCGCCAGCAGCGGGGCGACCACGAGCGCCACGAGGAGCGGCATGAGCGTGATCGACAGGGTGAAGCCCAGGGCCGGCCAGAACGGGCCTTCGGCGTCGAGGACCGTGCCGTAGTTGTCCAGTCCGACGAACGTGCTGGGCCCGGTCAGCCCGCCCCTCTCGAAGCTGAAGGCGATCGTCTGCACGGTGGGCAGGACCAGCGTGATCAGCATGCCGATGACGGCGGGCATGAGGAGCAGCCAGCCCAGTGCGCGCGGCGGGGGTTCGGTGGCGGTGCGGGAGGTCACGACGCCCGACCTTACGCCGACTCGCGGCGGCGCGGCTACGCGACGGGCGAATGTCACAGCGCCCGCCGGCCCCCGCGCGGAGCGGGGGCGCGCGTCAGGCGTCGAGCTTCTCCATGACCTCGTCGGAGACGTCGAAGTTGGCGAAGACGTTCTGCACGTCGTCGCTGTCCTCCAGCGCCTCGATGAGGCGGAAGACCTTCTTGGCGCCCTCCTCGTCGAGGGGCACGCTCATCGTCGGCAGGAAGCTCGACTCGGCCGAGTCGTAGTCGATCCCGGCCTCCTGGAGCGCCTTGCGGACGGGGACGAGGTCACCTGCCTCGGAGACGACCTCGAAGGAGTCGCCGAGGTCGTTGACCTCCTCGGCGCCCGCCTCCAGCACGGCCATGAGGACGGTGTCCTCGTCGAGGCCGTTCTTGGGGACGAGCACGACGCCCTTGCGGTTGAACATGTAGGACACCGAGCCGGGGTCGGCCAGGGAGCCGCCGTTGCGGGTGAGCGCGACGCGCACCTCGGAGGCGGCGCGGTTGCGGTTGTCGGTGAGGCACTCGATGAGCACCGCGACGCCGCCGGGCGCGTAGCCCTCGTACATGATGGTCTGCCAGTCGGCGCCGCCCGCCTCCAGGCCGCCGCCGCGCTTGCGGGCCCGTTCGATGTTGTCGTTGGGCACCGAGTTCTTCTTCGCCTTGAAGATGGCGTCGAAGAGCGTCGGGTTGGCGTCCGGGTCAGGGCCGCCGGTCCTGGCCGCCACCTCGATGTTCTTGATGAGCTTGGCGAACAGCTTGCCGCGCTTGGCGTCGAGTGCGGCCTTCTTGTGCTTCGTCGTCGCCCATTTGGAGTGGCCGGACATCGGCTACTAGTCCCTCACTGTCGATACAACCATGTCTACGAAATACCGGTGCACGCGCGTGTCACCCGTGAGCTCCGGGTGGAACGAGGTCGCGAGCAGCGATCCTTGCCGGACCGCGACGATCCTATCCCCAGGCTCGGCCCTGCCCAGCACTGTGACGCCCGATCCGACGGATTCGACCCACGGCGCGCGGATGAAGATGGCGTGCACGGGCTCGCCCGCGAAGTCGAGATCGGCCTCGAAGGAGTCGACCTGGCGGCCGAAGGCGTTGCGGCGCACGACCATGTCGATGCCGCCGAACGTCTGCTGACCGGCGATGCCGTCCTCGATGCGGTCGGCCAGCATGATCATGCCGGCGCAGGAGCCGTAGGCGGGCATGCCGGACTTGATCCGCAGGCGCAGGGGTTCGAGCAGGTCGAAGGTGTCGGCGAGCTTCCAGATGGTGGTCGACTCGCCGCCGGGGATGACGAGCGCGTCGACGGCGTCGAGCTCGGCGGGCCGGCGCACGGTTGTGGCCGTCGCGCCCGCTTCCTGGAGCATGCGCACGTGCTCGCGCACGTCTCCTTGCAGGGCGAGTACACCGATCGAGGGCACGTTCTTCCTTCCGCCTGATGAGCCGACACCGCTTTCAACGTCACGGGCCCCGGACATCTTCCTACACGACGGCGGGGGCGAGCGCGCCGAGGTGGTGCCTGCGGGTGAACAGCACGGCCATGCCCACGCCGCAGCACAGCGCGCCGAGCAGGTACGGGACGGGCGTGCCGAGGTCCTCGCCGAGCTTGGTGGCGAGGTACGGGGCCAGGGCGCCGCCCATCCAGCGGACGAAGTTGTAGCCGGCGGAGGCGACGGGCCGGGGCGCGTCGGAGACCTCCATGGCCGATTCGGTGAAGACGGTGTTGCAGAGCCCGATCGGGACGCCGGTCAGCACGGTGAAGGCGACGATTCCGGCGTGCCGCCCGGCCGAGGCGGTGACGGCGATGCCGATCTGGCCCACGGCCAGCAGCGCGAGCGCCAGGTGGAGCACGCCGACCGGGCCGAGGCGGCGGCGCAGCGCGGGCGCGCCGAGCACCGAGGCGAGGGCGACGCAGACGCCCCAGCCGAAGAAGACGGCGCCGATGCCGTACGGGCTCATGCCGAGGATGAACGGGGTGAAGGCGAGCACGGTGAAGAAGGCGAAGTTGTAGAACAGCGCGGTGAAGGCGGTGGTGGACAGGCCGCCGTGGGCGAGGGCGCGCAGCGGGGCGCTCAGCCGGGTCCTGGTGGCGGGCGGCGGGGTGGCCTTGAGCAGGGTGAGGATGAGCAGGAACCCGGCGGCCATGAGGGTGGCGGTGCCGAAGAAGGGGGCGCGCCAGTTCCAGTCGCCGAGCAGCGCCCCGGCCAGCGGGCCGAGGGAGATGCCCAGGCCGAGCGCGGCCTCGTACAGGATGACGGCCGATTCGGCGCCGCCGGTGGCGGCGCCGACGATGACGGCCAGGGCGGTGGCGACGAACAGGGCGTTGCCCAGGCCCCAGCCGGCGCGGAAGCCGACGAGCTCGGCGACGCTGCCGGAGGTGCCGGCCAGGGCGGCGAACACGACGACGAGGGCGAGGCCGGCGAGCAGCGTGCGCTTGCCGCCGATGCGGCTGGAGACCCAGCCGGTGACGAGCATGGCGACGGCGGTCACCAGGAAGTAGCTGGTGAACAGCAGCGACACCTGGCTCGGGGTGGCGTCGAGGCCCTGGGCGATGGCGGGCAGGATGGGGTCGACCAGCCCGATGCCCATGAAGGCGACGACCGCGGCGAACGCGGTGGCCCACACGGACATCGGCTGGCGGAGGATTCCGCCTGACAAATGATGCTCCTTACCGATTTTTCCTGCCGAACTTCGCGAGCACCGGGAGGGCGGCGGCGAGCGTGTCGCGTTCGTCGCCGGTGAGCTCGGCCAGCTCCTCCGCGATGGCGGCGATCCTGGCGCGGCGCACGGCGAGCAGGCGCTCGCGGCCCTCGCCGGTGAGCTCGACGGTCCTGACGCGGGCGTCGGCCGGGTCGGCGCCCCGGGCCACGAGACCGGCCTCCTCCAGCCGGTTGATCTGCACGCTCATGGTCGGCAGCTGCACGGCGTGCTCCTCGGCCAGCTCCGTCATGCGGCGCGGGCCGGGCTCCAGCGAGCCGAGCACGGCGTACTGCTGGCTGGTGACCGGCTGGCCCGCGGCGCTGCGCCGCAGGAGCAGCACCAGGTGGCGCAGCACGGTGGAGACCTGTTCGGCGAGCGCGAGTTCGGCGTCCTTCATACTTAGCTAGTCTAAGTTAGCTAAGCTAAGTATGACAAACGAAAGAAGGCGGCACGGAGGCCGCCTTCTTCTCCTTACGGGCGTTCGGTCTCCAGGCGGACCGTCTCCTCGGCGGTCATCGTGCGGCTGCGCAGCGCCGGGTCGAGCGGGCGCAGGTAGGTCTGCTGCACGCCGGGCACCCGGTCCTCGACCACGTACGTGGCCCGCGTGTACGCCTCCGCGCCGGCCTCGCGCACCTGCGGGAGCACCTTGAAGTCGGCGGTGAGCAGGTCGCGCTCGATGCGCGTCAGCACGTAGCCGCGCTGGTTGTTGTAGAACTTCAGGTGCGGGTTGATCTTCAGGAACGGGTGCGCCGCCGGGTCGGAGTCGGCGCCGTCGCCGCCCGTGGAGATCGAGCTGGCCACCAGCTCGGAGCCGACCGACGGGCCGGTCGGGTCGTCGTAGTCGAGCTTGAGGTCGCTGGCCCAGTGCGCGTGCACGTCGCCGGTCAGCACCACCGGGTTGCGCACCCCGGCGTCGATCCAGCCCTGGGTGATGCGCCGGCGCGAGGCCACGTAGCCGTCCCAGGCGTCCTGGCTGGTGATCTTGGCGGGTCCGGCGTTGTTGTCACGCTGGGCGAAGAACACCTGCTGGCCGAGGATGTCCCACTGGGCGCGCGAGTGGCGGAAGCCGTCGAGCAGCCACGCCTCCTGCTCGGCCCCGGTGATCGAGCGGGCCGGGTCGACGGCGGCCGGGCAGTCGCGGTAGCCGTCGCCGCAGCCCTGGTCGTCGCGGTACTGGCGGGTGTCGAGCATGTGGAAGGTGGCCATCCGGCCCCACCGGACGCGCCGGTAGAGCTGCATGTCGATGCCGCGCGGCACGGACCTGCGGCGCAGCGGCATGTTCTCGTAGTAGGCGCGGAAGGCGGCCTCGCGCCGGGACAGGAAGCCCGGCTGCGGGATCTCCGGCTTCTCCGGCACCTCGTCGGCCCAGTTGTTGTCCAGCTCGTGGTCGTCCCACACGACCAGCCACGGCGAGGCGGCGTGCGCGGCCTGCAGGTCGGGGTCGGCCTTGTACTGGGCGTGCCGCTGCCGGTAGCCGGCCAGCGTCTCGGTCTCGGGGCCCTCGTGGTGGCGCACGTTGCCGCCGGGGCTGTTGTACGTCTCCCGCTTGTACTCGTACTGGTAGTCGCCCAGGTGCAGGACGATGTCGGGGCGGTCCTCGGCCATGCGGCGGTAGGAGGTGAAGTAGCCGTGCTCGTACTGGGCGCAGGAGGCGAACGCCATCGTGAGCGCGCCGCCGTACGACAGCGGGTGCGGCGCGGTCAGCGCCCGGCCGACGGGCGAGACGTACGGGCCGACGCGGAAGCGGTACCAGTATTCGCGGCCGGAGCTGAGGTGGCCCACCTCGACGTGCACGCTGTGCCCCCATTCGGGCGCGGCCACGGCCACGCCGGCGCGCACGAGGCGGCGGCAGCGCTCGTCGGCGTACACCTGCCACAGCACCGGGAAGGGGCGGTTCGGCATGCCGCCCATGCCGTCCTCGGCCAGCGGCTCCTGGGCGAGCCGGGTCCACAGCACGAAGCCGTCGTGGTCGGGGTCGCCCGAGGCGACGCCGAGCGTGAAGGGGTCGGTGCGCAGGCCGCGGGAGGCGAGGGACTGGGCGGACTCGGCGGCGGGGTCGGGCACGGGATCGGGCTGGGCGTGGGCGGCGCCGGCGGGAACGGCCGCCGCGGCGCCCGCCGCCAGTCCGGTGACGAGGAAGTGCCGTCGGTTGAGCTCGGGCATGGCTGCTCCTTGAGACGATCAAGGCCGGGGACGAGCGTAGCCTGACTCAGGATCATGACTCATGAGTGAACGCCATGCGACACGTAAAAGGCGACATCCTTCGCGGATGCCGCCTTTTACGGAAGTTTTCGCCTTACCAGCCGCGCTCGGCGAGCCGGTGCGGCTGCGGGATCTCGTCCACGTTGATGCCGACCATGGCCTCGCCCAGACCGCGCGACACCTTGGCGATGACGTCCGGGTCGTCGTAGAAGGTGGTCGCCTTGACGATCGCCGCGGCGCGCTTTGCCGGGTCGCCCGACTTGAAGATGCCCGAGCCGACGAACACGCCCTCGGCGCCGAGCTGCATCATCATCGCGGCGTCGGCCGGGGTGGCGATGCCGCCCGCGGTGAACAGCACGACCGGCAGCTTGCCCGTCCTGGCCACCTCGGCGACCAGCTCGTACGGGGCCTGCAGTTCCTTGGCCGCCACGTACAGCTCGTCCTCGGGCAGCGAGGTCAGCCGCTTGATCTCGGCGCGGATCGTGCGCATGTGGGTGACGGCGTTGGACACGTCGCCGGTGCCGGCCTCGCCCTTGGAGCGGATCATGGCCGCGCCCTCGGTGATGCGGCGCAGCGCCTCGCCCAGGTTGGTCGCGCCGCACACGAACGGCACGGTGAACTGCCACTTGTCGATGTGGTTGGCGTAGTCGGCCGGGGTGAGCACCTCGGACTCGTCGACGTAGTCGACGCCCAGCGCCTGGAGCACGCGGGCCTCGACGAAGTGGCCGATGCGGGCCTTGGCCATGACGGGGATCGACACGGCGGCGATGATGCCGTCGATCATGTCGGGGTCGCTCATCCGCGAGACGCCACCCTGCGCGCGGATGTCGGCGGGCACCCGCTCCAGGGCCATGACGGCGACCGCTCCGGCGTCCTCGGCGATCTTGGCCTGCTCAGGGGTGACGACGTCCATGATGACGCCGCCCTTGAGCATCTCGGCCATGCCGCGCTTCACACGGGCGGTGCCGGTCTCGGGGCCGGCGGTCTTCTGGGCTTCGGGCGTGCTGCTGGACACGGTCATCCTCACGAGGCTCTGGGGGGCAACGGTAAGTTATCAAACCCATGGTAGGTCCTGATGTGGCACTTCCCCGCCTGCCACGATGTCAGCTTCGGCGGGGAGTTTTGTACGTCAAGGAGTCACAGGCTTGCGGCTGGCGAGCGCCACCCAGACCTGCCCGGGCGCGAAGTTCATCGGCTCGCCGCTCTGAGTGGTGAACGTCGTGCCGCCGTCCTCCGATTCCCGCTCCCACTTCGCCTTGTACGCCTTGCCGTCCCGCAGCACGATCGCCGAGCCCTTGCCGGTGGTGTGCACCAGCGGCGTGTAGCTCTGGTTGCTGTCGTGGAACTGCGAGCGCTCGGTCTTGGTGTACTGGATGACGATCGTCGGGGCGCCGAGCTGGCCGCCCTCGGCCGCCATGTCCTTCTTGCCGTCCTGCCAGATCAGCCACTGCTTCTTGGCCTCCGACCAGGCGAAGGTGAAGCGGGCCGCGGGCCACCTGACCGTGTAGGACTTGCGCTCGACGCCGCCCTCGGCGGGCGGGTCGCCGAAGGTGAAGCCGACGTCCTTGGCCTTGCTCGCCTTCGGCGCGGCGGCCAGCAGCTTCTTGGTGTGGGCGAACAGGTTGTAGGGGGCGAAGCGGCCGGGCTGGCGGAAGTACGCGCCGGGCACCCGGCTGTCGGAGACGTCGAACAGCGACGCCTCGGCGATGAACGGCAGCATCTTGGTCTGCGCGCCCGAGTAGGAGAACGCGGGCTTGCCGAACATGGGCGCGATGTGCAGGTCGGAGATGCGGGCGCTGCGGACCGGGCCGACCTTGGCCGGGATCTTCGACGAGAAGATCGCCATGAGCCGCGTCAGGCCCGCCTCGACCTGCTCGATGTAGACGATGTCCGCGCTCTTGAGCCCCATCTGGGGCTTGCCCGCGGCAGTGTTCTCGATCTTGACGGCGACCACCGGCTTGGCCCCGCCCGTCATCGGCAGGCCCGTGAACGGGTGCAGGTTCTCCGGCGTCGGCTCCTCGACCGGCGCCTGCGACGTGGCGGCCTGCGGCACGTTTCCGGGCGCGGGCTCCTCCGACGAGCAGGCCGCCAGCGGGAGAAGGACGGCCGCTCCGGCCAGCGTCACCGTGATCATCCGGGGTAGCCGCACCTGAAATCTCCTCCGCTCTTGCCTGAAACGGAAGGAAGCTTACCGGTCTACCCAAAATCGGGTCATTCAGTTGCCATGGCTGCCGGCGGATCGTCGTCGATCTCGAAGAAGTCGGGGTACTCGGTGTGCCCTGCCAGGCGCAGCGTGCGCGCCAGCCAGCGGCGCTGCGCCGTGCGCGTCACCCCGACCGCGTTGTTGTAGAAGCGGCGCGAGTAGACGACCTTGGCCACGGCCGCGTCGAGCTCCTCCAGCAGGTCCTCGCCGCCGGGAGCCTCGGCCAGCTTCTCCCGGAAGCGCTCCTGGTCGACCGCCGCCCGCAGCGCCCGCGACAGGTCGCTCTCGGCGTGCTCGCGCTCCTCCGGCCCGGCCGTCCTGGCCTCGTGCGCCGCCGCCGCCAGCACCAGCGACGTCGCCGGGTCGAGCAGCCGCGAGCCGGCCAGCTCCAGCACCACCGCCCGCCGCCGCGTCAGCGCCGCCTCCAGCGCCTCGCGGGCCAGCTCCAGCCGGATGTGCAGCCGGTCCAGGCGGCCCGCCCGCCAGGAGATGTAGACCGCCGTGAGCACCACGACGATGCCCACGATCAGCACGATCATGGTGGATGTCACAGGTCTTCCTCCACCCGGCCCGCCCCGCCGGCCGTCACCGTCTCGTACACCCGCACCACGTCACGCGCCACCGTCGACCAGTCGTACTTCATGACCGCGACCAGCGCCTCCTCCGCCAGCTTGGCCCGCCGCTCCGGCGCGTCGAGCAGCGCGGCCGCCTCCCGCGCGAGCGAGGCCGCGTCGCCGTTGGCGAAGAGCGCGCCCGCCTGCCCCTCGCCCAGCACCCGCCGGAACGCCGGGATGTCGCTGGCCAGCACCGTCGCCCCGGAGGCCATCGCCTCGGCCAGCACGATCCCGAAGCTCTCCCCGCGCGTGTTGGGCGCGCAGAACACGTCGACCGAATGGTAGGCGCGGATCTTGTCGGCCTCGCTCACCATGCCCAGCACCGTCACCCGGTCGCGGAACGCCTTCGGCACCTTGTCGTAGACGTCCTTGGCGTCGCCCGGCCCGGCGATCAGCAGCTTCAGCTCCGGCCGCTCGGCCGCCAGCAGCTTGAACGCCTCCAGCAGGATCGGCAGCCCCTTGCGCTCCTCGTCCATCCGCCCCAGGAAGCCGATCGTCGCCCCGTCGGGCCCCCACCCGTCGAGCGGCTCCGCCTCGGTGTAGCGGCCCACGGTCACCCCGTTGGGGATCAGCACCGTGTCGCCGCCGAACTGCTCCACCAGGCTCTTGCGGGCCGCGTCGGAGACCGCGATGCGCCCGCTCAGCTTCTCCAGCGCGCTGCGCAGCAGCGGCTCGGCCACCGCGATCGCCCGCGAGCGGGTGAAGGACGCGTGGAACGTCGCCACGATCGGCCCCCTGGCCGCCCAGCAGGCCAGCACGCCCAGGCTGGGGATCAGCGGCTCGTGGATGTGCAGCACGTCGAAGCCGCCGGTGCGCACCCAGCGCCGCACCCGCGCCGCCGAGATGAACCCGAACGACATCCGCGCCACCGACCCGTTGTAGGGCACCGGCACCGCCCGGCCCGCGCCCGTCACGTACGGCGGGAGCTCGTCGTCGTCACTGGCCGGCGCGATCACCGACACCTCGTGCCCCTGCGCCATCAGCGCCTGCGCCAGGTCGTCGACGTGCTGCTTGACCCCGCCGGGCACGTCCCACGAATACGGGCACACGATCCCGACCCTCATGGCCGCAGGTCCTCCAGCCAGAGCCGCTGCAGCATGTGCCAGTCCTCCGGATGCTCGGCGATGCCCTTCTCGAACACCGCGGCCAGGCTCTGCGCCACCGCCGCCACCTTCTCCTTGCGGCTGCCCTCGGCCGGGACCGGGATCTCCTCGTGGATGTGGATGCGCCAGTCGTCGCCCTCGAACGACAGGATCGCCGGCAGCAGCGCCGCGCCCGTCTGCACCGCCAGCAGCGGCGGCCCGGCCGGCATCTTCGTCGTCGCGCCGAAGAACTCCACCTCGACGCCGCTCTTGGTCAGGTCGCGCTCGGCCGGCAGGCACACCACGCCGCCCTTGCGCACCCGGGTCGCCAGCGTGCCGAAGTTGTGGCCGTCGCCGCCGGTGAGCGGCAGCACCTCCATGCCCAGGCCCTCGCGGAAGCGCACGTAACGGCGGAACAGCGACTCCGGCCGCAGCCGCTCGGCGACCGTGGTGAACGGGTGGCCGACCGCCACCAGCCAGGCGCCCGCCTGGTCCCAGTTGCCCATGTGCGGCAGCGCCAGCACCACGCCGCGCCCGGCCGCCACCGTGTCGTGCACGTGCTCGGCGCCGACCGTGTGGCTGCGCCGCACGATCTCCTCCGTCGTCATCGACGGCAGCCGGAAGATCTCGTGGAAGTAGCGGAAATAGGAGCGCATCCCGGCCCGGGTCAGCTCCCGCAGCTCCGCGCTGCCGGGCGCGAGCCCGGTCACCCTGGCCAGGTTGGACTCCAGCCGGCGCACCGACCGGCCGCCCCTGGCCCACACCCGGTCCGCCAGGAACCGGAACACCGCCGCCGTGGGCCGCTCGGGCAGCAGCGGGACCACGGTCCAGCCTGCCGCGAACCCCGCGGCCACGACTCGATCGGTGAAAGACGGCTTGCCGCTCATCGCTCCCTCGTCTGCCGGTAGACGTGAACCACGCGCTGTACCACGGTGACGGCACTGGCCGCCGCGAGCAACCACATGCCGGCCTCCAGGACGTAGGGCACCCCCAGCCCGGAGAAGCAGGTCGCCACCAGCGCGACCACGAGCCGCTCCGGCCGCTCGGCCAGCCCCACGTCGCAGGTCAGCCCGAGGCCCTCGGCCCGCGCCTTCGCATAGGACACCAGCGCCCCCGCCACCAGGCAGAACAGCGTCACCGCCGCCATCAGCGCGTCGCCCGTGGAGATGAAGTAGAGGATCAGCCCGGCGAAGATCGCCGCGTCGGCGACCCGGTCGAGCGTGGAGTCGAGGAAGGCCCCCCAGGTGCTGCCCCCTCCCCCGCCCAGCCGCGCCACCACGCCGTCGAGCAGGTCGAACAGCACGAACACGGTGATCACCAGAGCGCCCGCGGTGAGCAGGCCCAGGGGGAAGAACAGCAGGGCGGACACGACAGTGCCGAGGGTGCCGATCGCCGTGACGGCGTCGGGGCCGATCCCGCGGCGGACCAGGGCCCTGCCCAGCGGGGTGAGTATCCGGGTCATGGCCGGGCGCAGGAGTTTCAGCATCGCGCTGTCGATCGTAGGCCATCCTGAGGGCGGCGACTTTCTTTGCCCTGTCCCCCTTGTGATATTCGCCACAGGGGTATTTGGTGAACACACCGCGTCCATGCGGTTGCCAGAACCCCTCCGCGCGGGCGCGGCGTTGGCACGCACCGACGACGCGGGAGGCGAAGTGGCGGACAAGAACGCGAACGCGGCCATGGGAGCCGCGGGCAGGGCACCAGCGGCCGACAAGGCGGACGCGATACGCAATGTCGTCCTGGTCGGCCACTCCGGATCGGGCAAGACGACCCTCGTCGAGCAGCTCCTGGCCGCCACCGGCACCATCCAGCGGGCCGGCCGCGTGGAGGACGGCAACACCGTCAGCGACTTCGACGAGGTCGAGGTGCGCCAGCAGCGCTCGGTCAACCTGGCCCTGGCCCCGCTGACGCACAACGGCATCAAGATCAACCTGCTCGACACCCCCGGCTACGCCGACTTCGTCGGCGACCTGCGCGCCGGGCTGCGGGCCGCCGACGCCGCGCTGTTCGTCGTGTCGGCCTGCGACGGCGTCGACGGGCTCACCCAGATGCTGTGGGAGGAGTGCTCGCGCGTCGGCATGCCCAGGGCCGTCGTCATCACCAAGATCGACCACCAGCGGGCCGACTTCGACGAGGTGCTCGCCACCTGCCAGGACGTCTTCGGCGACGGCGTCGCCCCCCTCTACCTGCCCGTGATCACCAACGGGCGCGTCAACGGCCTGATCGGGCTGCTGACGCAGAAGTTCTACAACTACGCCACCGGCTCGCGCACCGAGAACGCCCCCGGCCCCGAGTACGAGACCCGCATCGAGGAGTACCGCGGCCCGCTGATCGAGGGCATCATCCAGGAGAGCGAGGACGAGTCGCTCATGGAGCGCTACCTGGAGGGCGACCCGATCGACACCGGCGTGCTCGTCGACGACCTGGAGAAGGCCGTCGCCCGCGGCAGCTTCTACCCCGTGCTCTGCACCGGGCTCGGCGTCGGCGCCCAGGAGCTGCTGGAGCTCATCACGCAGGGCTTCCCCTCCCCGCTCGAACACCCGATGCCCGAGATCACCACGCTCGACGGCAAGCCCGTCACCGGCATCGCCTGCGACCCCGACGGCCCCCTGGTCGCCGAGGTCGTCAAGACCACCAGCGACCCGTACGTGGGCCGCATCAGCCTGGTGCGCGTCTTCTCCGGCACGCTGCGCCCCGACATGACCGTGCACGTCTCCGGGCACGGCCTGGCCGAGCGCGGCCACGAGGACCACGACGTCGACGAGCGCATCGGCACCCTGACCTGCCCGCTCGGCAAGCAGCAGCGCCCCGCGGCCAAGGGCATGGCGGGCGACATCGTGGCCGTGGCCAAGCTGTCGCGCGCCGAGACCGGCGACACCCTGTCGGAGGTCGACCGGCCGCTGCTGATGACCTCCTGGGCGATGCCCGAGCCGCTGCTGCCGGTCGCCATCCGCGCCAAGTCCAAGGCCGACGAGGACAAGCTCGCCCAGGCCCTGGGCCGCCTGGTCGCCGAGGACCCGACGCTGCGCCTGGAGAACAACGCCGAGACCCGCCAGCTCGTGCTGTGGTGCATGGGCGAGGCGCACACCGACGTGCTGCTCGACCGCCTGGCCAGGCGGCACGGCGTCGAGGTCGAGCGGATCGAGCTGCGGGTGCCGCTGCGCGAGACGTTCGGCGGGCGCTGCCAGGCGATGGGGCGCAACGTCAAGCAGACCGGCGGCCACGGCCAGTACGCGATCTGCCACCTGGAGGTCGAGCCGCTGCCGTCCGGGGGCGGGTTCGAGTTCGTCGACAAGATCGTCGGCGGTGTGGTGCCGCGCCAGTTCATCCCGTCGGTCGAGAAGGGCGTGCGGGCCCAGATGGAGCGCGGCGTCGTGGCCGGCTACCCGATGGTGGACGTGCGCGTCACCCTGTACGACGGCAAGGCGCACTCGGTCGACTCCTCCGACATGGCCTTCCAGATCGCCGGCCAGCTCGCGCTCAAGGAGGCGGCGGCCAAGGTGCCCACGCTGCTGCTGGAGCCGGTCGACGAGCTGTCGGTGCTGGTCGCCGACGACTACGTGGGCCCGGTGATGTCGGACCTGTCGTCGCGGCGCGGCCGGGTGCTCGGCACCGAGCCCGTCGGCACCGGCCGCACCCTGGTCAAGGCCGAGGTGCCCGAGCTGGAGATCACCCGTTACGCGATCGACCTGCGCTCGATGTCGCACGGCACGGGCACCTTCCAGCGCACGTTCCTGCGCTACGAGCCGCTGCCGTCGCACCTGGCCGACAAGGTGGCGGCCGCCGACTGACCGGCGTCCCGGGAGGGCGCACGGCCCTCCCGGGAACCACCTGCCCCGGGGATAACAGAAGTGTCACGGCCCGATTTCGTTTTTCCGGTCAGAGCACGTCAGCGGGGATGCCACACTGGTGGGCACTATGCGAACCGGACGCCCCCTCCTAGCCGCAGCCGCCCTCGCAGTCGTCGCCACCGGAGCCGCCTACACCTTCGGGCCAGGCGCCGTGGCCGACCAGGGCAAGGCCAAGGCCCAGAAGAAGCCGGCCGCCGACACCGTCGTGACGGCCGCGTGCACGCCCGACGCCCGCCACCCCAAGCGCCAGCTGCGCGGCGTGTGGATCGCCACCGTGCAGAACATCGACTGGCCCTCCCGCACCGGCCTGTCCGCCGAGCGGCAGAAGGCCGAGTACGTCAAGCTGCTCGACGCCGCCGCCAAGCGCAAGTTCAACGCGGTGTTCGTGCAGGTGCGGCCCGCCTCCGACGCGCTGTACAAGTCGTCGATCGAGCCGTGGACGCGCTTCCTGACGGGCACCGCGGGCAAGGACCCGGGCTGGGACCCGCTGCCGTGGCTCATCGAGGAGTCGCACAAGCGGGGCATGGAGTTCCACGCCTGGTTCAACCCGTACCGGGCCTCCTACGACGCCGACATGTCCAAGCTGCCGGCGAGCCACCCGGCCAAGCGCCACCCCGGCTGGACCGTCAAGTACGGCGACCGCCTCTACTACAACCCCGGCCTGCCGCAGGTCCGCGAGCACGTGACCAAGGTCGTCACCGACGTGGTCAAGCGCTACGACGTCGACGGGGTCCACTTCGACGACTACTTCTACCCGTACCCGGGTGAGGGCGGGACGTTCGACGATGCCGCCGCCTTTACAAAGTATGGCAAGGGCAAGAAGCTCGCCGACTGGCGGCGGCAGAACGTCAACAAGCTCATCGCCCAGGTCGACGAGGCCGTGCACGCGACCAAGCAGCACGTGAAGTTCGGCGTCAGCCCGTTCGGCATCTGGCGCAACAAGTCCGACGACCCGAGCGGGTCGGCGACGGGCGGCATGTCCGCCTACGACTCGATCTTCGCCGACGCCCGCGCCTGGATCAAGGCGGGCACCGTCGACTACGTGATGCCGCAGCTCTACTGGTCGCGCGGCCACAAGACGGCCGGCTACAAGGCGCTGGCGCCGTGGTGGGCCGACGCCGTCGAGGGCAGCGGCGTGCACCTGTACATCGGCCAGGCCCTCTACCGGGTCGGCGCCCGCGACGAGGCCGCCTGGACCAAGCCCGGCGAGCTGTCGGCGCACCTGACGCTCAACCGCCGGCATGAGCAGATCAGGGGCGACGTCTACTTCAGCGCCAAGCAGCTGCTCACCAACCCGCTCGGCGCGATCGACCAGGTCGCCAAGACGCACTACCGCCGCCCGGCGCTGCTGCCCCTGATGAAGGAGCGCGGCGGCCAGGCGCCCGCCAAGCCCGCCGGGGTCAAGGCCGCGGGCACGGCCGTCACCTGGACGGCCTCGCCCGGGGCGCGCTCCTACGCCGTCTACCGGGTGCCGAAGTCGGGCGACGACTGCCACACCACCGACGCCCGCAACCTGGTCGCGGTCGTCAACGGCCCGTCGTTCACCGCCCCTTCGGCCGGCACCTACCTGGTGACCTCGCTCGACCGCCTGCACAACGAGAGCAAGGCCGTCAAGGTCAAGGTCGACCCCGTCTAGCCCCGGGGATCAGACCCAGGCGTCGGCCAGCATCTGGCGGGTGTCGCGCAGCAGCTGCGGCAGCACCTTGGTCTGGGCCACGACCGGCATGAAGTTGGTGTCGCCGCCCCACCGGGGCACCACGTGCTGGTGCAGGTGGGCGGCGATGCCGGCGCCCGCCACGTGGCCCAGGTTCATGCCGACGTTGAAGCCCTGCGCGCCGCTGGCCGCGCGCAGGGCGCGCAGCGAGCGCTGGGTGAAGTCGCCGAGCTCGGTCAGCTCCGCCGCGCCGAGGTCGGCGTAGTCGGAGACGTGACGGTACGGCACGACCATGAGATGGCCGGAGTTGTACGGGTAGAGGTTGAGCACGGCGTAGACCGTCTCGCCCCTGGCGACGATCAGGCCCTCCTCGTCGCTCATCTTGGGGATCGCGTCGAAGGGGCAGCCGTCGCCGGGCCCCTCCCCCGTCGGCTTGTTCTCGCCCTTGATGTAGGCCATGCGATGCGGGGTCCACAGACGCTGGAAGTTGTCGGGCGCCCCGGCCCCTGCCTGATCGTGCATACGTAGCAGCATAGGGCCACGACTTGGCGGACAAACGAGGCGTACATCCGGCACAATCCAGACACGCCGTCTAGGAGGCAGCCATGAGCGAAGCCATCGCCGAGCACGCCGACCCTCCCGCACCCGCCGAGGCCGCCGGCCCCGTCCAGCCGCCCGCCGCGCCCGTCGTCAAGGGCCGCATCACGGTGGCGGACGAGGTGGTGGAGAAGGTGGCCGCGCTGGCGGCGCAGGAGGTGGCGGGCGTCGCCGACATGGGCGGCGACCTCGCCCGCGCCTTCGAGTCCGTACGCGACCGCGTCGGCATCGGGTCGCGGCGCGGCAACCAGGGCGTGAGCGCGGAGATCCACGACCGGCAGGTGGCGATCGACCTGACGATCGTGGTCGAGTACGGCCACGTGGTGATGGAGGTCGCCGCCGAGGTCAAGGCGAACGTGGCGCGGAGCGTGAGCCGGATGCTGGGCATGCGCGTCATGGAGGTCAACGTGACCGTGGACGACGTCCGCCTGCCGGGCGAGGGCCGCGCGGCGCCAGACCCCGCCGGCGACGAGCCGTTCTGACCGCGCGCCGGGAGGCCCGGCCGGCTCAGGAGGTGTCGCGGATCCGGTCGGCCAGGTCGACGACGGCGCCGATCAGCTCCGGCCCGGTCAGCAGGGCCGGATCGTTGTGGCCGGCCCCGGGGACCTCGACGACGGTGACCGGCCCGCCCGCCGCCCCGGCGACCGCCCTGCTCTGCTCCGGCGGCACGATCGTGTCGGCGCTGCCGTACACGACCACGACCGGCGCCCGCACGCCGGCCAGGAGCCCGCTGACCGGGAAGCTGTCGCGCAGCAGCGCCCGCACCGGCAGGAACGGGTAGCTGACCTGCCCGGCCGCCGCCAGGTCGGTGAACGGCGAGCGCAGCACCATCCCGGCGGGCGGCCGGACGGTGGCCAGCCGGGTGGTCACGGCCGCCCCCAGGCTCTCCCCGAAGTAGATCACCGGCCCGTCGCCGGCGAACTCGCGCGCCGCCAGCGCGTCACGCAGCAGCCCCTCCTCGTCGGGGCTGCCCGGGTTGCCGCCGTAGCCCCGGTAGTCCATGAGCAGCACCGGCAGACCGTGCGCGGCCAGCGCCCTGGCCAGCGGCGCCCGGTGCAGCCGGTTGCCCGCGTTGCCGCCCGCGACGAGCACGGTCACCGGGTGGTCGCCGGGCACGTGCCAGGCGCCCAGCCGCAGCCCGTCGCCGGTGGTCAGCACGACGTCACGGGCGCCCGGCACGACCTGCCCGGCCGGCGGCACCGGGCCGCGGTCGGGCAGGTAGACCAGCTTCCGCTGGAACAGCCAGAGCAGCCCGGTGAGCAGCGCGAGCACGGCCAGGACGACAAGGGCTCCGAGGGCGACGCGCACGGGCCCAGTTCACCACAGGCCGGGGCCTCACTTCACGCGGGTCATGTCCGACTGGTAGCCGCCCCCGCCCGGGTACACCCAGGCGCCGGTGACGGTGTCGCCGTCGGCGGAGAACGTGCCCCGGTAGTAGGCGGGCGAGCCCTTCTCCAGGCCCCAGATGGTGAGCGTGTCGCCCTCCAGCTCATAGACGTAGTCGAGGGTGTTGCCGTTGCTGTCGTAGTAGCGGGACTTGATGTCCTCGCTCGGCTTGTCGGCGCCGAACGGGCGTTCGCGGCCGATCATCTCCACGCCCTTGACCGGCTGGCCCTCCTGGACCAGGTCGACGTCCTGGACGAGGAAGAAGCCGCCGTCGAGCCAGCGGTAGGTGACGGTGCCCTCCGCGCCACCGGTCACGTGCCAGGTGCCGACGAGCCGGTCAAGGGCCTTGAGCTGCATGTCTTCAGTCATGCCCGTATGACGGCGCGGCGCGGGAAAAGGAATCGGTCCGGCGGGAGAAATTTCTCAGAGGGTGGCGGGCAGGCCGAAGGCGGCGAACACCTCCGGGCCGAACGTGATGATCTCGGCGATCCGCCCGTCCTCCACCCGCAGCACGTCGAGGTTGACCGCGGTGAAGACGGTCTCGCCGGGCCGCCGCACGTAGTTGGCGGCGGCGGGCTGCCGGTTCGCCGTCGCCGCCAGCGCGCGCCACTCGCCCCACGCCTCGGGTCCTTCGAGGACCGGGGCCCACAGGCCGAGGATCGCGGCGCGGCCGTCGTACAGGCGGGTCGCGGGCGGCATCGTCTGGCGGGCGTCCTCGCGCAGCAGCTCGGCCAGCGCGGTGAGGTCGCCCGTCTCCGAGGCGCGCATGTAGCGGCGCAGCACCGCCCGCTCCTCGGCGCTCGGCTCGGTGGCGGGACCCCATTCGGCGCGCCGCTCGGGCAGGTGGGTGCGCAGCGTCGCGCGGGCGCGCTGCAACGCGCTCTTGACCGCGGCCACGCTCAGCTCCAGCGCCTGCGCGGTCTCCTCGGCCGGCCAGCCGGCCACGTCACGCAGGATGAGCACCGCCCGCTGGCGCGGCGGCAGGTGCTGGATGGCCGCCAGGTAGGCCAGTTCGATCGTCTCGCGGGCGACGGCGAGCGCGTCGGGCTCGCCCTCCCCCGGCCCGGCCAGGTCGAGCATCCGGTCCGGGTACGGCTGCAGCCACGGCACCTCGGCGGGCGTGCCGCCCATCGTGACCACGACCTCGCGGGAGCGCGCCGGGCCGGACAGCGCGTCGAGGCAGACGTTCGTGGCGATGCGGTAGAGCCACGCCCGCAGCGACGAGCGGCCCTCGAACGTGTCGCGCCTGCGCCACGCCTTCAGCAGCGCCTCCTGCACCATGTCCTCGGCGTCGGCGTAGGAGCCGAGCATGCGATAGCAGTGCACCTGGAGCTCGTGCCGGTGGCGCTCGGCCAGCCGCGCGAACGCCGCCTGGTCACCCGCCGCGATCGCCTTGGCCGTCTCGTCCATGCTCGTGCCTCCTCCGCTCCGCGGGCCATCGTACGTTCTAGGGTGGGCTCATGGAGCAGCTGGAACCCATGCCCGGCGACTGGCGGCGCGCCCTCGCCGTGGTCGCGCACCCCGACGACCTGGAGTACGGCTGCGCGGCGGCCGTGGCGACGTGGACCGGCGAAGGCCGGGAGGTCTCCTACCTGGTGGCCACCAGGGGCGAGGCGGGCATCGACACGCTACCTCCGGCCGAGGCCGCCCCGCTGCGCGAGCGCGAGGAGCGGACCGGCGCCGCCGTCGTCGGCGTGACGTCCGTGGAGTTCCTCGACCACCCCGACTAGGTGATCGAGTACGGGGTCGCGCTGCGCCGCGACATCACCGCGGCCATCCGCAGGCACCGGCCCGAGCTGCTCATCACGCTCAACTTCGCCGACACCTGGGGCGGCACCGCCTGGAACACCCCCGACCACCGGGCCGTCGGCCGGGCCGCGCTCGACGCCGCCGGCGACGCGGGCAACCGGTGGATCTTCCCCGACATCGAGGCCGAGCCCTGGGACGGCGTGCGCTGGGTCGCCGTGGCCGGCGACGACGACCCCACTCACGCGGTCGACGTCACCGCGGGCCTCGAGGCGGGCGTCCGGTCGCTGGCCGAGCACCGCGCCTACATCGAGGCCCTCACCGACCAGCCGCCGCAGGACTACGCCCGCTCGCTCGTCGAGGGGTTCGCCGCCGAGACGGCCGGGCGGTTCGGTGGCCGCCCGGCGATCCCGTTCAGGCTCTTCAGCCGCTGACCGGTCGGCCGCCGGCCAGCGGCCGATCAGCGGCTGGTCAGACCTGGACGCGACTCTCGACCGCGTTGACGATCTCGGCGATCGCCTCGTCCACCGCCACGCCGTTCTTCTGCTCCCCGCTGCGGTAGCGGAACGACACCGCGCCGTTGGCGATGTCGTCGTCGCCCGCGAGCAGCATGTACGGGACCTTCGACTTCTGCGCGTTGCGGATCTTCTTCTGCATGCGGTCGTCGGAGGCGTCGATGTCGACCCGGACGCCGCGCTCGCGCAGCTTCTTGGCCACGTCCTGAAGGTAGGGGACGTGCGCGTCGGCGATCGGGATGCCCACGACCTGGACCGGCGCCAGCCACGGGGGGAAGGCGCCCGCGTAGTGCTCGGTGAGCACGCCGAGGAAGCGCTCGACGGAGCCGAACAGCGCCCGGTGGATCATGACCGGGGTCTGGCGGCTGCCGTCGGCGGCCTGGTATTCGAGGCCGAACCGCTTGGGCTGGTTGAGGTCGAGCTGAATGGTGGACAGCTGCCAGGTGCGGCCGATGGCGTCCTTGGCCTGCACGGAGATCTTCGGCCCGTAGAAGGCGGCACCGCCCGGGTCGTCCTTGAGCGTCAGCCCCGACTCGGTCGCCACCTGGCGCAGCGCCTCGGTGGCCTCCTCCCACTCGGCGGGGTCGCCGATGAACTTCTCGGAGTCGTCACGGGTGGACAGCTCCAGGTAGAAGTCGGACAGGCCGAAGTCGCGCAGCACGCTCAGCACGAACCGCAGCAGCGACTTGATCTCGTCGGCCATCTGCTCGCGGGTGGTGTAGATGTGCGCGTCGTCCTGCGTCATGCCGCGCACCCGGGTCAGGCCGTGGACCACGCCGGACTTCTCGTAGCGGTAGACGGAGCCGAACTCGCACAGCCGCAGCGGCAGGTCGCGGTAGGAGCGCCCACGCGCCCGGAAGATCAGGTTGTGCATCGGGCAGTTCATCGGCTTGACCCGGTATTCGACGCCCTCCAGCTCGAAGGCCGGGAACATGTCGTCGGCATACCACGGCAGGTGGCCGGAGGTCTCGAACAGCGACGACTTGGTGATGTGCGGCGTGTTGACGAACTCGTAGCCCGCCTCGGCCTGCCGCGCCCGCATGTAGTCTTCCATCTCCTTGCGGATGATCCCGCCCTTGGGATGGAAGATCGGCAGCCCGCTGCCCAGCTCCGGCGGGAAGCTGAACAGGTCGAGCTCGGCGCCGAGCTTGCGGTGGTCGCGCTTCTCGGCCTCCTCCAGCAGCTTGAGGTATTCGTCCTGCTTGTCGCGGGACTCCCAGGCGGTGCCGTAGATGCGCTGGAGCTGCGGGTTCTTCTCGCTGCCGCGCCAGTAGGCGCCGCCGGAGCGCATGAGCTTGAAAGCCGGGATGGACCGGGTCGACGGCACGTGCGGGCCGCGGCACAGGTCCTTCCAGTGGAGCTCGCCGGTCTTGGCGTCGAGGTTGTCGTAGATGGTCAGCTGACCGGCGCCGACCTCGACGGCCTCCTCGTCGGCCGCGCCGCCCTTGAGGCCGATGAGCTCCAGCTTGTAGGGCTCGTCGGCGAGCTCCTCGCGCGCCTCGTCGTCGGTGACGGGGCGGCGGGAGAACACCTGGCCCTGCTTGACGATCTCGCGCATGCGCTTCTCGACGCGCTTGAGGTCGTCGGGCTGGAACGCCTGGTCGACGTCGAAGTCGTAGTAGAAGCCGTTGTCGACCGGCGGGCCGATGCCCAGCTTGGCCTCGGGGAACAGCTCCTGCACCGCCTGGGCCATCACGTGGGCGGTGGAGTGCCGGATGATCGCCCGGCCTTCCTCGCTGGACGCCTCGACGGGCTCGACCACGTCGCCGTCGGCCAGCGGGTGGGCCAGGTCGCGCGCCTCGCCGTTGACGCGCGCCGCGACGACGGCGCGCCCGTCGGCCTCCAGGGCCTCGCCGGCCGTCGTGCCGGCCGCGACCACACGCTCGGCTCCGGCGAGGGTGATGCGTAGCTCGGCTGACACGGTGACTCCCTGGGATAGCACGCGGATCGGTGGTTTCCGATGCTATCGCGGGTCGTACCCCAGCCTGGTCAGCTCCCGGCGGGTGCCCTCGAACACGTTGCGGTCGATCGGGCTGTTGGCGTGCTGGTGGATGGTCCACTCGCGCCACGGTCTCGGCACGGCCGGCCTGCCGCGCGGATGGTGCGGGCTGGCGATCCACAGCGGGTATTCGGCCAGGCCGGCGCAGTTGCCCGCGCCGGCGAACGACTGGAAGGTGTAGATGAACGGGCGCACCCCCGCCTGCCGCTCGACCGCCCGGCACCAGCGGCGGGCGTAGCGGGCGACCTCGTCCGGCTTGAGCCCGTCGCCCGTCTCCAGGTCGAGCGCGAGCAGGTCGCCGCGGCGCAGCCCGCCCGCCTGCCGGATCGTGCCCAGGAAGTGGCGCGCGTGCTGCTCCGGGTCGCCCTTGGGCCGGCCGAAGTGGTAGGCGCCGCAGACGATCCAGTTCTCCCGCATGCCGTCCCAGTTGCGGGCGAACCACCGGTCCGTCCAGTCTCCTCCCTCGGTGGCCTTGGCGAAGGCGAACGCCACTCCGGACCGGGCGTGGTCAGCCCAGTCGACGGAGCCCTGCCAGTTGGACACGTCGATGCCATGCAGCAAGCGCTTCACCTTTGCGGAGTCTAGGCAGGCGCCCGCCGCTCACCCACGGGACGCGCCGAGGAGCACCTGCCGGGCGCGCTCGCGGTCGCCGTAGACGGAGGCCACGAAATCGGTCACCCCGGCCGCGGCGAGGCCCTCGATCTGCTCCCGGACGGAGTCCTCGTCACCGATGACCGCCACGTCGCCGGGTCCCTCGGCGCCCTCGCGGTCCAGCATGGCCCGGTAGGAGGGCAGCTTGCCGTACATCGCGAAGATCTCGTCGGCGCGCGCCCGCGCGGCGGGGGCGTCGTCGGTGACGCAGACCGGCAGCGTGCAGACGATGCGCGGCCGCTCGCGGCCGGCCTCCTCCGCGGCGGCGTTGATCGTGGGGGCGATGTGGCCGGCGACGGTCTTCGGGCCGGTCATCCAGAGCACGGTGCCGTCGGCGACGGTGCCGGCGAGCCTGAGCATGCGCGGGCCGAGCGCCGCCACGAGCACCGGCAGGCCCGCGCCGGGCGTGCCCAGGCGCACGTTCGCGCGGAGCGTCTCGCCGCCGTAGGAGACCTGCTCGCCGCGGGTGGCGGGCAGCAGGATCTCCAGGTACTCCTTCATGTGCCGGGCCGGGCGGTCGTAGCTGTAGCCGAACACGTCCTCGATGACCACCTTGTGCGACAGCCCGATGCCGAGCGCCAGCCGCCCGCCGAGCGCCGCGTTGACGGTCATGGCCTGCTGCGCGAGCACCACCGGGTGGCGCGGATAGGTCGGCACCACGCCGGTGCCCAGCTCGATCCCGCCGCCCGCCCGGCTGCCGGCGACGGCCAGCGCGGTGAGCGCGTCGAGGCCGAAGATGTTCGACATCCAGGCCGAGTCGAACCCGTCGCTCTCCGCCTGGGCGATCCGCTCGCTCAGCTCGGCGAACGGGTCGTCCCCCTGGGGCTCGTTGATCAGAAGTCCGAATCGCATCGCTACAGAACTCCATTCTGGTGGCCGCAGGCGCGAGTCTAACCCGATCACCCAGGGTGTTGGCGGAGCCGTGCGGGCGGCGATTTGTAAAGTGGCTCCATGACCCACGAACGCGCGGGGAAGCCCGCTCAGCCCGCCGACCTGGTCGACGTCGCCAGGCTGGTGACCGCCTATTACACGCTGAAGCCGGATCCCGGCGAGGTCGCGCAGCGGGTGGCGTTCGGCACCTCGGGACATCGCGGGTCGTCGCTGAAGACGGCCTTCAACGAGGACCACATCCTGGCCACCACCCAGGCCATCTGCGAATACCGGCAGGCGCAGGGCACCGACGGGCCGCTCTACCTGGGCATCGACACGCACGCGCTGTCGGAGCCCGCCCGCGTGTCGGCGCTGGAGGTGCTCGCCGCCAACGGGGTGCGGGTGCTGATCGACTCGCGCGACGGCTACACGCCCACGCCCGCCGTGTCGCACGCCATCCTCACCCACAACCGCGGCCGCACCACCGGCCTCGCCGACGGCGTCGTGATCACGCCGTCGCACAACCCGCCCTCCGACGGCGGCTTCAAGTACAACCCGCCGCACGGCGGCCCGGCCGACTCCGACGCCACCTCCTGGATCCAGGACCGGGCCAACCGCCTGCTGGCCGCCGGGCTCAAGAACGTCCCCCGGGTCAGCTACACCAAGGCGCTCGCCGAGGCCGGACGGCACGACTTCCTCGGCTCCTACGTCGACGACCTGCCCTCCGTCATCGACCTCGACGCCATCCGCGCCTCCGGCGTGCGCATCGGCGCCGACCCGCTCGGCGGCGCCGCCGTGGCCTACTGGGGGGAGATCGCCGAACGGCACCGGCTCGACCTCACCGTGGTCAACCCGCTCGTCGACCCCACCTGGCGCTTCATGACGCTCGACTGGGACGGCAAGATCCGCATGGACTGCTCCTCGCCGTACGCGATGGCGTCCCTCATCGCCGGGCGCGACGCGTACGACATCTCCACCGGCAACGACGCCGACTCCGACCGGCACGGGATCGTCACGCCCGACGGGCTGATGAACCCCAACCACTACCTCGCCGTCGCCATCTCCTACCTGTACGGGCACCGCGACGGCTGGCCCGGCGACGCCGGCGTCGGCAAGACGATGGTGAGCAGCGGCATCATCGACCGCGTCGCCGCGTCGCTCGGCAGGCGGCTGTACGAGGTGCCGGTGGGGTTCAAGTGGTTCGTGCCGGGGCTGCTCGACGGGTCGCTCGGGTTCGGCGGCGAGGAGAGCGCCGGGGCGTCGTTCCTGCGCCGCGACGGGTCGCCGTGGACCACGGACAAGGACGGGATCATCCTGGCGCTGCTCGCCTCGGAGATCCGCGCGGTCACCGGCAGGTCGCCGAGCGAGCACTACCGCGACCTCACCGCCGCCTACGGCGAGCCCGCCTACGCGCGGGTGGACGCGCCCGCCACCCGGGAGGAGAAGGCGGTGCTCGGCAAGCTGTCCGCCGACCAGGTGACGGCCTCCACCCTGGCCGGCGAGTCCATCACCGACGTGCAGACGGCCGCGCCGGGCAACGGGGCGAGCCTCGGCGGGGTGAAGGTGTCCACGGCCAGCGCCTGGTTCGCGGCCCGGCCGTCGGGGACCGAGGACGTGTACAAGATCTACGCCGAGTCCTTCAAGGGGCCCGACCACCTCGCCCAGGTCCAGGAGGAGGCCCGCTCCCTCGTCTCCGCCGCCCTGAACTGACCCACCTGCCCCCGGCCCCAGACGCGCGTCCCACCAGGAGACGGCCACCCCACGGAGGTCACGGCCTCCGCGAGGGGGCGGGCCTCCTGGACGGGGGCGGGCCTTCGGAAGGGGCCGTACGCCTGGGAAGGGCCGCCTCCCCCAGAGGGCGCCCCCTCCCCCAGACGCGCGTCCCACCAGGAGACGGCCACCCCCCGGAAGTCGCGGCCTCCGGGAGGGGTGGTCAGTGGCCGGGCCTGGCGGGGGTCAGGGGAGTTGGCGGGTCGGTGGGGTGGGGACGCCGGTGCGGCTGAGGTCGGCGCGGCGGCCGGCGGCGACGCCGTCGCGGTAGCCGGTGCCGCTGGTGCGGGGGACGCTGAGGCGGACGCGCGGGTAGACGGCGGAGACGGCGCGGTCGACCTCGGCGCGGCGGTCGGCGAGGACCAGGGCGGTGCCGGCGACGGGCGACTCGTCCTCGGCGCGCCGTTCGGCCTCGCTCAGCAGCCGGTAGACCTCGTCGGTGAAGCCGAGCAGCCAGGAGCGGCGGTAGGCGCGGACGGCGTCGACCCCGTCGGGCAGCCGGACGCGGGCCAGCCCGGAGGCCATCTGGAGCAGCAACGACGTGGCGAGCAGTTCGGCACGTTCCAGGTCGGCGGCGAAGCCGAAGACGTGCACCCGGTGCCCGCCGTCGCCGCGCCCGATGAGCAGCGGCCGGCAGCGCAGCGCCTGCGCGACGAGGCTGACGAGCCGGGCCTTCTCCCTGGCCCACGGCCCGGGCAGGGTGACGATGCGGTCGCCGGGCCGCCGGCGGGGCTGTTCGGGGTCGAGGGCGTCGATGCCGTACTTGGCCATGAGCGCCGTGGCCGCCGCCATGAACGTGGCCCGCTCGTGCTCGTTGTCCGTACGCTCGGCCTTGGCCAGCAGTTTCCTGACCCGTTCGAGCGTCCGCTCGCGCACCCTGGCGCCCCCGTTCCGTTCAGGACTTGGTCAGCACCCGCCCGTCGTCGGCGATGGCGGGGAAGGCGCCGGTGTCGACGATGCCGTGCTGGTGGAACAGCGCCTCGATGAGGGCGTGGGCCCGCGGCTCCAGCTTCCACAGGGCACGATACTCGCGCGCGGTGGCGAGCGAGATGCCGATCTCCTGGGCGATGTCGACGGTGCGCGGGACGATGCCCTTGGCGATCTGCCGGTCCCAGTAGGCGCGGGCGGCCCGCATGAGCGCGGCCCGCTGGGCGGTGTCGACGACCTGGGGGGTGGCGTCGAGCACGTCGACGTCCTCGTCCTCCTCGTCGACGAGTTCGGCCAGGGCCGGGGGGAGTGCGGGGCGGGCGGGCACGGGCTGGTGGTCGGGGTCGGGCTCCCAGGGCACGCGGGGGGCGGCGTCGATGAGCGCGGAGGTGTTGTAGAGGGCGGCGATCTGGGCGAGCAGGGCTTCCTGGCGGGCCTGGTCGACGGCGAGGCCGGTGTGCTCGACGGCCTGGTCCATGGCCTTGTCGAGCTTGGCGAGGGCGGCGCGCATCTTGCGTTCGGAGCCGCCTGACTCGCGCAGCGCCTTGGCGCGCTTGGCGGCCAGGGCGACGCGCGTGAGCCTGCGGTGCGCGTCGACCTCGCTGGCGGTGCGGTCGCTGACCTCGGCCAGGCCGAGGCGGACGAGGAGCCGTTCGGGGGTGAGCCGCCAGTTGATGCGCCCGGTGCCGCGGATGCGGTGGCGTTCGATGGCCATGCCGCGCTCCCACAGCCAGGCGGCGACGAGCGGGGCGGCGAGCCGGAAGATCGCTTCGGGGAGGCTGCGCGCGTCCATGCTGGACAGCACGGCGGTCAGGCAGGTCAGCGCCCACACGGCGATGCCGTCGATGCCGGCGGAGTAGTTCTCGCGCATGTTGCGCCGGGCGCGTACGGCGGAGGTGATGATGGCGACTTCGATGAAGGCGAACAGCAGCAGCCGCAGCGGCCCGTCGAGGCCGAGGACGTCGCCGGAGAAGCGCCACATGCCCTGGGCCGAGACGCCGGTGGCGATGGACGCGGCGACGATGGTCAGCAGGTCCTCGATGGGGCGGGGGGCGACGTAGCGGGCGACGAGCCAGGCGGTGGCGCGCCAGACGACGCGCAGGACCAGGAAGGCCAGCCCCAGCCCGGCCAGCGTGAGAACGGCGATGACGGCGGTCGCGAGCGGCTTCTCTGTGATGAAGGCCGCTATTTCCTCGAATGTGGGCATCAGTCACTATCCGTGAGGCTCAGTCTCGGGCTCCAAACGACGAGATCATCGCAGAATGTCGCCATCTTGTACGCCAAACGCCGCCTGCCGCCCCGGTTTGCCCGTCTTTCCCCGTACGCCCCAGGAGCAGCACAAGAAGCGGGGTTCGTACCGGACAGCTACCTTCCGTGCCGTCACGGGAGGCGGGGACCGCCGGACGAGGTGACCAGGACACTTGCGGTCGGCGGGACGGAATCTCATCATCAGGTGAGATGAAATCTCGTCCTTTCGGAGGGCACCAGCCACCCGTCATGGATGGGACCATCTATCGAGGGATTTATCCCAACATGGTGTGATGTATCCCAGCAGGACGGATTTCGATGTCAGACTCAGAGTTCCCGCTCGTCCAGTTCATGCGCGACGGGTTCGACCCGGCGGCCGAACTCGCCCGCATCCGGACCGAGCACCCGGTCTTCCCGATGGAGATCCCGGGCGGCCAGACGGTCTACCTGGTGACGCGGTGGGACGACGTGCGTGGCGTCCTCGGCGACCACGAGCGCTTCAGCAACGACTTCGCCGGCGTCATCGGCCTGGGCTCCAACCAGGAGGACCCGGGCGGCCTCGGCTTCCGCGACCCGCCCGAGCACACGCGGCTGCGCAAGTACCTGACGCCCGAGTTCACCATGCGGCGACTGCGCAGGCTGGAGCCGCGGATCGAGGCGATGGTCGAGGAGCACCTGGACCGGATGGCGGCCAAGGGCTCGCCGGTGGACCTGATGGAGGAGTTCGCGCTCCCCATCCCGTCGCTCGTCGTGTGCGAGCTGCTCGGCGTCCCGTACGAGGAGCGCGCCGACTTCGTCAAGCTCAGCACGGACCGGTTCGACTTCACCGCCGGGCCCGAGGCGTCGCTGCAGGCGATCAACGACGCGATGACGTACCTGGTCGACCTGGTCGCCCGTGAGCGGCAGAACCCCGGCGAGGGCCTGCTCGGCCAGCTGCTGCGCGAGCATGGCGACGAGCTCGACGACCGGACGCTCGCCAGCATGGCCGACGGCCTGCTGACCGGCGGGCACGACACGAGCACCAGCATGCTCGCGCTCGGCACGCTGTGGCTGCTGGAGAACCCCGAGCAGGCCGCCAAGGTGCGCGAGGTCGACGGCTACGTCAACGACGTCGTCGAGGAGCTGCTGCGCTACATGACGGTCGTGCAGGTGGCCTTCCCGCGCTTCGCCCGCGACGACCTGGAGCTGCACGGGCACCAGATCAAGAAGGGCGAGATGGTGCTGTGCTCGCTCGCCGCGGCCAACCGCGACCCGAACCTCGGCGACGACATGGACGAGGTGAAGCCGGGCCGCCCGACCGCGGGCTCGCACCTGGCGTTCGGGCACGGCATCCACCGCTGCATCGGCGCGCCGCTGGCCCAGATGGAGATGCGCATCGCCTTCCCGGCGCTGCTGCGCCGCTTCCCCGGGCTGCACGTGGCCGGGGAGATCCCGTGGCGCAAGCTGGCCATCGTCTACGGCGTGGAGAAGCTACCCGTCGCCTGGTAGAGGGGTTACGTTCGCGGTGTGAGCGATCCTGTCATCGACCTGACGGCGATCGGCGCCGTCGTGTTCGACACCGACGGCGTGGTCACCGACACCGCCCGGGGGCACGCGGCCGCCTGGAAGCACGTCTTCGACGCGTTCCTGCGCGGCCGCTGCGAGCCGTTCGACATCCGCGGCGACTACCTGCGCCACGTCGACGGGCGTCCGCGCCTCGACGGGGTGCGCACGTTCCTGGCCTCGCGCGGCATCACGCTGCCCGAGGGCGCGGCCGACGACCCGCCGGGCGCGCCGACCGTGCACGGGCTCGGCCTGGCCAAGGACCAGCTGTTCCTCGCCGAGGTGGACAAGTACGGCGTCGCCGCGTTCCCCGCCGCCGTGGCGCTGCTGCACGAGCTGCGCCGGCGCGGGGCCCGTACCGCCGGGGTGTCGGCCAGCCTGCACGGGCGCAGGCTGGTCGGGGCGGCGGGCGTGACGCACCTGTTCGACGTGCTGGTCGACGGGAGTGACGCGGCGCTGATGAACCTGCCGGGCAAGCCCGACCCGGCGCTGTTCCTGGAGGCGGTGCGCCGGCTGGCGCTGCCCGCGGTCCGGGCGGCGGTGGTGGAGGCGGCGCTGCCGGGGATCGAGGCGGCCCGCAGGGGCGGGTTCGGGCTGGTGGTGGCGGTCGACCGCGACGGCCCCGGCCTCGCGCGCGACGTGGATGTGGTGGTGGACGACCTGGGCGAGCTCACCGTGCGCGGGCGGGTTCTACCCTTGACGTCGTGACGGTGCTCATCGACCCGCCCAACTTCCCCGGGCCGCGCGGCCTGCTCTGGTCCCACCTGGTCAGCGACAGCTCGCTGGACGAGCTGCACGCCTTCGCGGTGCGGCTCGGCGTGCCCGGGCGCGCGTTCGACCGCGACCACTACGACGTGCCGGAGACGGCGCACGCGCACGCGGTGTCGCTCGGCGCGCATCCGGTCAGCTCGCGCGAGCTGCTGCACCGCCTCATCGCCTCGGGGCTGCGCCGCCGCAAGCCCCGCTGAGCTCGGCGAGCTCGCGCGCCATCGCGGCCCGCGCCCGCTCCTCCCACAGCTCCCGCGCGGCGGGCGTGCGATAGAGCTCCGGTACGGCCAGCAGCCGGCGCAGCACCTGGGCCCGGCCCCGCCTGAAGAGGTCGTCGGGCACGTGCGCGTACTCCTGGCGGATCGCCCGCGCGTAGGCGGCGTAGCCGTCGCCGCCGAGGACGGCCAGGTCGGCGTCGCACAGCACCGCGCCGTCGCGGTCGCCGGCGGTGACGATGTCGTGCGCGGCGGTCAGCCGGACCAGCCTGGCGACCTCGGCCACCCGCGACGGCGGCACGCCGCAGCGCGGCAGCCTGGCCTGGGCGAGCTGGGCGCTGCGCTCCTCGTCCCAGCCGGGCCGCCCGTCGTAGACGGCGTCGTGGAACCAGGCGGCCAGCCGCACCGCCACGGGGTCGGCGGCGGAGCCCTCCAGCAGGCCGACGGCGGACAGCACCGCGCGCAGGTGGGCCAGGTCGTGGTAGCGCCGGTGCGGCTCGCTCCAGCGGGCCACCAGCTCCGCCCCCACGGCGAGCGCCGCCCGCGACTCCCCCGCCACCCCGGCCCACGCCTTCAGCACGCCTCCACCCTAGAACCCCGCGGCGGGCCGTGGCCGTGCGGCTGACCCCGCCCCGCCTCAGCGCCGCCGCACCCGGACGCGCCACTCGCCGGGCCCCTCGCTCAGGTACGTGAAGCCGTAGTCGCCGTCGGCCAGCTGCCAGCACAGCAGGTTGAGGTCGTGGCCGGAGCGCAGCTCGACCGCCTCGTCGCGGCCGAGCCTGCGCAGCCGGTCGCGTACGGCGTCGGCGGCCGCGGCCTGGGGCAGCGTGTCCAGGTCGATCACCGGCCCCTCGGTGAGCGGGAACCAGCGGTGCGGCTGCGCGCCGAGCGCGGCGGTCGCGGCGGCCGGTCGGCCGAGCGCGGCCAGGACGCGTTCCTCGGTGGCGAAGTGGCGTCCGAGCTGGGTGAGCAGGTCGCGGGTGAGGGTCGCGAGCCGCGCCGGCGGGCAGGAGTCCGAGGCCGCCCGGGTGATCGCGTCGACGGCGGCGCGCAGCCGGGCGTGGTCGCGGGTCAGCCGTGACAGCGCGGGCGCGGCGCCGTAGGCGGGGAACAGCAGCCACTCCTCGTCCCTGATCTGCCGGATCACCTCGGCGCGCAGGTAGGCGGTCAGGGCGCGGGCCTCCCGCTCCGGGGAGCCGCCCCGGGCCGCCGCCGCGAGCAGGGCCCGGGCGCGGGCGGTGACCTGGGCCAGGAGCTGGGCGTGCTCGCCGGTGAGGGTGTGCGGGGTCTCACCGTCCCTGGGGCGCGCGGCCGAGGTCCTGGCGTGCCGTCTCAGCTCCGCGGGCCGGCTCATCGGGCGACGCTCCGCTCGGTGGGGAGCCGCTGGCCCGGCACGCTGTCCGGGGTCAGCTCAGGCCGCGCCGGGAGGGCGGGCGGCTCCTCCGGCTCACCCGGCGCGGCCTCCGGGGCCTGTTCGGGCGGCGTGGCCCGTTTATGCTTGACGACCCGCACGCCGAGGCCGAGCCCCAGGGCGGCCGGCGCCAGGACCGTGCCCAGCACGGCGACGATGGCGATCATTTGTTCCTCCGATATCCGCCCCGTGCGGCCGGCGGGGCATCGATGGCCGGATCCTGCCGGTGTCCCGTACGCGCGCTCAGGGCCCGTACGTGCCCGCGTCGTGGCGCTCGCGCAGCCACCAGAAGCCGGCGGCCATACCGGAGAACACCAGCCCGCCGACGCCCGACCCGCCTGCCAGGGAGAGCACGCCGAGCCCCAGGCTGAGCAGGAGCGGCAGCGTGAAGGCGGACGTGGCCGGGTCGCCGGACGGGGCGTCGTCCCCGAGAAGCCGGGCGTCGGTCGAGAAGTCCCGCGCGAAAGCCGGATCGTCGGCCAGCAGCCGGCACTGGATCTCCCGCAGCACTTCGCGATCTCGATCACTGAGCACGATACCTCCCCAGGACGCATTTGCATCGTAACACGATAGAAATCGGGTGAACATGGGCGGTCTTTCATCACGTTGACCTGGAGTGATGTACTGTCGCTGCGCCGCACGTCACCTCGTGACGCGATAGACTTGTCCGGTGTCCGACCATGAGAGCCCGCCCCTGACCAAGCAGGACTTCGAGGCGCTGGCCCGCTTCCGCTTCGGGATCCGCAGCTACCTGCGCTTCAGCGAGGAGACGGTGCGCGCCGACGGCCTCACCCCGCAGCAATACCAGCTGCTGCTGGCGCTGAAGGGCTTCCCCGGGCGGGAGTGGGCGACCGTGCGCGAGCTCGCCGACCGGCTCCAGCTCCGCCACCACAGCGTCGTCGAGCTGGTCAACCGCGCCCAGTCGCAGGGCCTGGTCAGGCGGGAGGCCCACCCCGACGACGGCCGCGCCGTGCGCGTCCTGGTGACGCCGGAGGGCGAGCAGGTGCTGACCCGCCTGAGCGCCCTGCACCGCGACGAGCTGCGCCGCATGCACACCGTGCTGACCCTGCCCGTCTGGACCAGCACCGGCTGACGGCCCCCGGCCCGCCGCCCGCCCGGGTCAGCGGCGGCGCCGGGCGGCCGCCGCGCGGATGGCCTCGGCGTACGGCTCGTCGGCCGCGCGCGTGGCGGGCGGCAGGTCGGCGTACGGGACGAGCGCCGGGTGGCCGGGATCGCGCGTGCTCATCCACGCCGACCAGGCGTCGTGGACGTCCTCGGCGCTCACCGCCTCGCCCTTGGCCCGCAGCAGCACCGCGTACAGGACGAACAGCCCGGTGGCGTCGTCCGGCGGGGCGGCTCCGGCGGGCAGCAGGCTCCGGATGAGGCGCGCGTCCGCGTCCAGGTAGGTCATGCCAGGAGTCTGCCCGCCATCAGCAGCAGATGCAGCAGCACGAACACGCCGGGCACGATCCGCTCGGTGCTGCCGAGGTCGGCGTAGCGGCCCCGCAGCGGCCCGGTCCGGCTGGCCAGGAGCGCCTGCCACTCGCTGCCGAACGGCTGCACGGGCAGTTGCAGCTCGATCTCGTTGATGACGGCGAACTTGGCCCGGTTGAGATCGCGGTAGCTGCGCAACTGCACCCACCAGGTGCCCGACAGCACCACTCCGACCAGCGCGAACACCACCGGGACCGGCCACGGCCTGACACCGGTGAACAGCGACAGCGCGGCGACCGACAGCAGCGTGCTCTGGACGGACAGGAAGAAGGCGTTGGCCAGGGTGCGCCGGGCCGAGACCCGGTCGGCCATCTCCACCGCGACCTTGTAGAGCTCGATCACGGGAGCCAGGTCGTTGCCGGGGGCGGACATCCTCGATCACCTCAGTCGTTGGAGCGCGTAGGCCAGCAGGTGGTGGGTGGCCGCCGGGCCGCCGATGGCGATCCGGCTGACCAGCAGGGTCCTGGCGCCGTCCCCGGAGTTGGGCGAGCCGGGGGCCATCCGCGCCCAGGCGTGCCTGATGTGGGTCGCCAGATAGCGGGTGTCGCTGCCGGTGTCGGCGAGGACGACGACGCGGTGGACGGGGTAGCGGTCGATGACGCGCTGGAGTTCGTAGCCGGTGCCGACGTTCTCCTTCTGGAAGCCCGACAGGTCGATGACGACGAGGTCGGCGAGCTCCAGCAGGGTGTCGACGGCGCGTTTCCAGTAGCTCCCGTGGCACAGATAGGCGGACAAGGGGTAGCTGCCCTTGCGGTCCCAGACGCGCACGCCCTTGCCGCCGGTCCCCCTGATGGTGCGGAACCCGCTGGGCAGCGGCTCGGTGGACCGCGCGCCGAGCGCCCGCAGCATGCGCCGGTCGGAGGTGATGAACAGGTTCTTGAGCGTCCCGGTGCGCCGCGCCCGGGCCAGCTCGGAGTAGCTCACGGAGGCGGCGCTGCGCAGCAGGTGCACGTGCCCGCAGCGGCGGAAGGCCCCTTTGACGAAGTCGCGCACCCGTAACTCGTTCTCGAACAGCCGGAAGTAGGCGATGTCCAGCGGGGGCCGGCCGAAGACGTTGCGCTCGGCGGTGACCTTGGGCAGGCCGAAGGTGATGCTCGGGGGCGGATCGTAGTAGGTGATCCTCAGTTCGGGGATGACCGGGGCCCGGTACTGGGCCGGGGTGGCGGTGGCGGGCGGCATCAGCGCGGCGAAGGCCGGGTCCTGGGAGAGCCTGCGCACCTGCCAGGCCAGCAGCTGCCGGCGCGTGACGTCGACGGCGACGACGACGAGCACGGCCAGCCCGACCCCGCCGGCCAGGCCGGCGACCCAGATCGCCTCCTCCGCGCGCGAACCCATCCGCTCGGGGACGAGCTGGGTGCCCAGCGCGACGATCACCAGCGGGAACACCACCCACGGCACGGCCAGCAGCGCGACGTTGCCCACCGTGGTGCGGCCGGGCCGTGACTGGCGCAGGGCGGCGCCGTGCTGGGCCGTGGGCGGCAGCAGCAGCGCCTTGACCGGATCGCGCGCCTGCCGCCGCTGCGACAGCGCGATCTGCCAGCGGACCACGCTCGCGGCCAGCGCGATCGTGAACAGCGCGGAGATCACGCCGGTGCCGCCGGCCAGCCAGGGGAAGAGCTCGAAGTCGCGCGGGATCCGCACGACGACGGTCACGGCGGGGATCCGGCCGCTCATGTAGGAGGAGACCAGCCAGGCGATGCCGCCGGTGTAGAGGGCGCCGATCAGGTTGCCGCGTACGGCCTGCGCCTCCGCCGCCGGGTCGAGCCGATAGCGCATGCTCCGCCTCCGTCCGCGCCGCGTGCGGCCGCCCGAGACCCCCCGGCAATGGCAGCCATCCTGAATGGAACGCCACCAGCTCCGCCCCAGTCAACGCATATATGTGGCCCCGCCTGTCACACAGGTGGATATATCCCCCACCGGGGGAAACGGAGGACGCGAGAACCCCCGGCTGCGGGGTCAGCCGGCCTGCGAGCGGGCGCGGCGGGCGTAGGCGCGGGCGGCGCGGGCGCGGTCGCCGCAGCGGACGGAGCACCAGTGGCGGCGGCCGCGGCTCAGCAGGAAGCGGTTGCAGGGCGCGGCCCCGCACGAGCTGAGGCGGCCGGCGTCCGGGCCGGTGAGGAGGTCGGCCGCGTCGGCCGCGAGAGCCGCGAGCGCGCGGTCGAGGATCTCGTTGACCGGGCACGGCGCCGCGCGGTACGGGCCGCGCCGGTCGTCCCAGTACAGCAGCGCCGCCGTGGGCGCCCTGCTCAGCGCGTCGTTGACGGCCGACAGCGCCGCGGGCAGAGCGGGCACCCCGGCCACGCGGGCGGCGAACAGCGACCTGACGTGCTCGCGCAGCGAACGCAGCTGCGTCGCGCACATCTCCCGCACGCCGGCGTCGGCCGGAGCCAGGCCGCGCTCGGCCAGCCACCGGTTCGCCGCCTCCGGGGTGCCGAGAAGGTCGACGAACCGCCCTCCGGGCAGCGCGACGGCGCTGTTGGCGAAGTCGAGGGCGAGGTGGTCCGCCGCTCCCGGCGCGGCGTCCTCGGCGGCCCGACCGCCCTGTTCGAGTACGGCGGCCTGCGCTTCCTGACCGACCCGACCTTCGACGCCCCCGCGACTACCTCGTGCCGCGCGGCCGGCCGACCAAGACGGCCCCTCCGCCGCCGCCCCGGCCGACCTGGGCCGGATCGACGTGGTCCTGCTCTCCCACGACGAGCACCCCGACAACCTGGACGTCTCCGGCCGGGCGCTGCTCGCCGGCGTCCCGCGGACCCTCACCACGCCCGGAGGCGGCCAGCGCCTGGGCGGCGGGGCCAGGGGGCTGGCCGACTGGGAGGCGGTCGAGCTGGAGCGCCCCGGCGGCGGCACGGTCACGGTCACCGGCGTGCCCGCCGTCCACGGGCCCGGCGCCCGCGAGGACGTCGAGCCGTTCACCGGGCAGGTCGTCGGGTTCGTCCTGACCGGGGATGGCCTGCCCACCGTCTACGTCAGCGGCGACAACGCCTCGCTCGAACTCGTCGAGCGGACAGCTGGGCGCACTTCACCGAGGGGCGCGACGAGCTGGTGGCCGCCTTCACCGCCGCCGGGCTGCTCGACCGCCTGGACCTGGGCGAGCGGGGCTGACCCCGGGACGGCTCCCGCACCGCGTCCGCCCTGCCCCCGGGGCGCGGTCCGGGGTCAGCGGGCGGGGAACAGCGCGTCCGCGAGGGAACGGCCGGGCCGGACCGCCGGGGGGATGGCGAAGACGGCGCTGCCGGTGTGCTGGATGAAGGCGTTGAGCCGGTCGCCGGCGTCGGCCATCTTGCGCTGGGCGCGGACGAAGTCGCCAGGGTCCCGCAGGTAGGCGCAGAACAGGGTGCCGGTGTCGTAGCTGTTGTGCCCGGCCCCGGCGTGGTCGTGCAGCGGGTCGTCGTGGCTGTGGCCGGGCTTGTCGCCCCCGGGGTGCTCGTGGCCGGCGTCCGGCGCGGGCGGCGCCTGGAAGGCGTAGTCGTAGTTGTACGAGCGCCGCAGCATGGGGATGCCGTGGACCAGGGCCACGTGGGAGTCGGCTGGGATGAGGGGTTTGCCGTCGGGCCCCTTCTTGCCGAAGTCCGCGGGGGTGAACTCGTGGCCGCCGCTGAGCGGGGCGCCGTTGTCGCGGCGGCGGCCGATGGACCGGTCCTGCTTGTCGGCGGTGGAGGTGTCCCAGGTGGGCAGGTCCATCCGGATCTTGCGGAAGACCAGGTAGGTGCCGCCGGTGAACCAGGACGGCTCGTCCGGGGCGGTGACCCGTACGGCGTCGTCGAAGGCGGCGGTGCCCGGCCTGGGGTTGGCGGTGCCGTCCTTGTGCCCGAACAGGTTGCGCGGGGTGGCGTCGCCGAACCGGCCGAGGAAGCCCTGCTGGCTCCAGCGCAGCCGGGCGAGGCCGGGGGCGCGGCCGCGCAGGGCGCGGAAGGCGTGGCTGATGCTCTGCGGGTCGTCGCCGCAGATCTGCACGAACAGCTCGCCGCCGCTCCAGGCGGGCTGGAGCTGGTCGGTGGAGAAGGCCGGCAGCCGGCGCAGGTGCCGGGGCCGCTCCTTCTTACGGCCGATGCGGCCGAACAGCTCGGGTCCGAGGCCGAACGTCACGGTCAGCCGGGAGGGCGGCAGGCCGTCGGCGATGCCGGTGTCGGCAGGCATGCCGGGGCGGCTGGACGGGAGCGGCCCGGCGGGGCGGCCCCGCATGAGCCGTTCGGCGGCGGCGCTCCAGTGCTCCATGAGGCGCTGGAAGTTGACGGCGATCCGTTCGGTGGGCAGGGGCTTGCCCTTGGGGCCGGCGCTCTCGAGGTCGAAGGCGGCGAAGCAGGCGTAGAGCTGCTGGGGCGTGGCGATGCCGGGCTGCTGCGTCTCGTGACGCCGCTCCGGGGCCGCCTGCCTCGACGGGGTGGCCGGCGCGTCGTCTCCCGTGAGGGCCAGCGCCCCGCTCGCGCCCGCGGTCGCCACGAGCGAGGTGACCAGGGTGCGCCGGGAGAAGGCAGGCGTAGACGAACTGGGCATGGGTGTCCTCCAAGGCGAAGGGGGTCATAACCTTCAGGTAGCCTGAAGCCTAGGCGGCGGCACCGTCGCCCCTCTCCCCGGCCCCGCCCATGACTGCCCGAAACTCCCGGAAACGGCCCACACCCACATGAACCAGGCAGAGCACCCCGACCGGCTGGAGCGGGGACACCCGTTCCGGCAGTGGAAGACGTGGCGGATCCCCGGCACCGAGCTGACCCTCACCGGCTACTCCCGGGCGAACGACAAGACGTTCTTCCACATCCCCGAGCTGCGGTGCTGCCTCGACGCCGGCCTGTGCGAGGGGCGGCGGCCGGACACGGTCTTCCTCACCCACACCCACCACGACCACGCCAAGGACCTCGACCACCTGGCCGCCAACCCCTCCGGCGTGGACGTCTACCTGCCCGCCGAGGCGGTGCCGTACGCGGAGTCCTACATCCGCGCCTCCGCCGAGCTCAACCACGGGGCCGGGTTCGACCCCGCCCTGGCCGGGGGCCACCGCCTGCACGGCGTGGCCGGGGGCGACGAGTTCGGCTTCGGGCGCCGGGGACACCGGGTGCGCGTGGTGGAGTGCGAGCACAAGGTGCCCTGCGTCGGTTACGCCTTCTCGGAGCGGGTCAAGGCGCTGCGGCCGGAGTTCGAGGAGCTGCGGCGGTCACTGGCGGAGCGGGGCAGGGGCGCCGAGTTCGGGCGCCTGATGGCGCGCGAACGCGAGAAGGGCGTCGAGGTCGACGCCCTGACCACCCGGCCGCTCTTCGCCTATCTGGGTGACACGCACGTGCGCGTCTTCGAGCGCAACCCCTGGCTGTTCGGCTACCCGGTCGTCATCACCGAGTGCACCTTCCTGGAGGACGGCGAGCTGGAGCGCGCGGACCGGGTCGGGCACACGGTGTGGAGCCGGCTGCGCCCGATCGTCGAGGCGAACCCGCGTACGCTGTTCGTCCTGATCCACTTCAGCCTGCGCCACTCCGACCGGGAGGTGCTGGAGTTCTTCCGGCGGCAGCGGGAGCGGCCCGGCGCCTCGCGGCCGGACAACGTCCTGCTGTGGGTCCACCCGGACAGCCACCTGCCGGAGCAGCACCAGCACCGCCGCTGACCGTCAGCCGGGGCCGACGCCCAGGGCCCGGCGGTGGGTGGCGGGGTCGGCCAGGACGTCGAGCATGGCGCGGGCGAGATCGCCGCGCGACAGGCTCCAGCCGCGAACGCCGGCGGCGCACGCTCGTCCTCCTCAGCTCCGCCCGCGGCCGGTCCCGCCCCCGGCGTGCTCACCGAGGGCGGCGGGGGTGCGGCGAGGCGGCGGCCAGGAGGGCGCGGCCGGCGTCGGTGAGCTCGTGTGTGGCCGTGCGGCCGGCCCGGCTGCTGTCGATCAGCCCGGCGTCGCGCAGGACCGTCAGGTGCTCGCTGGCCGTCGGGGCGGTCACGCCCACCAGCCCGGCCACCACGCCCGTCTGCAACGGGGTGACGAGCGCGGCCAGGATGCCCGCCCGGGTCGTCCCCAGCAGCCGGTCGAGGGATCGCGGCGTGGCCGGCGCCGCCCACAGGTAACGCCCGGACGCCGGGTAGTAGATCGCCGGGGCCCAGTGGGCGGAGGTGGCGCACTGCACCCGGTCCGTGATGAACAGCGACGGGACGAGGATGAGCCCGTCCGGGCAGTCGACGTCGACGTCGACGGCCGACGCGACGGTGACGGTGTCGCCCTCCAGCGCCGTCGAGTGGTGCAGGCGCGGAAGGACCTCGCGCAGCCCCTCGCGGTTGACCTGGAGGGCCCGGTCCAGCATCTCGGCCCGCAGCGCCTGCCGCATGGACGGCCATTCCGGCTCCACGGCCGCCTTCCAGAGGCGGCGCACCGCGCAAGCGGCCTCCGCCCTGACCCGGCCGGGGTCGCCGAGCAGCCGGTGGCCCAGTCCGGCCTCCCGCCCGATCGCGGCGTCGGCGAGCTCGGCGCGGACCTGGTCCAGCGGGGTGGCGAGGAGGGCGGCCACGCACTCCTCGAACGACGGCTCGCTGGACATCGGCGACGGGTCGAGGAAGTCGGGCCGGTACGCGCCATCCGCCATGAAGATCGTGAGCGCGCCCAGGTCCAGCCCCGACAGGCGATCGCGGCGACGGCGCAGCCACGGGTGGAACATCGGGTGACGCCGTGGCTCGGTCAGAAGCCGGGCGAGGCTGACCACCTCGTGGATCGGCGACATCGCCCACCGCACGCCCGCGGCCCCGGCGCCCAGTCGGTAGCGGATCATCTCCCCATTGTCGGGCCACACCATTAGGCCAGGGCCGAAGTGAGCGCGAGCGGGCCGCGGAGTCACGAGACTCGGGGCATGACGGAGACGAAGCCGACACCGGCGCGAACGATCCGGCTGGGCCCCGGCGGATCGGTCATCGAGGTCCTCGCCACCCCGGCGGAGACCGGCGGGACCGTGAGCCTCTACAGGTGGCGCATGTCGCCCTCCAGCCGGGGCCCTTCCCCGCACTTCCACACGACCTTCAGCGAGACCTTCGTCGTCGAGGAGGGCGAGGTCGGCTACTTCGACGGGCGGGCCTGGCGGACCCTGCGGGCCGGGGACACCGCGCACGCCGCGGCGGGCGCCGTGCACGCGATCCGGAAGGACCGCCCCGAGCCCGCCACCCTCCTCATGGCCCTCTCACCGGGCGTGCCCCGGGAGGAGTACTTCGCGCGGCTCGCCACCGTGACCGAGCGCGACCAGGGCAGGCTCCACGAAGCCCACGACAACCATTTCGCCGGCCTTGACCTTGACGAGAACCAGGAAGACAGCTGATGACGAGCAACGACCTGCGCGGCGCCCTCAAGGGGCGCGTGCTTTTGCCCGGTGACGACGGCTTCGACCAGGCTGCCACCGCGTGGAACCTGACCGTCGGGCAGCCGGTGGCCGCCGTGGCGGAGGCCGCGGACGCCGGCGACGTGGCGGCGCTCGTCCGCTACACGCGCCGGGCGGGCCTGACGGTGACCGCGCAGCCGAGCGGCCACGGCGCCTCGGGTGACGTGGAAGGCGTGATCCTGCTGCGTACCGGCCGGTTGAACGAGGTGGAGGTGCGCGCGGAGGAGCGCGTGGCCCGGGTGGGCGCGGGCGCGAAGTGGGGGCAGGTGCTGGCGGCGGCCGGCCCGCTGGGGCTGGCCGGCCTGTCCGGCAGCGCGCCCGGGGTCAGCGTGACCGGCTACACCCTGGGCGGCGGGATCGGCTGGTTCAGCCGCGCGTACGGCTTCGCCTCCGACAGCGTGCGCGCCCTCGACGTCGTGGACGCCGACGGTGAGCCGGGCCGGGTGACCGCCGAGTCCGACCCCGACCTGTTCTGGGCGCTGCGCGGCGGTGGCGGGGACTTCGCGGTGGTGACCGCCGTCGAGCTGGAGCTGTATCCGGTGCCGGTCCTGTACGGCGGGCGCGTGATCTGGCCGCAGCACCGGACCGGGGAGGTGTACGACGCGTTCCTGGAGATCACCGCCGAGGCGCCGCGCGAGCTCAGCGTCTGGATCAACCGGTTCCAGCCGCCCGGCGCGCCGCCGATGGTGACGCTGGACCTGGCCTACCTGGGTGAGGCGGCCCGGGCCGAGGACCTGCTGGCGCGCCTCGGCAAGATCGAGGGCGCGCTCTCCGACAGCCGGGGCGTCGTCCCCCTTGCCGAGCTGGGCGGCATCACCGCCGAGCCGACCGACCCGGCCCCGTCCATCGCCCGGGCGGAGCTGCTCACCGGCCTGGACGCGGACGCGGTGGAGCGCCTGCTGGCCAAGCCGGTCGAACCGCTCATCAACGTGCAGATCAGGCATCTGGGCGGGGCGCTCGCCGAGCCGGGCGGCGGTGCCGGTGCGAGCGGCGCGCTGACCGAGCCGTACCTGCTCGGGCTGCTGGGGCTCGGGCTGCCGCACGCGGCCGACGCGACGCGCGCCAAGCAGGCCGAGGTCGTGGCCGACCTGGAGAGCCGCGTCAGCGGACGCAAGCCGTACACCATGCTCTCCCCCGGCGACACGGCGGCGCAGTCCTTCTCCGCCGGGACGCTCGCGCGGCTGCGGGAGATCAAGCGGGCTCGTGACCCGCACCACGTGTTCCGCGCGAACTACCCGGTGCTCGGGTAGCGGGGGCGGGCCAGGCGCTGGAGCTGCCCGGTGTGCACGTCGCTCACCCATTCCCAGCCGGGCTCGGCCGACGGCCCGATCCGGGGGTCACTCGGCTCGTGGCCGTCCCGCAGGGCGTGCACGTACGCCCGGTCCAGGGTGATCCGGGCGCGGACCTGGCCCGCTCCGCCGGCGGAGCCGTGACCGGGGACGACGACGCCCGCGTCGCCCGCCACCTCCTCCAGCAGCCGCAGCGCCTCCAGGTAGTCCTCGACCGGGTCGGCGGCGTCCAGGTCGAGCATCGGGACCAGGACGTCGGAGAGCATGTCGCCGGCGACGAGAACCCCGCGTTCCTCGATCAGCAGCGCCGCGTGGCCCGGCGCGTGCGCCCGGTGCTCGACGATCCGGACCCGGGGACCGTCCCAGGGGATGTACGCGGTCCCGGCGGGCAGGCCGGTGATGTCGCCGAGCAGGTCGAGCGGCACCTGCCCGGCGACTTCCGTGCCGATCAGGTGGTCGGCGACGCGGGCCTTCGCGTCCGGGTCCGCGAGCTGGTCGCGTACGGCGGCCGCGCAGCGCGCCGTGCCGTGGCGGGGCACCTGGCCGAGCCGGGGGTGCCAGAGCAGGTGATCCCAGTCGGGATGGGTGGAGAACCCCGCCACGACGGGCTGTCCCAGCCCGTGCAGGTCGTCCGCGAGGCAGCCGAGCTCGGCGCCGGTCACGCCGGGGTCGATGAGCAGCACCCCGGCCGCGCCCCGCACGACGACGGCGTTGGTCCGCACGAACATGCTCTGGTGGATCAGCACCCCCTCGGCGACCTGCGTCAGCATGGCCACGCCCGGCGGCCCGCGGTCGTCGTGCGGTGCCGGGGCGCCTGCCCGGGCTCGGTGCCGTTCATCCGCCGCCTCCTGCGATGGGTGCTGAGATGCCGAAGGGAGCCGTGCCCCGCCAGGTCGCACAGCCTGGCCGGACGGGGCGCCCGCCGGTAGGGTCCGATCCTATGGGGCGTTCGAGGACCGGTTCCGGCCTGGCCGAGGACCTGCTCATCGAGCTGGACCGCGACGCCGGGGTGCCGCTGCACCGGCAGATCGAGACGTCCATCCGCGCGGGCATCCGGGCCGGCCGGCTGCGGGCGGGCGCCTCGCTGCCGCCCTCCCGCACCCTGGCGGCCGGGCTCGGCGTCTCCCGTGGCGTGGTCGTGGAGGCCTACCAGCAGCTCGTCGCCGAGGGCTACCTCGCCAGCCGGTCGGGCGGCTACACGCAGGTCGCCGCGTCGATGCCGCCGGTGGCCGCCGGCGCGGGCCCCGCGACCCCGGCGGCGCACGGCCCCGGCTTCCGGGTCGACTTCGGGTACGGGCGCACCGACGTGTCGCAGTTCCCCCGGGCCGCCTGGCTGCGCTCGGTCCGCGCCGTGCTCACCGCCACGCCCAACGACCGGTTCGCCTACCTCGACGGTCGTGGCGTGCCGGAGCTGCACACGGCCCTGTGCGACTACCTCAACCGGGTGCGCGGCACCTCGGCCGCGCCGGGCCACGTGGTCGTCTGCGGCGGCTACGGGCAGGGCATCGCGCTGCTGATCCAGGTGCTCGTCCAGCACGGCGCCAGGCGGATCGCCCTGGAGGACCCCTCGTCGAACGACGACGCCCTGGTGCTGGCCCGCGCCGCCGGTCTGGAGGTGGTCGGCGTCCCGGTGGGCCCGGACGGCGTCGAGGTCGGCGCGCTCCACCGGGCCGACGCCGACGCGGTCGTGCTCACGCCGTCGCACCAGTGGCCCACCGGCGGAGTGCTGTCGGCCCCGGCGCGGGCGGAGGTGATCCGCTGGGCGAAGCGGCGCGGCGCGCTCGTGATCGAGGACGACTACGACGCCGAGTACCGTTACGACCGCTCGCCGGTCGGCGCCATGCAGGGCCTGGCGCCCGATCACGTCGTCTACTGCGGCACGGCCAGCAAGACGCTCGCGCCCGGGTTGCGGCTCGGCTGGCTGGTCGTGCCCGCCCGGCTGGTGGGCGACGTCGCCGCGGCGAAGGTGCTCGCCGACCGGGGGTCGCCGGTCATCGACCAGCTGACGTTCGCCGACTTCCTGGCGCGCGGGGAGTTCGACCGCCACCTGCGCCGGATGCGCCCGGTCTACCGCCGCCGCCGTGACGCGCTGCTGGACGCCCTGCGCACCCAGCTGCCCGAGCTGCGACCGGCCGGGATCGCCGCCGGGCAGCACGTGGTCGCCTGGCTTCCGTCCGGCCTCGACGAGGCGGAGGTGGTGGCCGCCGCCGCCCGGCGCGGGCTCGGCATCCACGGCGTCGGCCCGTACCGGATCACCGGCGCCGGGCCGGGCGGCCTGATCTTCGGCTACGCCATCCTGGGCGAGGCCGCCATCGCCGAAGGGGTCGCGCTGCTCGCGGCGGCCGTGCGCGAGGTACGGGAACGCTGAGGCCATCAGCGTGCCGGGCGGATGTTCTGGTTCAGGTGGAACACGTTGGCCGGGTCGTACGCGGTCTTGAGCTCGGTCAGCCGGGCCAGTTTCGCGGCCGGGTACGCCCGCCGCACGCCGCTCTGCCCCTCGGCCAGCTCGTCGGCCGTCAGCGAGTTGACGTACACCCCGCTCGCGTACGGTTCGAGCGACGCCCCGGCGGCGCGGGCGGCGCCCATCCTGGCGTCGTCCTCGGCCGGGTCGGTCCAGCGGGACCCGGCCCCGAACTCGAACATCGTGCCCCGGTGGCCGAACGCCGCGTCCGCCTCGGGGACGTCGGCGATCGCGCCGCCGTGCGCCTGCAGGCCGACGCCCGGCAGGTACGGGTCCGCGCTCAGGTCGGCGCCGCCGCGCAGCAGGAACGCCTCGATCGCCGCGGTGGGGAATCGCCGCAGGTAGTGCGCCTTGGCGTAGCGGCGGTAGGCGTGGCCGCCGGTGGAGTCGTCGCGCCGCTGGAGTTCGAGGTAGGACGGGGTGGTGACGCGTGAGGCGACGGGACGCCCGAGCGCCCGCATCGCGGGGAGCAGCCGGCGGCCCTCGTCCGGGTCGCCGACCCACACGAACCCGGCCGTGGCGATCGGGCCTTCCGGGCCGCTGCCGACGCCGGCGGTGAACGTCGCCTGCCGGGGCGCGACGGCGTTCAGGTCGCGCCAGCCCTCGAGGACCGGGACGGCGTCCTCGGCGCGGAAGTCGAACTCGGCGACCAGCGTCCGCGTGCCCGTGTGATGCAGCCGGAACTCGAACTCGGTGACGACGCCGAAGTTGCCGCCGCCGCCGCGCAGGCCCCAGAACAGGTCGGGGTTCTCGGCACGGCTCGCGGTCACCACGTCCCCTTCGGCGGTGACCATCGTGTACGAGATGACGTTGTCGCAGGCCAGGCCGTACTGGCGGGCCAGCCAGCCCATGCCGCCGCCGAGCGTGAGCCCGCCGACGCCGGTGTGCGAGACGTTGCCGGCGGTGGTGGCCAGGCCGTACGCCTGGGACGCGCGGTCCAGCGCGCCGAGCAGCGCGCCGCCCTGCACCCGGGCCCGGCGGCGGGCCGGGTCGATCCGCACGCCGCCCATGGGCGTCAGGTCGATCATGAGTCCGCCGTCGGGGACGGCGAAGCCGGCGGCGTTGTGGCCGCCGCAGCGCACGCCGATCTCCAGGTCCAGCTCCCGCGCCAGCCGCACGGCGGCGACCACATCGGCGACGCCCGCCGCGCGGACGATCATCCGGGGCCGCCGGTCGACCATGGCGTTCCAGACGGTGCGGGCGCTGTCGTAACCGGCGTCGCCGGGGGTGAGGAGCCGGCCGTCGAAGCGAGTCGCTGTCGTTGTCATGCCCTGAGCGTGACACCGATCGGTACCCTCGATAAGGGCCGATCGCGCAGCCGCCCGGAGGACCAATTCCGGCCCCGCATCTGCAAACGCCCGGGCATCTGGACCGGAGCCGGGACCCTGGCCCTTCAGGGGCTGGCCGCCAGGCCGGCGAGGCCGGCGCGGGCGCGGGACTGCTCGGCGAGGTCGCCCACCTCGACGGCCGCGTCGAGCGCGTCCCGGTAGAGACGCCGCGCCCGGCCGGCCTCGCCGAGCGCCAGTGCGGCCGTGGCCAGGCCGTTGAGGGCCTTGGCCTCGCCGCGCCGGTAGCCGAAGCGGCGGTACAGCTCCAGGGCGTCGCCGTGGTGCGCGCCCGACTCGCCCGGCCGGCCGAGCCGCAGGCAGGCGATGCCGAGGTGGTGCAGGGCGTCGGCCTCGCCGCCCCGGCTGCCGATGGCGCGGAAGATCTCCAGCGCCTCGCGGTGCAGGGCGTCCGCCTCGGCGAAGCGGCCCTGCCGTTCCTGGGCGACACCGAGGTAGTCCGTGGTCACCGCCTCGCCGAAGCGGTCGCCGAGCTCGCGGAACAGCTCCAGCCCCCGGCGCAGCGCGGCGAGCGCGCCCTCGTGGTCGCCGGTCGCGGCCCGTACGTCGCCCAGGCCGGTCAGCGCCCGCGCCTGGCCGCGGCGGTCGTCGGCGGCCCGGCAGGCGGTCAGGGCCCGGTCGAAGTGCTCCGCCGCGAGCCGGTGGTCGCCCTGCAGGTGGTGCACCCAGCCGAGGTCGGTCAGCGCCCGGCCCTCACCGGCGGGGTCCGCCAGCCGCCGGGCCGCCTCCAGCGCCCTGCCGTACAGGGTGCGGGCGTCGTCGTGCAGCGCGTGGTCGTACAGGTAGCGGTAGAGGGTCGTGGCCAGCGCCCCCGTGTGGGCCGGCCAGTCGGTGTCGCAGGCGTGCGCGGCGGTCCGTACGAGATTGCCGCGTTCGGCGTCGAGCCAGGCGAGCGCTTCGGCGGCGTCGCGGAAGCGCGCCGCCGGGCGGCCGGTCCTCGGCCGCCGGTGCGCGCTGTCGGGATAGAGCAGGTCCATGGCGGCTGAGGCGGTGCACAGGTGGTGGTCGAGCAGCCGGGTCATGGCGGCGTGGCGTTCGGCGGGCGGTTCCTCGGCGGCGGTGTCGTGGGCGTACTGGCGCAGCAGGTCGTGGAAGCGGTAGCGGCCCGGCTCGTGCTGCTGGAGCATGTGCGTGTCGAGCAGCGACTCCAGCGTGTCCTCGGCGTCGGCTACGTCGAGCCCGGCCAGCGCGGCGGCGGCGGGCGGGGTGACGTCGCGGCCGGGGTGGAGGCCGAGCAGGCGGAACAGGTGGCGCTCGGTGTCGTCGAGCTGCTGGTAGGACAGGGCGAACGCGGCCGCCACGCCGCGCTCGGCGGTGGCCAGCTCCGACAGCCTGCGCCGTTCGTCGCGCAGGCGCTGGGCCAGGTAGGCGACGCTCCAGCGGGGCCGGTGCCGCAGCCGCGCCCCGGCGATCCGTACGGCGAGCGGCAGGAACCCGCACAGCAGCAGGACCTCGGCCACCGCGTCCGGCTCCCGTACGGCGCGCTCGCCCACGATCCGGGTGAACAGGTCGGTGGCGTCGGCGGCCGGCAGCACCTCCATGGGCAGGGACCGGACGCCGTCGAGATCGGTCAGCCGGCGCCGGCTGGTGATGAGGACGAGGCTGCCGGAGGGGCCGGGGAGCAGCGGGCGTACGTGCGCGGAGTCGGCGGCGTTGTCCAGGACGACGAGGACGCGGCGGCCGGCCAGCTCGGCCCGCCACAGCGCGGCGCGCTCCTCCAGGTGGGCGGGGACGGCCTCGGCGCGGACGCCGAGCTGGCGCAGCAGGGCCTCCAGCGCCTCGGACGTGCTCACCTGCTGCCTGCCCGCCGTGTGCGCGTGGAGGTCGACGAAGAGCCGGCCGTCGGGGTAGTGGTCGGCCAGCTGGTGGGCGGCGCGCACGGCGAGGGCGGTCTTGCCGATGCCGGCCATGCCGTCGATCGCGGTGATCGACGGCATGGGGCCGTCCCCGGCGATCAGCTGGGTCAGCTCGGCGGTGCGGCCGGCGAAGTCGGCGACGTCGTAGGGCAGGTACGTCGCGCTCTTCCCCTTCGGGCTCTCGTCGGCCCGTACGTCAGGGCCCTGGAGCACGGTCTCTTCCACGGACAGGAACGCGGGCCCCGGGTCGAGGCCCTGCTCATGGGCCAGCCGGGACCGGTAGGCGCGTCCGGCGGCCAGCGCGTCGGCCTGCCGTCCGGCGCGGTGCAGGGCCAGCATGAGCTGCCCGGTCAGCCGCTCGCGCAGCGGGTGGGCGGCCAGCTCCGCGCCGAGCCGGTCGATCAGGTCCTCGTGGCGTCCCTCGGCGAGCTCCAGGTCGGCCAGCCGTTCCACGGCGGTCAGCCGCCGGTCCTCCAGCCGCGCGCGGGCGTCCGGCGCGTACTCCGCCTGCACGTCGGCGAACGCGGGCCCGCGCCACAGCTCCAGCGCCGAACGCAGCCGCCCGGCGGTGTGCCGTGGATCGTCCTCGGCCGTGGCCGTGAGCGTGGTGAAGTCCTCCAGGTCGAGCTGGCCGGGCCGGGTGGTGAGCACGTATCCGGCCACGCTCGTCCGGAGCTGGTCGGCCACGCCCGCCGCGCGCAGGACGCGCCGGATCGCCGCGAGCGCGGCGTGCACCTGGGCGCGCGCGGTGTCCGGCGGCGCCGGCCCCCACACCGCGTCGATCAGCCGTTCCACGCTCTGGGCGCGTCCCGCGTGGAGCAGCAGGTGGCCGAGGAAGGCACGGTGCCGGGGGGCGAGGGCGGGCAGCGGCCGGTCGCCTGCCGAGACCTCCACGGGACCCAGGATCAGGAAACGCGCAGACACCCCAGGATCGTACAAGTCACGGCATATCGGCGCTCCATAGCTCGCGCATAGCCGGCGCATCAAAGCCCTTGCCGAGACTCGTCAGCGGAAAGCGGCAACCAACTCTGCTGAGGAGTCACTCATGGAAGCACGGATGAAGAACCCCGCCCTGGTGCTGCCGGGCGCGATGCAGGCGCTGCTCGCGCTCGGCAAGGCGGCCGACCAGGCCGGGCTGCCGAAGGTCACGGTCGACCTGGTGCTGCTGCGGGCCAGCCAGATCAACGGGTGCAGCGTGTGCGTGGACATGCACGCCAAGGACCTGCGCAAGCAGGGCGAGAGCGACGAGCGGCTGTTCGCCGTGGCCGCCTGGCGCGAGACGCCGTACTTCACCGACGCCGAGCGCGCCGCGCTCGCCCTGACCGAGGAGGCCACCCGGCTGCCCGACGGCGGCCTGGTCAGCGACGCGGTGTGGGACGAGGCCGCGGACCACTACTCCGAGCAGGAGCTGGCCGGACTGCTGCTGCAGATCGCCACCGTCAACCTGTGGAACCGCCTCAACGCCGCCACCCGTCAGATCGCGGGCGCGGCATGGTGAGCGTCGCCCTCGTCACCGGGGCCACCAGGGGCATCGGCCTGGCGACCGCCCGGCTGCTGACCGAACGCGGCGTCACCGCGATCGTCGGCGCGCGCGACGAGGCCGCCGCCGAGCGGCTCGGCCTGCCGTACGTGCGCCTGGACGTCACGGACCCGGCCGCCGTCCGCGCCGCCGCCGAGCGGATCGAGCGGGAGTACGGCGGGCTCGACATCCTCGTCAACAACGCCGGGATCGTCCTGCCCGACGGGCCGCCGAGCCAGGCCACCGCCGAGCAGGCCCGGCTCATCTACGAGACGAACGTGTTCGGCGTCATCGAGGTCACGAACGCGATGCTGCCGATGCTGCGCCGCTCCCCCGCGGGGCGCGTGGTGAACGTCTCCAGCGAACGCGGCTCGATCACCCGCGCCCTGGACCGTCGGCACCCGCTGTGGCCGATGCTCAACGTGACCTACTGCTCGGCCAAGGCCGCGCTCAACATGATCACCGTGTCCTACGCCAAGGAGCTGCTGGACACCCCCGTCAAGGTCAACGCGGTCGACCCGGGCTGGGTGAAGACCGACATCAACCACGGCGCCGGGATCAAGACGCCCGAGGAGGGCGCCGCGCCGATCGTGGCCATGGCGCTGCTCGGCCCGGACGGCCCCACCGCCGCCTTCGTCCAGGACGAGGGCCCCATCCCCTTCTGAAGGAGTACATGCATGCGTGACATCGTGCGAGGCCAGGTGTTCCTGCCTGGCGACGACGGGTTCGACCGGGCCGCCGCGCCCTGGGCGATCGGGGTGCGCCAGCCGGTGGTCGCGGTCGCCGAGGTGGCCGACGCCGCCGACGTGGTGGCGCTCGTCCGCTACGCCCGCCAGGCCGGGCTGACCGTCACCGCCCAGCCGTCCGGTCACGGCGCCTCCGGTGACGTCGACGGGACGATCCTGGTGCGCACCGCCCGCCTGGACGAGATCACCGTCGACCCGGCCGGGCGGGTGGTCCGGGCCGGGGCGGGCGCGCGGTGGGGGCAGGTGCTGGCCGCCACCGGCAAGCACGGCCTCACCGGGCCGGCGGGCAGCAGCCCGGTGGTGTCCGTCGCCGGGTTCGTCGCCGGCGGGGGCGTCTCCTGGTTCGGCCGCGCGTACGGCTGGGCCGCAGACTCCGTGCGCGCGTTCGAGATCGTCGACGCCGGGGGCGAACAGGTGCGGGTCACGGCGGACTCCGACGCCGACCTGTTCTGGGCGCTGCGCGGCGGTGGCGGCGACTACGGCATCATCACCGCCGTCGAACTGGACCTGTACGAGGTGCCCGGCCTGTACGGCGGGCGCGTCGTGTGGCCGGCGGAGCGCACCGGCGAGGTGTTCGAGGCGTTCCGGGCCATCACGGCCGACGCGCCGCGCGAGCTGTCGCTGTGGCTCAACCGGATGGCCCCGCCGCCCCCCGCCCCGGCGACCGTCGGCATCGACGTGACCTTCCTCGGCGGGGCGGCCGAGGCGGAGGACCTGCTGGCCCCGCTGGCGGCGATCGGCGGCAGCCTGTCGGACAGCCGCGGCCCGATGGACGTCGCCGACCTGGGCGCCATCGCCGCCGAGCCGGTCGACCCCAGCCCGATGCTGGCCCGCACCGAACTGCTGACGGGGCTGCCCGCGGACGTCCTCGCGGACGCCGACCTCGCGCCGCTGCTGAACCTGCAGATCCGGCACCTGGGCGGCGCCCTGGCCGAGGCGCGCCCGGACGGCGGCCCCGGCGGCGCGCTCGGCGAGCCGTACCTGCTCTACCTGCTCGGGCTCCGGCTGCCGCACCTGGCCGAGGCGGTGCAGGCCAAGCAGGCCGCGCTGGTGGCCCAGCTGGGCGAGGCGGTCAGCGGGCGCAAGCCGTACACCTTCCTCGCCCCCGGCGAGAGCGCCGCCCAGGCCTTCCCCGCCGAGGTGCGGGCACGCCTGGAGCGGATCAAGCGCGAGCGCGACCCGGGCGGCGTCATCCGCGCCAACTTCCCGATCACGAGCTGAGCCCGTACCCGCCTGCGACGAAGGGCTCCGGATCCACCCCGGAGCCCTTCCTGCCGTCGGGTATGTCGCGGTGCTTCGGGTGTCGCTCGGTAGTGAACTGTGCGCCTCAGCTTCACCAAGATCCCGGGATTCGGCTACATTCATGACAATGGCCATGTTCACCTGCGCCACGTGCGGTACGGCTGTGACGTTGGACCTGGAGGAGATCGGCTACCCCGCTGATCTCCAGCCCGGTCGTGAGCTCGGCCTGGCTGACGAGAAGCCGCAGCTGATCCCGCGAGGCAGGTTCGCGGTCAATCCGCGGCCGGTCGGATGGAAGCCGTACATCGCGATCGCGGGGCACGGCCGCGAGTTCGTGTCCGACGGGCCAGGCAGGTCGATCGTGGTGAACGCGGCGGACATCATCGCGTTGGCTCCCCCTCCGGATCCCCCGGCGGGCGGATGCTGCGGCTGGGGCCCGGACGACGGGCCCAACCTGGCGTGCGAGGCATGTGGCAGGGAGCTCGCCACCGAGGTGAACGACTGCGGCATGCGCTGGTGGTGGGTCACGCTCTTCCTCGACGGCGTGCTCGGCGCTCCTCCCTCGCCCTCTGCGCGAAACCCGCCTGCTGCCCAGCGGAGGCATGACAAGATGCGACGGCTGCGGTGACCCAGGACGGATCGCTCCCGGGACCGGCCGAAGGGCCGTGATCCTCGTGGCAGAGCTCCCGCGCCGTCCTTGCCGTAGCCGGCGACCTTGAAGCCTTCGGCGTACAGGTCGCCGGTACGCTTCTGCGTCCCGGCGTACGTGGACGCGGCTGCGACCAAGGCGTACCCATCGAGACCATCGCCGATCTCGTCGGGCACGCGGGCACCAGCGTCACGGAAGCGGTCTACCGGCACCAGCTACGGCCGGTGATCACCAAGGGTGCCCAGACGATGAACACGATCTTCGGCGACAGCCGACACGGGTAGAGAGTCCGAGTGAGATGGCTCCCCGATTGGCTCCCATTGACTTCCCAGACATGCAGAAAGGGCCCCGGATCTGCTCCGAAGCCCCTCTGACCTGCTACTTCCTGGTGGGCGATACTGGGATCGAACCAGTGACCTCTTCGGTGTGAACGAAGCGCTCTCCCGCTGAGCTAATCGCCCGCCCTGTGCGGCTCCTCGCGGTGCCGACGGGGAAAACCATACCGCACTCCCGACCCCCTGGCGAAACGGTTGCTCGGCGGGGGCGGGAGGCGGCCGGGCGGGATTCGGGTGAAAGGCGGCGGTTGCCCATCAGCGGGAGGGCCGGGTGGCATACCATCGTCGTGTCCCGGGTAGACGCGGACCGTGATCCATCTCAGGAACGTTCTTGGTGCGCTCGCCGGGACTGGCCCCACAACACGCAAAACCCTCGCAAATACGACCCGATTGATGCCGTTTAGCCAGGTAGATGCCCAAATGTCCAGCTGTGAGTTGCGTTACAGAAGGGCCTTGGAGCGGAATCTTTCCTACAGGTTTCTTCGTTCCGCGTCATAGCTCCGGACGAAGTCCGCCCAGAGCAGTGCAAGCCCCGTAGAGGGGACCTACGACGAAAAGGTTTGGCTGACGATGAACAGCACCACCGTCTCCGCCGAGCTTGGCCTTCGGCTTGTGGTCCCCGACCGTAGTACCGTCCCCCTGCTCGCCGGGCTGAGCTACACAGCCGACGACCCGTACGCCATCCGCATGGCTTTCCACGTAGGGAACGACGAACCGGTCGAGTGGATCTTCGCCCGTGAGCTGCTCACGGTGGGCATCGTGCGCCGGGTCGGCGACGGTGACGTGCAGGTGTGGCCGGCGCGCAACGACGGCGAGCGGACCCTGCACATCAGCCTGACCTCGCCGTTCGGGCAGGCGCTCTTCGAGGTGCCGCTGGCCCCGCTGACCGAGTTCCTGCACCGCACGTACGAGAAGGTGCCGGCCGGCCGCGAGACCGACTACATGGACCTGGACGCCGAGCTGACCAACATGCTCTGGCCGTCCTGAGTCAGGCGGGCAGCTTCTCCAGGGTCTTGCGCATCCGGGCGATCTCGATGCGCTGGCCCGCGTAGACGTCCCTGGCCATCATGCGCATGCGCTGGTCCTTGCCCTCGGCCAGCTCCTCCCCCGCCATCTTCACCGCGCCCTCGTGGTGCCGGATCATGAGCTGCAGGAACATCCGGTCGAACGCGCCGCCGCGGGCGGCGCGCAGCGCCTGGAGCTGTTCCTCGGTGGCCATGCCGTAGCCGTCGCCGCCGCGGTGGGCGTGGCCGCGGGGGGCGGGGCGGCCGACGAGCGCGAGCCAGTTCGTCATGAGGTCGATCTCGGGCTGCTGGGTGAGCGCGATCTGGTCGGCGAACCTGCGGACCTCCTCGCTGCGGCCGCGGTTGGCGACCAGGCTCGTCATCTCCAGGGCCTGGCGGTGGTGCGGGATCATGCCTTCGGCGAAGCGTACGTCGGCGGCTGCGGGGGTGGCCGCGCCCTGCCCGACGCGTTCGCCGGGGGTGGCCGTGCGGCCCGGCGCGCCGGGCTTTTCGGGCACGATGACGGGCGCTCCGGTGCCGACCGCCGACGGCCCGCTCGGCGCCTGTGAGCAGGCAGCCAGGGCGTTCAGCATCAGAACTGTGACCAATAGTGCGCGCATTCCGGACCTCGCTGGCATAGCTTCCATACTGAGCTATGAAACGAGGGGGACAGGCGTGATCTTGGCCAGGCTACGGGGGGCCGTGCTGTGCGCGGCCGTTCTGCTCGTATCCGCATGCGCGGCGGGCCCGGAGCGACCACCGCAGGCCGATCCGCCGGGCACCACGGCCGGGACGCCGGCGGGCCAGGCGCTCAAGCCGGGCGAGATCCGGATGAGCGACAACGTCAAGCACGTGGCGAACGTCCCGCGCGCCGCCCCGCTCAACGGCCCGATGGACTGGAACACCGACCTGGCCTTCCAGGGCGACTACGCGTACATGGGCAACTTCGGCGGCTTCACGGTCTTCGACATCAGCGACCCGGCCAACCCCAAGACGGTGAGCCAGGTGGCCTGCCCGGCCCAGCAGAACGACGTGTCGGTCTACCGCGACCTGCTGATCCTGTCGGTGGACGAGCCGCGCAGCGGCGAGGGCTGCGACTCGACCGACGGCGAGCGCGCCTGGGAAGGGCTGCGCATCTTCGACATCAGCGACAAGTCCAGCCCTCGGTTCGTGTCGGCCGTGGCGACCGACTGCGGCTCGCACACGCACACGATGGTGCCCAAGGACGACACGCTGTTCGTGTACGTGTCGTCGCCGGGGCCCGAGCCTGAGTCGACGACCTGCCCGCCGCCGCACAAGCTGATCCAGATCGTCGAGATCCCGATGGCCAACCCGGCCGCCGCCCGCGTCGCGGCCTCGCCCGACCTGCCCATCCAGGGGCACGAGGAGGCCACCGGCTGCCACGACATCACCGCCTACCCGGAGAAGAACCTGGCCGCGGCCGCCTGCTTCGGCGACGGCTTCCTGCTGGACATCGCCGACCCGCTCAACCCCAAGCTGCTGCAGCAGGTCAGCGACCGGGAGAACTTCCAGATCTGGCACTCGGCGACGTTCAACAACGACGCGACCAAGGTGCTGTTCACCGACGAGCTCGGCGGCGGCTCGGCGGCCACCTGCGACCGCAACACGCCCGCCACCAAGGGCGCCGACGCGGTCTACGACCTGGTCGACGGCCAGTTGCAGAAGCGCGGCTACTTCAAGATCCCGCGTGAGCAGCAGGAGGACGAGAACTGCGTCGCCCACAACGGCTCCCTGCTGCCCGTGCCGGGCAAGGACATCATGGTCCAGGCCTGGTACCAGGGCGGGGTGTCGTTCGTCGACTTCACCGACTCCGACAACCCCAAGGAGATCGGCTTCTTCGAGCGCGGCCCGTTCGACGGTGACGACGGCGGCATCGCGGGCTCGTGGTCGGCCTACTACTACAACGGGTACGTGTACTCGGCGGACATCCGGGAGGGCCTGGACGTGCTGCGGATCGACGACCCGCTGACCGACCCGGCCGCGAAGGTGGAGATGGCCGACTTCAACGTGCAGACGCAGAAGAGCTACTGAGCGGCGCGCCAGCCGCTGTAGGCGGTGGTCCAGGACGAGGTGAGCACCGCGCCCTGGACCGGCGCCCGCCATTCGACGGCGAACCGTGACGGCAGGCCGTGCGCGCCGAGCGTGAGCGTCCAGACGAGGGTGCTGCGCGCCAGCTCGTCCCTGCTCCAGCCGCCGGCGATGTCGCGCAGCAGCTCCTGGACGTCCTGCGGGGCGTCCGTGGCGGCCACCTCGCCGCGGTGGACGTCTCCCGTACGGTTCACGCCGGTGGTGGCGGCGGCCAGCGCGGCGGCGGTGCCGGTGGAGGCCAGGACGGCGATCACGCGGGCGTGGTCGGCCACGCCTTCGGGGACCCTGCCGGGGCGGCCGTCGCGGACGGTGACCTCGACGGGCCTGTTCTCGGAGGCGGGCGAGATGACGGTCATGGCGAGCTCGGCGCCGCCCCGGCGGTGGGCGATGCGGCCCCGGGCGTCGGCGTAGAAGTCGCTCTGCGACAGCCCGCCCTCGTAGGTGAAGTCGGCCGCCGGGGTGCGCGCCAGCGCCTGCCGTAAGGAGGCGGCGAGCGACGGCCCGGCCGGCGGGGAGGCGGCGGGCAGGGGGCGGACGGCCGCGGTGGTGACGGCGGGGTCGCCGCCGCCCTGCCACCAGGCCAGGCCGGCGGCCACGACGGCGGCCGCGGCCGCGACGGACACCACGCCCGCCGGCGCCCTGTTCCGCCGTCGTGCCGGTGTCGCGCCCTGCCCCGCCATCACGTCTCCGCTCGCCTCGTCATGATCACGCCCGCCGGACCCGGCGGGTCAGGGGTTGAGGTCGGCGGCGGAGCGCTCGGCGAAGACGCGCATGGCCTTGGCCGTGATCGGCCCCGGCGCGGCCGGCAGCTCGGTCTCGTCGACGAGGCTGATCGGCTGCACGTCGCGCGTGGTCGAGGTGAGGAACGCCTCCTCGGCCCCGTAGAGGGCGCTCAGCGGCACGTCGACCTCCTCGGCGCCGAACCACTCCAGGACCAGGGCGCGGGTGACGCCGGCCAGGCAGCCGGACTCGAGCGTCGGCGTGAGCAGCTGCCCGTCGCGCACGATGAAGACGTTGGACCCGGTGCCCTCGCACAGGTTGCCGGCCAGGTTGCCGAAAACGGCCTCGCCGCCGCCGCGCGCCTTGGCGTAGGCCAGGGCCTTGGCGTTGTCGCCGTAGGAGGTGCTCTTGACGCCGGACAGCGCGCCGCGCTCGTTGCGCGGCCAGGGCACGACGGTGACCTTGGCCGTGGCGGGGAACGGCTTCTGCTCGTCGACGATGACGACGCAGGTGGTGCCCTGGTCGCCGCGGTCGGAGCCGAGCGGGCCCGGGCCGCTGGTGTAGGTGATGCGGATGCGGCCGAGCGCCCAGGCGGGGGCGGCTTCCAGGCACCGGGCGACGCCGTCGGCGATCGCGTCGAGGTCGGGCTCCGGCAGGTCCATGCGGCGGGCCGACAGCGCGAGCCGGTCGAGGTGGCGGGTGAGCGCGAAGACCTCGCCGCGGACGATCTTCACGGTCTCGAAGACGCCGTCGCCGACCATGAGCCCGTGGTCGAACACCGAGACGGTGGCCTGCGCGGGGTCGATCAGCTCTCCGTTGACCCAGACCGGGATGTTCATCGATTTCCTCCTGAGGATGCCAGTGCCATGAGCCTGGACGCCTTGAGCTCGGTTTCGAGCCACTCTCGCCGGGGGTCGCTGCTCCAGGTGATGCCCGCTCCGGTGCCGAAGCGGATCTCGCCGCCGCTCATCCAGAACGTCCTGATGCCGACGGCCAGCGCCGCCGTGCCCCGGTCGGCGTCGACCCAGCCCACTGCCCCACAGTAGGGCCCGCGCGGCTCGGGTTCGAGCGCATTGATGATGCGCAGGGCCGACGACTTGGGCGCGCCGGTGACCGAACCGGGCGGGAACGTGGCGGCGAACAGCTCGGGCCAGCCCGCTCCCGGCGCGAGCCTGGCGCGCACGGTGGAGACGAGGTGGACGAGCCCGGGGTGCTCCTCGACGGCGCACAGCCGGGGCACCTCTACGGTGCCGACGGCCGCGACCCGGCCGAGGTCGTTGCGGACCAGGTCGACGATCATCACGTTCTCGGCGTGGTCCTTCTCCAGCAGGTCGCCGGCGGTGGCGCCGGTGCCCTTGATGGGGCCGGACTCGACGACGTCGCCGTCGCGCGACAGGTAGAGCTCGGGCGAGGCGGACACGACGGCGAGGCCGGGCACCTGGATGACGCCCGCGTAGGGGGCGGGGTTGCCCTCGGCGAGGCGGGCGGCGAGGGCGAGCGGGTCGGCCCCGTCGGGGAGCGGCGCGGTCAGCACCCGGCACAGGTTGGCCTGGTAGACCTCGCCGCGTTCGATGTGGTCGCGGATGGTGCGGACGCCCCGCTCGTAGGCGTCCTGGTCGAGGGAGCCGCGCCAGTCGCCGGGGCGGGGGCCCTGCCAGGGGGCGCGCGGGCGGGGCAGCGGGGCCTGGCGCACCTGGTCGAAGCGGGCGCAGGTGACCTTGCCCTCGAAGCCGACCACGACGGCCCACCAGCCTTCGGAGTCGAGCGCGGCCAGGTCGGTGGTCACGTCACGCAGCCCGGTGGCGAGCCGGCCGTTCAGGTGGGCGAAGCCGTACACGCTTCCCATTCTTTCAGCATTCGGACAAACTCCAGCGCCGCAGGCAGTGGCGCTTCGGGCAGGGCAGCGTACACCTTCCGTACGGGCAGCTCGTCCCGCAGGGGGCGCAGCACGAGCCCGGCGGGGACGGCGCGGGCGGCGAGCTCGGGGACGAGGGTGACGCCGAGCCCGGCGGCGACGCAGCCGAACTTGCCCGACCACTCGGCCACCCGCAGCCCGCCGCGCGGGGTGAACCCGGCGGCGGCGCAGGCGGCGGCGAGCAGCGTCGGCTGGCCGCGCGGCGCCGCCTCGATCCACCGTTCGCCGGCCAGCTCGCGCAGGTCGACGGCGTCCTCACCGGCCAGCCGGTGCCCGTGCGGCAGGCAGACCAGCAGCCGGTCGTCGCGCAGGTGGACGACGCGGCCGCCACCGCTGGGCAGCCCGGCCGGGTAGTCGCTGATCACGGCCAGGTCCAGCGCACCGGCCTGGAGCCGTTCGGTGAGGCGAGGGCTGAGCGCTTCGACGAGCCGCAGCTCCACGCCGGGCCGCCGGTCGGCGAAGCGGCTGAGCGTCGCGGGCACCAGCTCGGCGTTGGCGGTGGCGAACGCGCCCACGCGCAGCGTGCCGCCGCTGCCGCCGTGGATGGCGGCCAGCTCCTCGCCGGCCCGGTCGAGCCGGTCGAGCACCGCGACGGCGTGCCGGTGCAGCGCGGCCCCGGCGGGGGTGAGCCGCACGCCCCTGGGCAGCCGCTCGAACAGCGGCCCGCCGGCGGCGCGTTCCAGGGCGGCGACGCGCCGGGAGACGGCCGACTGGGTCTGGCCGAGCAGCTCGGCGGCGGCCGTGAACGAGCCGCCCCTGGCCACCTCGTCGAACAGGCGCAGGGCCGCGGTGTCGAAGGCATTCACGTCAGGCATGGCTGGCATGCAATCTAGTCGGTGGTGGAATACCGTGCGAATCCCTTCAATGGTGACGTGATTGCATTTCTTGGACAGGGACGCATGGGCGTCCCCATGGCCCGGCGGCTCGCCGAGGCCGGGCACGAGGTGACGACGTGGCGGCGCGGGACCGGGATCTCGCCCGCCGAGGCGGTGGCCGGGGCGGACCTGGTCATCACGATGCTGCGCGACGGCGACGCGGTGCGCGAGGTGCTGACGGCGGCGCTGCCGGGGCTGCGGCCCGGCGTGACCGTGGTGGAGATGTCGACGATCGGCCCGGACGCGGTGCGCGAGCTGCGGGCGCTGCTGCCGCCCGAGGCGGGCTTGGTGGACGCGCCGGTGCTCGGCAGCGTCGCCCCGGCGGCCGAGGGCACGCTGACCGTGCTGGCCGGGGGCGACGTGGCGGCCGTGCGCGAGGTGCTGTCGGTGTTCGGCACCGTGCGGGAGCTCGGGCCGCTGGGCGCGGGCGCGGCGCTGAAGCTCGCCGTCATGAGCGCGCTCGTGCCCGCCCAGGTGCTGCTCGCGGAGACGTTCGCGTACGGCGAGGCGCACGGCGTGGACCGGGACGCGCTCGCCGCCGTGCTGGCGGGCACCCCGCTCGGCGCGCTGGCCGGTCGGCTGGCCGCGCCCGCGCGGGAGACCCGTTACGCGCTCGGGCTGGCGGCCAAGGACCTGGACCTGGCCGCGTGGGACGGCGCCTCGCTGGCCGCCGCCGCGCTGCGCCGCCTGCGCGAGGCCGAGGCGGCGGGCCTGGGAGAGCGCGACCTGACCGCGATCGCCGGGCACGTCGGGCGGCCCGCCGCGCCGGGCCGGGCGGTGCCGCTGAACCCGGCGGCGGTGCCGGCCACGAACGGCATGTACTCGCACGCGGTCCGCGTGGGCGACATGCTGTACGTCTCGGGCCAGGCGGCCTTCGACGCGAACGGCGACGTGGTCGGCGAGGGCTCGATGGCAGCCCAGGCCGAGTGCGTCTTCGAGAACCTGTCGCGCATCCTGGCCGACCAGGGCGCCACGTTCGCCGATCTCGCCTTCATCCGCACGTACCTGACGAACATGGACGACAGGGTCGAGTACGGGCGCGTACGGCGCAAGTACATCACCGGGACGCCGCCGGCGAGCACGACCGTGGAGGTGTCCCGGCTGTTCATGCCCGGCCTGCTGCTGGAGGTGGACGCGATCGTGGCGCTGCCCCGGCGTTAGGCCAGCGGGCCGGTCACCGACTCGACGGCCTCGACCACGCCGCCGTCGGCGACGAGCCGCACGGCGGCCTCGATCTCCGGCGCGAGGAAGCGGTCGGGGCCGGGACCCGGCACGGTCTCGCGCAGCGCCTTGACCACGGCGGCCGTGGCGGGGGCGGGCTCGAGCGGGCGGCGCAGGTCGAGCGCGCGGGCGGCGGTGAGCACCTCGACGGCCAGCACCCGGGTCAGCCCGTCGACGGAACGGCGCAGCTTGCGGGCGGCCGACCAGCCCATCGAGACGTGGTCCTCCTGCATGGCCGAGCTCGGGATGGAGTCGACGCTGGCGGGCACGGCCAGGCGCTTGAGCTCCGAGACGATCGCGGCCTGCGTGTACTGGGCGATCATGTGGCCGGAGTCGACGCCGGGGTCGTCGGCCAGGAACGCGGGCAGCCCGTGGTTGCGCGCCACGTCCAGGAAGCGGTCGGTGCGCCGCTCGGACATCGAGGCCAGGTCGGCGGCCACGATCGCCAGGAAGTCGAGCACGTACGCGACGGGCGCGCCGTGGAAGTTGCCGTTGGACTCGACGCGGCCGTCGGCGAGCACCGCCGGGTTGTCGACGGCGCTGGCCAGCTCCCAGCCGGCGACGGCGGCGGCGTGCGCGATCGTGTCGCGGGCGGCGCCGGCGACCTGGGGGGCGCAGCGCAGCGAGTAGGCGTCCTGGACGCGGGTGCAGCTCTCCGGGTCGCGGTGGCTGGCCATGATGCCGGAGCCGGCCAGGATCTTCACCATGTTGGCGGCGGCGAGCGCCTGGCCGGGCTGCGGGCGCAGCGCCTGCAGCTCGGGGGCGAACACGCGGTCGGTGCCGAGCAGCGCCTCGACGCTCATCGCGGCGCTCACGTCGGCGGTGCGCACGAGCCGGGTGAGGTCGTCGATGGCCAGCACGAGCATGCCGAGCATGCCGTCGGTGCCGTTGATGAGCGCCAGGCCCTCCTTGGCGGCCAGCTCGACGGGCTCGATACCGGCCTGCTTGAGCGCCTCGCCCGCCGCCGTGACGTCGCCGGACGGGTCGCGGACGACGCCCTCGCCCATGAGCGTGAGCGCGACGTGCGCCAGCGGGGCCAGGTCGCCGGAGCAGCCGAGGCTGCCGTACTCGTGGACGACCGGCGTGATGCCGGAGCTGATGAGGGCGGCCAGGGCCTTGGCCGTGGTCGGCCGCACGCCGGTGTGGCCGGTGGCGAGCGTGTGCAGGCGCAGCAGCATGAGCGCGCGCACCACTTCGGTCTCCACCTCGGGCCCGTTGCCGGCGGCGTGGGAGCGCACCAGGGAGCGCTGGAGCTGGGCGCGCAGCGAGGGGTCGATGTGGCGGGTGGCCAGCGCGCCGAACCCGGTGGACACCCCGTACGCGGGGACCGGGCTCTCGGCCAGCTCGTCCACCCGCTGCCTGGAGGCCGCGACGGCGGCCATGGCGTCGTCGGTGAGGCGTACGGCGGCGCCGTGGCGGGCCACCCGGATGACGTCGTCGAAGGTGAGGGGTTCGGGACCGACGTTCACGACTCCGTTGTCGCGCATGATGTGTTTTCTCCCGCTTAGGTAACCGGCGATTGCCAGGTTAGCTCCTTACTCCAGGGCGCTGTCACGTGGCTCGGGAAGAGCGCCGCCAGCTCACTCCTGCCCTCGTCGGTGAGGGTCAGCGCACGCGGCGCCGCGCCCTGCCGGAACCAGCCGCGTTCCAGCAGCACCGCCGTGACCGCCGCGCCGAGCGCGCCGCCGAGATGGGGCCGCCGCTCGGTCCAGTCAAGGCATTCCGGGGCGAAGCGCCGCCTGGTCGCGCGCGCCCCGGCCACGTGCACGCCGATCCCGGCCAGCAGCCGCTCCCCCTCGGCGGTGACCTCCTCCCCCGCCAGGCAGCCGCTGCCGCGCAACGCCTCCAGCAGCGCCACCCCCGCCTTCCCCGCCAGGTGGTCGTAACACGTACGCGCCTCCTCCAGCAGGCGGGCCTGCCGCGACTGGCGCAGCGACCGCACCGGCGGGCGGGCGCTGACGCGGGCCAGCACCTCCATGACCTCGGCCACCTCCGGCCCGGACAGGCGGTAGTAGCGGTGCCGGCCCTGCCGGACCACGGTCACGAAGCCGCCGTCGAGCAGCCGCGCCAGGTGCGCGCTCGCGGTGGCGGCGCTCACCCCGGCCAGCCGGGCCAGCTCGCCCGCCGCCAGCGCGCGCCCGCCCAGCAGCGCCGTCAGGATGGCCGCCCGGGTCGGGTCGGCGATCAGCGCCGCCACGGGGGCGATGTCGGCGTCACGAACGGTGTGGTCAGCAGCCATACCGTGACGTTAACCCACCCATCCTTCGCCGCCGGACGAAGCAATAGGCTCGCGACCGTGATAAACGAGGCAAAGGACCGCGCAGGTGACAACTGAGGCAAAGGTCGCGCTCGTCACGGGCGCGTCGCGGGGGCTCGGCGCGGTCATCGCGCGCAGGCTGGCGGGCGACGGCTGGACCGTCGCGGTGAACTACCGCTCCGACCACGACGGAGCCGAGCGGGTGGCGGACGGGATCCGGGCCGCGGGCGGCCGGGCGGAGGCGTTCGCCGCCGACGTGACCGACGAGGAGTCGACCCGCGCGCTGGCCGAGGCCGTCGCCGGGCGGCTCGGACCGGTCGGCGCGCTCGTGCTCAACGCCACCGGGCCGCAGCCCGAGGTGCCGATCGAGGACCTGACCTGGCAGGACCACCTCGACCAGCTCACGTTCTTCGTCAAGAGCCCCACCCTGCTCGTACGGGCCTTCCTGCCCGGATGGAAGGAGCGCGGCGGCGGCCGGGTGATCCAGATCGGCTCCGACGTGGTCGACCGCGCGCTGCCCCGCATGTCCGCCTACATCGCGGCCAAGGCGGCGCAGCAGGCGCTCACCCGTTCCTGGGCCCGCGAGCTCGGCCCGCACGGCGTCACCGTCAACCTCGTCGCCCCCGGCTGGATCCCGGTCGAGCGCCACGCGGGCCTGGAGGTGGACGAGTACCTGTCGGAGGTGCCGCTGGGCCGCATGGGCACCCCCGGCGACATCGCCGGAGCGGTCTGCTTCCTCGCCTCGGACGCGGCCGCGTTCATCACGGGCGAGCGCGTCACCGTCAACGGCGGGCACACTTAGACCGCCGGTTGAACGTCCGGCGGCCAGGATCGGGCCATGACCGATTCCGCGACGAACCCCGCGATCGCCGTGGCCGAGGCCGCCGACCGCTGCCTGGCCCTGGCCGCCACCTGGCTCGCCTGGGACGGCAGGCCGATCGTCACCGAGGGCCTGTGGACCCCCGCCAAGGCCGCCCGCCGCATCCAGGACCACCTCGTCGACCACCTGGCCGAGGTGGAGGCGCTGCTGGCGGGCGAGCCGCCGCTCGACACCCCCTGGCACGGGCGGACCGTGACGCTCGACTCCGACTGGGCCCGCTTCACCGAGCTCGACCTGGACGAGGCGCGCGCCCGCTGGCCCCGCCTGGCCCAGGCGTACGTGCACCGCTACGCCACCGCCCCCGACGCCTGGGACACCCCGCGCGACCCGAACTGGACGCTGCGTGAGATCGCCGCCCACGTCGCCGGGATCACCTGGTACGCCGAGCAGGTCGGAGCGCTCCGGTTTGGGGAGTCGGCGAGTTTTCGCTAGAGTTCTCTCGTCGCCCGGCACCGGCCGGGCGGGCGCGGAAGTGGCTCAGTGGTAGAGCATCACCTTGCCAAGGTGAGGGTCGCGGGTTCGAATCCCGTCTTCCGCTCCAAGGACGATTAGCTCAGCGGGAGAGCGCTTCCCTGACACGGAAGAGGTCACTGGTTCAATCCCAGTATCGTCCACACGGTCACTTTTCAAATGGCGCGCCGGCCCGCCACGGCGGATGCTGGGGTGCATGAGCGGCGATGAACCCAGCGACCTGATCCGCAGCGTGTCACGCGCACTGCGCGTGCTGGAGGAGGTCGCCCAGTCCGACCGACCGCTGACGGTCAAGGTGATCGCCCGCCGGTGCGGGCTCAACCTCTCCACCTCCTACCATCTGGTCCGCACGCTCTGCTACGAGGGCTACCTGCTCCGGCTGCCCAGCGGCGACTACCTGCCCGGCCCGCAGGTGGCCGAGCGCTTCCACGACATGCTCGGCGCGCTGGGCCGCCCGCCCAACGCCCGTGCCGTGCTCGGCCACCTGGCCGCCAGCACCGGCCACACCGCCTACCTGGCGCGGCTGACCGAAGGACGGCTGGTGGTCGCCGAGGTGGCCGAGGGCCTCTACTCGCCGTGGCTGGAGGACCTCCAGGCCGGGCTGGAGGCCGCGCCGCACGCGACCGCGCTCGGCAAGGCGCTGCTGGTCGCGCTCCCGCCCGCCGAGCGGCGCGCGATCCTGGAGGAGTCGGGGCTGCGCCGCTTCACCTCCCGCACGCCCGCCACCGCCGACGACGTGGAGAAGGAGTTGTACGGGCTGCGTCCCGGGCAGGTGGTGGAGGAACACGGCCAGTACCGGGAAGAGGTGGCGTGCGCGGCCATCACCGTGCCCGTGCCGACCGGCGGCGACGGTGACTGCCGCTGGACCCTCGGGATCTCCACGCTCGGCCTGGAGATCCCGCCGTGGGCGCCGTCCGTGCTGCGGGAGGCCGCCAGGGACCTGGGAGGCAAGGATCCGTGAAGGTGATCGTCGTGGGGGCGGCGGGCGTGATCGGGCGAGGCGTGCTCCGAGCGTGCCTGGCCGACGACCGCGTCGGGGCAGTCCTCGCCGTCGGCCGCGTCCCCACCGGGGAGCGGCATCCCAAGCTGCGCGAGCTCGTCCGCCCCGACCTGTCCGACCTCGCGCCCGTACGGGACGCGCTGGCGGGCCACGACGCCTGCTTCTGCTGCCCGGAGGGCTCCCCGGCGGACGTCGCCCTGGCCGCCGGGGCGGCGCTGGCGGAGGTCGCCCCGGGGTCGGCGTTCCTGTACGTGTCGGGCGCGGAGGACGGGGACCCGACCGAGGAGGCGCTGCTGGCGCTGCCGCTGCGGGCCTACGTCTTCCGGCCCGGGTATGTGCCCGGGTACGTGCCACGCGGGGTGCCCGGGTATGGACAGCCCATGCACCGCACTGTCGCGCGCACCCGCCTGCACCGGCCGGCCTACGTGGCCGCGGCGCCGTTCCGCCTGCTGCTGCGCCTCCTGCGCCCGGCGGCGGCGGTCACCACGGCCGAGCGGCTCGGGCGGGCTATGATCGCCGTTGCCGAACGGGGGGCTCCGCGGCGGGTCCTCACGGCGGCCGACATCGACGCCTGGTGAACCGCTGGAATAAACAGGCAGCCTCGATTGCTGAGCTGGCTGTTGAAACTTCAACAGTATGGGCTGGTGACCAATATGCAGTTCGGGATCTTCAGTGTCGGCGACGTGACCACCGACCCGACGACGGGCCGCACCCCGACCGAGGCGGAGCGGATCCAGGCGATGGTGACGATCGCGCTCAAGGCCGAGGAGGTCGGGCTCGACGTGTTCGCCACCGGCGAGCACCACAACCCGCCGTTCGTGCCGTCCTCCCCCACGACCATGCTCGGCTACATCGCCGCCAGGACCGAGCGGCTGCAGTTGTCCACCGCCACCACGCTGATCACGACCAACGACCCGGTCAAGATCGCCGAGGACTACGCGATGCTGCAGCACCTGTCCGGAGGCCGGGTCGACCTCATGATGGGCCGCGGCAACACCGGGCCCGTCTACCCGTGGTTCGGCCAGGACATCCGCCAGGGCATCCCGCTCGCCATCGAGAACTACGCGCTGCTCCACCGGCTGTGGCGCGAGGACGTCGTGGACTGGGAGGGCCGCTTCCGCACCCCGCTCCAGGGCTTCACGTCCACGCCCCGGCCGCTCGACGGCGTGCCGCCGTTCGTGTGGCACGGCTCCATCCGCAGCCCGGAGATCGCCGAGCAGGCCGCCTACTACGGTGACGGGTTCTTCGCCAACAACATCTTCTGGCCGAAGGAGCACTTCGTCCGGCTCATCACCCTCTACCGGCAGCGCTACGCCCACTACGGGCACGGCACCCCGGAACAGGCCATCGTCGGGCTCGGCGGCCAGGTGTTCATGCGCAAGAACTCGCAGGACGCCGTGCGCGAGTTCCGGCCGTACTTCGACAACGCCCCCGTGTACGGTCACGGGCCGTCGCTGGAGGAGTTCACCGCCGAGACGCCGCTGACCGTGGGCAGCCCGCAGCAGGTCATCGACCGGACCCTGGAGTTCCGCGAGCACTTCGGCGACTACCAGCGGCAGCTGTTCCTCATGGACCACGCGGGGCTGCCGCTCAAGACGGTCCTGGAGCAGCTCGACCTGCTCGGCGAGGAGGTCGTGCCGGTGCTGCGCGCCGAGTTCGCCAAGGGCCGCCCGGCCGAGGTGCCGGACGCGCCCACCCACGCCTCCCTGCTGGCGGCCCGCACCGAACAGCTCTCCCAGCCCGCCCCCCGTTCGTAAAGGAGAAACCCCGATGAAGCTCGTCGTCGTCACGGCGGGACTGACCCAGCCGTCCTCCACCCGCCTGCTGGCCGACCGCCTCGCCGAGGCGGCCGGGCGGCGGCTCGGCGGCGCCACGCCGCGCGTCGTCGAGCTGCGGGAGCTGGCGGTGGACATCGCCAACAACTTCGTCACCGGCTTCGCCGGGGCCCGGCTGCGCTCGGCGCTGGACGCCGTGGCCGAGGCCGACGGGGTCATCGCGGTCACGCCGGTGTTCAGCGCGTCCTACAGCGGGCTGTTCAAGTCGTTCTTCGACCTGCTGGACCAGGACGCGCTGATGGGCACCCCGGTGCTCATCGCCGCCACCGGCGGCACCGCGCGGCACTCGCTGGCGCTGGAGCACGCGCTCCGGCCGCTGTTCGCCTACCTGCGCGCCGTGGTCGTGCCCACGGCGGTGTACGCGGCGTCGGAGGACTGGGGCGGCACCGGCGACGCCTACACCGGCGGCCTGCCGGACCGCATCACCCGCGCGTCGGGCGAGCTGGCCGACCTCATGCTCCGCCTGGCCCCCGCGCGGGAGCCGAAGGCCGGGCAGACCGAGGACGTGAGCGGGCCGCCGGAGATCGAAGAGGTCGTCCCGTTCGAGCAGCAGCTCGCGGCGGTCCGCCAGGGATAAGCCCGTAGATCGCCCGACATTTCCGCATATCGGGTCCGGATATCGCATCCGGATCCGCGGGCGATCGTCAGCGCGTGCCGGTGATCGTCCGAGGGCCGGCGCGGGGCTTCAGGGGCGGATCTGCCGCAGGATCGACTCGTCGGTGATCGCGCTGTCGCGGGCGAGCAGGAACGCCTTGCTGAGGATCTCCGCCAGCCGGCCGTCCTCCTCGAACGGCAGGAACTGCCTGCCCGTGGCCCGGCGGGCGACCACGCACAGGTAGACGTCGCCCGGCTCCATGAAGACGGCGCCGCTGCTCAGATGGATGCGGTAGGTGCGCAGGTCGCCGCGGACGATCAGCTGCCGGTCGGCCAGCTCGCAGCGGCCGGCGATCGCGGTGCGCGGCAGGATGCGGGCGAGCGCGTCGCGGCGCACCTCCGCCGACGGGGGCAGCTCGGCGTCCGGCAGCGTGCGCCAGTAGGCGCGGTGCCGCTCGCCGCCCCGGCCCGACCAGCCCGGGTCGGCGCCGATCGAGGTGACGGCGACGAACAGGTCCACGTCACGCATGGCCTCGCTGAACACCAGCGGCGGCGCCTCGGCCAGGGCTGCCTCCGCCCACCGGCGGCCCGCGCGCCGTTCGAAGCGGACCGCGCCGGTCGAGGCCACCAGCTCACCGCCTTCGCGCCCGGCCGACACGTAGCGGAAGCGCGCCCGCCAGGCGCCCTCGGCCAGCTCCTTGCGGGCGTCGGCCTCGTCGTGGTGGTGCAGCCACTCGGCCTGCCAGCCGCGCTCCTTGACCAGGGCGTAGAGGCGGTCGTGGACGACGAGGTGGGCGGCGAACCGCTCGGAGCGGGGCGAGGTCTCCAGCTCGGCCGGGGTGAGGAGGTAGACCTCGCGGAACGCCTGCTTGAACGGCTGGCGCAGCTGCCGCCCCGTCACCGTCTCGCGCCACTCGCGCACCTCGTCCAGGGAGGCGCGGGCCGGATGCCACAGCCGGACGCGGTCCCCCACCGGCTCGGAATCGCCGGGCAGAAAGGACCCGCCCGGCAGGAAGGGCTCGCCGTCGCCGCTCTGCCAGATCAGGGCGCGGGTGACGGCTCCGGTGATCGGGTGGTCGCGGTAGTGGCGGGCCCACTCCTCGTACGGCCACGAACGGTCGACGGTGAACAGGGACTCCAGGCGGGCCCGCTCGGCCGACAGGGTGCGGCGGACCTCCTTGGCCACGGCCTTGATCTCGGCCGCGAGCTCGGGGCCGCCGCCGAGGTCACCGGGCAGGCTCCGGCGGACCGTGCCGTCGTCGGAGCGGGCGGAGACGCGTACGGTCCGGGCGTCCTCGACCGCGAGCGTGACCGTCCACGGGGCGCACCGCCACGAGCGGGTGCCGTCGGCGGCCAGCCCGTGCGCGGGGACGGCGCGCTCGACGAGCTGGGCGGCGGTGATGCCGTCGCGGGCCGCCGCCGTGGTGAGGGCCGCGTCGATCTGCTTGTGCAGCGCCCGGCTCCTGACCGTCCGCTGGAGGCGGCGCAGCGCCTCGACCGCGCCGTCGCACTCGGCCATCGCGTGGACGGCCGCGCCGGCCAGCTTGAGATCCATCACCACCTCGCGCCCGCCGCCCGCCGCGGCCTCCGCCAGCCGGACCAGCGCCGCCACGGCCCCGTCGACGCCGGTGAGCACCGCCGCCCAGGCGAAACCCCGGGCCATGTCACTGTTGACCTCGACCCGCAGCAGCCGGACGTGCCCGGCGGGCAGCGGGCCGTCGAACGCGCGCACCGCCGCCGCCACCAGCTCCGCCGCGCCGTCGGCCGCCAGCAGGTCCACGGCGCGGGCACGCCACGCCTTCGTCGGCCGCGGGCTGCCCGCCTCCGCCAAATGCTCCACCAGCTCCACCAGGTGCGGAGCCGGCGAACCGCCCAGGTGGGCGCGGACCAGGGCGCCCCAGCCGTCGAGGCCCAGCGGCAGGGGCGGCGCCTCCGGGTTGACCGGAGCCAGCGCCCGCTGCACCAGCCGGCTCTCCTGCCCGCCCAGGTAGAAGCGTCCCGCCTCGTCGATCAGCCGCTCGGCCACCGCCCACAGCCCCGCCCGCCGCTCCGGGGGGAACGCGGCGGCGCGCTCGCCCAGCAGCGGGATCCACTCCAGGTCGTGCCAGCCGTTGCCACCCCTGCCGATCACCTCGCACAGCTCCGTCAGCTCCTCGACGCTCCACCCGTCGGACCGGGTGAACGCCAGCGTGAACTCCTCGCTGTGGTCGTCGGCCGTCAGCCGGGCGAGGGCGAGCGCCGCCCGGCGGCACGTCTCGTGGTCCGCCTCGCGCAGCTCCGCCGCCACCGCGCGGCGCACCGGCCTCACCCGGTCGCGCAGCTTCTCCCGTACGTCGTGCGCGGTCAGCGGGACCGCGGCCATCTCCCGGTCATGGGCGGCCAGCTCGTCGAGCGAGGGAATCATGCGGCCGATCCTGCCGTACCGCACCGACAATCCGCCCCTCCAGGCGAACCTCCCCACCGGGCCCGGCCCCGTACGGAAAGGGCCGCCCTGGTGACCGCCTGCGGGCCCTCCCGGTGAGGTGGCGGCCCCTGGAAGGCGCAGACGGGCTCCCGCCCAGCGCCGGTCACCGTACGGGGGTTGGCCCCCGCCTGGGTCGGCCACGGCCCGGGGATGCCAACCGCCCGGGAATACCACCCCGCCCGCGGATCGCCCGATTGGGGCGGTTCCCTGGGCGGCGGGCGGGCGGGCCAAACGGCCGGGGCCGGGTGGGTCAGCGGAGGAAGGCGGCGGGGACGCCGGCGTCGACCGGGATGTGGAGGCCCGTGGTGACGCTGAGGTCGCCGGAGGTGAGGGCGAGGACGGCGGCGGCGACGTGCTCCGGCAGGACTTCCTGCTTGAGCAGCGTGCGCTGGGCGTAGAACTCGCCGAGCTTCTCCTCCTCGACCCCGTAGACGGCGGCCCGGTTGGCGCCCCAGCCGGAGGCGAAGATGCCGGAGCCGCGGACGACGCCGTCGGGGTTGACGCCGTTGACGCGGATGCCGTGGCCGCCCAGTTCGGCGGCGAGGAGCCGTACCTGGTGGGCCTGGTCGGCCTTGGCGGCGCCGTAGGCGACGTTGTTGGGCCCGGCGAAGACGGAGTTCTTGGAGGAGATGTAGACGATGTCGCCGCCCGTGCCCTGGTCGATGAGGACGCGGGCGCTCTCGCGGGAGACGAGGAACGAGCCGCGCGCCATCACGTCGTGCTGCAGGTCCCAGTCGTCGAGGGTGGTCTCCAGGAGGGAGCGCGACAGGGACAGGCCGGCGTTGTTGACGACGAGGTCGATGCCGCCGAAGGCGAGGACGGCCTGCCGTACGGCGTCGGTGACCTGGTCCTCGGAGGTGACGTCGACGGCGACGGCGATGGCGGCGTCGGCGGGCCGGTGGGCGCGGGCGCCGAGTTCGGCGGCGACCTTCTCGGCGGCGGCGTGGTCGCGGTCGGCGACGACGACGCAGGCGCCTTCGGCGGCGAGGCGGCGGGCGGTGGCGGCGCCGATGCCGGAGCCGCCGCCGGTGACGAACGCGACGCGCCCGGCGAGCGGCTTGGGCGCGGGCAGGCGGCGGAGTTTGGCCTCTTCGAGCTCCCAGTACTCGATGCGGAACTTCTCGGCCTCGTCGATGGGCCGGTACGACGACAGGGCCTCGGCGCCGCGCATCACGTTGACGGCGTTGACGTAGAACTCGCCGGCGACGCGGGCGGTCTGCTTGTCCTTGCCGAAGCTGAACATGCCGACGCCGGGGACGAGCACGATGGCCGGGTCGGCCCCGCGCATGGGCGGCGAGCCGGGTGTGGCGTGGCGGGCGTAGTAGGCGGCGTACTCCTCGCGGTAGGCGGCGTGCAGTTCGCGCAGCCTGGCCAGGGCGTCGGGCAGGGGCGCGTCGGGCGGCAGGTCGAGGACGAGCGGCGCGACCTTGGTGCGCAGGAAGTGGTCGGGGCAGGAGGTGCCGAGGGCGGCCAGGCGGGGGTGTTCGGCGCGGGACAGGAAGTCGAGCACCTCGGGGCTGTCGGTGTAGTGGCCGACCTGCCGGGTGTCGGTGCCGGCCAGGCCGCGGATCACGGGGAACAGCTCGGCGGCGCGGCGGCGGCGGGCGTCCTCGGGCAGCGGCTGGTGGACGACGGGGCCGAACGGGTCGGGGCGGCCGTGCTCGGCGATGTAGCGCTCGGCGGTGCGGATGATGTCGAGGGCGTTGGCCTGGCATTCGTCGCTGGTGGCGCCCCAGGCGGTGATGCCGTGGCCGCCGAGGACGCAGCCGATGGCGGCGGGGTTCGCCTCCTTGACGGCGGCGATGTCGAGGCCGAGCTGGAAGCCGGGCCGCCGCCAGGGCACCCACACCACGCGGTCGCCGAAGATCCGCTCGGTCAGCGCGGGCCCGTCGGCGGCGGTGGCGATGGCGATGCCGGAGTCGGGGTGCAGGTGGTCGACGTGGGCGGCGTCGACGAGGGCGTGCATGGCGGTGTCGATGGACGGGGCGGCGCCGCCCTTGCCGTGCAGGCAGTAGTCGAACGCGGCGACCATCTCGTCCTCGCGTTCGACGCCCGGGTAGACGGCGGTGAGGGCGCGGACGCGGTCGAGGCGGAGCACGGCCAGGCCGGCGGCGGTCAGCGTGCCGAGGTCGCCGCCGGAGCCCTTGACCCACATGAGCTCGACGTCGCCGCCGGTGACGGGGTCGGTGCCGGTGCCCTTGGCGGAGGCGTTGCCGCCGGCGTAGTTGGTGTTGCGCGGGTCGGAGCCGAGCGTGTGCGCCCGGGCGAGCAGTTCGTCGACGACGGTCATCAGGCTCCCCATCCTGCCTGGTTGCCGCCCACCCGATCGGCGGCGATTTTCGCGAAATATCCGGACTTGGCGTAGGCGGCCATCGGGTCGGGCGCCAGCCCCATCTCCTCACGCAGCTCGGCCAGCAGCGGCCGCACGTCGGTGTTGTACGCGTCCATGAGCACCGCGTTCGCGCCGAGCACGTCACCGGCGCGCTGCGCGGCGGCGAGCGCGTCGCGGTCGACGAGCAGCGCCTTGGCGGTGGCCTCCTGGACGTTCATGACGGACCGGATCTGCCCGGGGATCTTCGGCTCGATGTTGTGGCACTGGTCGAGCATGAACGCGGTCCGCTCGGTGTAACCGCCGCCGCCGATCACCTCGAACATGATGCGGAACAGCTGGAACGGGTCGGCCGCCCCCACCATGAGGTCGTCGTCGGCGTAGAAGCGCGAGTTGAAGTCGAACCCGCCGAGCTTCCCCTCGCGCAGCAGGAACGCCACGATGAACTCGATGTTCGTGCCCGGCGCGTGGTGCCCGGTGTCGACGACGACCTGGGCCTTGGGCCCGAGCCGCACGCAGTGGGCGTAGGCGGTGCCCCAGTCGGGCACGTCGGTCACGTAGAAGGCGGGCTCGAACAGCTTGTACTCCAGCAGGAAGCGCTGCCCGTCGCCGAGCCGCTCGTACACGCTCGACAGGGCCTCTGCGAGCCGGTCCTGCCGGGCGCGGATGTCGTCCTGGCCGGGGTAGTTGGTGCCGTCGGAGAACCACAGTTTCAGCGTGTCGGACCCGGTCTCGTCCATGATGTCCACGCACTCCAGCAGGTGCGCCAGCGCCTTGGCGCGCACCGCCGGGTCGGGGTGGGTGACGCTGCCCAGCTTGTAGTCGTCGTCCTGGAACACGTTGGAGTTGATCGCGCCGATCCCGACGCCCAGCTCGGCGGCGTGCCGGGCCAGGTCGGCGTAGGAGTCCACCCTGTCCCAGGGGATGTGCAGGGCGACGGTGGGCGCCACGCCGGTGAACCGGTGCACCTGCGCGGCGTCGGCGATCTTCTCGTACGGGTCGCGAGGGACTCCCGGTTGCGCGAAGACCTTGAACCGGGTCCCGGAGTTGCCGTAGGCCCACGAGGGGGTCTCTATCCGCTGCTTCCGCAGCGCTTCCTTGATCATCCACTTCCCCGAATCAGTCCAGATGGAAGACTTCGCCGAGCCTGACCATGCTCTCGTCGGGCCGGCCTTCCTCGAAGAACGGCGCCATGTCGCGCTGCCAGCGGGCGTTCACCTCGGTGGCGGCCATCGCGTGCCGGGCGGCGGCGAAGTCGTCGGTCTCCAGGTAGCCGACGAGCAGCCCGTCGTCGCGCAGGAAGAGCGAGTAGTTGCGCCATCCGGCCTCCCGCAGCGCGTCGAGCATGCCGGGCCACACCTGCCGGTGCCGTTCCCGGTACTCGTCGAGGCGGTCGGGCCGTACGTTCAGCAGGAAGCACACCCGCTCCACGCGCGATCTCCTTCGTTAGGAACGTTTTAACCAGCCGCCTCCGGAATCTAGGTGCTGTTCCTTCCGCCGTCAATGCCTCCAGGAGCACTCTGGCGCAGCTGTGATTGTTACGTTTTAATCAGGCTGTGCGATTCACGGCTGTTGATCTGGGTGCGTCCAGCGGACGGGTGATGCGGGCCGACGTGTCGGCCGGGCGGATGACGCTGACGGAGGTGCACCGCTTCCCCAACCGGCCCGTACGGGTGTCCGGGACCCTGCACTGGGACATCCTCGGCCTCTACCGGGGCGTGCTCGACGGGCTGCGGGCGGCGGGACCGGCCGAGTCCGTCGGCATCGACTCCTGGGCCGTCGACTACGGGCTGCTCGACGGCGCCGGGCGCCTGATCGGCAACCCGGTGCACTACCGCGACGCGCGCACCGCCGGCGTCACCGCGCGGGTGGACCCGTACGAGGTGACGGGGGTGCAGTTCCTGCCGTTCAACACGGTCAACCAGCTGCTGCGCGAGCGCCTCGACGGGGCCGCGACGATGCTGATGATCCCGGACCTGCTCGGCTACTGGCTGACCGGAACGATCGGGGCCGAGCGGACGAACGCCTCCACGACCGGCCTGTACGACGTGAGGCGGCGCGACTGGGCGTGGGACCTGATCGACACGCTGGGCCTGCCGCGCCGGATCTTCCCGCCGATCGCCGCGGACGGCGGCGGCGCCGCGCTGCTGGACGACGTGGCCGAGGAGGTCGGCTACCAGACCCGGGTGGTCAGGGTCGCCTCGCACGACACCGCCTCCGCCGTGGTGGCCGTGCCCGCCGAGACCTCCCGGTTCGCCTACATCTCGTGCGGCACCTGGTCGCTGGTCGGCGTGGAGCTGCCCGCGCCGGTGCTCACCGAGGAGAGCCGGCTGGCGAACTTCACCAACGAGGCGGGCGTCGACGGCACCACCCGCTACCTGCGCAACGTCATGGGCCTGTGGATCCTCCAGGAGTGCCTGCGCGTGTGGGGGAACCCGCCGCTGGAGCCGCTGCTGGCCGAGGCGGAGCGCGTCCGCGCCGAGGCGGTCGTCGACCCGGACGACCCGGCGTTCCTGCCGCCCGGCGACATGCCCGCGCGCATCGCCGATCACTGCGCGAGGACCGGGCAGCGCGCTCCGGAGGGGCGGGCGCAGGTCGTACGATGCATCCTGCGGAGCCTCGCCCTCGCCTACCGGCGGGCGATCGACGACGCGGTGCGGCTCAGCGGCCGGCCCGTCGAGGTCGTCCACCTGGTCGGCGGCGGCTCGCTCAACGAGCTGCTGTGCCGGCTGACGGCCCGGGCGACCGGGCTGCCGGTCGTCGCCGGGCCCGTCGAGGCGGCCGCGCTCGGCAACGCGCTGATGCAGGCCCGGGCGCGCGGCCTGGTCGGCGACCTGGCCGAGATGCGGGACCTGATCCGGCGCAGCGCGGGCGTGCGCACCTACGAGCCACACGGGGGCGAAGATGACCACGGTGAGCATTAAGGACGTGGCGGCCCTGGCCGGGGTGTCCCCCGGCACGGTGTCCAACGTGCTCAACCGGCCCGAGAAGGTGGCCGGCTCGACCCGCGACCGGGTGGAGACCGCGATCAGGCAGCTCGGCTTCGTCCGCCACGGCTCGGCCTCCACGCTGCGCGCCGGCCACAGCCGCACGGTCGGCCTGTCGGTGATCGACATCGGCAACCCGTTCTTCACCGACGTGGCCGCCGGGGTGGAGGACCTGGCCAGCGAGCGCGGCTACGCGGTCATCCTGGGCAACTCCTCCGGCAGCCCGGCCAAGGAGGAGCGCAACCTGCTGGTCTTCGCCGAGCAGCGGGTGCGCGGGGTGCTCATCACGCCGTCGGGCGCCGACCCGCGCCGGCTCGCCATGCTGCGCGAGCGCGGCATCGCCGTCGTGCTGGTCGACCATCCGGCCGAGCGGCCCGACCAGTGCGCGGTCGCGGTCAACGACGTCGCCGGCGGCTCCCTGGCGGTGACGCACCTGCTGGCGGGCGGGGCCGACCGGATCGCGTACGTGTCGGGACCCGCCTCGATCCGGCAGTGCCAGGACCGGCTGCGGGGGGCCGGGCGGGCGCTGGCGGCGGCCGGGCGCGACCCGGCGGAGCTGCGGGAGCTGGCCATGCCGGCGATGACGGCGGCGGCGGGCCAGCAGGCCGCCCTGACGCTGCTCGCCGAGGACGCGCTGCCCGACGCGCTGTTCTGCGCCAACGACCTGCTGGCGCTCGGCGTGCTGCGCGGGCTGCTCCAGGCGGGGGTGCGGGTGCCCGCCGACGTGTCGCTGATCGGCTATGACGACATCGACTTCGCCTCGGCGTCCGCGGTGTCGCTGAGCTCGATCCGGCAGCCGACCTACCAGCTCGGCCGGGCGGCGACCGAGCTGCTGCTGGACGAGTGCGACGACCCGGCCACACACGCCCACCAGCAGGTCATGTTCCAGCCGGACCTCGTCGTGCGGGAGTCCACGCGGTAGCTTGGGACATAAGCGGAGCAACGGGGTGAATGATGTCAAATGGTGTTCGTCATGGGCTGGGGTTCCTCGCGGGTCTGCTCCTGCCGCCGCTCGCAGCCCTGGCCCTGATGTACGGGGTGTCACACCTCTCGCTCACGCTGGCGCAACGCTTCGAGCTGTCGTTCCCGGGGCTCGGGCTCGTCGTGCTCGCCGGGGCCGGGCTGGCGTTCCTCGCCGGGTCACGGATCTCCCCCGTCGCCTCGCTCATGGGCGGGCTGCTGTACGTGCTGCTGGGCGTGGTGCCGTTCCTGACGATGTACGGCATCGAGTTCCGGCCCGAGCAGCTGCTGCCCGGCCTCCTGCGCAACGGCTACACCGGCCTGGCGCTCCAGGGCATCCTGCTCATGCTCGGCGTGATGCTGCTGGCGGCCTCGGCGTTCCCGTCGCGCTGGCGGGGCCGGGCCAGGGCCGACGCCGCGCCCGCCTACCCGGGCTACCCGCCTCCCGCCTACCCGGGTCCCGCCGACCAGGCCCCTTACCAGGACCCCTACCAGGCGCGGCCGTACCCGCCGGAGCCGTCCTACGGCGCCGAGTCCCGTCCCGAGGACACCACCCGGCCGATGCACCGCGAGTGAGCCCGGCGCCGCCTGGCAGAATGCCGCCATGCGCGACTCCACGATCGACGACTTCCTGACCACGCTGGCCGACCGGGTCCCCGCGCCGGGCGGCGGCGCGACCGCCGCGCTCCACGCGGCGCAGGCCGCCGCGCTCCTCGGCATGGTCGCCCGCTACACCACCGGCGAGAAGTACGCCGAGCACGCCCGGGCCGTCGAGGCCGTGATCGCGGAGACCGACACGCTGCGCGCCGGCGCGCTGGACCTGGCCGAGGCCGACGCGGCTGCGTTCACCGCCGTCACCGACGCCTACCGGCTGCCCAAGGGCGAGGCGCGCACCGCCGCGATCGCCGCCGCGCTGGCCGGAGCCGCCGAGCCGCCCGCCCGGGTGGCCGAGACCGCCGCGCGCCTGGTGGAGCTCTGCGAGCTGCTGCTGCCGATCGGCAACCGCAACCTGGTCACCGACGTGGCCGCCGCCGCCGAGGCCGCCCGCGCCGCGCTCACCACGGCCCGCGTCAACGTCGAGGTCAACGTCTCCGGCCTCACCGACCCGGCCGCCCGCGAGCGGCTGCGCGACCGGCTGGCCGTCGTGGCCGGGGCCGTGGCCCGCGCCGACGCCGTGACGGCCGCCGTACTGAAGGAGATCACGCGATGACCGCGCGCAAGCTGACGGGCAAGGAGCTGGCGGCGGCCATCAGGGCGCAGACGGCGGCCGAGGTGGCCGCCGGGCCGCAGCCGAGGCTCGCCGTGGTCGTCGCCACCGGCGACGAGGCGAGCCTGTGGTACGTGCGGTCCATCGCCAAGGCCGCCGAGGGCGTGGGCATCGCCGCCGACGTCGTCGACCTGGGGCCCGAGGCGCGGCCGGAGCAGATCCGCGAGACGCTGGCCCGGCTCAGCGCCGACGCTGGCGTGCACGGCGTGATGCTGCAGACGCCGCTGCCCGAGGGCGCCGTCGCGCAGGAGCTGGCCGGCGCGATCGACCCGCGCAAGGACGTCGACGGGGCCAACCCGCTGTCGCTGGGCCGGCTGGCCGCCGGGCTGCCCGCGTTCGTGCCGGCGACGGCGGCGGCCGTGATGGCGCTGCTCGACCACTACGGGGTCGAGCTCACGGGCCGGCGGGCCGTGGTGGTGGGACGCTCGACGGTCGTCGGCAAGCCGCTGGCGCACCTGCTGCTCGACCGGCACGCCACGGTCACCGTCTGCCACTCGCGCACCCGCGACCTGGCGTCCGTGACCGCGACCGGCGAGATCCTGGTGGCCGCCGTGGGGCGGGCCGGGCTGATCGGCGCCGGCCACGTCGCCCCCGGCGCGGTGGTGATCGACGTCGGCACCAACCCCACCGACGACGGCGGCCTGACCGGCGACGTCGACTTCGACGCGGTCGCGGAGCGGGCCTCGGCCCTCACCCCGGTCCCCGGCGGCGTCGGCCCCGTCACCACCGCCCTGCTGCTGCGCCACACCGCCCGCGCGGCGAACCTGCCGTGAACCCCCGGCCGTACCTTTCCGAAAGGCTCTTCCATGCGTGACGTCCTGATCATCCAGAACAGCCGGAGCGGCGGCCCGGGCCGGTTCGGCGGCTGGCTGGAGGAGGCGGGGCTGCGGCTGGACGTGGTCCACGCGCACGAGGGCGCCCCGGTGCCCGACCGGCTCACCCACGACGCCATGATCATGCTGGGCGGCGGCTACCTGCCGAGCGAGGACGACCGGGCCCCGTGGCTGGCCCCGGCCAGGCGGCTGGTGGGCGAGGCGATCGAGCGCGGCGTCCCGCTGTTCGGCATCTGCCTGGGCGGCCAGATGCTCGCCGAGGTGGCCGGCGGCGAGGTCACCGGCGACGCGGGCGCGCCCGAGAACGGCAGCGTCCCGGTCACGATCAGGCCCGAGGCCGCCGCCGACGCCCTCTTCCAGGACCTGCCTCCGGTGGTGCCCGCCATCGAGCACCACAAGGACGCGATCACCGCGCTGCCGCCCGGCGCGGTGTGGCTGGCCGAGACCGAACGCTGCCCCTACCAGGCGTTCCGCGTGGGCGAGCAGGCGTGGGGCGTGCAGTTCCACCCCGAGGTGCTGCCGGAGCGCATCCGCCAGTGGGAGGTGGACGGCTTCGACCCCGACGAGGTCTACGCCCGCGCGGTCGCCGACGAGCCGGTCTCCACGCCGATCTGGCGCGAGGTGGCCGCCCGCTTCGCCAAGCTCGTCTGACGAGTGGCGGGCGAGGCGCTCAGCCCGTGTAGGCGCCCCAGCCGAGCTTGACGGCGACGGCCAGGCCGCAGGCGGCGGCCAGGTAGCGCAGGCTGTGACCGGGCAGGCGGCGGGCGATCTTGGGGCCGAGCCAGCCGCCGGCCAGGAAGCCCGCCGCCAGCGGCGCCGCCGCCCCCCAGTCGACCGGCCCGAACAGCGCGAACCCGGTCGCCGCCACCGCGTTGGCCAGCCCGGACAGCACGTTCTTCAACGCGTTGAGCTTGGCCGGGGTGCCCGCCAGCATCGACGACAGCACCGCGAACATGAGGATGCCGCCCGCCGCCCCGAAGTAGCCGACGTAGATCGCCACGGCGAACAGCGCGCACCGGGTGAGCAGCCCGTGCTCGCTGTGCCGCTCCCCTTTCGGCGGCCGGATCAGCAGCAGCGACGCCAGGCCGATGAGCCACGGGGCGATCTGCTCGAACGTCCGCGACGGCGTCACCAGCAGCAGGTACGCGCCCGTGGCCCCGCCGAGCGCGGTCAGCCAGCCGAGCCGGAGCACCCGGGGCCCCTGTCCGGCCAGCTCGGGCCGTGAGCCGAGGGCCGCGCCGAGGCCGGTGAACAGCAGCGCGACGGTGTTGGTGACGTTCGCGGTGAGCGGCGGCAGGCCGAACGCCAGCAGCGCCGGGTAGGAGACGATCGAGGCGAGGCTCACCACGGTGCTGACCACTCCGGCCGCCAGCCCGACTCCGAGCAGCCCGAGAACCTCGCCGACGATCACCCAGACATGCTAGGGCTTGTCCGTTTTGTCCAGCCCACCGGCCCGGCGTCCGCGTGCCATCATCCCGAGCCCCGCCAGCCCTGCCGCGCCGAGGAGCAGCCCGCCCGCCGCCCACCCGCGCTGGCGGGCCACCCGGCGCTCCACCTCGGCGTACGGAGTCGTGGAGAACGACACCAGCTCGTAGCGGGAGGCGTACCGTCCCGGCAGCGCCCGCTCCAGCGCGTGCTCCAGCCGCTTGCCCGCCAGGAACATCCGGGAGCCGACCTTGTCCCGCATCTCGACGAAGTTCGCCAGCGCCAGCCGGGCGATCACGTCCGTGTCGGCCCGGCGGCGCTCGAACAGCGCCAGCGCCCCGGCGAAGTCGTCGCCCGTCTCGTCCAGGCACCGGTCCAGCTCGACGCAGTCCTCGAAACCGCAGTTGGCGCCCTGGCCGTAGAACGGCACGATGGCGTGCGCGGCGTCGCCCATCAGGCCGACCACGGCAGCATCGGTGGTCACGTGCCACGGGGCGCAGCGCATGGTGACGAGGTGGCCGACCGGGTTCGCCGCGAAGTCCGCGGCCAGGTCCGGCATCAGCGCGGAGGCGTCGGGGTAGTGCTCGGCGAAGTGCTCCCGCACCCGCGCCGGGTCGCCGAGCTCGGCGAACGCGCGGTGCGGCCAGAAGAGCGTGCAGGTGAAGGAGCCGTCGGGGTTCGGCAGCGCGATCATCATCGACGCGCCGCGCGGCCAGATGTGCAGCGCGCCCCGCTCCAGCGCGAACGCGCCGCCCCTGGCCGGGATCGTGAGCTCCTTGTAGCCGTAGTCGAGGTAGCTCTGGCTGAAGCTCACGCCGGGCAGCGCCTGCAGCCGGGCGCGCACCGCGCTGAACGCGCCGTCGGCGCCGATCACCACCCGCGCCCGCGCCTCGCCCGGTCCGCTCTCCGTCTCGAACGTCAGCCGCCCCGTCCGCTCGTCCAGCCCGGTGAGCCGGTGGCCGAAGCGGACCTCGACGCCGGGCAGCGCCGTGGCGGCGTCCAGCAGCTTCATGTTCAGCTCGGCGCGGCCGATGGAGTTGATCGCCTGCCGGTGGTCGGCGCTGTAGGGCTGGAAGGTCAGGCCGCCGTCGAGCGCGTGCATCATCCGGCCCGGCATCGGGATCGCGTCCTTGAGCACCTCCCGGTCGAGCCCGACCCGGCGCAGCGCGTCGATGCCCCGCTCGGAGATCGCCAGGTTGATCGACCTGCCCCGGTCCGCGCCGCGCTCGCGCGGGTCCTGGCGGCGTTCGTACAGCGTCACCCGGTGCGAGCGGCGGGCCAGGAAGCAGGCGAGCAGGCAGCCGACGAGGCCGGCGCCGACGATCGTGACCTCCATCCTTCCTTCGTACGGCGGGCGGCGGGGAATGTCCAGCTATCCGAGCGCGGCGTCGACGGCGCGGACCGTGGCCTGCCAGATCGGCGAACGCGGATCGATCACGTCGAAGTGGTCGCCGGGCATCTCCACGTACGTCACCCGGTCCCCCGCCGTGGCGGCGGCCCGCGCGTAGCGTCGCGCGAAGTCGCGCAGGTCAGGGTCGTCCCCGGTGCCCTGGACGACGACCTGCCTGACCTTCAGCGGCAGCCTGGCGAGCGGGGCGGCCTGCGCGTACAGGTCCGCGGGGCCGCCCGGCTCGGGCTGCCCCGGCGGTCCGGGGGGCGGGGCGGGGGCGCCGAGCGCGTCGGCCACGGCGCCCTGGCCGATCCAGCGCCTGCCGCCTTCGACCAGGTCGAGCACGCCCGCGAGCGACACCGCGACCTTGGCGGGGGCGCCGTCAGCGACGGCGCGCAGGGCGAGCTGCGCGCCCGCCGAGTGGCCCGCCACGGCGACCCGGTCCAGGTCGAGCGGCGCGTCCAGGCCGGTCAGCGCCTTCAGCCCGGCCGCCACGTCGGCCGTGGTCGCCTCCCACCCGTGCAGGTCCGGCGGCCGGTACTCCAGGTTCCAGACCGCGTGGCCGCTGCCGGTGAGGTCGGCGCAGAGCGCCTCCATGAGGTCGGCCTGCCACACCGACCGCCAGTACCCGCCGTGCACCAGCGCCACCACCGGCAGCCCGCCGTCCCCGGGCAGCCGTTCGGGCAGGTACAGCTCGCCCCACTGCTGCCGGTGCTCCCCGTACGCGACACGGCGGCGCGGGTGGCGCAGGCGGTGCACGGCGTGGCGGATCGCCCACGACAGGCCGTCGAGCCCGCGCCCGTGGATGTGCGTGGCGCCCTCGCCGGTCTCGACGCCGTCGGCCCGCCAGACGTCCAGCCAGACGACCAGGCCGAGCGGCTCGCGCATCAGGCTCCTGATGCCCTCGTCCGGGCCCGGGATGATCACGACCGCCCGTTCGGAGCCGCCCCGGCGCCTGGCGGTGCGGGCCCGGACGGCGGCGGCGTCACGCGCGTACGTGATCACCCCGCGCACGCCCAGCGCCGTGAACTCGCCTTCGGCGATCTCGCCCAGCAGAGCTTCGTCGATCGCCGCTCCCGGCCCGATCAGCACCAAGACATCGCTCACGAATCCCGACACTACAGAACTTCCTCCCAGCAAGCCCACGTTCGTGCTGGTATCGGGATGGAGATCGAATTCCGGTCTTCCGGAAGGCGTGCCGCGGCCTAGTTGAAAGGTCGTAAGTTGGGTCGGGTGCGTGTAAAGCAGCTTCACCCGTGGCCTGACAGTGTCGCCGAGGCGGAGGCGATCCAGGAGCGGCTCCGGCCTCACATCGAGCTGGACGGGCCCGGCACGTTCACCACGGTCGCGGGCCTCGACGTGCACTACCACGGGCGGGGCGACGACCACGACGCGCTGTCGGCCGCCGTCGTCGTGCTCGACGCCGAGACGCTCGACGTCGTGGAACGGGTGGTCGTCCACGGGCGGGCGGCCTTCCCGTACGTGCCCGGCCTGTTCGCCTTCCGCGAGCTGCCCGCGCTCGTCGAGGCGCTCGAACGGCTCACCGTCACGCCGGACCTGCTCGTCTGCGACGGCTACGGGCTCGCGCACCCGCGCGGCTTCGGCCTGGCCTGCCACCTGGGCGTCCTCACCGGGCTGCCGTCGCTCGGGGTCGGCAAGACGCCGTTCGTCGGCGCCCACGAACCGCCCGGGGCCGCGCGCGGCTCCTGGTCGCCCATCGTCCTCGACGGCGTCCCCGTGGGACGGGCGCTGCGCACCCGGACCGGCACCAAGCCGGTGTACGTGTCCCAGGGGCACCGCGTCAGCCTCGACACCGTCACCGGCCAGGTGCTGCGCCTGTCGCCCCGCTACCGGCTGCCCGAGCCCGTACGCCAGGCCGACCACCTGGCCCGCCACGGCACCTGACCCCCTGCGGCGCTTGCGGGCTTGCCAGCCCCCGTGTCAGCGGCGGAACGTCCAGGCCAGCAGCCACACGCTGAGCCCGAACAGCACCATGCCCAGCGGCACGTGCACGGCGACCGCGCCCGAACCGCCCACCATGGACTGGACCAGGCCCAGCAGCAGCACCGCCAGGCCGACCAGCGACGGCCAGAGCGGGCCCCGGCCCGGCCGCCACACGAGCACCGCGCTGACGACCAGCGCCAGCCCCAGCAGGTGGACGGCGCCCGCGCCCGCGCCGTGCAGCGCCCGGCCCGCACCCTCCATCAGCTGCCCGGCCGTCACGGCCTGGAGCAGCACGGCGGCGGCGTTCAGCAGCGCGACCGCTTTGAAGGCGGTCAGATATCCGCTCGTCCTGGGGGCGACCTCGGTGACCACGCGACTCTCCTTCGCTCGGTGCGGGCCCCCAGCATCCCGGCGCCGCGGCGCCCGTACATCCACCCCACGTCGTCATCCGCCCTACACCCCCGGTCGTACACCCCTACCGCCCCCACCCCACGACCTCCCACACCCGGGGGCCGGGACCGCGGGTGGAGGGGCAGGGCGGCCCGACAGCCGCGACGCCCCAAGGGAACCACCCCCCGAGGGGGCCCACCCCCCGGGGGTCACGCCGGGGGCCACGCCGGAGGGCCACGCCGGGGGCCCACCCCAGAGGGCCCACCCCAGAGGGCCCACCCCCGGAGGGGCCGCGCCCGGAGGGCCGGGACCTCGAGGAAGCCCGGGAGCGGATGCCCGGAAGGGTGTGGCCCGGCGGCCGCCGCACCTGAGGTGAGCCCCCAAGAGGCCCGTACCCAAGGGCCTGGGCCTCGGGGAGCCGGGAGCGGTCCGGCGGCCGGGGTGCCCGAGGTAGGCCACCCCCGAGGGGCCGCACCCGAGGGGAGCCGCGCCCGTGGGGCGACCCCGAGGGGACGCACCCGAGCGGGCCCGAAGGGGACGCACCCCAAGGAGCGGGGCCCTTCCCCCAGGGGTTCCTAAGGCTCGTCCGGGTGGGGGCCGGAGTGGGGGAGGGGTGGGAGGACTGCCTGGGCGTCGGCGCCGCTGATCCAGAGGCCGATCATGAAGGCGGCCGTGGCTTCCAGGAGTTTGGCCCGGTCGAGGCCGCCGCCGTGGACGGGGGTGCAGCCCAGGTCGGTGACGAGGGTGCGGGCGAGGCCGAGGGCGTGGTCGTCGTCGCCGCAGAGGGGCACGGCGAGCGGCCGGCCGTCGAACACCGGGGGCGTCATGCGCCACACGTCCACGTGGCAGAGGTTGAACGCCTTCACCACGTGCCCGCCGGTGAGGGCGGCGATCCGTTCGGCGACGGAGCGTGTCACGTCGTACGCGCCGGGCCCGACGGCGTTGGTCACGTCGATCAGCGGCTTGCCGCGCAGCGCCGGTCCGGCGGCCCGTACCACCTGGTCGGCCGCCTCCTCCAGCACGGCCACCACGACCACGTCGCCGAACGCGGCGGCCTCCTCGAACGTGCCCGCCGTGGCGGGCAGGCCGTGCGGGGCGTCGGCGGCCCGGGCGGCGGCGGTCAGGGTGGCGGCGGTCGCCGCGGCGCGGCCGGGGTCGCGGCCGCTGACCATCAGGGCGTGGCCCGCACGGGCCCACTGCGTGCCGAGGGCGTCGGCCATGCCGCCGGCGCCGAGAATGCCGATCCTCATGCTCATCCTTCCGAGGACGTCTGCTTGCATGGGGACTCTAGGAATGCCAATACGCACCGGACGGTGCCTATCGGGAGGGCTCGTGTTTCTCGCCGACTGCCAGGCGCGGCTGGCCTTCGACCTGATCTCCAACACGTGGAACGCGGTCGTCCTGTGGTCGCTGCGCGACGGCCCGCGCCGGCCGGCGGACCTGCGGCCGGGCATCGGCGGCATCAGCGCCAAGGTGCTGACGGAGACGCTGCGCCGGCTGGAGTTCAACGGCCTGGTGACGCGGCGGGCGTACGCGGAGGCGCCGCCCCGGGTGGAGTACGAGCTGACGGCGCTGGGCCGGAGCCTGCTGGGGCCGATCGGCGTGCTGGGCGAGTGGGCCTTCGAGCACGCCGAGGAGGTGATGGCCGCCCAGGACGCGAGCCCCGGGCAGCCGGTCAGCGGGTGAAGAGCTGTTCCAGGACGACGGCCACCCCGTCCTCGTCGTTGGACAGCGTGCGCCGCCCGGCGGCCCGCAGCACCATGGGGTGGGAGTTGGCCATGGCGTAACCGGCTCCGGCGTAGGCCAGCACGGCGAGGTCGTTGGGCATGTCGCCGAAGGCCACCACGTCGTCAGGCCCGGCTCCGAGCCGGTCGCAGAAGGCGGCCAGGGTGCCGGCCTTGGTCACCCCGGGGGCGCTGATCTCCAGGAGGCCGGGCACGCCGGAGTGGGTGACCTCGGCCTGCCCCTCGACGGCCGCGGTCGCCGCGGTGAACAGGTCGTCCAGCGGGTGCTCGGGCAGCCAGGCGAGCAGCTTCACGATGGGCTCGCCCGCCGCGCACACGTCGGGCACCGAGCGGCGCCAGGCCTCGTCGCCGGGGTGGCTGCGGCCGTAGCCGGGCTGGCACAGCACGGCGTGGCCGGTCTCGGCGCCGAACGCGATGCCGGGCAGCGCCTCGGTCAGCGCGCCGACGACCTTCCTGGCCGCCGCCGGGTCGAGGGCGTGCATGGTGACGATCTCGTCGGCGGTCACGTCGTACACGATGGCGCCGTTGCTGCACACGGCGGTGCCGAGCGCGCCGGCCCGGCGGGCGATGGGGGCCATGGAGCGGGGCGGGCGGGCGGTGACGAACACGATCTCGGCCCCGGCGTCGCGGGCCAGCCGCAGCGCGTCCCGGGTGCGGGGGGAGACGGTGCCGTCGGAGCGCAGGAGGGTTCCGTCGAGGTCGGTGGCGACGATGCGCGGAGGGTTCACGTACCCGATTATGGGCGCCGGCCGCCTTCCGGGCCGGGCCGCCCGGCGGTAGGGTGCGCCGCGTGACCTCCCCCGAGCACGCAGACGACCGGACAAACGACCGGGCAGGCGACCGTGCGGACGACCGTGCGGACGACCGTGCGGACGACCGTGCGGACGACCGGGCCCATGCCCGGCCGGACGGCCGCGCCGGCGGCCGGCCTGATGATCGGGTCGCCTCGGTGTTCCGGTTCGCGACCGAGCTGGTCGCGTGGGTGGCGGCGCCGTGGGCGCTGGCCTCGTTCTCGGTGCCGCTGGCGGTGCTGTCGGTGGTGGTGCTGATCGGGCTGCCGACGGTGTTCGCGACGCCGGGCGACAAGCGGCAGGTGCTCATGGCGGTGCCGGGGCCGGTGACGATCGCGCTGGTGCTGCTGCAGCTCGTGGTGGCGGTGGCGGCGTCGTGGGCGGCCTGGCATCCGGTGGCCGCCGGGGTCGTGTCGGCGCTGGCGGCGGTGACGGCGGTGCTGGAGCTGCCGCGCTGGCGGTGGCTGCTGCGGCGCTAGATCCGCAGCTCCGGGGGCAGCCGGACGCCGGCCTGGGCGATCTCCAGGCCGAGGAGCTCGCCGGAGTCGCCGTAGCCGAGCACGACGTCCTCGGCGACGACGTGGCGGGTCACCTCGCCGGGCGCCGCCTCGGGCCTCATCGCGACGTAGGCGACGTCGTGCCCGGCGTCCCAGTCGACGTACACGGTCAGCGGGCGCCTGCCGCCGGGCTCGTCGTCCGAGGCGAGCAGGCCCTCCTTGGCCTCGTGGGAGCCTGCGAGCGCCGCCCGCACGGTGACGAGGGCGCGCTCGACGGCGCGCAGCGAGTCGTCGGCGGTGACCTTCCGCTCGTGCTCCCATCCGGCCAGCCCGTCGATCCGGTACGGGCACGACCACTCCCCCGTGGGCTCCTCGTACGGCATCCCGACCGCCGCGACCACCTCCCCCGGCGGCTCGGTGCGCAACGTCAGCGTCCGTCGGGCGATCTCGTACATGCTGGCTGATCTACCCATGACTCATACCCGGAAAGACTGTCAGAGCGCGGGACTCTGGCCGACATGCCGGACATATCGGATGCTGTGGGGGGCGGGAGCCCACGGATCCGCCGCCCGGACTACTGGTGTGCGGCTCCCGCCCCATAGTCTTCCTACCGGTCGTGAGGGGGCCTGGGGATGGATGAGCCGTTCGGAACACGGTTGCGGGCGAGGATGGACAAGTACGGACCGCTGTGCGTGGGCATCGATCCGAGCCCGGAGCTGCTCGGGGCGTGGGGCCTCGACGACTCGCCGATGGGGCTGGAGCGCTTCAGCCGCACGGTCGCCGACTCGGTGGGCGACCTGGTCGCCGTGATGAAGCCGCAGTCGGCCTTCTACGAGCGCTGGGGCAGCCGCGGCATCGCGGTGCTGGAGCGCACGATCGCCGACCTGCGCGACGCGGGCACGCTGGTGCTGCTCGACGTCAAACGCGGCGACATCGGCAGCACGATGGCCGCCTACGCCGAGGCGTACCTCGACCGGGGCAGCCCGCTGGCCGCCGACGCGGTGACGCTCAGCCCGTACCTGGGCTTCGGCAGCCTGAGCGGCGCGATCACCTCCGCGCTCGCCGGCGACGCGGGCGTGTTCGTGCTCGCCCGCACCTCCAACCCCGAGGCGGCCGCGCTGCAGAGCGCGGTCGCCGGGGAGGTGTACGAGGGGGTGCGGGCGGCCAACGAGGGGGTGCGGCCGCTCGGCTCGGTCGGCGTGGTCGTCGGCGCGACCGTCGCCTCGCCGGGCTACGCGCTCGACCGGCTCAACGGGCCGGTGCTGGCGCCGGGGCTCGGCGCGCAGGGCGCCTCGCCCGCCGACGTGGGCCGGCGGTTCGCCTCGGTACGGCACGCGGTGGTGCCGTCGGTGTCCCGGGCGGTGCTGGACGACCCGGCGCGGCTGCGCGCCCGTACCGAGCGTTACCGGGACGAGTGCGCCAAGGCGCTGTCGCTCTGAAGGGCCCGGTTGACGGCGGCGAGCACGGCGTGCACCGACGCGGTGAGGACCGACGAGTCGCGGCCCGCGCCCCAGCGGGTGACGCCGCCGGCGCGCGCCTCGACGTAGGCGACGGCCTGGCTGCCGCTGCCCGTGCCGGTGGCGTGCTCGGCGTAGTGCAGGATGTCGGCCTCGACGCCGGCCCCGGCCAGCGCGGCGGCGAGCGCGGCCAGCGGCCCGTTGCCGGTGCCGCGCAGCGGCGTGCCGTCGTCCAGCGTGCCGGTGAACTCGTGGGTCCCCGGCGCGGTCTCGGCGGTGCGCCAGCCGGTCACCGCGAGCGGCCCCGCCACGTCCAGGTACGTCCGCCTGAACAGCGTCCACAGCCGCTCGGCGGTGATCTCCTCGCCGCTGCCGTCGGCGTCGCGCTGCACCACGGCGGAGAAGTCGATCTGCAGCCTGCGTGGCAGCTCCAGCCCGTGGCGGGCGCCGAGCAGGTAGGCGATGCCGCCCTTGCCCGACTGGCTGTTGACGCGGATGACCGCCTGGTAGCCGCGGCCCACGTCGGCCGGGTCGATCGGCAGGTAGGGCACCTCCCAGGGCGCCTGTGACTCCGGCACGCCGAGCTCGGCGGCCCGCCGGGCGTGGTGGGCCAGGCCCTTCTTGATCGCGTCCTGGTGGGTGCCGGAGAAGGCCGTGTGGACGAGGTCGCCCGCGTAGGGGTGGCGCTCGGGCACGGGCAGCCGGTTGCAGTGCTCGACGGTGCGCCTGACCTCGTCGATGTCGGACAGGTCGATCATCGGGTCGACGCCCTGGGCGTGCAGGTTGAGCGCGAGCGTGACGAGGTCGACGTTGCCGGTGCGCTCGCCGTTGCCGAACAGGCAGCCCTCCACCCGCTGCGCCCCGGCCAGCACGGCCAGCTCGGCGCAGGCGACGCCGGTGCCGCGGTCGTTGTGCGGGTGCACCGACAGGATGACCGAGTCGCGCCGGGCCAGGTGGCGGTGCATGTACTCGATCTGGTCGGCGTACACGTTGGGGGTGGCGATCTCGACGGTCGCGGGCAGGTTGTGGATCACCGGCCGGTCGGGGCTCGCGTCCCACAGCGCGGTCAGCTCGTCGCACACCTCCAGCACGTAGTCGGGCTCGGTGAGGTTGAACACCTCGGGCGAGAACTGGTAGCGCACGCCGTCGCGGGCGTCGCCCAGCCTGGCGACGAGCGCGGCGGCGTCCACGATGAGCGCGCGCAGCTCGTCGCGGTCGCGCCCGAGCACCACGTCGCGCCAGACGGGGGCGGTGGCGGTGTAGAGGTGCACGACGACGCGGGGCAGCCCTTCGGCGGCGGCGTAGGTGCGCTCGATCAGGTCGGCCCTGGCCGGGGTGAACACCACGACGGTCACGTCGTCGGGCACCGTCCCGGAGGTGGCGAGCTGCCGGACGAAGTCGAAGTCCGTCCGGCTGGCCGACGGGTAGCCGACCTCGATCTCCTTGTAGCCCATGCGCACCAGCAGCTCGAACATGCGCCGTTTGCGCGCGGGGTCCATCGGCTCGGCCAGCGCCTGGTTGCCGTCGCGCAGGTCGACGGGCACCCAGAGCGGGGCCCGCGTGGTCCGGTTCGCCGGCCACTGCCGGTCGGTGAGGGGCACGCTGACCCGCTCGTGCGCGGGCCGGTAGCGGTGCGAGGGCATGACGCTGGGCTGTTGCGGATTCCACCGCATGGTCGTCTCCTTCTCTGGTCAAGAACGCGGACCGGCAGCACTCGACCCCGCCGCGGCGGGGTGCCGGCCCTGGGTCAGGCCCCGCCGCGGCGGCCGAGAAGGAGACCGCGGTACGTCATGCCGGGTACGATAGCCACAACTCAGGTCCTCAGACAAGCTGAGAGGTGGATTCCGATGGCGCTCGGAGCGCTGCGTCCCAGCCCGCTGGTCGAGCAGGCCACCGCCCGCCTGCGCGAGCAGATCACCGGCGGCCACTGGCCAGTCGGCACCCGCCTGCCCAGCGAGAACGCGCTGGCCCAGACCCTCGGCGTCGGCCGCTCCACCGTGCGCGAGGCGCTGCGCGCCCTCACCGGCGCCGGCCTGGTCCAGCCGCGCCAGGGCAGCGGCGTCTTCGTCATCGCCGCCGAACCGGCCGAGGACTGGCCCGCCCGCCTGCGCCGCGCCGCCATCACCGACGTGTACGAGGTCCGCGTGATCGTCGAGACCCGGGCCGCGCGGCTGGCGGCGGCCCGCCGTACCGACGACGACGTGAGGGCGCTCCGGGCGGCGCTGGCGGCCCGGCGGGCGGCGGCCGGCGGCGGCGACGCGGCCTTCGTGGACGCCGACATCGCCCTGCACGCGGCCGTCGTCGCGGCGGCGGGCAACCCGGTGCTGACCGGTCTTTTCGCCGAGTTCGCGCCCGCGCTGCGCGAGCGGCTGATCGACCTGGTGGAGCTGCTGGGGCTGCGGCACGACGACGCCAACCCCGGCGACGACGCGCACGCCCGCCTGGTCGAGGCCGTCGAGGCGGGCGACCCCGACACCGCGGAAACCGTCCTCCAGACGGAACTGGACCAGACCCTGGCCCTGCTCCGGAAGACGTAGGAGCTGCCCGGCGCCTATCCGGTGGGGCCCGCGTCCGGGCGGGTCACGTCGTCCTCGTCGTCGTCCCGCTCCTCACCCTCGGCCCTGCCCTCGGCCTCATCATCGTCCGCGGGCTCGTCCCTGGCCTCCGGCGGGTCCACGGGGACGGGCCGGCGGAGCCTGGGCGTGGTCGACCCGGACCGCTCGGCGACCACGTCGCTCTCCCCGCCCAGACCGGAGACGGCCTCCGGCAACTCGTCCGTTCTGTCGCTCATGCCCCCTCTCTTCCCTCCTGACCTCGGCTGATGCCCCGGGCGCGGGCGGCGGCGCCGGTTATTCGGTGGCGGCCGGGGGACGGATGGCCGACGATGCCGGGATGACGACCTCGGACGCGAGCGAACCCGTACCCGCGCGATGGACGCGGGCGACCGTCTACCCCGACATGTGGGTCGACCCGGACGACGACCCCCGCGAGAGCGACGCCGCGCCCACCGGCGAACGCGGCATCCTGCTCGACTACCTGCGCCACTACCGGCTCACCCTGGAGATGAAGTGCGCGGACCTGGACGCCGAGCAGCTCGCCCGGCGCTCCGCGCCGCCGTCCACCATGTCGCTGCTCGGGCTGGTGCGGCACCTGGCCGAGGGTGAGCGGCACCTGCGCCGGGTGATGGCCGGCGAGGACGCTCCCCCGCTCTACCGCACCGAGCAGGACCGCGACGGCGACTGGAACGGCGCGGTCGCCGACCCGGAGGTCGTCGCGGACGCCTGGCGGCGGTGGCGGGCCGAGTCGGCGGCCACCGACCGGTACGTGGCCGGGGTCGACGACCTCGGCGCCTGGAACGCGGGAGCCTCCGACCTCGGCCCCGACGGCGCGAACCTGCAGCTGCGCGACATGCTGGTGGCGCAGATCGCCGAGTACGCGCGCCACTGCGGCCACGCCGACCTGCTGCGCGAACGCATCGACGGCCGCACCGGCCAGTGACCCGCCAGCGGTCAGGCCAGGGCGGCGTCCCTCCCGGGCCAGGGCGCCGAGCTCAGGCCAGGGCGGCGTCGATCTCGGCGCGGGTGGGCATCGAGGTGCTGGCGCCCTCCCGCTGCACCGACAGCGCCGCCGCCGCCGAGGCGAACCGCAGCGCGCCGGCCGCCTCCCGCCCCTCGGCGCGGGCCACCGCGAACGCCCCGGCGAAGGTGTCGCCGGCGGCCGTGGTGTCGACCGCCCTGACCTTGACGGCCGGCACGCGCAGCCGCTCCCCCGTGCGCCCGCCGTACAGGGCGCCCTCGGAGCCGAGCGTGATGACGGCCTCGTCGACCCGTTGCAGCAGCGCGTCCATCGCCGCCTCCGGGTCGGCGGCGCCGGTGATGTCGGCGGCCTCGTGCTCGTTGGGCAGCAGCAGCGTGACCGCGTCGAGCAGGGCGGCGGGCAGCGGCTGGGACGGCGCCGGGGTCAGGATGACGGGCACCCCGGCCTCGCGGGCGGCCCCGGCGGCGGCGACGACGGCCTCCATGGGCAGTTCGAGCTGCAGCAGCAGCGCCTGGGAGGCGGCGATGACGGCGCGTTCCTCCTCGGTCGGCCCCACGACGGTGCCGTTGGCGCCCGGCACCACGATGATCGAGTTGCCGCCGTCGTCGTCGACCACGATGTGCGCGATGCCGGACCTGCCGGACACCTGGCGCAGCAGGGCGACGTCCACGCCGGCCCCGGCGAGCGTGTCGCGCATCTCCGCGCCGAAGGCGTCGTCGCCGACCGCGCCGAGGAAGGCCACCCGGGCTCCCGCGCGGGCGGCGGCGATGGCCTGGTTGGCGCCCTTGCCGCCGGGGATGGTGCGGAACTCCCGGCCCGTCACCGTCTCGCCCCGTTTGGGAGCCTGGGAGACGTACGCCACGAGGTCCATGTTCGCGCTGCCGAATACCGAGATCATGAGGTCATCATCTCCTGCGTGCGGCGGGCCAACTCCTCCAGCGTGATGCCGTCGAAGCCGGTCAGGCTGCTGGCCAGGCTGTCGCGCATCCGCCACCGGGCGGGGACGCCGCCGTTGAGCGCGCCCACGACGGAGCCCGCGGTGGCGCCGGCCGAGTCGGTGTCCCAGCCTCCGGCGACCGCCCCGGCGATGGTGGCGGTGAAGTCGCCCCGGCCGTGCACGAGCGTGGCGGCGACGAGGGCGGCGTTGTTGATCGTGTGCACCCAGTGCAGGCCGCCGTGCCGCTCGTGCAGCCGGTCGACGACGCGTTCGAAGTCGCTCTCGCGTCCGGCGTCGTCGACCGCCTGGCGGACGGCCCGGTGCAGCCGGGAGCGCGGCGGCACCACGGACAGCCCGGCCTCGACGACCTCCTCCACGCTGCCGGCGACCATCGAGGAGGCGCACATGGCCGCCACGAACATGGCGCCGTAGACGCCGTTGGCGGTGTGGGTGAGCCGGGCGTCGCGCCAGGCCAGCCCGGCCGCCGCGCCCGGGTCGCCCGGGTTGACCCACCCGTACACGTCGGCCCTGATCAGCGCGCCGATCCACTCCCGGAACGGGTTGCGGTAGGTGGCGGTCGCGGGCGGCTCGATCCCGGCGAGCAGGTTGCGGTAGGCGACGCGCTCGGCGGTGAACGTGCGCCCGGCGGGCAGCTCGTCGAGCCACAGCTTGGCCACGTCGCCGGTGGTGAAGTCTCGCCCGTGCCGTTCGAGCAGGGACAGGGCGAGCAGCGGGTAGTTGAGGTCGTCGTCCTCGGGGATGCCGTCGATGTTCTCGGCCAGGGAGTTGACGGCGCTGCGCCGGTTCCACGGCCAGCGCGCGGCCACGTCGGCGGGCAGGCCCTCGGCGGTGAACCAGCCGCGGATCGGCCAGTTGCCGGTGGCCTCGGCGATCTCCCTGATGCCCGCGCGGGGGATCTTCTCCACCGGCTTGCCGAGCACGCAGCCCGCCGCCCGGCCCTGCCAGGCGCCCAGCACCCGCTCCGGGGGTACGGCGGCGCCGGGCTTGGCCGCCGGCCAGCCGGGGCAGGCGTCGATGACGGCGGCCAGGTCGCCGGGCTCGTCGAGCGGGGACGGGACGGCGGCAAGCTCGTCCAGCAGCTCCTCGGCCAGGCCGCGCAGCCGCTGCGCCCCGGGCTCGGAGGCGCCGGCGCGCGGCGGCGCGTCGTGCCCCCCGGCGGCGTGCCAGCGCGCCGCGACGGCGCTCGCGTCACGGCCGTCCTCGGCGGCCTGGCGGAGCTCGTGCCCCACCAGGTCCTCGGGCTGCACCCAGGTCAGCCGGATCATGTCAGTCCTCCAGGAGACCGGCGAAGGCCGCCTCGTGGGCGCGGCGGCGGGCCAGGTCGCCGGCGTGGACGCGGCGCGCCACCTCGGCGATGACGCGGCCGGGCCCGACGATGTCGGTGCGGCTGGCCGTGCCCACCTGCTCGACCCACTCGGCGGGGACGGCGGCCAGGCCGCCGAGCGCGCCCGCGATCGCGCCGCCCATCGAGGCGATGGAGTCGGCGTCGCGGCCGTAGTTGACGCCGCCGAGCACGGTGTCGCGGTAGTCGCCCTTGGCGATGACGAGGAAGGCCAGCGCCAGCGGCAGCTCCTCGATGCTGTGCGTGCGGCTCGGGCGGCGGGCGCCGAGGCCCTGGTCGCGGTAGGTGTCGGCGACGGTGTCGTACGGGCGCATGGCGGCGCGCAGCGTGGCGAACGAGCCGTCCCAGTGGCCGAGGCCGCGGGCCGCCTCGCACACGGCCTCGATGGCGGCGCGGGTGCCGTCCTTGGCCAGGCGCAGGCAGGCGGCGACGACGGAGTCGGGGGTGGCGCCGGGCCGCATGGCCTCGGCGACGGCGGCGGCCATGACGCCGGCGGCCTCGCGGCCGTAGCTGGACTGGTGGGCGCCGGTCAGGTCGATGGCCTCGGCGTAGGCGGCGTCGGGGTCGGCGGCGTTGACGATGCCGACCGGGGCGACGTACATGGCGGCGCCGCAGTTGACGATGTTGCCGACGCCCGCCTCGCGAGGGTCGACGTGCCCGTAGTGCAGCCGGGCCACGATCCACTTCTCGGCCAGGAAGATCCGCTGCAGCGGCAGCGCCTCGGCCTCCAGCTCGGGGATCCACTGGCGCTGCCCCATGAGCTCGGGCACCAGGTGCTCGGCCATCGCGTACGCGCCGAGGTGGCCGCCGACCTTCTCGTAGACGCGGATCAGCGCGTGCGTCATCAGGGTGTCGTCGGTGATGTGGCCGTCGCCCTTGTGGTACGGGGCGATGGGCCGGGCGTTGCGCCAGTCCTCGTTGAACGGCGGCACGATGCCCTCGACCTGGCCGCCGTAGCGTTCGACGATCTGCTCGGGGGTCCACCCCTCGGTGGCGCCGCCCAGCGCGTCACCGACCGCCGCCCCCGCCACGCAGCCGATCGCCCTGTCGTCAAGCGGCGTCATGAAAGTCCCTCCACAATGTCGATGAGATCCTGGCCTGCCGTTTCGGGCAGGCAGCAGCCGGCCAGCCTGCGGGCCGATGCGGTCCACCCCTCCGGGATCGCACCGTACCCCCCGCAGGCGCCGGTGATCGCGCCGGTCAGCGCCGGCGCGGAGTCGGCGAGCGCGGCCAGGCAGGCCGCGGCCGGCACGGCCCGGACGAGCGCCCCCTGGGCGGCCTCGGTCAGGGCCAGCGCCACGGGCACCGTCTGCGCGGCGCCCACCCCGTAGCTGTAGACGTGGTCGAGCAGCGCGGCGTCGAGCGCGGGCACCGCCGCGAACGGGTCGCCCGCCGCGCGGGCCGCCGCCAGCGCCACGCGGGCGTTGTGCCCGATGGCGGTGTCCTCGGGCAGGACGTCCAGCGCGGCGGCCACCGCGCGGGTGGCCGAGCCGGTGGCGACCGCCTCGGCCACGGCCGCCGCCATCGCGAGCGCGCCGAGGACGCCGTCGCCCGCGTTGGTGACCCGGGCGTCGTCGCCGGGGTCGCGGCCGAGCGCGCCGAAGGCGACCGCCCGGACGGCGGCGGCGTCGTCGAAGTGGTGCGGGTTGTCGTGGCCGCTCGCGGGCGGCTCGACGCCCCGGGCGAGGTTGTCCAGCGCGGTGGCCACGGACACGCGCGTCCGGATGTCGTCGCGGCCGGCCAGGGCGCGGAACGCCTCGGCGCGGGGCCGGTCGATGGTAAGCGCCGTCCAGGCGAGCCATTCGGCGTCGTCGGACGGGCCGACGGCCAGCGGCGCGATCGGCTGGTTGAGCGCGAACGGCACCGGCAGCGTGGTGACCTGGTGCTCCTCGGCGAACGCGTCGAGCTCGCGGTGCAGGCGCCGGCTCCACGGCGCGTGCAGCGCCGCCCGGTGCCTGCTCGCGGGCCAGCCCGCGGCGTCGCCCACGGCGAGCCCGGCGAAGGCCCCCGTGATCCTGTCCCCCGACATCGTCCTCAGCGTCCTCTCGTGTCTGCCACGGCCCCGGCCAGCTCGTCGGCGACGTCCAGCACGTGCTTCCCGGCCACGACGGGCAGGCATTTCCCGGTGACCGGGCCGATGCGGGCCGCCCACCGCCCGGGCACGCCGCCCTCTCCAGAGGTCGCGCCCGCGACGGCTCCGGCGATGGCGCCGATGGTGTCGGCGTCGCGGCCCAGGGAGACCCCGAACGTCACCGACGCCTCCACCCGGCCGCCGCCCGCCAGGTAGGCGGCCAGCGCCAGCGCGACGGCCTCCGGCGCCACGTCGGTCCACGGGTAGTGGCGGACGACGACGGCCTCGTGCAGCGCCTCGACCAGCGGCCCGTCGTCGCCGTCCGGGGTCGGCGGGCCGGACCGTTCCAGCACCGCGACAGCGCGGCCGATCGCCCGCGCCGTCCAGGAATCGGCGGGCACCACCGCGAGCGCCGCGCCGACCGCGTCGCCCGGCGCGGCGCCGCCCATGGCGGCGGCGACCGCCCCGGCGACCGCGCGGCCGCCGAGAATGCCCTCGCCCGACTGGCTGACGAGGCCGTCCTGTTCGACCAGCCGCGCCGCCTCCGCCGGGTCGCCGGGACAGAAGATCCCGTACGGCGCGGCCCGCATGGCCAGCCCGTCGGACCAGCCGTGCTGGTGCACCATCCCGGTCAGCGGCGGCTCCAGCCCGCGGCGCAGCGCCTCGATGGTGCCGAGCTCGGAGAACCCGGCGCCGCGCATCGGCCCGGTCACCAGCGGGATGATCCGCTCCCGGTAGGCGGCGGCCACGTCGGCCGGGGTCAGGTCGTGCCCGTGCGCCACCAGCAGCGACGCGGCGAAGATGGCGTACTCGGTGTCGTCGGTGCCGCCGCCCTCGATCTCGGTGAGCCGCCCCCAGCGGCGGCGGATCTCGGCGGGGGTCAGGTTCTCGGCGGGCGCCCCGAGGGCGTCGCCGGCCGCCAGGCCGAGCAGACACCCCCGGGCCCTGTCGCGATACGTCACCGCTGGTACCGCTCCAGCACCTCGTTGCCCTCCTCGACGAGCCGCTTGGCCGCCTCGTCCAGGGTGATCTTGTTGGCGAAGAACTCCTGCAGCACCGGCGTGGCGACCTTGCTCTTCCACTCGTCGAACCCGTTCACCTTGAGGAACGGCGCGACGACGAGGCTCTTGGCGGAGGCGGTGGCCACGTCCCAGCCGTTCTCCTCGGTGGTGATGGCGGGGTCGGCGGCGGCCTTCTGCGAGGTCGGCAGCAGCCAGTCGCCCTTGGCGAGCTTGGCCTGGTTGGGGCCGTTGAGGAAGAACGCCATGAACTTCATGGCCTCCTCCGGGTGCTTGCTGTCGGCGGCGATGGACAGCGTCTGGGAGACCGCGCCCTGCTCGGTGGTGGTGCCCTTGAGCGGCGGCAGCGTCACCCACTCGAAGCCGTCGGGCGCCTGCTCGGCGACCTGCTGGCGCAGGTAGACGCCGACGGGCAGCATCGCGTACTTGTCGGCGAAGAAGCCGGGCAGCGGGTCGGCGGTGCCCATGCCGAGCGCCGAGGTGTCGGCCGTCTTGTCCTTGTAGAGCTGGTCGTGGATGCGCTGGAGAACTTCCTTCTCCTCCGCGCCGACCTTGACGGTGGTCTTGCCGTCGGCGCCGGTCTGGAAGAAGGTGCCGCCGAAGTTGAGCGCCAGGTTGAGCGTCTTGTTGACGGGCGACTTCATCGGCCAGGCGACGCCGAACGTGTCGCCCTTGGTGAGCTTCTTGCTGACCTCGGCGAACTCGTCCCACGTCCACGGCTCGCCGGCGGTGGGGATGCGCACCTTGGCGGCGTCCAGGAGCTTCTTGTTGGCGATGATGACCTGCGACTCCTGCAGGAACGGCACGCCGTAGACGCCCTGGTTGCCCTTGCCGTCGTCGAAGGTGACGGTGTCCCAGGCGGCCTGCGGGATGTCGGACTTGAGCTCGGCCGGCACCTTGCCGGTCAGGTCGAGCAGGTAGCCCTTGGAGGCGAAGCCGGACAGCGCCGGGGAGTCGTCGTGGATGACGTCCGGCGCGTCGCCGCCCTCGAAGGAGGTGACGAGCTGGTCGTTGACGTTGTCCCAGCTGCCCTGGACGTAGGTGACCTGGATGTTCGGGTTGGCCTTGTTCCACTCCTCGACGAGCGCCTTGTTGGCCGCGACCGACTCCTTCTGCCAGGCGAGGCTGAGGAAGTCGAGCTTGACCGGCTCGTTCGGGGTGCCGGAGGACCCGCTGTCCCCGCCGCTGCCGCCGCACCCGGCGGCCAGCGCGACGACCGCCGCCGCAGCCAACGCGGATTTGATACGCATGTGAGCCCTCCTAGCCCTTCACAGCGCCGGCCATCAGACCTGACCTCAGCCTGCGCTGGATGATTGCGAAAAAGATCAGGCTCGGGATCGTCGCCATGAGCGACGCCGCGGCGAGCGGGCCGAGCCTCGACACGCCCTCCGGGCCGGTGAACCTCACCAGCGTCAGGGGGAGCGTCATCACGTCCGGGTCCTTCAGGACCACGAGCGCGAACAGGAACTCGTTCCACGAGGAGATGAACGAGAACAGCAGTGTCGCCACCACGCCGGGCGCGAGCAGCGGCGCGACGACGCTGACGATCGCGCGCAGCCGGGTCGCCCCGTCGACGGAGGCGGCCTCCTCCAGCTCGCGCGGCACCGAGCGGACGTAGCCCTGGAGCATCCACAGCGCGAACGGCAGCGTGAACGTCACGTGCACGACGACGAGTCCCGGCAGGGTGTTCACCAGGTCGAGCTGCCGCAGCACCATGAACAGCGGGATGATGATCAGGATGAACGGGAACACCTGGCTGACGAGCACCCAGCCGAGCGCGACCCGCTTGAGCGCGCCCTGGTAGCGGGCCAGCGCGTAGGAGGCGGGCAGCGCCACGGCCACCGTCAGCGCCGAGCTGGCCAGGGCCACGACCAGGCTGCGCAGCCCGGCCCCGACGAGGTCCTGCTCGCTGAACGCGTCGGAGAAGTTGGCCAGCGTCGGGCTGCGCGGGATCCACGTGGGGTCGAGGCTCGCCATCTCCTGCGGCGTCTTCAGCGCCGTCGACAGCAGCCACACCAGCGGGAAGGCCAGGAACACCATGTACGCCAGCAGCGCGACGTACTGGGGGATCTTCTTCATGACGCCTCCCTCAGTTGCCGCCACAGATAGACGCCGAGCAGGCCGAGCACGACGATGACGATGCTGACGCCGAGCGCGGCCGCGTAGCCGAAGAAGCCGTAGCGGAACGCCTCCTCGTAGGCGAACAGCATCGGCAGCCGCGTCTGCCCGCCGGGCCCGCCCTGGGTGAGCACGTAGACCAGGCTGAACTGGTTGACGTTCCACACGAAGTCGAGCGAGGTGATGGTGACGATGATCGGGCGCAGCTGGGGCAGCGTGATGCTCCAGAACTTGCGCCAGGTGCCCGCGCCGTCCATCGCGCCGGCCTCGTACAGCTCCCTGGGCACGTTCTGCAGGCCGGCCAGCAGCACCACGGTGGTCTGCGGCATGCCGCTCCAGATGCCCATGACGATGATGGCGGGCAGCGCCCAGGAGAAGTCGGCCAGCCAGTTGATGTCGGTGCCGAGCGTGCTGTTCACGATGCCGGCGTCGGGATGGTAGACGAGCCGCCACATCAGGCCGATGACCACGGGCGGCATCGCCCACGGCACGACGGCGAGCACCCGGGCCAGGCCGCGCAGGAACAGCTTCTGGTTGAGCAGCAGCGCCAGCCCCAGCGAGGCGAGGAACTGCAGCACGGTCACGGTGACCGACCAGATCAGGCCGATCCGCATGGACGACCAGAAGTCGCCGTCGCCGAGCAGGTCGGCGAAGTTCTCCAGGCCGACGAAGCTCGTCTCGTGGTTGCGCCCGGCCTCGGCGTCGGTGAACGCCAGCCCGATCCCGTACAGCAGCGGGCCCACGCTGAACAGCACCACCGGCACCAGCGCCGGCAGCATCAGCACCCACATCTCGCGGGTCTGCCTCGGCCGCTGCCGGCCGCGCGCGTGCCGGGCCGGCGGCGCCGGCTTCGTCGCGGTGGCCGTCATGACCTGCCCCCCTCCCTCTTGTCAGCTCGTGTACGGCCCGCCGCCCGGGAAGCCGGGTAGGGCTCCTCCCCCGTCGTCGAGGCGCGCACCGCCAGGCGGGGCGGGACCGTCACCAGGCGGGGCTCGCGGTCGCCGTGCTGCAGCCGGTCCAGCAGCAGCTCGGCCGCGGCCTTGCCGCGTTCGGCCGAGCCGAGCGAGACGCTGGTCAGCGACGGCCAGGAGGCCGCGGCCAGGTCGGTGTCGTCCATGCCGACCACGGCCACGTCCTCGGGCACCCGCCGGCCGGCGGCGCGCAGCACGTCGAGCGCGCCGAGCGCGATGAGGTCGTTGGCGCACATGAGCGCGTCGACCCCGGGCTCGCGGAGCAGCAGCTCGGCGACGGCCCGGGCGCCTTCGGCGCGGTAGAAGTCGCCGATCTCGACCAGGTTCTCGTCGTAGGGCAGCCCGAGCGTCTCCAGCGCCTCGCGGTAGGCGGCGCCGCGGGCCGCGCCGGGCACGGTGTCGAGCGGGCCGTTGACCATGCCGATGCGCCGCCGCCCGAGCGCGTGCAGGTGGTCGACGGCCAGCTTGACGCCGGTGCGCGAGTCGGCGCGCACGTTGTCGACCGGGGTGCCCTCCGGCACCGATCCGATGATCACGACGGGGGCGCGGGCGGCGCGCAGCATCTGCAGGTGCTGTTCGGTGACGCGCAGCGGGCTCATGATGAGCCCGTCGACGTAGCGTTCGCCGAGGCTGTGCAGCACGTCGATCTCGTCGGCGGCCACGGCGTCGGTGGAGTGCAGCACGAGCCGGTAGCCGGCCGCCTTGAGCACGGGCTGGATCTGCCGCAGCATGGCGAGGTAGGCGGGGTTGCCGACGTCGGCCATGGCGAAGGCGACCTGGTGGGTGCGGCGCGACTTGAGCGAGCGGGCCACGGCGTTGCGCACGTAGCCGAGCTCGTCGGCGGCGGCCATCACCTTGCGCACGGTCTCCTGCCTGGTCGGCAGGCCGTTGAGCACCCGCGACACCGAGGCGATGGAGACACCGGCGCGCTCGGCGATCGTGGTGATCGTGGGTCCGTCGGCCAAGGCTGTCCTTCCAGATTCGTAAACGATTTCAGACACCTGCTGTAAACGTTTACGGTGTTTGGCACATGAAACAGCCCCCGTAACCGCAGGGTCAAGTCACGATCCCATAACACCAGGTCAGGGGGCTGTTTCCCAAATCGGGGCCAGGCGGACGGCTACGGAGCGTCAGTCGCGGGCCGAGGCGGGCACCGGGTCGGGGGCCGGCGTCAGCCGGTCGAGCGAACGGATGGACGGGGCCCCGGTGAGCGCCACGACGGCCGACAGGACGGCGGGCACGATCAGCGCGACCGGCAGCGAGGACGCCTCCGCCACGTAGCCGAGCACGGCGGGGCCGACCAGGAGCCCGCTGTAGCCGAAGGCCGTCACCAGCGACAGCGCCTTGCCGACGGGCCCGCCCGCGGCGCCGACCGCGCTGAAGATCACCGGCACGACGGTGGCGAGGCCGACGCCCGCCAGGGCCCAGCCGGTCCAGGCGCAGGCCAGCGCGAGCGAGCCGGTCGCCGGGGCGGCGAGCACGAGCACGTAGCCGCAGGTGGCGAGCAGCCCGGCAAGCTGGATGGTGCGGATCGAGCCGAGGCGGGCCCGGATCGGGTCGCCCAGCAGGCGGATGGTGGTCATGGCGACGGCGAAGACCGTGTAGGCCAGCGGCGCGGCTGCCGGGTCGGCGTCGAGGACCCAGCGGGCGTGCAGCGCGGCCCAGTCGATCGCGGCGCCCTCGGCCAGGTGCCCGGCGAAGGCGGCGACGCCGAGCAGCGCGATCAGCCCCCACTTCAGCGGCGACCCGGACCGGGCGGCCTGCTGCTCGGCGGCGTGCGCGGGCGGGTCGGGCAGCAGCAGCCGCGCCGCCGGCAGGTACAGGAACGGCACCACCACGCCCGCCACGACGAGCAGCGCCTGGGCGTCCAGCCCGGCCTGCAGCACCAGGGCGGTGATCGCGCCGCCGGCCGCCCCGCCGAGGCTCCAGGTGCCGTGGAACGCCGAGATGATCGGCCGCGCGTAACGCCGCTCGACCTCGACCGAGTGGGCGTTCATGGCCACCTCGGTGACGCCCAGCCCCAGGCCGAACAGCACCGCCAGCACCGCCAGCCACAGGTAGTCGGGCGCGAGCGCGGGCCCGAGCAGCACCACGGCCGACGCCGGCCCGGCGAACCAGCACACCGCCCGGCTGGACCACCGGTCGACCAGCGGCCCGGCCACGAGCATCGACACCAGCGCGCCGCCCGAGATGAGCAGCAGCACGCTGCCCAGCCGGGCCGGGCCGAGGTCCAGCCGGTCGTTCAGCGACGGCAGCCCGGCCGCCCACAGGCCCATGACGAGTCCCGCCAGGAAGAAGAAGCCGAACACCCCGATACGGGCACGTCGAGCGTCATCGCGTCTTTTGTTCACGTCTAGAGCATAATGAGAGTCACGATGTCTGGGAACAGTGGAGCGACGACGACCGGCGAGCTGCGCGCGCACAACCGGGTGCGGCTGCTGCGCGCCGTGCACGACGGCGGGGCCACGCTGACCCGGTCGCGGCTCACCCGCGATCTGGAGCTGGCCAGGGGCACCGCGTCGGTGCTGGTCGGCGGTCTGGCCGAGGACGCGCTGCTGCACGAGGAGCCGGCCCCGGAGCAGGCCAGGGGCCGCCCGACGATGGTGCCGGGGCCACATCCGCGAGGTCCCGTCGTGCTGGCCGCCGACCTGCGGGAGGACGCCTGGGAGCTGGCGGCGTGCGAGCTGGGCGGCCGGACGGCCGTGCTGGAGGTGCGCGGCCACGACGGCACCCCGCGCGGCGCGCTGGAGCCGCTGGGGGCCGCGCTGCGCGAGCACCGGGCGCGCCTTCGCGGACGGGCCGTGGGCGCCGGCGTGGCGGTGGCGGGCCCGATCGGCCCCGGCGGCCGGGCGGACGTGCCGCACCTGGGCTGGCGCGCGGTCGACGTGCCCGCCCTGCTGGGGCTGCCACCCGGCTGGGTCCGGGTCGGCAACGACACCGCGCTGGCCGGGCTGGCCGAGGCCAGGCGCGGGCTGCTGCGCGGCGTCGGCGTCGGCCTGCACCTGCACGTGGACTTCGACCTGGGCGGGGTGCTCGTCGTCGGCGGCCGGCCGCTGGAGGGCGCCGGCGGGATGGGCGCCGAGTTCGGCCACATGCCGCTGACCGGTGGCTCGCTGCCGTGCGCGTGCGGCGCGACGGGCTGCTGGGCGCTCGACGTGGGCGCGAACGCGCTGCTGCGTCACATGGGCCTGGCCCACGGCGGCGGCCGGGGCCGCGAGCAGGCCGAGCGGGTGATGGCCGCGGCGCGGGCGGGCGAGCCGGCCGCGGCGCGCGCGGTGGCGGCCGCCGCGCGGGCGCTCGGCCGGGGCGCGGCCGCCCTGGTCAACGCGCACGACCCGGAGGTGGTGACGCTCTCCGGGCTGGCCGCCGACCTGCACGGACAGGCCGGCGCGGTGCTGGCGGAGTCGCTGACGGGCGGGCTGATGACGATCCGCCGCGAGCGCCCGCCGCTCGTCACCCCGGCCGCGCTGGGCCGGCGCGCCTCGCTGGTGGGCGCGATGGAGTCGGTCTTCGACGCGTTCCTGACCCCGGAGGGCCTGGCCGGCTGGCTCGCCCGCGACACGCCCGGGAGCACAGTGTGATGCATACCACGAAATATCGCTAGAAAGCACGCTTTAAGGCTCAAAACGACCATCCCGTACGTGATCCGTACGGCGATCCCGGCGGGTCTGTGCACCGGCGGCGGCGGTGAGGCGTCGAGCAGGCAGGTGACCTGACGCGAGGGGGACGGCCGATGGATCTGGAGATCGCGTTGCGCATGTGCGAGGCGGCGTTGCGGCAGGCTTCCCGGGAGGGTTCGGCGATCTCCGTGGCGGTGGTCGACGCGGGCGGACATCTGGTGTCTTTCCAGCGTATGGCGGGTGCGGGGTTCGCCGGCACCACGCTCGCGCCCGGCCGGGCGAGCGCCGCCGCGGCCCACCGCAGGCCGACGGCCGAGCTGTCGGGGACGGGCGGCCCGGGAGCCGGGCAGTGGGAGCGCACTCCGGGCGGTCTGCCGCTGTGGTCCGGCCGCGGCCGGAGCGGGTGCGTGGCCGGCGGCGTGGGGGTCAGCGGCGGCACCCCGGAGCAGGACCAGGCGTGCGCCGAAGCGGCCGCCTCGGTGTGGCGGACACGTTGACCGGGCGCTTTGGGCAACACGAACCGCTGGTATCCGCCATGATTAGCCACTGCACTACGGGTAACAGAAACCCCGATCGTCAACTCCCCGAGGAGAGAACAGCAGATGGCACTTCCCACTCTTACCCCAGAGCAGCGCAAGGCCGCGCTGGAGAAGGCCGCGGAGGCTCGCGCCGCCCGCACCGCCCTGCTCGCCAAGGTCAAGACCGGCGAGCTGTCGTTCTCGCAGCTGCTGGAGCGCGATGACGACATCGCCAAGAAGATCAAGGTGTCGCAGGCCCTGCGCGCCGTGAAGGGCGTCGGCCCGGCCAAGGCCACCGCGCTCATGGAGGAGGCGGGCGTCGACGAGAAGCGCCGCCTCGGCGGCCTGGGCGCCCAGCAGCGCAAGAAGCTGGTCGACGCGCTCGGCTAAACCGGCCGGGCGGCCAGGTCCGCGCGCAGCGCCGCGCGGACCGGCCGGCAACGCTCCAGGAGACCGGCACACCCCTCCGCATCACCGGCCGCCTCCCGGAGAGATCCGCGACGCCCCCGCCAGGGACCTCCCCGGTGCCACCCCCGGGAGGGCCGGGCGCTCAGCTGCGCAGGTAGGCCAGCACCGCGAGCACGCGCCGATGCTGGTCGCTGTCGTCGGCGTAGAGGCCGAGCTTGCTGAAGATGCTCCTGATGTGCTTCTCCACGGCCCCGTCGCTGATCACGAGCTGGCGGCCGATCGCGGGGTTGGACTTGCCCTCCGCCATCAGGCCGAGCACCTCACGCTCCCGCGGTGTGAGCTGGGCCAGCGGGTCGTCCTTGCGCCTGCGCACCATCAACTGCGACACCACCTGCGGATCGAACACGGTCCCGCCCGCGGCGACCCGCCGCAGGCCCTCCATGAACTCGTCCACGTCGACGACCCGGTCCTTCAGCAGGTAGCCCACCGCGCCCCGGGCGTCGGCGAGCAGGTCGTCGGCGTAGGAGACCTCGACGTACTGCGACAGGATGAGCACCGGCGCGCCCGGCACCCGGCGGCGCGCCTCCACGGCGGCGCGCAGCCCCTCGTCGGTGAACGACGGCGGCATGCGCACGTCCACCACCGACACGTCGGGCCGGTGCTCGGCCACCGCCTCGACGAGGCCGTCGCCGTCACCGACGGTCGCGACCACCTCGCAGCCGAACTCCTCGAGCAGCCTGACCAGGCCCTCCCTGATCAGAACCGCGTCATCGGCCACGACTACGCGCACGGTACCTCCGCTGCTATCACCGTCGGCCCGCCGTCGGGCGAGTGCACCTCCAGCTCCCCGTCGACCGCGCGGAGCCGGTCGGCCAGCCCGGCGAGACCATGTCCCTTGGCGACGTGGGCGCCGCCGACCCCATCATCCACGATCGTCAGCACGAGGGCGTCGTCGGTGTGGGTGAGGCGGATGGTGCACACGCTCGCCTGGCTGTGCTTGGCGACGTTGGTGAGGGTCTCGGCGACGACGAAGTAGACGGCGTTCTCCACCGCGGCCTCGTACCGGCCGGTGGCGCGCACGTCCAGCTCGACGGGGACGATCGAGCGCCCGGCCAGGGCGGCGAGCGCCGGGGCCAGGCCGCGGTCGGACAGGATGGGCGGGGCGATGCCGCGCGAGAGCGCGCGCAGCTCGTCGAGCGTCTCGCGGGTGGCGGAGATCGCGGAGGTGAGCGTGGCCTGGGCGGCCTCGGGGTCCTTCTTCAGCTGCCGCTGGGCCCGCGAGAGCTCCATGGCCAGCGACACCAGGCGCTGCTGCGGCCCGTCGTGGATGTCGCGCTCCAGCTTGCGCAGCGCGTTGGCCTCGGCCGACACGGCGGCGGCGCGGCCCTGGGCCAGGTCGTCGATGCGCTCCTGCAGCTCGGCGACGCCGGTGAGCAGGGCCCGGCCGAGCCCGGCGCGCACCAGCGCCGCCCCGCGCACGGTGAAGGGCAGGATGAGCAGGAACAGCAGCCCCAGCGCCACGTAGAAGATCGAGTTGATCAGGTAGCCGTCGCCCAGGCCGAGCAGCTCGGGCAGCTCCACGTTGTCCTCGATGCGCGAGGTGATGAGCCCGTAGATCGGGTAGGTCAGGCCGGCCAGCGGCAGCGCCCAGCAGACCACGGTGAGCACGAACGCGATCAGCGCGGGCGGGAAGTTCACGATGGAGTGCAGCAGGTCGAGCCAGGACTGCCCGCTGGTGAGCGGGTTGACGATCCGCCGGAAGCGGCCCGCCCCGGGCGGGGCCGGCTTGTAGCGGGGCCGCACCGGGGGCCGCTTGAGCACGTCGGACAGCCAGCCGCGCTCCGCGTCGGCGAATCCCCTGGCAGCCAAAAGGGTGGCCGCGAGCACCGGCACGCCGATCCACACCACGGCGGTGCCGACGCCGGCGGACAGGCCGACCAGGGTGACGGCGAAGCCGATCAGCGTGGTGGGGAACCCCACCAGGGTGTAGCGGGTGTCGAGCATGACCCGCCGAATCAGGGAGCGCATGCCTCCACGCTAGAGCCCCGGAAAGCCGTTTTCGAACCGGTGCGCCGGTCTTGCGATGGTAGGGCCAGCCCCACCCCCGGGGTGGTGGCGGGACGACCGCAAGACGGTGGTTCGCGGCAATGTGCGCGAGCCGCCCGGACGGAAGCCTTGGGACATCGCCCCACCCCCGATGAAACGAGGCTTCCATGACCGTCCTGCTGGAGCGGCCCGCCCTGCGCGAGCAGCCGGCGCGCACCGGTTCCCCGCGCCGGGCCAGGGACCCGTTCATCGACATCCTGCGGGTGTTCGGGATGGCGCTGGTCGTGCTGCAGCACTGGACGATCCCGGTCCTGGACTACGACGGGGCGCGGCTGACCACCGGCAACGCGCTGGCCGAGCCGGGCGTGTGGGTGGTCACGTGGATCAGCCAGGTGATGCCGCTGGTGTTCTTCGCGGGCGGGGCGGCCAACGCGATCAGCTTCGGGCGGGCGGCGCACGGCGGGCCGCAGTGGATCGTCACGCGGGTGCGCAGGCTGGCGTGGCCGCTGCTGCCGCTGGCGGCGGTGTGGCTGCCGCTGCCCCACGTGCTGATGACGCTGGGCGTGCCGGAGCAGCCGCTGGAGGTGGGGGCTCGCCTCACCGGGCAGCTCCTGTGGTTCCTGGCGGTCTACCTGATCGCGGTGACGGCGACGCCGTACCTGCTGCGGCTGCACGCCGCGCACGGGTGGCGGGTGGTGGCCGTGCTGGCGGCGGCCGCGGTGCTGACCGACGTGGTGCGCTTCTCGACCGGCGTGGACGCGCTGGGCTACGCGAACATCGTGTTCGTGTGGCTGGCGGTGCACCAGCTCGGCTTCCTGTACGCCGGCGGCCGGCTGCGGCTGCCCGTGCTCATGGCGGCGGGCGGCTTCGGCGCGGCGGCGCTCCTGGTGGCGTACGGGCCCTACCCCGGCAGCATGATCGGGCTGCCCGGCGCGGAGATGTCGAACATGGCGCCGCCCACGCTGGCGATGCTGGCCGTCTCGTTCGGGCAGGTGGGGCTGGCGGCGCTGCTGCGGCCGTGGATCGTGCGGCTGCCGCTGACGCGGGTGCTGGCCTGGGCCGGGCCGCGCATCATGACCGCCTACCTGTGGCACATGCCGGCGCTGTTCGCGGTGACGGGCGTGGTCGTGGTGGCGATGCGGGTCCAGACGCCCACGCCGGGCAGCGCGTTCTGGCTGGCCGGATGGCCGGTGTGGTTCGGCGCGCTGTGCCTGCTGCTGTGGCCGCTGCTGCGCTGGTTCTCCCGGTTCGAGGAGCCGCCCGCGCTGCCGTACGGGCGAGCCACCTGGGCGACGGCGCTCACGTCGGCGGCGCTGACGGGCGGCGGGCTGCTGGCGCTCACGGTCGCCGGGTTCGCGCCCGGCGGGGTGCCGTTCCTGGGCGTCATCGCGGTCCTCGGCGGGCTGCTCCTGACCGGGCCGCGCACCCGGATGTGAGGGCGCCGGTTCGACCACGCGGTGAACTTCGGCAGGATAGGGGTGTGAGCCTTCTCGTTGACCGCCTGCCGGAAGAGATCGACGCCGATCCCGACGCCATTTTCGACGCCTTCGCGTCCTGGAACTCCGAACGGGGGCTCACCCTCTATCCCGCCCAGGAGGAGGCGCTGATCGAGGTGGTGTCGGGCAGCAACCTGATCCTGGCCACGCCGACCGGCTCGGGCAAGAGCCTGGTGGCCGCCGGGGCCCACTTCGCCGCCCTGACCCGGGACGTGCGCACCTTCTACACCGCGCCGATCAAGGCGCTGGTGTCGGAGAAGTTCTTCGACCTGTGCGCGATCTTCGGCACCGAGAACGTCGGCATGATGACCGGCGACGCGAGCGTCAACGCGGGCGCGCCGATCATCTGCTGCACCGCCGAGATCCTGGCCAACGTGGCGCTGCGCGACGGCGCGGCGGCCGACATCGGCCAGGTGGTGATGGACGAGTTCCACTTCTACGCCGAGCCCGACCGGGGCTGGGCCTGGCAGGTGCCGCTGCTGGAGCTGCCGAACGTGCAGTTCATCCTGATGTCGGCGACGCTCGGCGACGTGTCGATGTTCGAGCGCGACCTGACCCGGCGCACCGGGCGGCCGACGGCCGTGGTCAAGCACGCCGAGCGGCCGGTCCCGCTGGTCTACTCCTACCGGATGACGCCGCTGCACGAGTCGCTGGAGGAGATGCTCTCCACCGGCCAGGCTCCCGTCTACGTGGTGCACTTCACGCAGGCGGCGGCGATGGAGCGGGCCCAGGCGCTGATGAGCATCAACATGGCCTCCAAGGCGGAGAAGGAGGCCATCGCCGCGATGATCGGCGACTTCCGCTTCACCACCCGCTTCGGCCGGGCGCTGTCGCGGCTGGTGCGCCACGGCATCGGCGTGCACCACGCCGGCATGCTGCCGAAGTACCGGCGGCTGGTGGAGCGGCTGGCGCAGGCCGGGCTGCTCAAGGTCATCTGCGGCACCGACACGCTGGGCGTCGGCGTCAACGTGCCGATCCGCACGGTGCTGTTCACGGCGCTGTCGAAGTACGACGGCAACAAGGTGCGCCGGCTGCGCGCCCGCGAGTTCCACCAGATCGCCGGCCGGGCGGGCCGGGCCGGGTTCGACACGATCGGCTACGTGGCCTGCCAGGCGCCCGAGCACGACATCGAGAACGCCAAGGCCCTCGCCAAGATCGGCGACGACCCGAAGCGGCGGCGCGGCTATGCCCGCAAGAAGCCGCCGGAGGGGTTCGTCGGCTGGAGCGAGGAGACGTTCGAGAAGCTCCAGCAGGCCGAGCCCGAGCCGCTCAACTCGCGCTTCAAGGTGAGCAACGCGATGCTGCTGGCGGTGATCAACCGGCCGGGCGACTGCTTCCAGGCGATGAAGCACCTGCTGACCGACAACCACGAGGACCGCAAGTGGCAGCGGCGGCACATCAGCCAGGCCATCGCCATCTACCGGTCGCTGCTGGCGGGCGGCGTGGTCGAGCAGCTCGCCGAGCCCGACGAGCAGGGCCGCAGGGCCCGGCTGACGATCCAGCTCCAGGACGACTTCGCGCTCAACCAGGCGCTGTCGACGTTCGCGCTGGCCGCCTTCGACCTGCTCGACCGCGAGTCGCCGAGCTACGCGCTCGACATGGTGTCGATCGTGGAGTCGATCCTCGACGACCCGCGCCAGATCCTGTCGGCCCAGCTGAAGAAGGCCAGGGGCGAGGCGGTCGCGCAGATGAAGGCCGACGGCATGGAGTACGAGGAGCGCATGGAGGCGCTGGCCGAGGTCATGTACCCGATGCCGCTGGACGACCTGCTGCTCGGCGCGTACGAGACCTACCGGCGCGGCCACCCGTGGGTGGGCGACTACACGGTCAGCCCGAAGGCCGTGGTGCGCGACATGTTCGAGCGGGCGATGACGTTCGGCGAGTACATCCAGTTCTACGAGCTGGCCCGGTCGGAGGGCACGGTGCTGCGCTACCTGGCCGACGCCTACCGGACGCTGTCGCGCACGGTGCCCGAGCACCTGAAGACCGAGGACCTGACCGACCTCATCGAGTGGCTGGGCGAGCTGGTCCGCCAGGTCGACTCCAGCCTGATCGACGAGTGGGAGAAGCTGGCCAACCCGGATCTGGCGCTGGAGGAGCGCGAGGCGCTGGAGACGAAGGTGCGGCCGGTGACGGGCAACACCCGGGCGTTCCGGGTGCTGGTGCGCAACGCGATGTTCCGGCTGGTGGAGCTGTGCGCGCTGGAGAAGGAGGAGGAGCTGGAGGAGCTGGCTCCCGACGTCGACTGGGGGGCCGCGCTCGACGCCTACTACGCCGACCACGAGGAGATCCTCACCGACGCCGACGCGCGCGGGCCCGCGCTGCTGCGCATCGAGGAGGAGAGCGGGCTGTGGACGGTGCGCCAGACGATCAAGGACCCGGCGGGCGACGGAGACTGGGGCATCGACGCGCAGATCGACCTGGCCGCCTCCGACGAGGAGGGGCGCGCGGTCGTCCACGTGACGGGGCTCAACCGGCTCTAGGGGAGATAGCCGTGTGCCGGAACGGACTGGCAAGGGCGCTCCGGCACACGCCTGTTCTCTTATTCTCCGGTCGCGTACTTCGGCAACGCGTCATGACAATGTCTCAAGATCGGGACATTTCCCGTCAGCAGGCGGCGATGCGGCAAATCTTCCCGAGCATCCGCTTGGCGTCCTTCGTCTGCTGCTTGAAGTCGGCGGCGGCGGGCTTGCCCCACTCCCCCGACACCGTGTAGACGATCAGCGCGTTGGCGCGGCGCGTCACGACGGCCCGCTCGCCGCCGATGGCCGGCTTCTTGCTCTGGTACGCCTGGCCGGTGATCGAGACGCCCTCGTCTCCGAGCCGTACGGGACGGTAGGAGTAGCGGTAGTCGGCGGTGCCGCAGGCGCGCACGGCCGCGCGCAGGTCGCGCACGGCCTTCTTCGCCGCCCCCGCCGAGCCGTAGAGGATGACCTGCTCGGACTTGGAGTAGTCGGGCACGGCCGTGTAGGTGAGCGTCTTGGCGGCGGTGCGCCCGGCGCGGCCGAGCGTGGCCTTCTGGCACGGGTTGACGACCAGCCGGGCGCTCGTCCTGCCGCTGACCTGCCAGCTGTGCTCGGGGTTCGGGTCGTGCTTGGCCGCGTCCTTCTCGTACAGCATGAAGCCGCCGGGGATGCCCAGGGCGAGGGCGGCGGTTAACGCCACAATGGAGACCATGAGGCAAGATTGTACGAACGCCTGACGTCTAGCGGCGCAGGTTGGCCGTCCAGGCGTCGAGCTGCGACTGCCAGCCGTCGACGGTCTCCGGCCTGCCCGGCACGCCGGGGCGGGTCTGCCAGGGCAGCGGCCCGCTCTCGCGCCTGTACTCCACGCCGATCGCGTCCAGCCGTTCCAGGTGGGCGGCCAGCCTCTGGCGGAAGTCCGGCAGGTCCCGGTCGGCGGGGCTCCACACGGTCTCGGCGAAGGCCGCCAGCCTCGGGAAGGCCATGTAGTCGACCTGCCGCGGCGAGTCGATGAGCTCGGTCCACACGGCGCACTGCGAGCCCAGCACCCGCTCGGCGGCGGGCTCGCCGCGCAGCTCGGCGGGGATCGGCTCGAAGGCGTAGACGTCCTCCAGCGTGAGCACGGTGCCGAACGGGACCGGCTCGTCCTCGCCCGGCCCCTGCCGGTAGTCGAAGTAGACCGACGTGTTGGGGGTGCTGATCACGTCGTGGCCGTTCCTGGCGGCGGTGACCGCGCCGAGGTCGCCGCGCCAGGAGGCGACGACCGCGCCGGGCGCGAGCCCGCCTTCGAGGATCTCGTCCCAGCCGACGAGCCGCCGCCCGCGGGCGCTCAGGTAGGTGTCGAAGCGGTGGATGTACCAGCTCTGCAGCTCCTCCTCCCCGGCCAGGCCGAGCTCGCGGATGCGGGCCTGGGCGGCGGGGCTGTCACGCCACTGCTGCTTGGGGCACTCGTCGCCGCCGACGCACACGTACGGGCTCGGGAACAGCTCCAGGACCTCGTCGAAGACGTCCTCGAAGAACCGGATCGTGCTCTCCTCGGCGTTGAGCACGTTCGTGCCGATGCCCCAGCCGGTGCGCACCTCCAGCGGCGTGTCCAGGTTGCCGAGCTCGGGGTAGGCGGCGATGGCGGCCTGGGTGTGTCCGGGCAGGTCGATCTCGGGGACGACGGTGATGTTGCGCTGCCCGGCGTAGGCGACGATCTCCCTGATGTCGTCCTGGGTGTAGTAGCCGCCGTGCGGGCGGCCGTCGAACGGCCCGTTCCAGCCGGTCTGGCTCTGCGTGCGCCAGGCGCCGACCTCGGTGAGCCGGGGGTGGCGGCGGATCTCCACCCGCCAGCCCTGGTCGTCGGTCAGGTGCAGGTGGAGCACGTTGAGCTTGTGCAGGGCCATCAGGTCGACGAACCTCAGCAGGTCCTGCTTGGTCATGAAATGCCGGGCCACGTCGAGGAGGCAGCCGCGCCAGCCGAAGCGCGGCTCGTCCTCGACGTGGGCGGCCCTGATCTCCAGCTCGCCGCCGGGCCCGGCCTTGCGGAAGGCGGCCGGGGGCATGAGCTGCCTGAGCGTCTGCGCCGCGTAGAACGCCCCGGCGGGGCCGCCCGCGGCGATCCGGACGCCGTCCTCGCCGACGGTCAGCCGGTACGCCTCGGGCGGCAGGTCGGCCAGGGCGAGCGTGATCGTGCCCGGCCCCGGAGCGGCGGGCGGCAGGTCGCCGCCGGTCACGGGGCCGATCTCGCTCCGCAGCCAGGCGGCCGCCGCGCGCAGCGCCGGATCGGCGGCGAGCGCGGTGTCCGGGCCGAGGACGAAGCGTCCCGGCAGGACCTGGCAGTGGACGGGCTTGGGCACGATCATGAACGGTTTCCCCCTAGTGACAGGTGACGGTGGCGTCGGCGAAGTCGACGTGGTCGGAGTAGGCGTTGTCGCCGCCGTTGGTGGCGACCAGCCGCACGTGGCGGGCGCCCTCGACGGAGGCGGTGACCTCGACGGCCGGGTCGGCGCCGGTGACGAGCTCGGAGGCGGCGACGCGCCCGCCGTCGGCCCACACCTCGAAGCGGGCCGAGCCGGCCTGGCCGACCTCGTCGTCGACGCCGCCCAGGAACCGGACCGTGGCGCAGCGGCCCGCGGTGTAGTACTCGATCTCGGCGGGCGCGTGCGCGCCGAGCCCCTTGGCGTACCGGACGCCCTCGATGGTGAGCGGGCGGCCGTCGCCGGCGGCGCGCTCGCCGTTGCTGGCGTCCTTCTCGACGGGGCCGAAGTGGTTCTTGGCCGCCGTCCAGGTCAGGTCGCTGAGGTGGGTGGTGCCGGCGCCCGGAGCGCGCGCGACCCTGACGACCGCCTCGCCCGGCACCCGGCCGCCGGCGAAGGCGGCGACGGCGGCGAGCCGGTGCTCGGTGAGCGCCGCGCCGCCGGGCGGGGTGACGGCCCAGGTGACGGCGAACGTCTCGCCGCCGCGCAGCCTGCCGGTGGCGGCGGGCGTGCGCGCCTCGGCCCGCCACCCCTCGGGTACGGCCAGCGTCACGGTCAGGTCGCGCAGCGCGCCGGTGGCGCCGGTGTTGACCACCCGGGTGACGATCTCGCCGGTCGCGCCGGGCTCCAGCACGGAGGGCCGGTCGTCGCCGAGCGCGGCTGGGTCGACCTCGAACGTGACCAGCGGCGTACCGGCGCGGCCGTCCGACACCCGGTACATGGCGGCGCCGTGCGCGGGGACCTGGGCGGCCAGCTCGCCGGTGCTGCCGGTCACCGCGCCGGTCCACAGGTCCTCGATCCGGTGGCGGCCGGGGCCGAGGTCCGTGGAGATCGTCGCGGCCCGGTCGCTCTCGTTGAACAGCACGATCGCCCGGTCGCCGCCCGCCAGCGGCTTGACCAGCACGTGGTACCAGCCGTCGGAGCGGGCCAGGGCGCCGTGCGCGCCGAGCGGGTCCCGGGCGACGGTGATCACCTCAGGGTCGGCGACGATCTCGCGCGGCGCCCTGGCCGGGTCGGCCTGGAGGATCAGCGGGGCAGCGCCGATCGCCCACAGGGAGAACTGGGCGCGGTACTCGGTGGCGGTCATGCCGCCGAGCCCGGCCTGGATGAGGTCGGGGTCGGCCCAGCTTCCCGCGCCCGCGTACTCGGCGCGCAGCTGGTTGAACTCCCAGATGTCGACCATGGTCGCGTAGCTGTCGGCGATGGGCCGGTTGAAGACGTTGGTCCGCCAGGTGGTGGCCCCGGCCTCCTTGCCCCACAGCCACGGGACGGTGCTGCCGTCCTCGTTGTTCATCGCGAACACGACGCCGTCGCCGAGCGCCTGGCGCATGCGCGGGTAGAGCGTCCGGGCGATCCGCTCGACGTTCTGGCCGGGGAAGTCGGCCTTGGGGATGTCGCACCAGTCGTACTTGACGTAGCCGACGCCCCACGCCTTGACCTGGGCGGCGTCGGCGGCCTCGGAGCCGTAGGAGCCCGGGCCGCCGCCGGCGCACGCCTTGGCGCCCGCCGACAGGCTCACGCCCAGGTCGAGCCCCTTGCCGCGCACGTACGCGGCCAGGGCCTCGATCCCGGAGGGGAAGCGGGCCGGGTCGGCGGCCAGCGCGCCGCCGGAGCGCTGCGGGGCCAGCCAGCAGCCGTCGAGGATGACGTACCGGTAGCCGAGCGGCGCGAGCGGGGCGAGCGCGTCGGCGGCGGCCCTGACGGACGTCTCGGAGACCGAGCAGCCGAGCGAGCGGCTGCTCCAGCCCATCGGCGGCCCCGCCGCGGGGGCCTGGGCGGCGGCGGGTAAGGGGACGGAGAGCATGGTGAGGAGGACCGCCGCGAGGGCGGCCGGTGCGGTGCGCATGGGGGTCCCGTCAGGTCGGGTTGAGTGCGGGGGTGCCCGGCTCGATGACGAAGGAGCCGGAGGTGTAGGCCGGGGCGTACGGCTCGGTCACGCGCGACAGCGAGCGGAAGTCGACCTTCATCTCGCGCTCGCTGATGCGGGTGCGGACGTAGCCGCGGCGGCCGTTGAAGAACTTGACGTGCGGGTTCTCGGCGAGCAGGTTCCGCGTGTCGGGATACTCGTCCATGCCGTTGCCCGCGCTGGTGACCGACGTGGTGACGAGCTCGACGGCGACGGACTTCGACTCCGGGTCGCGGTAGTCGCGCTTGATCTCGCCCGCCCAGTGGGAGTGCACGTCGCCGGTGAGCACGACGGCGTTGCGCCCGTACGTGTCGACGGCGGCGGCCAGGCGGTCGCGGGAGGCGACGTAGCCGTCCCAGCCCTCGTTGGAGTAGCCCTTCCCCTCGCCGTTCGTCCAGTCCATCTCCATCATGAAGACCTGCTGGCCGAGCAGGTCCCAGGTGGCCCGCGAGCCCTTCAGCTCGCCGTCGAGCCAGGCCTCCTGCTCCTGCCCGAGGATGGTGCGGTTGGGCGCGAAACGTTCCGCGCAGTCGGGGCCGACGGTGCCGCTGCGGCCGGTGCACGCGTACAGGTCGCGGTACTGGCGGGTGTCGAGCAGGTGCAGGTTGGCCACGGCGCCCCAGCGGATCGAGCGGTGCAGGCGCAGCGACGACCCGTCCGGCCGCTGGGCGCGCCGCAGCGGCATGTTCTCGTAGTACGCCTGGAAGGCCTCGGCGCGGCGCTTGAGGAAGGGCGGGTCGGGCTGCTCGGGGACGTCGCCGGCCCAGCCGTTCTCGATGTCGTGGTCGTCCCACACCACCACCCAGGGGGCGATCGCGTGGGCCATGCGCAGCTCCGGGTCGGCCTTGTGCTGGGCGTGGCGCAGCCGGTAGCCGGCCAGGTCCAGGCACTCGCCGCCGGCCTGGTCGCGGACGGGGTACTTGTAGTCGCCGTACTCGTAGATGTAGTCGCCGAGGAAGGCGATCAGGTCGGGCTGGTCCTCGGCCATCCTGCGGTACGGGGTGAACCAGCCGCTCTGGTAGTCGGCGCAGGAGGTGAACGACAGGTTCAGGTCGCGGCTGCGCCCGCCGGGGGCCGGGGCGGTGACGGTGCGGCCGGTCTCGGAGATCTCGCCGCCGGTGCGGAAGCGGTAGAAGTACTCGGCGCCGGAGTCGAGGCCGTCGAGCTCCACGTGGACGCTGTGCGCCTCCTCGCGGCGGGCGATCTCGACGCCGTGCCGCACCACGTGCTTGAAGTTCTCGTCCTTGGCGACCTGCCACTGGACGGGGACGGGACGGGACGGCATGCCGCCGAAGCCGTCGAGGGCGAGGGGATCGGGGGCGAGCCGCGTCCAGAGCACCACGCCGTCGGAGGCGGGCTCGCCGGAGGCGACGCCGAGCTGGAAGGGGTCGGACAGGGGGGTGCGAGCGGCCGCCGCGCGCACCGGGCCGGGGCCCAGTGCGGCGGCGAGGCCCACGCTCGCGCCCCCGGCGAACAACGCACGCCGGGTGATCATGGGGTGGGGGGCTCCCTACTCGATGGTGGCGTTGCCCTCGGCGACCGCCTGGTCCGCGGCCTGCTTGGGGGTGAGCTTGCCGAGGTACATCTCGTTGAAGATCTGGTTCAGCTTGGTCTCGAACCCGGTGAAGCCGGTCGTGACCGGCAGCGGGAAGGTCGTGCCCTCGGCCTCCTCCAGGAACGGGGAGACGTCCAGGCCCTTGGCCTTCCAGTAGTCGACGTAGCCCTGGGCGAGGCCGTTGATCGCGGGGAAGACGTAGCCGCCGTCGGCCATGAGCTTCTGCGGCTCCTCGGTGCCGAGGTAGGCGGCCAGCTTCATGGCCTCCTTGGGGTGCTCGCTCTTGGCGTAGACGGCCTCCGACAGGCCGTTGAGGTTGACCGAGCGGCCCTGCGGGCCCTCCGGCATGAGCGCGACGCCCATCTCGAACCCGGCGCCCGGCGCGACGAACGGCAGCAGCGCGTTGTTGGCCGGGAACATCGCCACCTCACCGGCGGTGAACATGTCGGTGATCTTGCCGGTGGGCGGGTTCGTCTGGCTGGCGGGCGGCGACACGTGGTGCTTGTTGACCAGGTCGACGCCCCACTGCAGGGCCTGGACCGACGCCTCGTCGTTGAAGGTGTACTTGCCGAACGGCTTTTCCAGGAGCTTGCCGCCGTTGGAGTTCACCCAGTTCATCCACTGGGTCTGGTAGTGGTTCCAGGAGCCGAACCCGTACGTCTTGACCTTGCCCGGGTCGAAGCCGTCCTCGCCGGGGTGCTTGCCGGCCTCGTCGACGGTCAGCTTGCGGGCGACCTCCAGGAGGGTGCCGCCGCCGTCGGGGCTCCAGGTGAGCTTGTCCGGCATCTCGACGCCGGCCTTCTTGAACAGGTCCTTGTTGTAGAGCAGGCCGACGGTGCCCCAGTCCTTCGGGACGCCGTACAGCTTGCCCTCGTAGGTGAAGGAGCCGACGACGGTCGGGTGGTACTTGGAGGCGTCGACCTTGACCTCGGCGAGCACGCCCTTGGTGACGTACTCGGGGAACTGGGTGGGGGTCATCCAGAACACGTCGGGCGCGCTGCCCGCCACGGCGTCGGCGGTCAGCTTGGTCCAGTACTGGTCGTAGGGCAGCAGCTCGATCTGCACGTCGATGGTCGGGTTGGCCTTCTCGAAGGCGGCCATGACCTTCTCGTAGCCGGCCTTCTGCTGCTCGTCCCAGAGCCGGTAGGTGAGCGTGACCTTCTCGCCGCCGCCGCCGTCGCCGCCACCGGCGTCGCCGGAGCCGCAGGCGGTCAGGGTGAGCAGGGCGGCGGCGGCCAGCAGGGCGGCCTGGCGGGTTCGGGGGGTTCGCATGATGGGGCTCTCCTACTTGAGGCCGGTGAGGACGACCGACCGGACGATGTACTTCTGGAAGAAAATGAAGATCGCCACCATGGGGACGAGAGCGATCAGGCCGCCGGCCATCATGAGGTTGTGGTCGACGCCGATGCCGACCTTGAGCGCGGCGATGGCCACCGTGATGACCTTGGTGCCGTCGCCGCTGGTGATGATCAGGGGCCACAGGAAGCTGTTCCACGACGAGATCACCGTGATGATCGTCAGCGTGCCGATCGCGGGCTTGCACAGCGGCAGCAGGATGCGCACCAGCACCGTCAGCGGCCCCGCGCCGTCGATCCGCGCGGCCTCCTCCAGCCCGGCGGGCAGCCCCTTGAAGAACTGCCGCATCAGGAAGATGCCGTACGGGGTGCCCAGGATGTACGGGGCCAGCAGCCCGTACCAGGTGTTGACCAGGTCGAGCTCGCGCATGATGAGGAACAGCGGGATCATCGTCACCGCGCTCGGCACCATCATCGTGGCCACGTACAGCCAGAAGAGCACGTCCCTGCCGCGGAAGTTCAGCCGGGCGAAGGCGTAGGCGGCGAACGTGGTGAACGCGAGCTGGCCCAGCGTCAGCAGCACGGTCATGACGAGCGTGTTGAGGATGTAGCGGGGGAAGTCGCCGCCGAGGATCTGGCCCAGGTTGTCCAGCGTCGGCGGCAGTCCGGGCAGCCACGGCTCGGTGGAGTTGAGCTGCGCCTTGGTCTTGAACGCGGTCAGCACCACCAGCAGGTAGGGGAAGACCGAGATGAACGCGCCCGCCACGAGCGCGGCGTAGAGCAGGATCCGCTTCGTCATCTGTCTCTCAGCTCAGGTCGTAGGTGGTGCGCTTGCCGAAGAACCTGACCTGCACCAGCGTGACCACCAGGATGATCACGAAGAGCAGCATCGACAGCGTGGAGGCGTAGCCGAAGTCGAACTGCCGGAAGGCGGTCTCGAAGATCGTGAAGTTGAGGACGGCGGTGCTGCCCGAGGGGCCGCCGTTCGTCATCACGTAGACGGTGTCGAACACCTGGAAGGCGCCGATCATGTTCGTCACCATGACGAAGAACATCGTGGGGTTGAGCAGCGGCAGCGTCAGCCGCCAGAACCGCTGGCGCGGGGTGGCGCCGTCGGTGGCCGCCGCGTCGTACAGCTCCTGCGGGATGCCCTGCAGCCCGGCGAGGAAGAACAGCATGTTGTATCCGCTGTACTGCCACACGGTGACCAGGGCGACGGCCGGCAGCGCCCACGCCGAGTCCGACAGCCAGTCGGGCCCGGTGATCCCCACCATCGACAGCGCCCGGTTGATGGCGCCGTCACGCGGGTCGAAGATCCAGTTCCAGACCAGGCCGAGCACGATCGGGGTGGCCATCCACGGCACCACGAACAGCGACCGGTAGAACCGCACGCCCTTGACCCGCTGGTTGAGCAGCATGGCGGCGCCCAGGGCGATCACCGTCTGCAACGGCACGCACAGCGCCACGTACAGCACCGTCACCCAGAGCGAGTGCCACGCCTCGCCGTCGCCGAGCAGCCGGGCGTAGTTGTCCAGGCCCGCGAACGACGGGTCCGACAGCAGCTCCCAGTCGAAGAAGCTGAGGACCAGGACGATGACCACGGGCAGCAGCAGGAACGCCACCACGCCCAGCAGGCTCGGCCCGACGAACAGGTAGGCGTACCAGGAGCCGCGGCGCCTCACGACGGCTCCGTGCTGGTGGGCCTCATGATCCGCCGGGTGGTCTCCAGGCCCCACGCGTCCAGGGCGGCGATCGGGTCGCTGGAGCCGCGCAGCCCGCCGGTCGCGCCGACGTGCGCGGCCCACTCCTCGCGCGCCTCCACCTCGGGGCGGACGATGAGGCAGTCGGGGTCGTTGACCCACCAGCGGGCGTGCAGGAACTCGCGGGCCGCGCCGGTCAGCCTGGCGCCGAGCTGCGACGGCTGGCTGATGTCGCCCTTCCTCGGATGCAGCGTGGGCGCGATGTCGGGGCTGACGCGCATGATGTCGACCAGGCCGATGCTCGGCAGCATCGGCGCGCCGCACCCGTGCAGGGTGGCGTCCGGGCCGGCGCCCTCGCGGACGAGCTCCAGGCCGCGCCGGTAGGCGGCGATCGGGTCGAGGCCGGCGTCGTGTCTGCGGCCGGCGAGCGCGCCGGCGTAGAGGTAGTCGAGCTTGAAGTGGCTGATGCCGATCTCCGCGAACCGCGCGAAGACCCCCACCAGGTACGCGGCCGCGTCGGGGTGGGTGACGTCGAGCACGGCCAGGTCCTGGTCCCACATGTGCCCGGCGTGCGCTCCGCCGACGAGCCAGTCGGGGTGCTCGCGGAACAGGCGGCTGTCGTGCCCGGCGAGGAACGGCGCGGTCCAGATCCCGGCGCGGGCGCCGGTCGCGGTGATCTCGCCGACGGCCCGCTCCAGCGAGCCGAAGCCCGGCCTGGGGTCGAGCCAGTCGCCGATGCCCGCCTCGTAGCCGTCGTCGATGAGGAACATGTCCGCGCCGAGCTCGTGCTCGGCGGCCAGCGCCAGGTTCTCCAGCACGTCGGCCTCGGTGACCTTGTCGAAGTAGCCGTACCAGGTGCACCACATCGGCGGCACCGCCGGGAAGGCGCGGCCCGGGGCCAGGCTGTCGGCCCAGTGGCGCAGCGCGCGGTCCAGGCCGCCCTCGACGCGTTCGTGCCGTACGGGTCCGTCGGCGGAGATCACCAGCCGGCCGTCCACCGGCCGCGCCCGGATGGAGGGCACGGCGAGCGGGCCGGGCGCCGACCACAGCTCGACCGGGCCGCCGTCGCCCGGGTCGACGGCGAGCAGGCCCTCGCCCTGGAACGAGCCGGCGGGGACCGGCGTCCCGGGGCGGTAACAGAGGGTCTGGATGTTGCCGTCGGCCGGGCGGGGAGGGGTGTCGTCCAGCCGGTACGCGCCGGTGGGGCTCCACGACTGCCAGCCGTGCTCGAACACCCGGGCCTTCTCCGGCGCGCACGCGACCTCGCCGATGTCTGCGAAAGACACTCGAACCTCATCTCACTTACGAAGGAGCGCTTCATTAGTAGCAGTGTTGAGTTCTGTGGGTCAATGGTGGATTACCGGGTCATGTGGGGGTTCTTGATGGTCTTGCTGTTGCCCGGCGGCTGGCATAATCGGCGCATACAAAGGAGACCTACATAAGGACGGGGCGTTGGCAGACCTACGCGGCGGCGACCTGTCCCGGCTCAGGCAGCTCAACTCGCTGACCGCGATCCGGGCGCTGCGCGAGACCGGCCCGCTCACCCTCTCCGCCCTCGCCGAACGGACCGGGCTCTCCCGCCCCTCCACCAAGGAGGTCGTCGACGAGCTCAGCTCCCTCGGCTGGGTGGAGGAGGTGCCGCCCAGCCCCGGCACCATGGGCCGCCCCGCGCGCCGCTACCGCTTCCGCGCCGAGAACGGCCACCTCGTCGGCGTCGACATAGGCGGCCACAACGTCCGCGCCGCCCTGTCCGACCTCGACGGCCGCGTGCTCGCCGAGACCCGGCAGCCGGTCGAGCCCGACGCCCCCCTCGACGAACGCCTCGACGCCATCGAACGCGCCGTCTCCGGCTGCCTGACCCTCAGCCGCCGCACCCCCGACGACCTGTGGGTCCTCGCCGCCGGCACCACCGGCGTGATCAGCCCCGACGGCCGCATCTCCTTCTCGGCCGCCGTCCCCGCCTGGACCGGCCTCGACCTGGCCGGCCGCCTGCGGGAGATGTTCCCGTGCGAGATCCTCGTCGAGAACGACAGCCGCCTCGCCGCCCTGGCCGAAGCCCGCCGCGGCGTCGCCCGCGACGCCCGCGACGTCGTCTTCCTGCACGTCGGCAGGCGCATGGGCACCGGGCTCATCATCGACGGCAAGGTCCACCGCGGCTTCGGCGCCGCCGCCGGCGAGATCGCCATGCTGCCCGAGGCCCGCTGGTTCGACGCCCCCGACCACCTCAACACCAGCGCCGCCGTGCCGCCCGGCACCCCGCCCGAGGACGCCGCCGGCCACACCCTCGCCGCCGCCCGCGACGGCGACCCCGTCGCCCTCGAAGCCGTCGGCCGCTACCTCGACGACCTCGCCGTCGGCACCGCCGCCATGGTCCTCCTCCTCGACCCCCAGGTCGTCGTCCTCGGCGGCGGCTTCTCCCGCTCCGCCGACGTCCTCCTCGGCCCCCTCCGCGACCGCCTCGAACGCCGCTGCATCCGCACCCCCGAGATCCGCGCCTCCACGCTCGGCGACGAATGCGTGGTGGTCGGCGCCATCGACTACGCCGTCGAGCACGTCGAACGCCGCTTCTTCACCCCCGAGGCCGGCCCCCTCCCCCTCTCCCGCTGACCCGCCCACCCGCGCGCGGCGCCGGCCGCCGCACGCCGTCCGGTCGGCGCGGCGGTGCGCCGCTCATCCCCGCACGCGGGCCCGGTAGGCGCGCGGCGGCACCCCGTGCTCCCTGCGGAAGGCGCGGCTGAAGTGGAACGGGCTGACGAAGCCCGACGCCGCCGCCACCCGGCCCACGTCCAGGTCCGTCGCCTCCAGCAGCATCGCCGCATGCCGCAGCCGAGCCTCCCGCACCGCCCGCATCGGCGACCGCCCCGTCTCCTCCGCGAACAGGTGCGCGAACCGCGACGGCGACAGCGCGACGGCCCGCGCCAGCGACCCCACGGTGTGCGGCGCCCCCGGCTCGGCCGCGATCAACGCCAGCGCCCGCCGCACCCGCCCGTCGCCGCCCTCCTCCCCGGCCCGCACCGACGCGGTCGCCACGACCAGCACCTCCTCCACCGCCCCCATCACCAACTCCCGCGCCGCCCCCACCCCCGCCACCACCGCCACCTCCCCGGCCGCCGTCTCGCCCGCCCAGCCAGCGGCCGCCGTCCCACCGCTCCCCCCGGGTGCGCCCGCCGCCGTCCCACCGCTCCCCCCGGGTGCGCCCGCCGCCGTCCCACCGCTCTCCTCGGGTGCGCCCTCCGGAGCGGGAGCGGCGCTCACGCGCTCCACCGCCCCCCGCGCTTCGGCCGGGCGCGTCCCGCCGCCCATCGCCTCACGCAGCGCCGTCTCGCCGGCCGCCGTTGGTGCGTCCGTCAGCGTCGGGGCGGGGTCCTTGGGGTCGTACGGGCTCCGGGGTCCTTCCTGGGGCGCAGCAGGGGCCGGCGCGTAGGAGGCCGGGGGGAGCCAGCGGGCGTCGTGCAGGGCGCGACGGAAGGCGGCGTCGATGCGGTCGCGTACCGCCTCGGGGACGTCGGCGACCAGGTGGCAGCCCGGCGCGAGGGCGTGGGGCGCCAGCCAGCCGGTCCACGACGGGCGCGGCTGGAAGTGCACCCACCAGAAGCGCCACCGCCGGGCCCCGGGCGCCACCCGGTAGTGGTGCGGCTCCCCCGACGCGAGCACCACCAGCGACCCGGGCCCGGCACGCAGCGCCGCGCCGCCCTGCTCGACGAGCCCCTCCCCCGCCTGGGTCCACATGAGCAGCCAGCTGGGCGCCCCGGAGGCCCGGCGGGTGGCGTAGCCGGGCGGCTGGTCGTAGTGTCCGAGGACGATCAGCTCGGCAGCAGGAACAGTCATGTCGTCAGCGGTCACCGTCATACCCTCGCACGCCCTCGCCGCCTAGCGTGAACGGCATGAACCTCAACGACTTCCACGACCGGGGCTTCGTCATCGTCCCCGCGCTGCTGGCTCCGGAGGAGGTGGCGGAGCTGCGTGACGAGTTCATGGCGCTGCACGCCGCGGGCCCCATTCCCGGGCATTTCACGCCGACGCCGCAGGAGCCCGGCGGCCCGTACGACATCCTGCGCGACTATCCCCGCGTGATGCACCCGCACCAGGTGAACGACGTGGCGCTGCGCTACCTGCTGGACGCGCGCATCGGCGCCATCCTGGCGGACCTGCTGGGCGAGGAGCCGATAGCAGCCCAGAGCATGTTCTACTTCAAGCCGCCGGGCGCCCGCGGCCAGGCGCTGCACCAGGACAACTTCTATCTGCGGGTCGAGCCGGGCACGTGCGTGGCGGCGTGGGTGGCGCTGGACCGGGTGGACCGCGCGAACGGCGGCCTGGAGGTGGTGCCCGGCACGCACCTGATGGACCTGTTCTGCCCGGAGGAGGCGGACCACGACGTCTCCTTCACCAGGGAGTACGTGCCGCCGCCCCCCGGCCTGGAGCGCGTGCCGGTCGACATGGAGCCGGGTGACGTGCTGTTCTTCAACGGCAGCCTGGTGCACGGCTCGGAGCCGAACAGCACGGCCGACCGGTTCCGCCGCAGCTTCATCTGCCATTACGTCGGCCGTTCGGCGGAGCGGATCGCCGCCTACTACCCGACGCTCACCATGTCGGGCGAGCCGGTCACGCTGGAGGCGGCCACGGGCGGCGGCCCGTGCGGCACCGAGGCGGGCACGCCCGCGGGCCCGCACTAGCGAGGGCCAGTCGGAGCCGGGCCAGTCGGAGCCGGGCCGGCCGGGGGCCGGGTCAGCCGCCGGAGTGATCGGACTCGGCGTCCTCGGGGACGACGGTGTCCCAGGGGTCGTCGAGCCAGCCGTCGGGCAGCTGGACCTTGGTGCGTTCGCCGGACTTGCCGCGCGGGGTGTCGGTGTTGGGCGGCCACGGCTGGTCGTGGTCGAGCTTGGCGAGGCTCGCGCGCAGCCCGTCGAGCGACTCGGCGGTGGCGAGCTCGCGGCGCAGCTCTGCGCCGACGGTGAAGCCCTTGAGATACCAGCCGACGTGCTTGCGGAAGTCGGCGATCGCGTAGCGCTCGATGTCGAAGCAGGTGGTGAGCCCTTCGGCGTGGCGGGCCATCACGGCGGCCACCTCGCCGAGGGTGGGCCGGGTGCGTTCGGCGCTGCCGCGGAAGGCGTTCTCCAGGTCCTTGAACAGCCACGGCCGTCCCAGGCAGCCGCGGCCGACGACGACGCCGTCGCAGCCGGTGCGGGCGACCATGCGCAGGGCGTCGTCGGCGCACCAGATGTCGCCGTTGCCGAGCACGGGGATCTCGGGCACGGCCTCCTTGAGGCGGGCGATGGCGTCCCAGTCGGCGACGCCGCCGTAGTGCTGGCGGGCGGTGCGGGCGTGCAGGGCGATGGCGGCGACGCCCTCCTCGACGGCGATGCGGCCGGCGTCGAGGTAGGTGAGGTGGTCGTCGTCGATGCCCTTGCGCATCTTCATCGTGACGGGCAGCGCGCCCGCCCCGGCGACGGCCTCGCGCAGGATGCGCCGCAGCAGGTTGCGCTTGTACGGCAGGGCGGAGCCGCCGCCGCGCCTGGTCACCTTGGGCACCGGGCAGCCGAAGTTGAGGTCGACGTGGTCGGCCAGGTCCTCTTCGGCGATCATCCGGACCGCCCGGCCGACGATCGCCGGGTCGACCCCGTACAGCTGGATGCTCCTGGGCTTCTCCGACTCCGCGAACCTGATCATGCGCAGCGTCTTGGGGTTGCGCTCGACCAGCGCCCGCGTCGTGATCATCTCGCACACGAACAGCCCGGCGCCCTGCTCGCGGCAGAGCACCCGGAACGGCGCGTTGGTGATGCCCGCCATCGGCGCCAGCACGACGGGCGGCCACACCCCGATGGGCCCAATCTTCATCCCGTCAGTTGTAGCGCAGGTCGGGCCGGGAGCGGTATTCGCGGATAGTCTGTGACACGGCATCTCGCGTGGGGAGTGATGGATGCTTCTTCGAGTCCGCCTGGCGCTGCCCGACAAGCCGGGTTCGCTCGCGCAGATCACCACGGTCCTGGGCTCCGCGGGGGCGGACATCACCCAGGTGACGGTTCTCGACAGGGGCGCGGGCATGGCCGTCGACGACCTGACCCTCTTCTGTCCCGAGGACATCTCCAAGCCGGAGCTCCGTGAGAGCCTGGAGTCGGTCGCGGACGTGACGGTCGAGGGCGTCTGGACCACCCGCGAGGCCCCGGGCACCTATCCCGAGCTGGAGATCCTGAAGTACATCACCACGGCGGGCGACCGGGCGCTGACCACGCTCGTCGACTCGCTGCCGGTGCTGTTCAGCGCCGACTGGGCGGCGACGGCCACCGAGCGCGGCGTCGTCTACGCGAGCTGGCGCGCCCCGCAGGAGATCACGCTCCCGGAGCTCATCCCGGCCCGTCCCACGGCGGTCACGCTCGACGGCGGCCCGCACCTCATCCACGCGCCGCTGCCGCCGCTGGCCCTGACGCTGATGCTGGCCCGCTCCGAGGGCCCGGCGTTCCATCGCACCGAGGTCCACCGCCTCACGCGCATCCTGGAGATCTTCCTCAGCCTGCCGGCGACCGAGCGCAGCGTCGCCCGTCAGCTCCGCAAGAGCTGACGGGTGAGCATCCGCTCGGAAAACCCGCTAGAGTTGGGCGGGCAACGCGGAAGTGGCTCAGTGGTAGAGCATCACCTTGCCAAGGTGAGGGTCGCGGGTTCGAATCCCGTCTTCCGCTCGGAGTTCTACTCTCCTGGTGGAGTGGCCGAGAGGCGAGGCAGCGGCCTGCAAAGCCGTCCACACGGGTTCAAATCCCGTCTCCACCTCCAAGGACGATTAGCTCAGCGGGAGAGCGCTTCCCTGACACGGAAGAGGTCACTGGTTCAATCCCAGTATCGTCCACCATCATGTTCATGCCCGGTCATGCGGGCTCCCGGGAGCGGGATCGTCGCCGCGAGCGACCAGACCTCCGATGTTTCGGACCTCTCAGTGAGGCGCACGGCGGTGTCAGCGCGCGGTGGAGGGGGATTGTTGCATGCATGCGACCCAACACAGTGGAGATCAAGTTAACGGTTGACGGCCCCCGGGTCCGGGCGGCCATGCGCGCGTTCGGGCTGGAGCCGGACGACGGGCAGGATCTGAAGATCTACTTCTGCGAGGACACCGCCGACGGGCTCGCCCCCGGCACCCCGCTGCTCGACGCCGGCGTGGTGCTGCGGGTGCGCGACACCGGCAACCGCAAGAGCGACTCCACCATCAAGCTGCGCCCCTGCCGGCGCTCGCAGCTCAACGACTACTGGCTCGGCGCGACCGACGGCGACGGATGGGAGTTCAAGCTGGAGGCCGACTGGTCCGGGCCGCGCAAGGTGCTCACCGCCTCGTGCACCGCGCGCCGGTCGCCGGAACGAATCGAGGCCGTCTACACGGGCAACCGGTCGATCAAGGGGCTGTTCACCGACAAGCAGGAACGCTTCCTCAGGACGTGCGCGGGCCTGCACGTCAACCTGCGCACCCTGCGGCTGCTGCCACCGGTCGAGGCTACCCGCTGGGGGCCGCTGGAGCTCGACGCGTCCGGCCGCAAGCTCACCGCGCTGGCCGAGCGGTGGGTGGTCGGCGACGAGCTCGACTTCCTGGAGCTGTCGCTGCGCGTCTCCCCGGAGAGCGCCGTCGCCGCGCAGGCGTCGCTGGAGGAGCTGGTCCGGGGCCACGGCGTCGAGATCAGCTCGGGTGAGGAGTCGAAGACCCGCCGCGTCCTGCGCCACCTGGTGGCGGCCGTCGCCTGACCAGCCGCACCGGGCCGCCCCAGGCTGCACTAGGCCACACCGGGCCTCACCCGGCCACACCCGGCCGCATCGGGCCACACCGGGCCTCACCCGGCGACACCCGGCCACACCCGGGCGCACCGGGCCGCACCCGGCCCACCCGGCCACACCCGGCCACACCCAGCCGCCGTCGGTGGGCGGGTCCGATGATGGCGGCGGCGTCACCGCCGAGGCGGGCGGGGCGCGCGTTCTTTCTGACTCGAGGCATGGACGGCTGTGATCCTTTGGGTTAGTTTGCGCGGCATGAGGCTTCGTTTCGCGATCAGCGCCCTGTCGGCCGCCGCCTGCGTGCTCGCCGCCGCGCCCGCGCCCGTCCACGCCGTGGTCCCGTCCGCAGGTGGGGAAGCGCCGGGCGGGGAAGCGCCGGGCTGGGAGCTGCCGGGCTGGGAGCTGAAGGAGACCGGCGTGACCGCGCGGCTGCGCGGCCTCGCGCCGGTGAGCCGGGACGTGGTGTGGGCCTCCGGCTCGGAAGGCACCGTGCTGCGCACCGTCGACGGCGGCCGGAGCTGGGAGAACGTGTCACCGCCCGGCACCGGCGCGCTGCAGTTCCGGGACGTGGAGGCGTTCGACGCGCACCGGGCCGTGGTGCTGTCGATCGGCGCGGGCGCCGACTCGCGGATCTACCGGACCGAGGACGGCGGCCGTACCTGGACCGAGACGTTCAGGAACGACGAGCCGCAGGCGTTCTACGACTGCGTGACGTTCTTCGACCGGCGGCGCGGGCTGGCGATGAGCGACCCGGTCGACGGCCGGTTCCGCATCCTGGCGACCGAGGACGGCGGGCGGAGCTGGCAGGTGCTGCCCGCCGACGGGATGCCGCCGGCGCTGCCGGGCGAGGCGGGGTTCGCGGCGAGCGGGCAGTGCCTGGTGACGGCCGGCGGCCGGGACGTGTGGCTGGCCGCCGGCGGGGCCGAGCGGGCGCGCGTCTTCCACTCGCGCGACCGGGGCCGCACCTGGACCGTGGCGGACACGCCGATCCCGGCGGGCGACCCGGCGCGCGGCGTGTTCGCGCTGGCCTTCCGCGACCCCCGCCACGGGCTCGCGGTGGGCGGCGACTACCGTCCGGGCGAGCCCTCGCCCAGCGCGGGCGCGGTGACGCGGGACGGCGGGCGCACCTGGCGGACCGCCTCGACGCCGCCGCCCGCCTACAGGTCGGGGGTGACGTGGCTGCCCCACCTGCCGTTCGCGGCCGTCGCGGTCGGGCCCACCGGCAGCGACATCACCTACACCGGCGGGCGGACGTGGCGGACGTTCGACACCGGCTCGTACGACACGGTGTCGTGCACCCGCGACCTGTCGTGCTGGGCCGCCGGGGAGCAGGGCCGGGTCGCCCGGCTCAAACTCGGCCACCGTTAGCCCCGGTCGGTCAACGGCCGCTCGGCGCAGCCAGCCGGCCGGTCAGCGGACGCCGCGCGGGCGGAACTGGACGCTGATCCGCGGCCCGGTCGCGCGGGTGGTCTTGGGCACGGCGTGCTCCCAGGTGCGCTGGCAGCTGCCGCCCATGACGACGAGGTCGCCGTGGCCGAGGTCGTGGCGCAGGGAGGGGCCGCCGCCGCGCGGGCGCAGCATCAGCGGCCGCGGGCTGCCGACCGAGAGGATCGCCACCATCGTGTCCTCGGTCGCGCCCCGGCCGATCGTGTCGCCGTGCCAGGCCACGCTGTCGCGCCCGTCGCGGTAGAAGCACAGGCCGGCGGTGCGGAACGGGTCGGCCGCGTAGTGCTCGTCGAGCGCCCGCATGGCGTCGGCGAGCACCGGGTCGGGCAGCGTCTCGCCCTCCTCGTAGAACTTCAGCAGCCGGGGCACGTCGACCACCCGGTCGTACATCCGGCGCCGCTCGGCCCGCCACGGCACCCGCTCGGCCAGCCGCTCGAACAGCAGGTCGGCCCCCGACAGCCAGCCGGGACGCACGTCGAGCCACGCGCCGCGGCCGAGATCGGTGCGGCGGACCGTCGAGCCGAGCGGGCCGAGCCCGAGCTCCTCGTCCATGCCGAGCAGAGATGCCTGGAATACCGCGCTCATGGCGTCGAGTGTACGTTATTGTTCAAACAAAGATTCGACTGCGTGTCGTGCCCGGCATCGCGGGCCGGGGCGTGCGAGGCTCGGATTCGGCGTCGCCGTGGAGACGGGGCCACCCATGCACACCGCGTGAAGGAGCACGTCATGCTCACCACCCAGTTCCTGCCGGGCACCCCGTGCTGGATCGACTACGGCAGCCCCGCCCTCGAGGCCACGGCCGCCTTCTACACCGGCCTGTTCGGCTGGCGGTTCGAGTCGTTCGGACCCGACATGGAGTACGGCGTGTGCCGGGCCGACGGCAAGACCGTCGCCGCGATCGGCACGCTGACCGACGAGGGCGACTCGCCCGCCTGGATGCTCTACTTCGCCACCACCGACTGCGACGCCGCCGTCAAGGCCGTCGAGCAGGCGGGCGGCACGGTCCGGTCCGGGCCCGGCGACATCGGCGGGCAGGGCCGCTTCGCCCAGCTCACCGACCCGTCCGGGGCGGAGTTCGCGCTGTGGGAGCCGGGCGGCCTGCGCGGGCTCGACCTGGTCACCGACCCCGGCTCGCTCGGCTGGGTGGAGCTCTACACGCCCGACGTCGAGGGCATGCGCGGCTTCTACCGGACGGTGTTCGGCTGGCGGTTCGAGGACATGCCGATGGGCGACTACACCTACCCGGTGGCCTCGCCGGCCGAGGGCGACCAGGCCGACACGGCGATGGCCGGCCTCGTCGAGCTGCGTGACGGCGGCCGGCCGCACTGGCTGCTCTACTTCGAGGTGCCCGACTGCGACGCGACCGTCGCCCGGTGTCAGGAGCTGGGCGGCACCGTGGCGGAGGCGGCGACGGACATCGAGGGCGTGGGCCGGATGGCCTTCCTGACCGATCCGCACGGCGCCCGGTTCGCGGTCATCACCAGCGCGGCGGCCTGACGGGGTCAACCGCCACAGCTGGCTAGGGCGATGGAATCCCCCGCGCCCCTTTTAGCGGTCCCCGGCCCGGGGCGGGGGGCTCGTCACAGCACGGGCTCGGACGTGTCGGCGGGCTCGGGCGTGTCGGCGGGGTCGGGCAGCGGCTCCGGCTCCGGCTCGTCACCGACCTCCAGTCCGTTGGGGGCGATCTTGACCTCCCCGGAGCCGTGCAGGTTCCAGGTGTAGTCGCCGTTGCCGTCGTTGTTGATGTTGTAGACGACCTTGCCGTCGCCGGTCCAGCCGTACTGGGCGCTGCTGGTCACGTACCGGGAGGTGCACGAGCCGAAGCCGTCGGGGTTGTCGTTGAGTGTCTGCTTGAACTCGCACCACCCTGAGGTGATGACCGTGTCGTCGCGTTCGAGGCGCACCTGGACGGCGAACTTGTCGAAGCTCTCCCCGTAGACCGGTTCGGCCTGGTCCCACCTGAGCTCGATGCGGGCCCGCCGGGTGTTGCCGTCCTTGTAGACGCACGAGCGCGCCCACACGGTCATGTCCGGCTTGCCGGGGAGGTTGAAGCTCTTCTCGTTCCACGAGGCATGGCAGTTCCAGCTCGCGGCCTGGGCCGGGGGCGCCGTGAGGGCGGTGCCGCCGGCCAGCGCCACGGCGGCCATCGCGATCGTGGCGATCCTGCTGATCGAGGACATGTTCTGCTCTCCTGAAAGACGGGGGTCAGACGGAGATCAGGTTGCCGGACGGCCCCCCGGCACGTCGTTGGCCACGACTGCACAGTTCCTGTGCCCAGCCTCTACGGCAGCGGGCGCCGCCCGGCGAAGCCCAGGTCGGTGCGGTGGTACCAGCGCAGTTCCGGCTCGCCCTCGATCCAGCACAGCCGTACCGAGACGCCGTCGAGCTCGGCGGGGAAGTCGAGCAGGACGGGCGCGATGCCCTTGACCTCCAGCCCGCGCCCGGTCCAGGTGCTGACGATCTCCTCGATGCGGGCCTCGACGGCCTTGAGCTCGGGCACGCCGCCGAGGGGTGAGGAGCCGGTCGTCCGGCGGTCGAAGGCGATCTCGGCCAGGTCGGCGCGGGCGGCGACCAGGGTGGCGGCCTCGCGCAGGATGGCCGGCATCAGGGCCCGGGCCTCGCCGGGGGTGAAGGTCCGTTCGCCGCCGTGCGCCCTGCCGGGCTCGCTGCCGTACGCGCCGCCGTACTCGCTGCCGTGTTCCATGCCGGAACGCTATCGGCTGGGCTCGTAGGCGTGGACGAGGAGCTGTTCGGCGTCGTCGAGGTAGGCGTCGAGGCAGGCGGCGGCGCGGTCCGGCTCACCGGCCTCGATGAGGCCGAGCAGCTCGCGGTTGCGCGCCACGAACGGCTCGTGGAAGGCGCGGGGGTTCTCCATGACATGGAAGACGAGGCGCAGCTCGGCCAGCAGTTGCCGCATGGCCTCGTCCAGCCTGGGGCTGTCGTTGAGGGTCACCAGGGCCTGGTGGAAGCGGATGTTGGCGGTGCCGACCGCGTGCCAGTCACCGGTGGCGGCGGCCCGTTCGGCGTCGGCGACCGCCTCGCGGATGACGGCGAGCGCCCGGGCGGTCGGCTCGCGCCGCACGGCGGCCCCTTCGAGCACCCGGCGCACCCGGTAGAGGTCGGCCACGTCGTCGGCCGACAGGACGCGCACGAACACCCCGCGGTTGAGCCGGTGCTCCAGCAGCCGCTCGTGACCGAGCAGCCGGAACGCCTCGCGCAGCGTGTTGCGCGACACCTCCAGCCGCTCGCAGATCGTCTCCTCCGACAGCCGGTCGCCGGGCTTGAACATGCCCTCGATGATGCGGTCGCGCAGGATGTCGGCGACGCGCTCGGCGGTGCTGCTGCGCCCGAGGCGGGACCGGTCCCGTACGAGATCCACGAGAGCTTCGTCCACAGGCAACAGGAAATCATCAAACAAACCTCTTGTCGAATCGTTCAACGATTCTTAGGTTGATACCAACCCCCTGACGAAGGAGCGATGCTGATGTCAAGCTCCACGCAACAGACCCGGCGGGTGATCCTCGCCAGCCTGATCGGCACGTCGCTGGAGTGGTACGACTTCTTCCTCTACACCACGGCCGCGACGCTGGTCTTCGGCAAGCTGTTCTTCCCGACGTTCGACCCGCTCAGCGCGACCCTGCTGGCGCTCACCACCAACGCGGTCGCGTTCGTGGCCAGGCCGCTGGGCGGCATCGTGTTCGGCCACTTCGGCGACCGGGCCGGCCGCAAGACCGTGCTGGTCGTCACGCTGCTGCTGATGGGGGCCGCCACGTTCCTCATCGGCGTGCTGCCGGGCTACGACAGCATCGGCGTGCTCGCGCCCGTCATGCTGGCCCTGCTCCGCTTCGTCCAGGGCCTCGGGCTGGGCGGCGAGTGGGGCGGCGCGGTGCTCATGTCGCTGGAGCACGGCGACCCCCGCCGCCGCGGCTTCAACGCGAGCTGGCCGCAGGTGGGCGTGCCCGCCGGCTACGTGCTGGCCACCGGCACGCTGGCCGTACTGTCGTTCACCCTGCCGGACGCCGCGTTCCTGTCGTGGGGCTGGCGGGTGCCGTTCCTGCTGTCGGGGGTGCTGGTCCTCGTCGGCCTGTGGGTGCGACTGAGGGTGACCGAGTCGCCGCTGTTCGAGCGGGTCGAGCAGCAGGGCGCCAAGGCGCGGATGCCGCTGGTCGAGGTGCTGCGCACGCACCCGCGCGCGCTGCTGTCGGCCTTCACCGCGCGCATCGGCGTGGACGTCGCCTTCTACACCTTCACCGCCTACATCCTCGTCCACCTGACCGGCCCGCTCGGGTTGGACCGGTCGGTCGGGCTCAACGCGGTCCTCATCGGCTCGGCGCTGCAGCTCGCGCTGATCCCGCTGTTCGGCGCCCTGTCCGACCGCTACGGCAGGCGCCCGGTCTACCTGGCGGGCGTGATCGGCGCCGCGGTGTGGGTGTTCGCGTTCTTCCCGCTGCTGGAGACGCGCTCGTTCCCGCTGATCGCGCTGGCGGCGGTCGTGGCGCTGATCACGCACGCGGCCATGTACGGCCCGCAGGCCGCCTTCATCGCCGAGCTGTTCAGCACCCGGCTGCGCTACAGCGGCGCCTCGATGGGCTACCAGGTGGCCGGGATCGTCGGCGGCGCGCTCGCCCCGATCATCGCGATCAAGCTGTTCGACGCGTTCGGCACCACGCTGGCGGTGTCGCTGTACGTGGTGGCCGCGCTCGCCGTCACCGCCGTGGGCCTGGCCATCGCGCCGGAGACCCGCGACCTCGACCTGGCCACCGACCCCGGCACGCAGCCGCAGCGCGCCTGACCCCCGCTCCCCCGGTCCGCCGCGGGAGCCGCGGGCGGCGGCTGCCACCGCCGTCCGCGCGGCGGTCCCGGGCTCGCCGTCGGGCCGGCCCGCCAGGCCACGGGGGCCGGGCCGGTCCGTCGATGTGATCTCTATCACAGGGCGGGCGTTGTAACGGAATCGCCGCCGATTCCCGGAACGCCGGACACGGTTTACGCATAAACTGCGCGCCTGTGAGCCTCCCTGTACGTGCACGGTCCCCCAGGCCGGGCGGCGGCCGCCACCGCCGTCCCGTCCCCACGTCCCTGCCCCCGGACGCGCCCGTCCTCGTGCTCGCGGCGCCGGGCGGCACCTCAGGCGTGCCGGCCGAGATCGCCGCCGTCGTGCGGGTCGACAACCCCCAGATCGAGGTACGGCTCACCGCCGTGGACGAGCTGGCCGCCTCGCTGCCGGCCGACCGCGACTCCGTCGTCGTCCCCCTGCTGACGTGGGACGACCCGGTCGTGCTCACCGAGATCTCCGAGTCCGTGGCCAAGAGCGGCGCCCCCGCCGTGATGACCGAGGCGCTCGGCCCCCACCCGCTGCTGGCCGAGGCGCTGCACATCCGGCTGGCCGAGCGCGGCCTGGCCAGGGCCGACCGCGTCCGCCTGCTCAACGTCTCCAGCCCGGTCGACGGCGTCATCCTCGGCACCGTCGGCGGCGAGCGGGCCGTGCACGCCGTGCAGGCCACGGCGGTGCTGCTGGCCTCCCGGCTCACGCTGCCGGTCGTCGCCGCCTCCCTCGACAGCGACCCCGGCGTGCCCGTGGCCGCCGAGCGGCTGCGCGCCGCCGGCGCCGAGCGGCTGGCCATCGCGCCCTGCCTGATCGGCCACGAGGCGCCCGCCGGCCTCGTCGAGCGGGCCGCCGCGTCGGTCGACGCCGGTCACGCCGAGCCGCTCGGCTCGCACGGCGCCATCGCCGAGCTGGTCGCGCGCGCCTACGGCAGTCAGCTCGCCACCTGACGTACTTGTCGGACCCGGCGTCCTTGTGAAGATCGGCCCGCCCGCGTTACCTTCTCCGCATGCGCCGGGTGGTGTGCAAGGGCGGGCGGCTGTGGCTCGGTGAGGTCACCGAAGCCGACGTCGCCGCGCTGCACGCCGTCTACGGCGACCCGGGCGCGACCCAGCACATGCCGTTCGCGCCGCTGTCGCTGCCGCAGGTGGCCGGCCTCGTCGACGAGGCGGTGCGGGCGGCGGCGGCCGAGCCGCGCAGGCTCTACGTGCTGGCGGTGCTCGAACCCGGCGAGCCGGAGGCCATCGGCGTGGCGCGGCTGCGCGTCGACGCCGAGCATCCGCACAGCGCCGAGATCGGCCTCGGGCTGCGCCCCGACCACTGGGGCCGCGGCATGGGCACCGACCTGGTGCGGCTGCTGCTGAAGTTCGGCTTCAAGCAGCTCGGCCTGCACCGCATCTGGGGCGCCCGCTCCCCCGCCAACCTGCCCGCGCAGCTCGCGATGCTCACGGCCGGGATGGTCGAGGAGGGCGTCCTGCGCCACCACGTGTCCACGCCGTGGGGCTGGCGCGACTCGGTCATCCACGCCGCCCTGGAGGACGAGTGGACCGACCGCTGAGCGGGCTCACCGCACCAGCCTGAAGAACGCGCGCACGTCGTCCACCAGCAGGTCGGGCGCCTCCATCGCGGCGAAGTGGCCGCCCCTGCCGAACTCCGACCAGTGCACGACGTGGTGCTCGCGCTCGGCGAAGCGCCGAATGCCGGGGTCGCCGGGGAAGACGGCCACGCCGTGCGGGATCGGCGACGGCTCCGGCCGGCCGAACCAGGAGGCGGCGCTCTCCTTGTAGAGCCGGGCGGAGGAGGCGGCGGTGCCGGTCAGCCAGTAGAGGCTGATGTTGGTGAGCAGCTGGTCGCGGTCGACGGCGTCCTCGGGCAGCTCGCGGGCCGGGTCGGTCCACTCCTTGAACTTCTCGGCGATCCAGGCGAGCTGCCCGGCCGGGGAGTCGTGCAGGCCGAAGGCGAGCGTCTGCGGCCGGGTGGCCTGCATGATCGCGTATCCGCGGCCGTCCTCGTCCGCGTACAGGCTCATCCTGGACAGCTCGGCCTCCGTGAGGCCCTCCAGCTCGGCGGGGTCGCCGGTGGGATGGCCGAGGCCGCCGTTGACGTGCACGCCCACGACGCGGTCCGGGTCGAGCCTGCCGACCATCGGGGAGATCGTCGCGCCGGTGTCGCCGCCCTGCGTGCCGTAGCGGTCGTAGCCGAGGCGGCTCATCAGCTCCTTCCAGGCGCGCGCGACCCTGGCCACGTCCCAGCCGCGCTCGCGGGTGGGGCCCGAGAAGCCGAAGCCGGGGATGGACGGGGCCACCAGGTGGAAGGCGTCGGCGGGGTCGCCGCCGTGCGCGCGCGGGTCGGTGAGCGGGCCGATGACCTTCATGAACTCGACGACCGACCCCGGCCAGCCGTGCGTGATCAGCAGCGGCAGCGCGTCCGGCTCCGGCGAGCGCACGTGCAGGAAGTGCACGTCCTGCCCGTCGATCTCGGTGACGAACTGCGGGTGGGCGTTCAGCGCCGCCTCGTGCTCGCGCCAGTCGTAGCGGGTGCGCCAGTGCTCGGCCAGCCTCCTGGCGTACGCGACCGGCACGCCGTACGACCAGCCGGAGCCGTCGAGCTCGTCGGGCCAGCGGGTGCGGGCGAGGCGTTCACGCAGGTCGTCGAGGTCGGCCTGCGGGATGTCGATGCGGAAGGGCTTCATGACCACCACGCTAGGACCGGCCTAGGACAGGTAGGGTCCTAGGATGCTGGAGACGTCGGCGCGGCTGCTCAAACTGCTGTCCCTGCTGCAGACCCACCGGGAGTGGTCAGGGACGGAGCTGGCCGGGCGGCTCGGCGTCACCGCGCGCACGGTGCGGCGCGACGTGGAGCGGCTGCGCGAGCTCGGCTACCAGGTGCACGCCACCGCCGGGGCGCCCGGCTACCGGCTGGGCGCGGGCGGCGACCTGCCGCCGCTGCTGCTCGACGACGAGGAGGCCGTCGCCGTGGCGGTCGGGCTGCGCACCGCCGCCCAGGGCAGCGTGGCGGGCATCGAGGAGACGTCGCTGCGCGCCCTGGCCAAGCTGGAGCGGGTGCTGCCGTCGCGGCTGCGGCGCCGGGTCAACGCCGTGCAGTCGATGACCGTGCCGATGACGGGGCGGGCGCCCGCGGTCGATCCGGACGCGCTGGCGGCGATCGCGGCGGCCTGCCGCGACCACGAGAGCCTGCGGTTCGACTATTGCGGCGCGGGCGGCGCCGTGACCACGCGCGTCGTGGAGCCGCACCGGCTGGTGGCCACCGGGCGGCGCTGGTACCTGGTCGCCTTCGACCCCGGCCGTGACGACTGGCGGCTGTTCCGGGTGGACCGGGTGCGGCTGCGGACGCCGAACGGGCCGAGGTTCACCCCGCGCCGCCCGCCCGACACCGATCTGGCGGGCTACGCCTCCCGCCGGATCGCCGAGGCGCCGTACCGCTTCCGGGGCCGGTTCACCGTGCACGCCCCCGCCGCGGCGGTCGCCGAGCGGCTCTCCCCGTCCGCCGCCGCCGTCGAACCGCTCAGCCCGGCCTCCTGCCTGCTGACCGCGGGCGGCGACTCGCTGGACGAGATGGCGTCCTGGCTGGTGTCGCTGGGCGTGCCGTTCGAGGTCCACGAGCCGCCGGAGCTGGCCGATCACCTGCGCGTGCTGGCGGCGCGGCTGGCCGGCGCGGCGGGCGGCCAGTGAGCCGGCCGGAAATTGTCGGTGGCGGCCCCTACGATGAGGCTCCTCACAGGAGGGATGGCCCATGCTCGACACGCTGATCGTGCCGCTGTTCGTCACCACCGACCTGCCGCCGGACGCCGACCTGGCCGGGTTCGGCCGGCTGCTCGCCGAGTCCGCGCGCACGCTGGGCGGCGAGGGCGCGGGCTATGACGCCGTCCTGTCGGGCAAGGTGTTCTGGCTCGACCGGCCCGTGGCGCCCGGCCAGCATCCCCCGGCGGTGTCGGAATCACGCTTCGCCGGCCTGCTTGGCCACGTGACGGTGCCCGGCGCGGGCCACACCTCGCGCCAGGTGGTCGCCGACGTCCGCCGCGCCGTCGGCGCGGCCGTGACCGGCCACTACGGTGACGTGGGCGTCCTGCCGGCGGTCTTCGCCATCCGCGACAGCGACGTGCGCGAGCGCACCCCCGACGACGCCCTCCCCGTCGACCCCCTCCCCGTCGACGCGTTGCTCACCGCGCACCGCTGACCGGCCCGCGTCCCCGCTTCCCGCCCTGGCGCGTCGCGGCTCAGGCGGCCAGGCCCATCAGCACGTACGCGGCCCACAGGTCCGGCCTGGTGGCGCCGTGCCTGTCGCGTGCCTCCAGGGTCACCTCGCGCAGCGCCTGCGCCCGCCCGGCGCCGTCGCGGATCCTCGCGTGCAGCCGCCGCGTCACCGCCCGCCTGACCTCCCCGCCGACCGGCCACATCGGCGCCACCGCGGCCCCGGCCCCCGCGCGCAGCAGCGCCTGCCCCAGCACCGCCGCGCCGCCGCTCTCGCACGAGCCCAGCACGACCAGCCCGGCCCCGATCCGCATCCCGGCGATCCGCCGCGCGGTCAGCAGCCCGTCGCCCAGCCTGACGCCCGACCCGAACGGGTCCTCCCCGTCGTAGGAGCCGTGGCAGGCCAGGTGGATCCGGTCCCAGTCGCCTTCCAGCAGCGCGGCCGTGGCATCCGGCCCGGTGTGCGCGCCCTGGCCGCCGTCGCGCGCGATCTCCGCGGCCTCGTTCTCGTACGCGACCCGCGCCACCGCGTCCTGCGCGTAGCCGACCACCAGCGAACCCCGCCCCCGCGCCGCCTGCCGCCGGGCGAGGCCGCCCAGCATGGCCAGCGACGGCGCGTAGGCCACCGGGCAGCGTTCGAGCAGCAGCCGGCCGCCGGGGGCCAGCGCGTGCAGCGGCAGCCGGTCCAGCTCCCCGTACGGGACGAGGTAGAGCATGTCCAGGTCGTCGCCGAGCGCGTCGAGGGCGTCGCCCAGGAGCAGGTCGCCGAGCAGCGCCCAGTCGTCGCCCCACCGGCCCTCGCCGCCTGCCGCCGCGAGCAGTTCCGTTCCCACCCGGGTGCCGAACGCCCTCGGCTGCGCCCACCCGGTCCGGTGCGCGAGCACCAGCACCCGGCCGCCGCTCAGGTAGAACCCCAGCACCCCGGTCACCCCCGCGCCCCTGCGCGCCCCGGCTGCTTCGGCCGCCCCGGTTGCCCTGATTGCCCCGGTTGCTTCGGCTGTCCCGAGCACCCCGGCCATCGCCTCCACGGCCTCGGCCACGACGCCCTCGTCGCGCCACCCCGGGCCTGGCCCGTCGGCCCGGCCCACGGGGCCGAGCTGGACGGCCAGGAGCCTGGCCTTCGCCCGCTCGGCGTGCGCCCACGCGGTCCGGCCCCGCCCCAGCCGCACGGCCAGCTCGACGGCCCTGTCACGCAGCGCCCCGGCGGCGCCGTCGCCGGCGCGTTCGGACAGCTCACCGGCCGCCTCGGCGTCCGCCAGCGCCGCCGCCAGGTCACCGAGCCGTTCCGAGGCGACCGCCCTGTCCTGGTACGCGCGGCCCAGCGCCTCCTCCTGCCCGGTGCCGCGCAGCAGCGCGATGGCCTCCGAGGCGCGCTGCCGCGCCCGCGCGTGCTCCCCGGCCCGCACGTCGAGCGCGGCCAGCCTGCCGAGCGCCAGCCCCTCCCCGGCCGCGAACCCGATCCGCCGCGCCAGCCCCAGCGCCTCCTCCAGCCCCGCCACAGCCTCCGGCCCACCCGCCCCGAGCCCGTACCCCTGGGCTTGCAAGGTCGCCTGCCGGATCAACCCCAGCACCACGGCCCGCCGCCGCCCCCGGGCCCGGTCGACCTCCACCGCCCGCGCGCCGAACGACCGCGCCCGCGCCGTCTCCCCCAGCTCCCGGTACGCCTCCGCGAGGCCGTCGCAGGCCGCCCCGACGAGCCTGTCATCGCCTGCCGCCTCGCCCAGCACCAGGGCCTCCAGGCAGCCCGTGACCGCCTCCCCCGGCTCGCCCTGCACCAGCCGCAGCCGGGACCGCGCCACCAGCAGCTCGGCCCTGGGCACCCGCCACGCCGGCCCGCCCGTCAGCGCCAGCCCTTCGGCCAGCACCACTCCGGCCTCCGCGAGCCGCCGCGCCTCGACCAGCGCCGCCCCCAGCACGGCCAGCACCCGCACCAGCCGCACCGGCAACGCCGCCCCCGCCGAGCCGGCTGTGCTTGCCGTGCCTGCCGCTGGGGTCGCCCGGACGGGCTCGCGGGCGAGCTGGGCGGCCTTGGTCAGGTGGTCGACCGCCTTGGCGGCCCGCCCCTGTGCCAGCGCCGCCGCGCCGAGGTTGCGCAGATGCTCCACCAGACGGGAGTCACCCAGCTCGCACCCCTGGGCGGCGTAGTCGTGCGCCACCGCGGGCTCCTCCGCCTCCAACGCCAGCTCGGCCAGCTTCGCCAGCAGCCGCGAGCGGCGTCCCGGGTCGTCGTTCACCTGGAGCGCCTGCCGGGCCGGCGCGAGCACCCCGGCCAGGTCTGCCGCCGCTTCGGCCTCCTCGATGCGCAGCCACTCGGCCGGCGCCTCCGCCGGGTCCCCTTCCCGCCGCAGCCCCGCGAGCGCCCGTGCCAGCGCCGCCCTCCCGCGCGCCCGCTCCCCGAGCGCCAGCTGCAGCTCCGCCACCCGGACCAGCACCGCCGCCTCGACCTGCCCCGCCATCAGCCAGTACGGCGCCTCTGCCCCCGCCGGCCCATCGCCTGAACACGCCGTGCCCTCCGTCGGGGCGCGATGGCCGTACGACGGCTCGGCCGGCTGGGGGGCCGGGTCGTCGGCCAGGGCCGCCAGCCCTTCCTCCAGGGCGGAACGGGCACGCACCAGCGCCCCGCGCGCCTCCAGCGCGAACCCGAGCCGTACCGCAGCGAAGGCGCCGGGACGGCCCGTGTGACGCAGCCCCGCCGCCGCCCGTTCGAGCGCCTCGATCTCCCCGTCCGCGTCACCGGTACGCGCGGCCAGCACCGCCAGGCGGTCCTGGACGATCGCCTCGCGCACCGGGTCACCCGCTGCCATCCCCAGGGCCGATTCCAGCAGCTCCCCCGCCGCGACCGCCCACGCGCCCCGGGCCCCGGCACTGTCCGAAGCCTTGGCCGCCAGCCCCCGCCGCACCTCGGCGAGCCACCCGTCACCGGCTCCCCCGCGGTCCTCGAAGGCGGCGCCCGGCTCGTTCCCGAACCCGGCTGCCAGTTCCGCCGCTGCTCGCGACGGCCGGCCTGCCTCCGCCTGGGGGCGGGAAGGCGTGCCGGGCGATGCCGAGGCCGGGTGAAGCGCCAGGTCGGCCTGCGCCAGCGTGGCGGAGAACAGCGCCTCCAGGTCCCCCTCGGAGGCGGCCAGCTCGAAGGCGCGGGCGAGTTCCGTACGGGCGTCGTCCGGCCGGTTCAGGTCGCCGAGGCAGGCGCCGCGCAGGGTGCGGGCGGCGGCCTCGCGGGACCGGGCGCCGAGGCGGGCGTAGGCGTCGGCGGCCGTGGCGAGGTCCTGGGCGGCCTGGTCCGGGTCGCCCTCGGCGTAGGCGAGGGTGCCGAGCTGGTGGCGGACGGCGGCGAGGCCGTCCTGGTGACCGATCGCGTTGTACGCGCGTTCGGCCCGTTCGAAGGCCTGCCGGGCGGCGGGCAGGTCGCCGCGGGCGCGGCGGCGGCGGGCGATCCGGTACCACTCGTCGGCGGGATCGCGCCGGTTCCCCCGGCGGCGGACGATCTCGACGATGGCCGTCTCGCACGCGGCGGCGTGGCCGGCGTGGCCGAGGGCGTGGAGGAGCCGCGCGTGGGCGTCGAGCGCCTGGCAGGCGTCGTCCCAGGAGCCGTGCGTCTCCAGCTCGGCGGCGCAGGTGGTGATCACCTCGGCGGCGGCGGGCAGATGGCCGAGCTCGGCGCCGCACCGGGCGCTGACGATGAGGACGCGGGCGGCGCGTACGCTCTCGCCGAGCGCCAGGTACAGCTCGCGGGCGCGGCTCGAACGCTCCAGCGCGGCCTCCGGGTCGCCCGCGGCCAGGTGCGCGGCGGCGGCCTGTTCCTGCTGGGACGCCTCCGCCTCGGCCAGGCCCGCCTGGCGGCAGAGGTCGGCGGCACGCAGGTGCAGGGCGGCGGCGCGGGCCGGATCGTTCCCGCCGCTCGCCGCCGCGCCCATCCGGCCGGTCTCCGCCGCCTCCGCGTGCGCGTCGCCCAGGTCGCGGTACGTGATCGCGGCCTGTTCGTACGAGCGCAGCGCCGCCTCCCACTCGCCCAGCTCCTCGTGGCAGCGGCCGATCAGGGAACGCGCCCGCGCGGCGCCGGCCGGGGCGCCCGCGTCGGTGAAGGCCCGTTCGGCACCTACGAGCAGTTCGGCGGCGATGCGATGCCTGCCCCGGTCCGCGAACAGGCCGGCGATGCCGAGCAGCCGGGTCGCCAGGGCGTCCGGTTCTTCGGCGGGGGCCGGGCCGGGTCGTCCGGCGAGGGGCAGGAGGGCGCGGGTCAGGTCGTCGTCGACGTCCAGCGCGAGCCGCGCGGCGGCCTCCGCCGGCTCCGGCCCGGCCGTGGCCAGGGGCGACGGGTGCTCGGGCAGGCGGGCGAGGGTGCGGGCCAGGTGAGCGTGCAGGGCGGGGTCGAGGGCGGTGGCGGGCACGGTCAGGGCCTCGGCCAGGTCGGCGGGGTCGCCCAGCACGTCGAACCGCAGCAGCAGCGCCTCGGCCAGCGGGGCCGGGACGGCGGGCTGGTCGGGCAGCGTCTTGGCGGCCGTCTCGGCGGCCTGGCGGGCGGCCTGCACGGCGTCGTCGAGGTCCTGGCGTCCCTGGCCGGCCAGGGCGCGGCGGCGCAGCATGAGGGACAGCAGCGCGTACGCCTCCGCCGGCTCCTCGCCGGCGTCGATCACCTGCCGTAAGGCGGTCACCGCCTCGTCGGCGGCGGGCAGGCCGGGGTCGAGCCGGAGCGCCCGGGCGAGCAGCAGGAGCGCCCGGGGCCGCATCGGGTCGGCGCCGGAACACGCCGCCACGGCTTCCCGCGCCGCCGTGATCGCCTCGTCCGCCCGGGCGTCCCGCTGCCCTCCCACGACCCCGATGGCGTCCTGACCGTGAGGCGGCCCCTCCGGAGTGGCGCCCCCACCGTACGGACGTGCCGCCCGTTCAGGGGCCGCCCCACGAGAACCCACGTCGCCCCGCCCTCCAGCGGCGGCCGCGCCATCCGGGGTGCCGGTCTGCCGCCCAGAAGCGGGTGCGCCGCCGGGGCCCGTCGCCGTAGTGGCGTCCTCGCCGAGGAGGCCGCTCGGTCCCCTGAGGGCGGGTTCAGGGGTGGCGTGGTGGGTGAGGGCGTTGGCGAGGTTGGCGAGGAGGCGGGGACGGTCGGGGTGGCCGGGGTAGGCGCGGGTGGCCGCGTGGCGCAGGGCGTGCAGGGCGGTGTCCAGGTCGGCGGGGTGGCCGGTGGCGCGGTAGCGGCGCCAGCGGCGGCCGGCGAGGAGGTCGAGCCGGGCGATGGGGTCGCGGCCGAGCTCGGCGGGGATGTCGCCGGGCGGTTCGCCGAGGGCGGCGAGCATTTCGCGGGCGGCCTCCAGGGAGCGTTCGTCGCCGGTGACGGCGTACCACTCGACGAGCCCGGAGGCGTACGCGGCGAGGACGCGGGGGTGGGCGGCGCGGGGCTCGTGCCAGAAGTCGAGGGCCGCCTGCCCGGTGCGGATGAACGCGAGCAGGTCGGCGTCGTGCGCGGACTGGGCGGCGCGCCGCCCGGCGAGCTCCAGGAGGGCGAGGAGCGCCTGGGAGCGTTCCGGGCCGTCGGGCCGCCAGGCGGCGGTGAGGTGGGCGCGGGTGAGCTCGTCGTCGCCGGGCATGGCGCGGCCGAGGGCGGCGGCGAGGGCCCCGAAGTGGCGGGGGTCGCCGAGGGCGGCGCGGAAGAGGACGTGGACGGCGTCGTCGAGCGCCTCGGGCCGGCCGGTCGCACGGTGCAGGCGGGTGAGGCCGTCGCCGAGGAGGGCGAGGGCGCGGGACGCCCAGGCGCCGTCGGCCTCCTGGAGGAGGACCTGGGCGAGCCGGTCGCACACCTCGGGGGTCGGTTCGGCGAGGGCGCGGCGGACGAGGGTGTGCAGGAGGAGGGCGACGTGGGGGTGGGCGCCGGGGTCGACGTGGCGGAAGAGCTCTTCGACCAGTTTGGCCCAGGTCTCGGGGGTGTCGGCGGCGCCGGGGCCGCGCAGCCGTTCGGGCAGGCCACGCGGGTCGACGACGGCCACGGCGGCGAAGAACACGCCGGCCACGGCGGCTTCGGCGCCCTCTCCGGGGTCGAGGCGGTAGCGGGCCAGGTGGAGCATGCCGATGAGCCGCCAGGTGACGGCGTCGGCGGGGCCGCCGTCGCAGGCGAGCATGGCCTGTTCGGCTTCGGCGAGCGCCGTCTCGTCCCGCACCGGCCCGGGGTCGGCGTCCCGGTCGAACGCCGCGATGCGGGAGGCGAGAGCCCAGGCCGGATCGTTCATGAAGGCAACACTCTCACTGGTGCGCGCCGGCGTACAGGACCGCCCCTGCCGGGGGGCGCCGGTAGGTAAGCGCTTACAGTTCTGGTGTGTGCCACGGGACTTCCACTGTCGTACAGGCCCAGGTGAGAAGCCTGTCCGGGGGGTAGGCATGCAGGCATGCTCTACGGCAAGGAACACGTCCGGCGCTACCGTGAGACCGACGGCGCCGAGGGACACGACTGGAACGGCACGACGGTGCTGCTGCTGACCACCAAGGGCCGCACGTCGGGCGACCCGTACACGACGCCGCTGATCTACCAGCGGCACGGCGACGACCTCGTGCTCGTCGCCTCGAAGGGCGGCGACCCGGACCATCCCGACTGGTACAAGAACCTGCTGGCCGAGCCTGAGGTGGAGGCGCAGGTCAAGGGTGACCGGTTCAAGGCCCGCGCCCGTACCGCCACCCCTGAGGAGCGGCCGGAGCTGTGGCGGCTGATGGCCGCCGCGTGGCCCGACTACGACGAGTACACGAAGAAGACCGACCGGGAGATCCCCATCGTGGTGCTGGAGCGCACCCGCTGACCGGGGGTCAGAAGGTCACCAGCGGGTCGCCGAGGAAGTCGGCGATGAAGTTGACGAAGAAGAACCCGAAGAAGACGACGTTGAGCCCGAGCACGGCGTAGTGCCACGGGCGGGGCCGGGCGGGCCTGGGCAGCTTGCTGTTGAGGTACATGAGGAAGAACGGGTAGATGAGCGCGCCCAGGTTCGACATGTTGGCCGACCACTCCACCAGCGCGACGGGCAGGCTGAGGTGGATGACGACGGAGATCACCACCAGCAGGACGATCATGAACGGGTAGTAGAACCGGCGCGGGTCGCCCTCCACCAGCCGGCGCAGGCGCGGGCTGGTGGCGTGGGCGGCGTCGGTGGTCACCCGGACCATGGCCTCGAAGATGCCGAGCTGGGTGGAGAACAGCACGAGCACGCCGAGGACGAGCGCGACGGCGAACATGGCCCCGCCGTACTCGTCGCCGAGCGCGACGGCCACGAACGTGGGCACGTCGGCCCTGGTGGGCCGCTCGCCGGAGAGCGCGACGGCCTGGGACATGAGGATCGTGGGCAGCAGCATGCCGAGGATGGCGCCGACGAAGAACACGCCCCACATGTCGACCATGAGCAGCCGGTACCAGCGCCGCCACAGTCCCCGGTTGCGTTCGTCGTCGGGGAAGGTGACGCCGCTGGCCAGGATCTCGCGCCGGTCGCCGCGCAGCCCGGAGATGAACCCGGTGCGGTGGCCCATGCCGTAGCCCTTGTCCCGGTAGTGCCCCATGACGTACCAGTTGAGGCCGGAGGCCAGCGCGGTGAAGCCGGCCAGCGCGCCGAGCTGGGTGGCGGTGATGCCGGCGGGCGGGGCGGCGGGGGTGACGAAGCCGCGGATGCCCTCCCACCACAGCTCCCACGGCACCACGAGCAGGTCGATGGCCAGCAGCGCGAGCAGGATGACCGACACGAGCAGCCAGTTGGCCAGCTCCAGCGCCCGGCTGATCCGGCGGGCCAGCGCGGTGATCAGGAAGACGACCACGAGCAGCGCGATGGCCCACAGCCGGGGTTCCTCGGCCCCGGCAGGCGGGATGCGGCCGTGGACGAGCGCGTACACGCCCTGTCCCGCCGAGGCGGCCCAGCCGCCGGCGATGAAGGAGAACAGGACGATCAGCACCGACAGCGGCACCCACAGCCGCCGGCCGGGCGGCACGCGCCCCCAGGCGACGACCGGCGCCTCGCCGGTGGCGACGACGTAGCGGGAGCATTCGACGTTGTAGAACGTCTGGAGCAGCGCCGAGACGAGGATCACCCAGCCGACGCCGACGAAGCCGTACTGGCCGACGCTGAGCGGGCCGAGCAGCCATTCGCCGCTGCCGATCGAGATGCCGAGGGCGATCAGGCTGGGCCCGACCGCGTACTTGAACAGTTGCGCCGGGCCGATCCGGGAGACCTTGAAGACCTCCTCCGGCGTGGGCAGGTCGGTGACGCCGAGATCCGGGCGGCTGACTCCGAGTGGGTGCGCCATGTCCTCGCCTCCTGCCCCCAGCGTGAGCCGGGGCAGGAGGGTCGGCAAGGCCCAATCAGCGCGTGAGCGAGTCGTACAGGGCGAGGGTGCGGCGGGCGACGGTGGCCCAGGAGAAGTGCTCGACGGCGCGGGCGCGACCGGCCCGGCCGAGGGCGGCGGCGCGGGCGGGGTCGGCGAGCAGGGCGTTGACGCGCGCGGCCAGGTCGCCGGCGAAGCGTTCCGGGTCGTGCGGGGTGCCGTCGGGGCCCTGGTCGATCGGGACGAGCAGGCCGGTCTCGCCGTCGGCGACGACCTCGGGGATGCCGCCGGTGGCGGTGGCGACCACGGCGGTCTCGCAGGCCATCGCCTCCAGGTTGACGATGCCCATCGGCTCGTAGACCGACGGGCACACGAACACGGCCGCGTGGGTGAGGAGCTGGATGACCTCGGGCTTGGGCAGCATCTCGGAGATCCAGAACACGCCCTCGCGGTCCAGCCCGCGCACCAGCGCGGTGACCTCGGCCTCGATCTCGGGCGTGTCGGGCGCGCCCGCGCACAGCACGAGCTGCGCGCCGGGGTCGAGGGCGCGCGCCGCGTGCAGGAGGTGGACGAGCCCCTTCTGACGGGTGATCCGGCCCACGAAGATCACGTACGGCCGGTCGGGGTCTATTCCATACTTTTTCAGGACATCCTGGTCGGTGTCCGGGGCGTACTCGGCGGTGTCGATGCCGTTGTGGATCACCGTGACCTTGGCCGGGTCGATCCCCGGATAGGCCGACAGCACGTCGCGGCGCATGCCCTCCGACACCGCGATCACCGCGTCGGCCGCCGCCAGCGCGGTGCGCTCGGCCCACGACGAGATCGCGTAGCCGCCGCCGAGCTGCTCGGCCTTCCACGGCCGCAGCGGTTCGAGGCTGTGCGTGGTGACCACGTGCGGCACGCCGTGGAGCAGCTTCGCGACATGCCCGGCAAAGTTGGCGTACCAGGTATGCGAATGGACCACGTCCGCGCCCGCGCAGGCGGCGGCCATCTCCAGGTCCACCCCGAGCACCTGGAGGGCCGCGTTCGCCGCCCCCAGCCCGGCGGGCGTACGGTATGCCGACACGCCCGGCTCGTCCCGGTCCGCGCCGAAGCAGCGGACCCGCACGTCGGCCAGCTCGCGCAGCTCCCTGGCCAGATACTCCAGGTGCACGCCGGCCCCGCCGTAGACCTCCGGTGGGTACTCCCTGCTCAGCAGATCAACACGCATGACACGACCATACGAGGAAGTGCCTCCCCGCGACACGGCGACAAGCCCGACATGCGGAACGACCGCCCGCCGCGTGGCGTACATAACCCGAGAGAACGGGACACGACGGGAGGGAGCCGGACGCGCATTCGTCGATAGATCGGCCGATTGAGGGTAGCGTCCAGGACATGAGGTCCCGGAGGGTGCTTGCGGTCGTGCTGGCAGGTGGAGAGGGAAAGAGGCTCATGCCTCTCACGGCGGATCGGGCGAAACCGGCGGTGCCGTTCGGCGGGATGTACCGGCTCATCGACTTCGTGCTGTCCAACCTCGCCAACGGCGGCTATCTGAAGATCGTCGTACTGACCCAGTACAAGAACCACAGCCTCGACCGCCACGTCTCGCGCACCTGGCGGCTGTCGGCCATGCTCGGAAACTACGTGACGCCGGTGCCCGCGCAGCAGCGGCTGGGCCCGCGCTGGTTCTCCGGCTCGGCCGACGCGCTCTTCCAGAACCTGAACCTGATCTACGACGAGATGCCCGAGCACGTGATCGTGTTCGGCGCCGACCACATCTACCGCATGGATCCGCGGCAGATGGTCGACCAGCACGAGGACTCCGGTGCCGACGTGACCGTGGCCGCCATCCGGCAGCCGCTGTCGCTGGCCGACCAGTTCGGCGTGATCGAGACCGACCCGGAGGGCCGGCGCATCGTGGCGTTCCGGGAGAAGCCCAAGGACGCCGTCGGGCTGGCCGACTCGCCCGACGAGGTCTACGCCTCGATGGGCAACTACGTGTTCAAGACGCAGGCGATGATCGACGCGCTGCGCGAGGACGCCCTCGACCCCACGAGCAAGCACGACCTGGGCGGCAACATCATCCCGATGATGGTCAAGTCCGGCGGGGCCGACGTGTACGACTTCGCCAACAACGTGGTGCCCGGTTCGAGCGAGCGCGACCGGGGCTACTGGCGCGACGTGGGCACGCTCGACGCCTACTACGAGGCGCACATGGACCTGATCGCCGCGCATCCGGTCTTCAACCTCTACAACGACAAGTGGCCCATCCACACCGGGCACGACCCGCTGCCGCCCGCCAAGTTCGTGCACAACGACGGCGACCGCGTCGGCCGGGCCATCGACTCGCTGGTCTCGCCCGGCGTGATCGTCTCCGGCGGCACCGCCTACCGCTCGATCCTGTCGCCCAAGGTCGTGCTGCACTCCCACTCGCTGGTGGAGGACTCGGTGCTGATGGAGAACGTCAAGGTGGGGCGCGGCGCGATCGTGCGCAAGGCCATCATCGACAAGAACGTCGTCATCCCCGACGGCGCCCGCATCGGCTTCGACCTGGACTACGACCGCACCCGGTTCGCGCTGACCCGCGGCGGCGTCGTGGTCATCGGCAAGAACGAGATCGTCGACCGGTGAGCCGTAGAGTGTGGGGGTGCAGCCTGATCTCCGCCAACCGCTGATCCGCGACCTGAGCGAGTCCGACCTGCCCCGCCGGCACTGGCGGGGCGACGACGAGGACGGCGGCGTGTGGCTGTTCGAGAGCGTCGAGGGCGACGGCGAGCAGTGGGCGATCCGGCAGATCGAGATCCGCGCCGGGCGTCAGGTGCACCGCTACTGGTGGCGGCACCTGCAGGACGAGCACGGCTTCCTGACCGATCAGGCGCTGGAGATCTGGGAGCTGACCGAGATCAGCGCGCCGGCGTTCGAGGCCGTGTGGGAGGCGGGCGGCTGACGGGTGCCGGACGGGGGCGGACATGGCGAGGCCCCGGGCTCGGCGGGCGAGCTCCGGGACCGTGGTGACGCCGGTCAGTCGGCCAGCGTGTAGAGCCAGCCGCTGCGGTGGTAGTCGCTGCCCCACCAGCCGTGGTGGTCGTCGCAGTCGGTCTCGTCGTACGTGCCGGACGAGACGGTGTTGTCGTCGTGGATCTTCTGCCAGGTGGCGCTCTTCCCGTCGCAGCCCGGCCATTTGTCGGCGGCGGCCGGGCTCGCGAGGGTCGCGGTCAGGGCGGCCGCGGCGAGGACGGCGCCGCCGGCGGCGGCAAGGATGGCTTTCATGATATTCCCCCCGTGATCACGAAGTGTCATCGCTGCATCACTATACGGAGCCATCCGCCGGGCGGGGGAACGCCACGCGGGCCGCGCTCAGCGCGGGCAGGGGCGGCCCGCCTCCCGGGCGAGCGAGGCGGTGGCGATCGCGGCGTCGAGCCGGTCACGGGTGCCGGTCAGGTCGCGGATCTGCCGGTCGATGCGATCGCGCTCGGCGGCGAGCCGGTCGAGCAGCCCCTCGCTGACCTCCTCCGACTCGATGCACGGCAGCAGCTCCACGATCGTCCGGCTGGACAGCCCGGCGGCGTAGAGCTCCTGGATGAGGCGGACGCGCTCCACGGCGGCGGGCGGGTAGTGGCGCTGGCCGGAGGCGCTGCGCGCGGCGGCGAGCAGGCTCTGCTCCTCGTAGTAGCGCAGCGCCCGCACGCTCACGCCGGTCGCGGCGGCCAGCTCCCCGATGCGCATGCCCGCTCCCCTCCGGCTTGCCTCTGACGTCAACGTCAGGTTTTAGCGTAGCCCCGACCGACGACATCGGAGGCACATCATGAAGATCACGGGTTCCGTCGCCCTCGTCACCGGGGCCGGCCGGGGCATCGGGCGGCACTTCGCCCGGCAGCTGCTGGAGCGGGGAGCGGCCAAGGTGTACGCGGCCGTACGCGATCCGCGCACCGCCGGCGTCCCCGGGGCGGAGGTGCTGCGCGTCGACGTCACCGACCCCGGCACGATCGCGGCGGCGGCGCGGGCCGCCGGCGACGTCACCTTCCTCGTCAACAACGCGGGCGTCTCCACCGGCCACGACCTGGTGGGCGGCGACCCGGAGCGGGTGCGGCTGGAGATGGAGACGAACTTCTTCGGCCCGCTGGCCATGATCCGGGCCTTCGCGCCGGTGCTGGCCGCCAACGGGGGCGGCGCGGTGCTCAACGTGCTGTCGGCGCTGTCGTGGGTGTCCTACCCCGGGTCGGGCGCGTACGCCGCGTCGAAGGCCGCCGCGTGGAGCCTGACCAACGGCGCCCGGCTGGAGCTCGCCGGGCAGGGCACCCAGGTGACGGGGCTGCTCATGGCGAGCACCGACACCGACATGATGGCCGGCTACGACGTGCCCAAGAACGACCCGGCCGACGTCGTGCGGGCCGCGCTGGACGGCGTCGAGGCCGGACGGGCGGAGGTCGTCGCCGACGACGGCACCGCCCGGATCAAGGCCGCCCTGTCGGCCGACCCCGCCGCCCTCTACCCGGGAGTGCTGTGAACCCGGTGCTGTTGAACCCGGTGCAGTTGAACCCGGTGCCGCTCCAGGGATTCGAACCCCGAACCTCCGCCTCCTGAGGGCGGCGCCTCTGCCAGTTGGGCCAGAGCGGCGTGGGCCCCGGACGGGCCGGCGGGAGGCCCGGCCCGGGGCATGAGCTCGGTCCGCCCGGGGGCCGCCAGCCCCGCCGCGCAGGCCTTGCTCGCGGCGCCTTTCCCTTCAGGGCCGCTGGATCCTGGTGACGCGCATGAAAAAGCCGCCTCGGGGTCGAGCCCGGGCGGCCGTCCTGGTGTCCTCGTCAGGTCACCCGGAGGCCGGAGGCGTCAGTGCCAGGGATGTCACCGCTCGCCTCCTTCTCGTATGTCGTTCCGGACAGCTTCAAGGTATCCCGGAGATCGTGCGGGACGCCACCGAATATCCGGTCAGCCCGCGCCCAGCGACTGCGCGTACGGGCCGCTGGTGCGCTCGAAGCGCAGCGCCGCGTGCGAGGTGGCGCTCTGCACGTCCCGCCAGTGGCGCTGCAGGTCGCTGTCGTCCCGCTGGGCCTGGCTGCCGCCCGACTCGAAGAGCCGGGCGGCGGCGGCGCGGACGAGCTGGGCCGCGAGCGAGGCGTCCCGGGCGTTGCGCGCGGCCGTCGCGGGCGCGACGCGGCCCAGGTCGGCGATCGCCGTGGCCCGCTCGGTGAGCAGCAGGGCCGCGTCCAGCTCGGCGCTGGAGCGGGCCAGCTCCAGCTGGGCGGGCGGCGGCAGGCCGGGCCCCTTGGCCGTCTGCTGCGCGGTCCACGCGCGCAGCATCGCGGTGGCGGAGCCGAGCGCGGGCGCGGCGAACAGCGCGCCCGCCACGGCCGCCAGCGGCGTCTGGTGGCACGGCGCGGCCGAGTGCTCGCTGTGCCCCCGGAACACCGCGCCCTGCGGCACCGCGCGGTGGCGGGGCACCAGGACGCCGTCGGCGACCACGGTGTTGCTGCCGGTGCCGCGCATGCCGAGCGTGAACCAGGTGTTCCTGATCCGGTAGTCGCCGCGCGGCACGGCGAAGAACCTCGGCCCGTCCGGCGCGGGCGCGCACAGCAGCGCCCAGTCGGAGAAGTCGACGCCGCTGAGGAAGTGCCACTCCCCCGAGAGCCGCCACCCGCCGGACGTCTCCTCGGCCGTGCCCGACGGGACGAGCGCCGCCGAGATCGCCGCGTCCGGCCCCTCGCGCCAGACCTCCGCCTGCCCCTCGGCCGGGAGGTAGGCGGCCATGCGGCCCGAGGTGGCCACGATCAGCGCGCACCACGACGCGGACGCGCACGACTCCCCCACCGTCGCGAGGGCCCGCCGCAGCTCGGTGAACGCCGCCTCGGCCCCGCCATGCCCGCGCGGGACGAAGTGGCGGGCGAACCCGGCGTCGAGGATCGCCGCGACGACGTCCTCCGGCAGCCTCCGCGCGGCCTCCGCCTCGGCGGCCCGCTCGCCGGCGAGCTTGGCGACGGCGTCCGCCGCTTCGAGCAGGCCCGTGGCCTCGTGGTCGGTCATGATCCACTCCTTCGTACGGATGCCGTCATGGGGAACTCGCCGGGGCCGATCGTGATCACTTCGGCGCCGCCCCGGGCCACGGCGCGGTGCCGCCTGGCCAGGGGCGCGAGCTGGGAGAGGCAGGCCTCGACGAGCGTCCAGCCGCCCTCGGGCCGGTCGGTGAGCAGGCCGTCGAGTGCGGGCCAGAACAGCACCGGCTCGGCCAGTTGCAGCGCCCAGAACTCGGGCGTGACCGCCTCCTCGTCGGTGACCCACCGCCCGGTCCGGCACGAGCGCACCGGGACGCGTGGCGGGCTCAGGCGCATCCCCTCCAGGCAGCGGACCAGCTCCTCGGCGGCCGGCCGCAGCACCGGGCTGTGGAACGGCTGGAGCGCCCGGACCCTGCGGCACATGAAGCCCTTGCCGCGCAACGTCTCCTCGGCGGCCTCCAGCGCCGGATCGGGCCCGGACACGATGCACTGCCGGGGCGCGTTCCAGGCCCCCACCACGACCCCGCCGAGCTCCCCGCCGGGGCCGCCGGACAGGTGGGGGGCGAGGTCGTCCGGGGTGGCGGCCACGGCGAGCATGCCGCCCGGGGGCATCAGGCGGGCCGCGTCGGCGCGGCGGCACATCAGCTCCGCGCCGTCGGCCGGGCTGAACACGCCGGCGAGCGCGGCGGCGGCCAGTTCGCCCACGCTGTGCCCGAGCAGCGCGTCAACCGGCCTGCCCGCGTCGGTGAGGGCCCGGCCGATCGCCAGATTCACCGCGAACAGCAGGGGCTGGGCCCGGGTGACGTCGTCGATCGGCACCCGGGGCGCGGCCGACAGCCAGTCGTCGCGCAGCTCGCCGCCCCGGCGGCCGCAGGCGTCGAAGAACTCGTCCATGGCCGCCGTGAAGGCCGCCTGCTCGCGGTAGAGCTCGGCGGCCATGCGCGGGTACTGGGCGCCCTGCCCCGGCAGGAGCAGCACCGTGCGCCTCTCGGTCTGTTGCATGCCGCCAGCTTGCGTGACCGATCTTGAGCCGGGCTCGAGGCTGCCTCGATACGTAGTCGGTGACAGAGCCGTGTGCGGGCCATGACAGGTCCGTCCAGCAGGGTCGGAACCGCACGTCGGCAAGAAGGGGGTGGATTCCGTGGAAGGTACGGACGCGGCCGGGGGGATCGGCGTCGTTCTCGGTACGGATCATGTGATCTTCAGGGAGTGCCTGAGGGACTGGATCGGCAGGTTGCACGGCATCAGCGTCGTCGGGGAGGCGCGCTCGCCGGCCGAGGTCCCGCAGGTGGCCGCGCGGGTGCGGCCGGACGTGGTGCTGGCCGGGGCGGGCGGCGGCCCGCAGGAGGCCGAGTGGCGGGCGCTGCGGCAGGTCCGGCGGCACCTGGCGGACGTCAAGATCGTGGTGGTGGCGCTGAGCCACACCGTCGACCTGGGCGAGCTGGCCGGGCACGGCGCGCACTGGTGCCTGCCGGCGACCAGCACACGGGCGGACCTCGTGCTGGTGCTGCGCAACCTCACCCGGCTGGAGCCCGGCCCGTCGCCGCGCCGGCCCGGGTGCGAGCGGCGGCGCGAGGCCGATGCCGAGGCGGGGCCGCGCTGGACGGCCCGCCTGTCCGTCCGCGAGCGGCAGGTGCTCGACCTGGTCTCCCAGGCGCTGAGCAACGCGCAGATCGGCGCCCGGCTGTCGATCACCGAGGGGACGGTGAAGCGGCATCTGCGCAACATCTACGGCAAGCTCGGGGCGGTGTCGCGCATCGACGCGGTCAACAAGGCGGCCGGCCTCCCCACCGCGCGGGCGGCGTCCCCCGGGCAGGCCCACTGCCTCGGCGCCCGCTGAACCGCCCGGCCGGCCGCGCCGGGGCCCGTCGGTCCGCCGCAGCCGCTGGGCGGGCCAGGGTGGACGGGCCTTGAAGTGGACGGGCCTCGATGTGAACGGGCCTTGAAGCGGACGGGTCAGGCGGGGATGGCCAGGACGCGGCCGCCCCGCAGGACCTCGCGGTGCAGGCGCTGGACCGCCGGCGACGGGTCCAGGCCCAGCTCGCGGTCGAGAACCTCGCGCAGGCCCTGGAAGGCGGCCAGCGCCTCGCCGCGCCGGCCCGCCTGGCTGAGGACGGTGATGAGCTGGGCGTGCAGCCACTCGTGCAGCGGGTTCTCGGCGATCAGGCTGCGCAGCTCGCCGATCAGCTCCCGGTGCCGCCCGAGGTGCATGTCGGCCTCGATGCGCAGCTCCAGCGCGTGGGTGCGGCGTTCGGCCAGGTGGACGACGTGGGAGCGGAGCAGGGGGCCCTGGGTCACGTTGGCCAGGGGCGGCCCCTGCCACAGCCCCAGCGCCTGGCGCAGGTCGGCGGCGGCGGCCTCGTGCTGCCCGGCGCGGGCGAAGCCCTCGGCCCGGGTGACCAGGTGGTCGAAGCGGTCCTGGTCGAGCTGGTCCTGGTCGACCAGGAGCGTGTAGCCGAACGGCTTGGTCAGCAGCAGTTCGCGCCCGGAGCCGCTAAGGCGCTCGCGCTGGATCAGGTTGCGTATTTGGTAGATGTAGGTCTGGGTGGTGGTGAGGGCGCTCTTGGGCGGGTTGTCGTCCCACAGTTCGCGGATGATGGAATCGACCAGCACCAGGCGATTGGCGGAAACGAGCAGCAGCGCGAGCACCTGGCGAACCTTGGGCGCACTTGGCGTGCAGGCCCGGCCGGCATGCACCACCTCCATCGGTCCAAGCACCGAGAAATTGGTTTTGGGCATCATGTCTCCCCGTCAGTTGATGGAACACGACATGCGGCGACCCCTAATACCCGGCGAGAATATAGCAAGATGGAACATGTCTCGAATGTCGTGCCTCTAAAGAGGTATGCTCCATCGAAGGTGAGCCGCCCGCATGTAATTCGCCGCTGCGACGAGGCGGGCATTGATGGACGGGCAGGTAAATGGTTCACTTCGCAACCGTTTAATGTCTTATCACTACATGTGGTAAGCGCACGCTACCGCATGCGCGGTAACCGCCACGTACTGCAATTGCAGTAGGCCGATTGGCGGCGCACCCGTTATTGTGGCGACGTGAGACAACGAGGTATAAGGCGCCATATTCCCCGACTTCCCGCTCTCGTTGTCGACGCGATCGCCGGCGCCGCGGTGAGTATTTCGGCGCTTCTCGCACCGTATTTGGACACGCCCGAACCAGCGGCCCGGCATTTACCGGTGCTGACCGTGCTCATGGGCGCCGCCGTCGCCGTCCGGCGGGTCGTGCCGGTGCCCGCGCTGTTCCTCACCCTGCTGGCCTCGGCGCTGGCCGACCCGCTCGACGTGGTGGAGCCGGCCATGGCCGCGATCCTGCTGACCGCGTACACGGTGGGGGCGGTGAGCGAGCGCGGGACCGCCGTGGCGGTGGCGGCCGGCGGGTCGGCGCTCCTCGTCGCGGTGCACTTCCTCGTCCAGGGGACCACCTGGCCCGACGCGCAGAGCGGGCCGCCGCCGTTCATCGCCGCGACGCTGGCGGGCGGCGCGGTGGGGCAGGCCGCCGTGACGCGGCGCCAGCTCGTCGCCGCGCTGGAGGAACGGGCCCGGCGGGCGGAGCTGGCGCTGGAGGAGGAGGCCAGGCGGCGGGTCGTCGAGGAGCGCATGCACATCGCGCGCGAGGTCCACGACCTGGTCGCCCACCACATCTCGGTCGTCAACGTGCAGGCCGGGGTGGCCGCCCACCTGCTGCGGCACCGGCCCGACGCGGCCGAGGAGGCGCTGGCGCACGTCCGGGCGGCCGGCCGCACCGTGCTCAACGAGCTCGGCGCGGTGCTCGACGTGCTGCGCGGGTCGGGCGACGCGCGGGCACCGCTGGAGCCGCTGCCGGGGCTCGCCGACCTGGACCCGCTGCTGGAGTCGTTCGCCCGCACCGGGCTCAAGGTGGACCGGACCGTCTCCGGCCTGGCCGTGCCGCTCCCGCCGGCGGTCGACCTGTGCGCGTACCGGACGATCCAGGAGTCGCTCACCAACGCCCGCAAGTACGGGCGCGGCCACGTCCGGATGACGATGGCCTACACCGCCGGCGAGCTGACCATCGACGTGCGCAACCAGCGGGCCGGGACGGCCGGGGCCGATCCTGGCACCGGGCACGGCCTGATCGGCATGCGCGAGCGCGTCGCGTCCGTCGGCGGCGTGCTCAGCGCCGGGCCCGCCCGGGGCGGGGAGTTCGCGGTGGTGGCCCGGCTGCCGCTGACGGGAAGCCAACTCACCGAGAGGAACCAGGATGATCCGCGTGTTGCTCGCTGACGACCAGACCCTGATCCGGAAGGGATTCCGCTCGCTCATCGAGACGGCCGCCGACCTGTGCGTGGTCGGGGAGGCGCAGACCGGGCTGGAGACGGTGCGGCTGGCCCGCGAGACCCGCGCCGACGTGATCCTCATGGACATCCGGATGCCGGAGATGGACGGGCTGGCGGCCACCCGGGAGATCACCGCCGACGAGAGCCTGTCGGGGGTGCGCATCCTGGTGCTGACGACGTTCGAGATCGACGAGTACGTGTTCCAGGCGCTGCGGGCGGGCGCCAGCGGCTTCCTCGGCAAGGACGTGGAGCCGGGCGAGCTGCTGGCCGCGATCCGCGTCGTGGCGGCCGGGGAGGCGCTGCTGTCGCCGAAGGCCACCAAGGGGCTGATCACCCGCTTCCTCAACCAGCCGGTGAAGGCCGACACCGAGGCGGGCGGGGTGCTGGAGGCGCTGACGGCCCGCGAGCTGGAGATCGTCGTGCACGTGGCCACCGGGGCCTCCAACGAGGAGATCGCCGAGGAGCTGTGCCTGTCCCCGTACACGGTGAAGACGCACGTCAACCGGGCGATGGCGAAGCTGGGCGCGCGGGACAGGGCGCAGCTCGTGGTGACCGCCTACCAGGCCGGCCTGGTCACGGTGGCGAGCGCCTGACACCGCTGTCAAGGCCGTCTCGTACGGACGCATGATCTCGCGGATACTGCGATCGGACGACGCGGACGAGGTCGCGGCTGCTGCATCGTGGGACCATGATTGAGGTCACCAACCTGAAGAAGCGCTACGGGGACACGCTGGCGGTCGACGACCTGACTTTCACTGTCAGGCCCGGCGTCGTCACCGGGTTCCTGGGGCCCAACGGGTCGGGCAAGTCCACCACGATGCGGCTCATCCTCGGCCTGGACGCGCCCACGGAGGGCGTGGCGCTGGTCAACGGGCGGCCCGTCCGCGAGCACGCGGCGCCGCTGCGCGAGATCGGCGCGCTGCTGGAGGCCAAGGCGGCCCACCCGGGCAGGTCGGCGTTCAACCATCTGGCGGCGCTGGCGGCGACCAACGGCATCCCCCGGCGGCGCGTCCGCGAGGTGCTGGAGCTGGTCGGGCTCAGCGAGGTGGCGCACCGGCGGGCGGGCGGTTTCTCCCTCGGCATGGCGCAGCGGCTGGGCATCGCCGCGGCGCTGCTCGGCGACCCCGCGACGGTCGTGCTGGACGAGCCCGTCAACGGCCTGGACCCCGAGGGCATCGTGTGGATCCGCAGGCTGCTCAAGGGGCTGGCGGCCGAGGGCCGGACGGTGTTCCTGTCGTCGCACCTGATGGGCGAGCTGGCCGAGACGGCCGAGCAGGTCGTGGTCATCGGGCAGGGCAGGCTGATCGCGGACGAGCCGGTCGGCGAGCTGATCAGGTCGGTGTCGGAGCGCCGGATGCGGGTGCTGGTGCGCACTCCGGACCCGGTGCGGCTGTGCAACCTGATCCAGCGCGCGGGCGTGACCATCACCCGGCGGCACGACGACCTGCTGGAGATCGAGGGCGTCCCGGCGGAGCGGATCGGCGACGAGGCGGCGGCGTGCGGCCTGCCGCTGCACGAGCTGACGACCGCGCGGGCCTCGCTGGAGGAGGCGTTCATGGAGCTGACGGGCCTGTCGGTGGAGTTCCGCGCGCCCACCGGCGTAGGGATCGCGTCATGAGCCGGCCCGTGAGCCATCCCGCGAGCGCCGCGGCGGTGGCGCCCGGCGTGAGCCTGGCCCGCGCGGTCAACGGCGAGTGGATCAAGCTGAGGTCGGTGCGCTCGACCACCGTCGCCCTGCTGCTGTCGGTCGTCGTGTTCGTCGGCGTGGGGCTGATCACCGCCGGCGCCATGGCCGAGCCGCTGGCGGCGGGCACGCTGGAGCCGGACGGGCCGCCGTTCCAGCCGAGCACCCCGACCGGCGCCACCCTCGGCGGCGTCGCCTTCGCCCAGCTGCTCATCGGCGCGCTCGGCGTGCTGTACGTGTCGTCGGAGTACTCGACGGGGCTGATCCGCGCCACGTTCTCGGCGGTGCCGAGGCGGCTGCCGGTGCTGTGGGCCAAGTGCGTGGTCTTCGCCGGGGTCGTGCTCGCCCTGATGCTCCTCTCCTCGCTGGTGTCGTTCCTGGCCGGGTCGGCGCTCCTCGGCGCGCACGGCGTCGCGCCGTCGCTGGGCGACCCGGGCGTGCTGCGGGCGGTGCTGGCCGCGCCGGTGTACCTGACCGGGGTCGGGGTGGCGGCGATCGCGCTGGCCACGCTGATGCGCAGCACGGCGATGGCGGTCTCCGTCGTGTCGTTCGCCGTCTTCCTGCTCGACTCGCTGGCCGGGATGCTGCTGCCGGAGGGCGTCGCCGACGCGGTCACGCCCTACCTGCCGGCCACCGCGGGCAAGGCGTTCATGGCCGAGACGCAGGCCGGCGGGGTGCTGGCGCCGCTGCCGGGCTTCCTCGTGTTCTGCGCGTACCTCGTGGCGCTGCTCGGGCTCGCCGCCTGGACGCTGCGCCGGCGCGACGCCTGACCGGCGGAACGCCAGGCTGGGACCCCAACGGTCCTCGAGCGGCGCTCGAGGACCGTCGCACATGTTCACCTGCGACAGCCGATGTCGCAAAAGGAGCGTGTGCGTCTCATGGACCGACGAACCGTGATCACCGGAATGGGCGTACGCGCGCCCGGTGGTGCGGGGACGAAGTCTTTCTTCGAGCTCTTGTCCTCCGGGCGGACGTCCACCCGCAGGATCTCCTTCTTCGACCCCTCGCCCTTCCGGTCCCAGGTGGCGGCCGAGTGCGACTTCGATCCCGAGGCGTCCGGGCTGACGCGCCGGGAGATCCGCCGGATGGACCGCGCCACCCAGCTCGCGGTGGTGGCCGGACGTGAGGCCGTCGCCGACAGCGGGCTGGAGGCGGCCGGCCTCGACCCGGGCCGGGTGGCGGTCAGCGTCGGCACCGCCGTCGGCGCCACCACCAGCCTCGAACGCGAGTACCTGGTGCTGTCGGACACGGGCCACGACTGGTTCGTCGACCCCGGGTACGCCTCGCCGCACCTGTTCGACTACTTCGTGCCGAGCGCCATCGCGGCCGAGGTCGCCTGGATCGCCGGCGCGGAGGGCCCGGCGGCCATCGTCTCCTCCGGCTGCACCTCGGGCCTCGACTCCGTCGGGTACGGCCACCAGCTGATCAAGGAGGGCAGCGCCGACGTCGTGCTCGCCGGCGCGACCGACGCCCCCATCTCCCCCATCGCCGTGGCGTGCTTCGACGCGATCAAGGCGACCACGCCGCGCAACGACGACGCCGAGCACGCCTCGCGCCCGTTCGACCGGACCAGGAACGGCTTCGTGCTCGCCGAGGGCGCGGCCATGCTGGTGCTGGAGGAGTACGAGCACGCGCGGCGGCGCGGCGCGCGGATCATCGCCGAGATCAACGGGTACGCCACCCGCTGCAACGCCTACCACATGACCGGGCTCAAGCCCGACGGCCGCGAGATGGCCGAGGCGATCAACGCGGCGCTGGCCGAGGCGCGCATGGACGGCGACGCCGTCGACTACGTCAACGCGCACGGCTCCGGCACCAAGCAGAACGACCGGCACGAGACCGCCGCGTTCAAGCGGGCGCTCGGCGAGCACGCCTACCGCACGCCGGTCAGCTCCATCAAGTCGATGATCGGCCACTCGCTGGGCGCGATCGGCTCGATCGAGCTCGTCGCCTGCGCCCTGGCCATCGAGAACGACATGGTGCCGCCCACCGCCAACCTGACGGAGGCCGACCCCGAATGCGATCTCGACTACGTGCCGATCGAGGCGCGCGACCAGCGGGTGGACACGGTGCTGTCGGTGGGCAGCGGCTTCGGCGGCTTCCAGAGCGCCATGCTGCTCAGCCGCGCCGGGAACGGGAGCTGACGCCATGACGCAGACCACGATCGCCGCGCCCGGCGAGCGGACCGGCGGGCCGGCCACGGCCGTCATCACCGGCCTGGGCGTCATCGCCCCCAACGGGCTGGGCGCCGAGAAGTTCTGGGCGGCGACCCTGCGCGGGGAGAGCGGCATCCGGCCGCTGCACGCCGAGGGACACGCCGGCGGGCACCCCCGGGGCGGCGGCCCCCGCTACCCGGTGACGCTGGCCGGGCAGGTGAGCGGGTTCGTCGCCGAGGAGCACATCCCCTCCAGGCTGATGCCGCAGACCGACCGGGTGACCCGGCTCGCGCTGGCGGCGGCCGAGTGGGCGCTGGAGGACGCCGCGCTGCGCCCGGCCGAGCTGCCCGAGTACAGCATGGGCGTGGTCACCTCCAACGCCTCCGGCGGCTTCGAGTTCACCCACCGGGAGATCCAGAAGCTCTGGACGCAGGGCCCGCAGACGGTCAGCGTGTACGAGTCCTTCGCCTGGTTCTACGCGGTCAACACCGGCCAGATCTCCATCCGGCACGGCATGCGCGGCCCCGGCGGGGTGCTGGTGGCCGAGCAGGCGGGCGGCCTGGACGCGCTCGGCCACGCCCGGCGGGCAGTGCGCCGCGGCACCCCGCACATCGTGACGGGCGGCGTGGAGTCCTCGCTCGACCCGTGGGGCTGGGTGAGCCACATCGCCAGCGGCAGGCTCAGCCGCGAGCCCGTCCCCGAGCTGGCCTACCGGCCCTTCACCCGGGAGGCGGACGGCTACGTGCCCGGCGAGGGCGGGGCCATCCTCGTCCTGGAGGACCGGGAGGCGGCGCTGCGGCGCGGCGCGGCCAAGGTCTACGGCGAGGTCGCCGGGTACGCCGCCACCTTCGACCCGCGGCCGGGCTCGGGCCGGCCGCCCGGCCTGGAGCAGGCCATCCGCAAGGCGCTCGCCGACGCGGGCACCGAGCCCGGGGAGATCGGCGTCGTCTTCGCCGACGCCGCCGGGGTGCCGTTCCTGGACCGGGAGGAGGCCGCGGCGATCTCCGCCGTCTTCGGGCCCGGGGGCGTCCCGGTGACCGCGCCCAAGGCGCTGACCGGCCGCCTGTACGCCGGGAGCGGGCCGCTCGACGTGGTGTGCGCGCTGCTGGCGCTGCGCGACGGGGTCATCCCGCCCGTGCCCCACGCCGGGGAGGTGCCCGCCGCGTACCGGATCGACCTGGTGCGCGGCGCCGAGCCGAGGAGCGCGGCGCTCACCCACGCGCTGGTCCTGGCGCGCGGAAAGGGCGGCTTCAACGCCGCCGTCGTCCTTCGCAAGCCCGAACATCCGGAAGCCGTACCTCGGAAAGAGGAGAAATGACTCTCGACGACCTTCGCAGAATCATGGTGGCCTGCGCCGGCGAGGACGAGCACGTCGACCTCGGCGGCGACATCCTGGACGAGCTCTTCACCGACCTGGGCTACGACTCGCTGGCCCTGATGGAGACCGCCGCCCGGATCGAGACCGAGTTCGGCGTGCGGATCCCCGACGAGCAGGTGGCCGAGCTGACCACGCCCCGCGCCCTGCTCGACTTCGTCTCCGGCGTGACCGTCCCCTGACCGCGCGCCGCCCGTTCCGTCCCTGTTCCGCTGACCTCCGGAAGGACCACGTCATGATCGTGCACACCCTGATCTACCGCTTCCCCGCCTCCGCGACCGAGGGCGACCAGGAGGAGTTCTTCACCGCGATGAAGGAGCTGCTCGACCGCAACCCGCTGGTCAAGGGCTTCGACTACCGGCCGCACCTGTGGCTGCCCGCCGACGAGCGCTCCCGGGGCATCACCGCCTCGAAGATCGCCCAGTTCACCACCGAGACGCTGGAGGACCTCAAGACGTTCTCCGAGATCCCCGAGGTCTACGACTTCACCACGCAGTGGAAGCAGAAGCTCCGGTTCGAGGCGGCCTACGCCAACCACGAGCCCCTGTCGGTCTGACCCAGCGAAGGAGGAAGCGCCATGCCGTACGCCGAGCACACCGTGACCGTGGACGCCCCCGTCAGCGTCGTCTGGGACCTGCTGGTCGACGTGGAGGGGTACGCCAGGATCTTCCCGCCCACCCAGGAGGTCACGATCCTGGAGGGTGACGACACGTACCAGATCGCCCGGTTCCTGGTGGACGTCAGCGGGGAGCTTGCGACCTGGGTGTCGCGCAGGGACATCGACGCCGGGCGGCGCGTCATCGCCTACCGGCAGCTGGAGACCGCGCCGATCGTCGGGCGGATGGGCGGCGAGTGGCGGGCCTTCCCGTTCGGGGAGGACCGCACGCAGCTCGTGCTGACGCACGACTTCGAGGCGCGCGAGCCGGTCGGCGGCAAGGTCGCGGGCCGGTTCACGCCGGAGGAGGCCGACACGATGCTGCGCGCGGCCGTCGAGCGCAACAGCGTGGCCGACCTCGGCGCGGTCAAGTCGGAGGCCGAGCGGCTCGCCGCCGGCGCGGTCGCGTGAAGCGGTTCTACGACCTGAGCGTCGCCACCCGCGACACGCCGAGCGAGGCCACGCCGGTGACGGTGGACCTGCTCGACCACCGTACGGGCGCGATCGTCCTCGGGCTGAGCCCCGAGGACTTCCCCGACGGGATGGCCATCTCCAACGAGACCGTCACGCTGACCACCCACACCGGCACGCACATGGACGCGCCGCTGCACTACGGCCCGCTGACGGCGGGCCGGCCCGCCAGGAGCATCGACCAGGTGCCGCTGGAGTGGTGTCACGGGCCCGGCGTCCGCCTGGACGTACGCGACGTGCCCTCGGGCGAGGCCGTCACCGTCGAACGGCTCACGGCGGCGCTCGACGCGGCCGGGCACCGGCTCGCCCCCGGCGACATCGTGCTGCTGTGGACCGGCGCCGACGCGCTGTGGGGCAGCGCCCGCTACCTGACCGACTACGCCGGGCTGTCCGGCGAGGGCACCGAGTTCCTGGTCGAGAGCGGCGTGCGGGTCATCGGCATCGACGCGTGGGGGCTGGACCGGCCGATGCGCGCGATGGTCGAGGACTACAAGCGCACCGGGGACAAGGCGTGCCTGTGGCCCGCCCACGTCTACGGGCGGCGCAAGGAGTATCTGCAGCTGGAGAAGCTGGCCGGGCTCGGGACGCTGCCCGCCGCCACCGGGTTCGACGTCTCGTGCTTCCCGGTGTCGATCGCGGGCGCGGGAGCCGGCTGGACCCGGGTGGTCGCCATCATGGAGGAGAGCTGATGTTCTATCGCACGTTCAGCAGCATCGACAAGATCACCGAAGGGCTCGTGGCGAGCTTCTCCGGCCTGTCGGCCAACGTCGGCTTCAAGGACGACGAGGTGGTCCGCCACGTCGCGACCGGCACCGGCCAGGTCAAGGGCACCGCCGTCACCTGGCACGAGGGCGACGGCGGCTCGCCGTACGACCCGCTGGGGGCCGCGGTGCGCAACTTCGTCGCCGCCCAGGTCGGCGACCCGCGCGTGCGCGCGTGGCTGCCGGGCGAGGAGTTCGCGCTGACCGTCTTCCAGGTCCGCAACTACGCCGACGACCGGCAGAACGCGCACCCGTCCCAGGGCTTCCACCAGGGCGGCGGCGACCACGTGCTCGTCACCGTCGTCGCCGAGGAGAACGTCAACGGGGCCGTGCACATGCTGGCCACCGCCGAGGACGAGACCTCGCTGGTCTTCGAGCGCCGCCTGAACCCGGGCGAGACGCTGCTGCTCGACGACCGGGCGCTGACCCACCACTGCACGCCGTTCACCCCCAAGGCGGGGGGCCGGGCGCAGCGGGACGTGCTCGTCGTGTCGCTGACCCGCACGGACGGCGAGGGGCGGTCATGACCGGGGGCTTCCACGAGGTGGTGATCGCGGGCGCGGGGCCCGTGGGGATGATGCTGGCCTGCGAGCTGCGCTCGGCGGGCGTGACGGTGCTCGTCCTCGAACGCGACCCCGAGCCGGACCCGATGCCGAAGGCGGGCATCATCGGGCCGCTGGCGGCCGAGGCCGTCGCCCGGCTCGGGCTGGGCGAGGCGCTGATGGAGGCCGAGGCCGAGGCGATCAGGCGCGACGAGGAGATGCTGGCCAAGCTGCTGTCCGCCGCCCCGGCCGGACGGCCGGGCGGTGGCCCGCCGGGAGCTCCCGGGGGGCGGGCGCCGGGGCACGCGGGGCCGCCGGAGCACTTCGCCGGGCTGCCCCTCGACGCGGCGCTGTCGTCCGACCCCGGCCGCCGCCGGGTCCGGGTGGACCAGCTCACCCTGCACCGCATCCTCGCCGAGCACGCCGGCCGGCTCGGCGTGGACGTGCGGCACGAGCACACGGTCACCGGCCTGTCCCAGGACGGCGACGGCGTGAGCGTCGAGGTCGCCACCCCGGGCGGCGAGCTGCGGCTGCGCTGCGCCTACCTGGCCGGCTGCGACGGCGGCCGCAGCACCGTGCGCAAGCTGGCCGGTTTCGCCTTCGACGGCACCGATCCGACCCTCACCGGCAGGCAGGGCCTGGTCCGCATGGCCGGCGCGGGCGGGCTGCGGCCGGGCTTCAACCTGACCGATCGGGGCGGTTACCTGTTCGCCGCCTTCGGCGCCAACCGGGTGGCGACCGTGGAGTTCGACGGCCCGCCGCAGGACCGAGACGCGCCGCTGACCGCCGAGGAGCTCCAGGAGAGCGTGCGCCGGGTGAGCGGGACCGAGGCGGCCGTCGACCGGCTGCTGTCCGGGGTCCGCTTCACCGACCACACCCGGCAGGCGGCCACGTACCGGCTGGGCCGGGTGCTGCTGGCGGGCGACTCCGCGCACGTGCACCCGCCGTTCGGCGGCCAGGGGCTCAACGTCGGCCTGGTCGACGCCGCCAACCTGGGCTGGAAGCTGGCCGCGCAGGTCCAGGGGCGGGCCCCGGAGGGGCTGCTGGACTCCTACACGGCCGAGCGGCACCCGGTGGCGGCGCGGCTCCTGGACAACACCCGCGCCCAGACGGCGCTCATGCGGCCGGACCCGCAGAGCCGGGCGCTGCGCGAGCTGTTCGCGGGCGTGCTCGGCCTGGACGTGGTCAACCGGCGCGTCTACGACATGGTGACCGGCCTGTCCGTCCGCTACGACCTGGGCGAGGAGCATCCGCTGGCCGGGACGCTGCTGCCGGACCTGGAGCTGTCGACGGGCAAGCGGCTCTTCGACCACCTGGGCCGGGGCCGCGGCGTCCTGCTCGACCAGGCGGACCGCGCCGAGGTGCGCGCCGCGGCGGCGCCGTGGGCCGACCGGGTCGCGGTCGTCACCGCCGGGGCCGGGCTCGACGGGATCGACGCGGCGCTGGTCAGGCCCGACGGCTGCGTGGCCTGGGTGCTGCCGGCCGGTGACGGGCGCCCGTACGAGGGGCTGCCCTCGGCCCTGGCCAGGTGGTTCGGCGATGGCTGAGGACGCCTTCGGGCTGTTGCTCGACCGGGCCGCGCAGGACCTGCTGTTCCGCGAGGCCCGCACGGTCGATGTGTTCACCGGCGAGCCCGTCGGCGACGACCTGGTCCGGGCCGTCTACGACCTGGTCCGGTACGGGCCCACCTCGATGAACCAGCAGCCGCTGCGGATCGTGCTCCTGCGCTCGGCCGAGGCCCGGGCGAACGCGGTCCGGTGGATGTCCGGGCCCGGCAGGGCCAGGACGGCGGCGGCCCCGCTGACCGCGCTGCTGGCCGCCGACCTGTGCTTCCACGAGCGGCTGCCGGAGCTGTTCCCCGGCCGGCCGGACGCGGCGCGCCTGTTCGAGGACCCGCGCGTGCGCGAGGAGTCGGCCCGCTTCAACGCGGCCCTGCAGATCGCGTACCTCATCCTCGGCGTGCGCGCCGCCGGGCTGGCGGCGGCGCCCACGATGGGCTTCGACCCCGGCGGGCTCGACAAGGAGTTCTTCGGCGACGGCAGGCACACCACGCTGGCCGTGCTGAACCTGGGCAGGCCCGCGCCGGGCACGCCGCCGCCCCGGCTGCCGAGGCTGGAGTTCGACGACGCCGTGACCGTGATCTAGACGATTGAGGAGCTGAGATGACCAACGACTTCGACGTGGTCGTGGCGGGCGGCGGCCCGGTCGGGCTCATGCTCGCCTGCGAGCTGCGCGCCGCCGGGGTGGCGGTGCTCGTGCTGGAGCGGCGGGCCCGGCCCGAGCGGGCGGTCAAGGCCGGCTCGATGGGCCCGCTGGCGGCCGAGGCGGTGCGCGGGCTGGGCCTGGGCGCGGAGCTGCGCGCCGCCGAGGAGGCCGCGAACGAGCGCGACCTGCGGCTCACCGGCAAGCCGGGCGGCCCGCGCGAGCACTTCGGCGGGATCTTCCTCGACCCGTCGCTCGCCTCCGACCCCGACCGCCGCCGGGTCCGCGTCGACCAGCCGGCGCTGGAGGACATCCTCGCCCGGCACGCCAGGAGCCTGGGCGTGGACGTGCGCCGCGAGCACGAGGTCACCGGCCTGTCCCAGGACGGCGACGGCGTGAGCGTGGACGTGGCCACCCTGGCCGGGGCACTGCGGCTGCGCTGCGCCTACCTGGCCGGCTGCGACGGCGGGCGCAGCACCGTGCGCGAGCTGGCGGGCTTCGGCTTCGCGGGCACGCCGGGCAGCCTGACCGGCCGCGACGGCGTCGTACGGCTGTCGGAGGAGGCCAGGCGGGCGCTGCCGCGCGGCTTCCACCACACCGAGCGCGGCGTGTTCGTCTTCGCCGGGTTCGGCGCCGACCGGGTGGCGTCGGTCGAGTTCGACGGCCCGCCCGCCGATCCGGCGGCGCCGCTCACGCTCGCGGACCTGGAGGCCAGCGTGCGCCGGGTGAGCGGGGTCGAGGTGGTCATCGACGAGCTGCTGTCCGGGTTCGTCTACACCGACGAGGCGCGGCAGGCCACCACCTACCGCCGGGGCCGGGTGCTGCTGGCGGGCGACGCCGCGCACGTGTACGCGCCGTTCGGCGGCCAGGGGCTCAACGTCGGCCTGGCGGACGCCGCGAACCTGGGCTGGAAGCTGGCCGCCCAGGTCCACGGCTGGGCTCCCGCAGGGCTGCTGGACACCTACACGGCCGAGCGGCACCCGGTGGCCGCCGGGCTGCTGGACAACACCCGCGCCCAGGCCGCGCTCATGCGGCCCGACCCGCAGAGCCGGGCGCTGCGCGAGCTGTTCGCCGAGTTCACCGGCCTGGAGCCGGTCACCCGGCGCATCGTCGACATGAAGACCGGCCAGTCGGTCCGTTACGCCGTGGGCGACGACCATCCGCTGGCCGGCACCCTCTGCCCGGACCTGCCGCTGGACGGCGCGGTTGCTGGAGCGGCCACCACGCTGCGCGACCGGCTGGGCCGGGGGCGGGGGCTGCTGCTGGACCTGGCCGGGCGGGCCGAGGTGCGCGCCGGGATCGCGCCCTGGTCGGCCCGCGTCGGGACCGTCACCGCGCGGGCCAAGGTGGACGGGGTGGACGCGATGCTGCTCAGGCCCGACGGCTGCGTGGCCTGGGTGCTGCCGCAGGGGGCGGCGTACCGCGCGGAGGCGCTCACCGGGGCGCTGCGCACCTGGTTCGGGGAGGGGGAGACGGGATGACGGCACTCGACGAACGGCCCGGCGGACCGGCTGGGCGCGCGGACGGGAGCATGCGGGAGCGGGACGCCGAGCTGGCCCGGCTGAAGGCGCGGGTGCTGGAGGGGCCCGGCGACCGGGAGACCGGCCTGCAGCGCCGCAAGGGCAAGCTGACCGTGCGCGAGCGCATCGACCTGCTCTTCGACAAGGACTCCTTCACCGAGGTGGAGCCGCTGCGGCGGCACCGGGCACGCGGGTTCGGCATGGAGGCCAAGCGCCCGTACTCCGACGGCGTGGTGACGGGCTGGGGCCAGGTGCACGGGCGCACGGTCTTCGCCTACGCGCACGACTTCCGCATGTTCGGGGGCGCGCTCGGCGAGGCGCACGCGCAGAAGATCCACAAGCTGATGGACCTGGCCGAGGCGGCGGGCGCGCCGCTGGTCGGGCTCTGTGACGGGGCCGGGGCGCGGATCCAGGAGGGCGTCACCGCCCTCGCCGGATATGGCGGGATATTTCAGCGCAACGCCCGAATGTCCGGGGTGGTGCCCCAGATCAGCGTGATCATGGGGCCGTGCGCGGGCGGGGCCGCCTACTCCCCTGCGCTGACCGACTTCACGTTCATGGTGCGCGACATCGCCCAGATGTTCATCACCGGCCCCGACGTGGTGGAGGCCGTGACCGGGGCCAGCGTGACCCACGCCGAGCTCGGCGGCGCCGACGTGCACGCGGGCGTCTCCGGCGTGGCGGCCTTCGCCTGCGACGACGAGGAGGAGTGCCTGGCCACGGTGCGCGACCTGCTCGCGTTCCTGCCGTCCAACAACCGCGAGCTGCCGCCCGAGCAGCTTCCGGAGGACCCGGCCGACCGGCGCAACGACCGGCTGCTCGACCTGGTGCCCGCCGACCCCGGCCGGGCGTACGACATGCGCGACGTCATCGAGGAGATCGTCGACCACGGCGACTTCCTGGAGGTGCACGCCGGCTGGGCCACCAACGTCATCTGCGCCTTCGCCCGCCTCGGCGGCCGGGTCGCGGGCGTGGTGGCCAGCCAGCCCGCGTCCTTCGCGGGCGCGCTGGACATCGACGCCTCGGCGAAGGCCGCCCGCTTCGTCCAGACCTGCGACGCCTTCAACATCCCGCTCGTCACGCTCGTGGACGTGCCCGGCTTCCTGCCCGGGGTCGAGCAGGAGCACGGCGGCATCATCCGCCACGGCGCCAAGCTGCTGTACGCCTACTGCAACGCCACCGTGCCGCGCGTCCAGCTCATCCTGCGCAAGGCGTACGGCGGCGCGTACATCGTCATGGACTCCCGCTCGATCGGCGCGGACCTGTCGTACGCCTGGCCGACCAACGAGATCGCGGTCATGGGCGCGGAGGGCGCGGCGAACGTGATCTTCCGCAGGGAGATCGCCGCCGCCGCCGACCCGCAGGCGGTGCGCGCCGAGCGGATCGCCGAGTACAAGCGGGAGCTGATGCACCCCTACTACGCGGCCGAGCGCGGCCTGGTGGACGACGTGGTGAGCCCGGCCGACACGCGGCGCACGCTCATCCGCTCGCTGGAGATGCTGGCGTCCAAGCATCAGCCGCTGCCGTCGCGCAAGCACGGGAACCCGCCGTTCTGATGGCGGGCGCGATCCAGGTGGAGGGCGCCGAGCTCACCGACGAGGAGCTCGCCGCCCTGATCGTCGCGCTCGTCGCCCGCAGCCCGGCCCCGCCCGCCGGACCCGCCGCCGCCCGGCGGCCCGTCCCGCGGGCCTGGGAGACCGGCTACCGCTCACCACGATCATGGAGAACACGTGCGTAAGGTGCTCATCGCCAACCGGGGCGAGATCGCTGTGCGGGTGGCCCACGCCTGCCGCGACGCCCGGCTCGCCAGCGTCGCGGTCTACGCCGAGCAGGATCTCGACGCGCTGCACGTCCGGGTGGCCGACGAGGCCTACGCCCTGGGCGGCCGGACGCCCGCCGAGACGTACCTGGACGCCGATCGCCTGATCGGCGTGGCGCTGCGGGCCGGCGCGGACGCGGTCCACCCCGGCTACGGCTTCCTCGCCGAGAACGCCGGCTTCGCGCAGGCCGTCCTCGACGCGGGCCTGACGTGGATCGGCCCGCCGCCGTCGGCGATCACGCTGCTGGGCGACAAGGTGAGCGCCCGCCGCATCGCCCGCGAGGTGGGCGCGCCGCTCGTGCCCGGCACGCCCGGCCCGGTGTCCGGCGCCGCCGAGGTGGTCGCGTTCGCCCGCGAGCACGGGCTGCCGGTCGCGATCAAGGCGGCGCACGGGGGCGGCGGGCGCGGCATGAAGGTGGCCAGGACGCTGGAGGAGATCCCGGAGCTGTACGAGTCCGCGGTGCGGGAGGCGGCTGCGGCGTTCGGGCGCGGCGAGTGCTTCGCCGAGCGCTACCTGGACCGGCCCCGGCACGTGGAGACCCAGTGCCTGGCCGACGCCGACGGCACGGTCGTGGTGGTCTCCACCCGCGACTGCACGCTCCAGCGGCGTCACCAGAAGCTGGTGGAGGAGGCGCCCGCGCCGTTCCTGACCCCCGCCCAGGCCGGGTCGGTCACCGCCGCGTCGCGGGCGATCCTGCGCGCGGCCGGGTACGTCGGCGCCGGCACCTGCGAGTTCCTGCTCGGCGCGGACGGGACGGTCACGTTCCTGGAGGTCAACACGCGCCTTCAGGTGGAGCATCCGGTGACCGAGGAGGTCTCCGGCGTCGACCTGGTCCGCGAGCAGTTCCGCATCGCGGCCGGCGGGCGGCTGGAGCACGGCGACCCGGTCCCGCACGGGCACTCCATCGAGTTCCGGATCAACGCCGAGGACCCGGGCCGCGGCTTCCTGCCCGCGCCGGGCACCCTGACCCGGCTGCGGCTGCCCACCGGCCCGGGGGTGCGCGTCGATCCCGGCTACGACGAGGGGATGACCGTGCCCGGCGCGTTCGACTCGCTCGTGGCCAAGGTGGTGGTCACCGGCCGCGACCGGGCGGAGGCGCTGGCGCGGGCGCGGCGGGCGCTGGCGCAGTGCGAGATCGGGGGCATGCCGACCGTGCTGCCGTTCCACCGGGCGGTGCTGGACGACGAGGCGTTCGCCCCGGCCGATCCGGCGGCGCCGTTCGGGGTGCACACGCGGTGGATCGAGACGGAGTTCGTGAACCTGATCCCGCCGTACGAGGCCGCGCCCGAGCAGACGGCGCCCGCGCCGCGCGACCGGCTCACGGTCGAGGTGGCCGGGCGGCGTGTGGCGGTGTCGCTGCCCGCCGGGCTGACCGTCCCGCCCGCCGTCCCGTCCGCCGCCGCGCCCGCCGTCCAGGCGCGGCCGGGCGAGCCGAAGCGCCGCAGGCCCGCGCGCAAGCCGGTTGCGGGTGGGGACGCGCTGGTCAGCCCCATGCAGGGGACGGTCGTCCGGGTGCTCGTCGCCGACGGCGCCTCGGTGCGGGAGGGCGACGGGGTGGTCATCCTGGAGGCCATGAAGATGGAGCAGGCGCTCACCGCGCACCAGGCGGGCGTGGTCCGCGGGCTGGCCGCCGAGGTGGGCCAGACCGTCGCGGGCGGCGCGGTCCTCTGCGAGATCGTCCCCTGACCCCTTCCTCCGCGTACGCCCCTTCCGTCCCGTACGGGACACGCTCCCTCTGTGGGGGCAACCGGAGGGCGGGTACGCGCGAGCCCCCGGAGAGGACAGGGACGCGCGTTTCCGGAATGGGCCGGGCGGTCAGAGGGTGGCGCGGCCGTAGGCGATGAGTTCCTCGCGGTCCATGGTGCGGCCCTGGGAGTAGAGGCGGTCGAAGGCGGGGCGGCCGAGCCGGTCGGCGGCGACGCGCGTGACGGCGGACAGGTCGTGGCGCGACAGTCCGGGGCCGGGCGCCATGGCGGCGGCCCCGCCGAGCAGCACGGCCGCCCGCTCGGGGGCGCCGCGCCGGGCGGCCAGGTCGGCGCACCCGACCAGCACGGCGCCGATCATCGGCACGTCGGCGCTGCCCACGGCGGCGCTCAGGGCCCGGCCGTGCGACTCCTCGGCCTGCTCCAGCAGCCCTTCGCGGGCGTGCAGCAGGCCGAGGGAGGTCATCACGAGCGAGCGCAGCTCCATGAGGTCGAGCCCGCTGCCGTCGACGATGGCGAGGGCGGCGGCCAGCTCGTCGCGCGCCCGGGCGAGGTCGCCCTCGCGGCGGGCCAGGTTGCCCAGCAGCAGGTGCACCCCGGCGACGGTGGCGGGCTGCCCCAGCTCCTCGGCGATCTCCCGGGCCTCGCTCAGGCAGGCCAGCCCGGCGTCGGGGTCGCCGCTCTCCAGCTGGATCGCCGCCAGGTGGTAGAGCAGCGCGGGGCGCTCGTGGCGGGCGCCGAGCTCGTCGGACAGCCGCAGCGCGTCGGCGTAGGCGGCCCGCGCGCGGGCGTACTCGCCGCGTACGGAGGCGATCTCGGCGGTCGCGCGCAGCGCGGAGGCCATGCCCCACCGGTCGCCCGCGGCCCGGAACGCCTCCAGCGCCGCCGCGAGGTCGGCGTCGGCCTGCTCGTCGGCGTCGTCCAGACGGCGCAGCCCGCGCCACAGCAGCGCGGTGGCCCTGGTCCACGGGTCGGGGTCGCCGGTGTGGCGTGAGGCGAGCGCCACGATGCGGCCCGGCGGCTCCTTCATGGCGATGGCCAGGGCGGGCTCCACGAGCGTGAGGTAGGGGTGGCCGCCGGGCTCGCCCTCGTTGCGCCAGGCGGCGACGGCGGCGCGAGCCCGCCCGGCCAGCTCGCGGCCGGCGTCGAGGCCGCCGAGCAGGAGGGCGAGCACGGTGGCGCGGGGCGGCGCGTCCTTCCCGGCGGCCAGGGCCTGCCTGGTCCATTCGGCGCCCTCGCCGCGTGAGCCGGTCAGCCGCCAGTACCAGCCGAGCGCGGCCACCAGCCGCACGGCGGTGGCGGCGTCGCCGGTCTCGATGGCCTGGCGCAGCGCGGCCCGCAGGTTGTCGTGCTCGGCGGTCAGGCGGGCCAGCAGGGCGAGCTGGCGGGGGCCGCGCAGGCCGGGCTCGGCGCGTTCGGCGACCTCGGTGAAGTGGGTGGCGTGCGCCCGTCGCAGCCGTTCGCGTTCGCCGGACTCCTCCAGGCGTTCGAGGGCGTAGAGGCGTACGGTCTCCAGCATGCGGTAGCGGACGCCGGCGGGCTCGCGGGACACGTGCAGCAGCGACTTGTCGACCAGGGCGCCGAGCGGCGGTAACACGTCGGCGCCCGCGACCCGCTCGGCGGATTCGAGGGTGGCGCCGCCCGCGAACACCGCCAGCCTGCGCAGCAGCGCCCGTTCGGCGGGCTCCAGCCGTTCCCAGCTCCAGTCGACGACGGCGCGCAGCGTCTGGTGGCGGGGGAAGGCGGTGCGGCTGCCGCCGACGAGGAGCCGGAAGCGGTCGTCGAGGCGTTCGGCGAGCTGGTCGACCGACAGGACGCGCATCTGGGCCGCCGCCAGTTCGATGGCCAGCGGCATCCCGTCGAGCCTGCGGCACACCCGTACGACGTCGTCGACGTTGTCCTCGGTGACGGCGAAGCCGGGCAGGACGGCCAGGGCGCGGTCGGCGAACAGCCGCACGGCGGGGGCGGCGAGCGCGCCCGGCGGGCCGGTGACCTCGGGCGGGACGGTGAGCGGCGGCACCGGGGCGAGCCGCTCGCCCGCGATGTTCAGCGACTCGCGGCTGGTGGCCAGCAGCCGCAGCCCGGGGCAGGAGCCGAGCAGCGTCTCGGCGAGCCGGGCCACGTCGTCGATCAGGTGCTCGCAGTTGTCGAGCACGATCAGGAGCTGGCGGGAGGCCAGCATGGAGACGAGGTGGCCGATGCCGACGGCGGGCGGCTCGCCGTCGCGCGCGCCGGTCAGCAGGATGCCCTCGGTCGGGTGCAGGACGGAGGCGACGGCCTGCGGGAGGTCGGCCGGGTCGGTGAGCGCGGCCAGCTCCACCAGCCAGACGCCGTCGCGCATGCGGGGGACGGCCCGCGCGCCGACCTCCTGGGCCAGCCGGGTCTTGCCGGCGCCGCCCGGCCCGACGAGCGTGGTCAGCCGGTGCTCGGCCAGGCAGCGTTCGACGAGCTCGACCTCGGCGTCGCGGCCGACGAACGAGGTGAGCGCCGCCCGCAGGTTGGTGCGCCGCTCCTGGCGGCGGCCGCGGACGAGAGGGTCGCGCCGGAGCACGGCCAGGTAGGTGGTCTCCAGCTCGGGCGAGGGGTCGATGCCGAGCTCGTCGGCCAGCGCCTGCTTGGTCTGCTCGTAGACCTCCAGCGCGGTGACCTGGCGGTCGGCGGCGTACAGGGCGCGCATCTGGAGGGCGCGCAGCCGCTCGTCCAGCGGGTGGGCGGCGACGAGCACCTCCATCTCGGGCAGCAGCGTCGCGTGCCGACCGAGCGCGAGGTCGGCCTCGATCCGGTCCTTGGTGGCCGACAGCCGCAGCTCCTCCAGCCGGGCGATCGTGCCCTGGGCGAACATGGCGTCGGCGACGTCGAGAAGCGCGGGGCCGCGCCACAGCTCCAGGGCCCGGCCGAGCAGGTCGGCGGCGGTGGAGTGGTCCTGCGCGGCGAGCGCGGCCTGCCCGGCGGCGGCCAGCCGCTCGAAGCGGCGCACGTCGACGTCGTCGGGGTCGGCCGCCAGCACGTAGCCGCCGAGCCGGGAGTCGATCGTGTCGCGGCCGACGGCCGAGCGCAGCCGCGACACCAGGGAGTGCAGCGCGTTGACGGCGTCGACCGGCGCCCCGTCGGCCCACAGCTCGGCGATCAGCCGGTCGGCCGGGACCACCTGGCCGACGTTGAGGCCGAGGACGACGAGCAGCGCCCGGAGCCGGGCGCCTCTGACCTCGATCAGCTGGCCGTCGCGCCGCACTTCGAGCGGACCCAGGATCCGAAACTCCACAGGGCGACTCTAGGACACCGCCGATCGGTCAGGACGCGGCGGCGGCCAGCCTTTCGTTCACGTACGTCAGCGTCTGCCGGGGGGAGAGCATGCGGTCGATGTCCTCGTCGGGGATGGGCAGGCCGAGCTGCTCCTGGAGCACCGTGGCCACCTCGTACCGGGCCAGCGAGTCCAGGCCGAGCTCCTCGAAGGGGGTGTCGGCGGACTCGGGGGTGAGGTCGGCCGCCTCCGTGGTGCCGAGGCAGGTGCTGACGACGCGCTTCAGGTCGTCGAAGGTGAACTCCGTCATGCCGGCCAGGCTGACGGGCGGCGCTGGAGAACCTCTGGAGACGGGCTGGAGGCGGGCTTCCTCCAGCGGTCCTCGATCTGCCCTCCACCGGAGCTCGCGAGCATGCGCCCGACACCGACGCAAGGAGGTCCGAGACTGCCATGACCAGCCAGCTTCTGGCGGCACCGCGGACGCACAGCCGGATTCTCGGGGTGGGCGTCCACCGGCCGCGACGCGTGGTCAGCAACAAGGAGATCTGCGAGTGGATCGACTCGACGGAGGAGTGGATCGAGACCCGCTCCGGCATCCGCAGCCGCCGCTTCGCCGAGAAGGACGAGACGCTCGCGGTGATGGCGGTGTCGGCGGCCCGGTCGGCGCTGCGGCACGCGGGCGTCGGGGCGGGCGAGGTCGACTGCGTGATCGTGGCCAGCATGTCGAACCTGGTGCAGACGCCGCCCCTGGCCGTCACGGTGGCGGCCGACCTGGGGGCGACGGGCTCGGCGGGGTTCGACGTGTCGGCGGCGTGCGCGGGGTTCTGTCACGCGCTGGCGATCGCGGGTGACATGGTCTCGACCCGGCAGGCCAGGTACGTGCTGGTCGCCGGGGTGGAGCGGATGACCGACATCGTCGACCCCACCGATCGGGGCATCGCGTTCCTGTTCGCCGACGGCGCGGGCGCGGTCGTGGTGGGGCCGTCGGCGGCGCCGGGGATCGGCCCGGTGGTGCGCGGCGCGGACGGGTCGTCGCGGGACGCGCTGCGCATGAACACCGGGTGGGGCGCCTTCCGCGCCGACCCGACGCTGCCGCCGCCGAGGATGAAGATGGACGGCCGGCGCGTCTTCCGGTGGGCGGTGGAGCACGCGGTGCCCGCCGGGCGGCGGGCGCTGGAGCTGGCCGGGCTGGCCCCGGGTGACCTGGCCGCGTTCGTCCCGCACCAGGCGAACCTGCGCATGATCGAGATCCTGGCGGCCAGGATCGGCCTGCCGGGCCACGTCGCGGTCGCCGACGACGTGGTCGTCAGCGGCAACACCTCGGCGGCGTCCATCCCGCTGGCCATGGAAGCGCTGCTGCGCTCGGGGCGGGCGGCGTCCGGTGACGCGGCGCTGCTCATGGGGTTCGGCGCCGGGCTCAACTACGCCGGACAGGTCGTGCACCTTCCATGACCTCGTCAGACGCCTTCCGCTCGGCCATGGCCGCCTACGCCAGCGGCGTGACCGTGGTCACCACCGTCGGCGGGGACGGCGAGCCGTACGGGTTCACCGCCACGTCCTTCTGCTCGGTCTCGCTCAGCCCGCCGCTGCTGCTGGTGTGCCTGGCCCAGTCGGCCAACTGCTACCCGGTCTTCGCCGCGTGCGAGAGCTTCGCCGTCAGCATGCTGCGCGACGGCCAGGACGAGGTGGCGCTGCGCTTCGCCAACACGGCCGCGGACAAGTTCGGCTCGGGCGTCGCCCGCGAGACCCCGGCCGGGCTGCCGGCGGTCGAGGCGGCGATGTGCGTGGTCGAGTGCGCGATCGAGGACCGCTACGACGCCGGTGACCACATGCTCCTGCTGGGCCGGGTCACCTGGGTGCGCTTCCGCCACGGCGACCCGCTCATCTACTTCAACCGCGCCTTCCACCGGCTCGGCTCTCCGTAACAGGACCGGGACAGCCCCGGGACAGCACGGGGTGCGGGCGGGGACAGGGCCGCCGACGATCCTCGTCTCAGATCACACCCACACACGTAAGGAGGTGGCCATGACCTACGCCATCCGGGCCGACGACCTCGGCAAACGGTACGGTTCCACGCGCGCGCTCGACGGCGTGAGCTTCGCCGCGCGAGCGGGTGAGGTGCTGGGCGTGCTCGGCCCGAACGGCGCCGGCAAGACCACGGCCGTCCGCATCCTGGCCACGCTGACCCGCCCGGACGGCGGCGTCGCCGAGGTCGGCGGGTTCGACGTGGTCAGGCAGGCCGCGAAGGTGCGGAAGGTCATCGGCCTGACGGGCCAGTACGCGGCCGTCGACGAGATCATCAGCGGCCTGGACAACCTGCTGGTCATCGGCCGGCTGCTCGGCCTGCCGAGGGAGACCGCGCGGCTGCGCAGCTTCGAGCTGCTGGAGCAGTTCGGCCTGACGGAGGCGGCCAGGCGGGCGGCGGGGACGTACTCGGGCGGCATGCGGCGCAAGCTCGACCTGGCCGCGAGCCTCATCGGCCGGCCGCAGGTGCTGTTCCTGGACGAGCCGACGACGGGCCTGGACCCGGCGGCGCGCGACGGCCTCTGGGACGTGATCCGCGCCCTGGTGGCCGACGGCACGACGGTGCTGCTGACCACCCAGTACCTGGAGGAGGCCGACCAGCTCGCCGACCGGATCGTGGTGTTCGACCACGGCCGCGTCATCGCCGACGGCACCCCGTTCGAGCTGAAGAGCAAGATCGGCGGCCAGGTGCTGGAGGTGTGGCCGGCGAACGAGCGGGACCTCGGGGAGGTCGCCACGATCCTCGGCGAGATCGCGCGCGGCCCGGCCACGGTCGAGGACCGGCGGGTGAGCGTGCCCGTCGCCGACCCGGACGTGCTGCGGGCCGTGGTCCTCAGGCTCGACCTGGCCGACGTCCAGGTGGCCGAGCTGGCACTGCGGCGGCCGAACCTGGACGAGGTGTTCCTGACCCTGACCGGGCACCGCGCGGCCACGACGAGCCCGGCGAGCCCGGCGGGCACGGCCGCCGCCGCGCGCGAGGCCGCCGCCGGTCGCGCCGAGCCGTGAGCCGGCCCGCATCCACCGAGGAGTCCCGATGACCACCGTTCCCGTCGCCGGCGCGCGCGAGACGCTGACGCTGACCCGGCGCAGCCTGCTGCACCTGAAGACCAACCCCGAGGAGATCATCGAGCTGGTCGTCCAGCCCATCGTGATCGTGCTGCTGTTCACGTTCGTGTTCGGCGGCGCGATCAAGGGCGACTGGCGCGACTACCTGCAGTTCGCGCTGCCGGGCATGCTCGTGCAGGCCACGCTGTTCGCCACGATGCGGCTGGGCACCGCGCTCGGCACCGACTTCAAGAAGGGCGTCTACGACCGGTTCCGCAGCCTGCCGATCGCCCGCTTCTCCCCGCTGACCGGGGCGATCCTCGGCGAGATGGTCCGCTACCTGCTGTCCATCGTCGTCCTGATGGTCGTCGGCATGCTGCTGGGCTTCCGCATCCGGACCGGCGTCCTGGAGACGCTCGCGGCGGTCGTGGTGCTGCTGTGCTTCGGCTTCGCCATGTCGTGGGGGTCGGCGCTGCTGGGGCTGACCGTGCGCGCGGCGGAGAGCGCGTCGGAGTTCGCGTTCCTGATCATTCTTCCGCTGGCCTTCACCGGCAACCTGTTCGTGCCGACGGAGACCATGCCCGGCTGGCTGCAGGTCTGGGTGAACCTCAACCCGGTCACGTCGGTCGCCGACACCATGCGCGGGCTGCTGCTCGGCGGGGAGGTGGCCCGGCCGCTGATGTGGTCGGCCGTGTGGATCGCCGCCCTGACCGCGCTCTTCGCGCCGCTCGCCATCCACCGGTTCCGGCGCAGGTCCGGATGACCGGCGTCACCGACGAAGGAGTTCCACCGATGAACCGCACCCGCAAGGCACTGCCCTGGGTGATGATCGTTATCTGGGCGGCCCTGGTCGCGGGCGCCCTGCCGCTGGCGGCCAGGCTCGACGGCGTCAAGAGCGACAGCGTCGTGGACTATCTGCCGTCCAGCGCCCAGTCGACGCAGGTGACCGCGCTGGAGACGCGGCTCCCGCGCGGCCAGGACTACGAGTTCCTGATCGTGTACGTGCGCGACAGCGGGCTCACCCAGGAGGACAAGGACACGGTCAAGCGGCATCTCGACACGTTGATCGCCCGGTTCGGCAAGCCGGGCGTGCCCCCGCCGAACGAGGGCAAGGTGGACCTGTCGCCCGACGGGAAGGCGGCGTTCACCATCGCGTCCGTCCCGTCGGAGCGGGGCGCGCCCGCGACCTACATCGACGGCATGCGCGCCGTCGTGGCCGAGCGGCCCGCCGGCCTGGACGTGAAGGTGTCGGGCCCCGGCGGGATCGAGGCCGACATCGACACGGTCTTCGACGGCATCGACGAGAGCCTGCTGATCGCGGCCACGATCGTGGTGGCCCTGATCCTGGTGCTGACCTACCGCAGCCCGCTGCTGTGGCTCATCCCGCTGCTGTGCGCGGGCGCGGCCGTGGTGCTCTCCCAGGCGGGCGCGTACCTGCTGGTGGAGGCGTTCGGGCTGACGGTCAGCGACCAGAACTCGGCGATCCTCATCATCCTGGTGTTCGGGGTGGCGACCGACTACGCGCTGCTGATCGTCGCCCGCTACCGGGAGGAGCTGCGCCTCCAGGACGAGCCGCTGTCGGCCATGGGCACCGCGCTGCGGCGCAGCGCCCCGGCCGTCGTCGCCTCCGCCGCCACGGTGATCGCCGGGCTGCTGTGCCTGCTCGCGGCCGACATGAACAGCCTCAAGGGGCTCGGCCCGGTCGCCACGGTGGCGATCCTGAGCGCGCTCGCCGCGATGCTGACGCTGTTCCCCGCGGTGCTGGTGCTGCTGCGGCGGCCCGCGTTCTGGCCGAGGATCCCGCGCCTGGGCGACCCGGGGCCGAGCGCGTCCAGCCTGTGGTCGCGGCTGGGCGAGGCGGTGGCGCGCCGCCGGGTGACCGCCGTGGCCGGGTCGCTGCTGCTGCTCGGCGTCATGGCGCTGGGCCTGCTGACCCCGGCGAGCCCGCTGCGCCAGATGGACCAGTTCGTCAACAAGCCGGAGTCCATCAGCGGGCTGCAGCAGATCCCCGCGCACTTCCCCGACCTGGGCGGGCAGCCGCTCATCGTGATCGGCAAGGCGGAGACGGGCGACCGGCTGCGGGCCGCCGCGCAGTCCACGCCGGGCGTCTCGCAGATCACCAAGGGCCAGCTCGGCAACGGGCTGACCGAGTTCGCGGTGCTCCTGCGGCACAAGCCGGACACCCCGCCGGAGTACGCCGCCATCGAGACGCTCCGCGCCCGGATCGCGGCGGTCGACCCGAGCGCCCGGGTGGGCGGGCCGAGCGCGCAGAACCTCGACACGATCAAGGCCGCCGCCGCCGACGAGCGCAGGCTGATCCCGCTCATCCTCCTCGTGGTGTCGCTGGTGCTGGGCCTGCTGCTGCGCTCGGTGGTGGCGCCGCTGGTGCTGATCGCCACGGTGGTGGTCTCGTTCGCGGCGGCGCTGGGCGTGATGACGTTCGTGTTCGTCCAGGTGCTCGGCCTGCCGGGGCTGGATCCCACGCTGGTCGTGCTCGGGTTCCTGTTCCTGGTGGCGCTGGGCGTGGACTACAACATCTTCCTGATGACCAGGGCGCGGGAGGAGAGCGCGCGGATCGGCACGCCGCGCGGGGTGGTCCGGGCCCTGGTGACGACCGGCGGCGTGATCACGTCGGCGGGCGTGGTGCTGGCCGCGACGTTCGGCGCGATGGCGACTTTGCCGCTCGTGTTCATGATCGAGCTCGGCCTGCTGGTGGCGTTCGGCGTGCTGCTCGACACGCTGCTGGTGCGCTCGGTGCTGGTGCCGGGGGTGGCGCTGCTGCTGGACTGGCGGGTCTGGTGGCCGAGGCTGCCCGTCCCCGCGTCCGGGAGCCCGGCGCCGGCGGAGAGCCCCGTCGGCACCCGGTGACCGGGCCGGTGCGGCCTCCCGGGAGGCCGCACCGGGCCCCGGGGCTGGGATGATGGGTCAGATGGACGCAGGATCGAGACGCAGGGCGGTGCTCGGCGCCGTGGCCGGGACGGCGGTGCTGGCGGTCCTCGGCGTCGCCGCCCTCGACCGCGACGACGAAGCCGCCGTGACGGCCACCGCTCCCCCGGCCACCGCGCCCCCGACCTCCACGGCCCCCACGGCCACTCCGGAGGCCACTCCGGCCGAGAGCCCGAGTGTGGCCGTGTGGGAGGGGCCCACGCCGCCGCCCGTGGACCTGAAGCTGGCCAAGGGGTCGCAGGACGCGCCCGTCACGATCGTCGAGTTCGGCGACTTCCAGTGCCCCAACTGCCGCCGCTACGCCCGCGAGATCGAGCCCGTGCTCCAGCGCGACTACATCGGCACCGGCGTCGTCCGCGTCTTCTGGCGCGACTACCCGATCCGGGGCCAGGCCAGCGTCGACGCGGCCTACGCGGCGCGGGCGGCGTCGCTGCAGGGCCGCTTCTGGCAGTTCCACGACGCGCTGTTCGCGGGCGGGACGCGGGTGACGCCCGCGCGGCTGCGCGCCGCCGCCGTCACGGCCGGGCTGGACGTGGCCAGGTTCGACCGCGACCGCCGGGGCAGGGCCGTGCGGGAGGCCGTCGACCACGACACCGCGTTCGCCTACCAGCTCGGCCTGCCGGGCACGCCCGCGTTCCTGGTCAACGGGGAGCTGCTGTTCGGGGCGCAGCCGGTGGCGGCGTTCCGGGAGGCGATCGAGAAGGCGCGCCGGGGCGGATGAGCGGCGTCGGTTACGCCGCCGCGTTCCTGGGCGGGCTGTTCTCGCTGCTGAGCCCGTGCGGGGCGCTGCTGCTGCCGGCGTTCTTCGGCTACGCGTTCCCGGGCGGGCGCCGGCTGGCCGGGCGGACGCTGCTGTTCTACCTGGGGCTGTGCCTGGTGCTGGTGCCGCTCGGGATGGGGTCCGCGCAGGCGAGCCGGCTGTTCTACGGCCACCAGGACCTGCTGGTGACGGCCGCCGGGTGGCTGCTGATCGCGCTGGGCGTGGCGCAGGCCGCCGGGCAGGGGTGGACGATCGGGCCGCTGGAGCGGCTGCGGGCGCACGTGCGCGGCGATTCGGCGGGTGCCGTGCTGGCGCTGGGGCTGGTGTCGGGGCTGGCCGGGTTCTGCGCCGGGCCGGTGCTGGGCGCGGTGCTCACGGTGGCGGCGGCCTCCGGCGACGCGCTGCGCGGCGGCGTGCTGCTGGCGGTCTACGCGGCCGGGATGGCGGCGCCGCTGCTGCTGCTCGCGGCCCTGTGGGAGCGCTTCGACCTGGGCGGGCGGCGGTGGCTGCGGGGTCGCGGGCTGCGGGTGGGCAGGCTGCGGGTGCACACCACGTCGCTGCTGTCGGGGCTGGTGTTCGCCGGGCTGGGCGTGCTGTTCCTGGTCTCCGACGGCACGCGCGGGCTGGCGGCGCCGTTCCCGGAGGAGTGGGAGGCGTGGCTGCAGGAGGCGGCGGCGTCGGTGCGGGTGCCCGACCTTGCGCTGGTGGGGGTGGCGGCCGTGGTGCTGGCCGGGGTCACGCTCTGGCGGCTGAGGCGCCGCTGAGCGCTCAGGCGTCGCCGGGGTCGTCGCGGCCCGACGCGCCCTGCGTGCCCTTGGCGGCGGTGTCGCGGCCCGCCGACCAGGGGACCCCGGCCCGGGTCTCGGGGGTCTCGACGCGGAAGCGGGGCAGCGCGTCGGGGTAGTTCTCGCGGACGAACTTCACCAGGTGCTCGCGTACGTCGCACTTGAGGTCCCAGGCGGAGGCCGAGTCGGCGGCGCTCATCAGGCCGCGCAGCTCCACCAGCCCGTTGGGGAGCACGTCGGTGACCTGGAGCGTCCAGTCCTTCTGATCCCACAGCGGGCTTTCCTGGATGAACGCGTACAGTTCCTCGCGCAGTTTGTCGACCGGCACCGACCAGTCGACCCGCAAGTAGACGACGGCCAGGACGCGAGAGCCGTGCCGGGTCCAGTTCTCGAACGGGTTCTGCGTGAAGTAGGAGACGGGCAGCACGAGCCGCCGCTCGTCCCACAGCCGCAGCACCACGTAGGTGAGCGTGAGCTCCTCGATGCGGCCCCACTCCTCCTCGACCACCACCACGTCGTCGAGGCGCAGCGCGTCGCTGAAGGCGAGCTGGAGCCCGGCGAGCATGTTGCCGATCGTGGGCTGGGCGGCGATGCCGACGACGGCGCCGGCGATGCCCGCGGAGGCGAGCAGTCCGGCGCCGAGGGCCCGCACCTGCGGGAAGGAGAAGAGCATGGCGCCGACCGCGACGACGATCACGGTGGCGGCGGCGATCCGGCGGACCAGCGCGATCTGCGTCATGATGCGCCGGGCCCGCCGGTTGCGCTCGCCCTCGACCAGCACGAGCCGGTCGAGGATGACGTCGGTGAGCGCGTACGTGACGCCGATGATCAGCCAGGTGACGGTGGCGATGGTGAGCAGGCCGATGACGCGGTCGATCGACTCGCCGAGCTGGCGCTCCTGCCGCGTGTCGCCCATCATCCACGGCCCGAACACGATGTTGCAGGCCAGGACGGCCGCCATGGCGAAGGTGGCCCACGTGCAGTGCTCCACCAGGTGCCGGGCGAGCGCGTACTTGCGGCCCACCCGTGACAGCACCCGTCTGGCCAGCTCCACGCCGAGGATCGCCCCGGCGACGGAGACGGCCATGATCAGCCAGTTGGACGTCGGCTGCACGCGCTACTCCCCCAAATGTTCTAGAACGTCTCGTCAAAGGTCACATTGCCCTCAACCGCAACTTGATACGCGGAGACGCGCCGCTCGAAGAAGTTTGCCAGCTCCTGCACGTCCTGCAGTTCCATGAACGCGAACGGGTTCGCGCTGCCGTAGCGGCCGGGCATGCCGAGCCTGGCCAGCCGCTGGTCGGCCACGTACTCCAGGTAGGCGCGCATCTGCTCGACGCTCATCCCCGGCATGCCGTCGCCGCACAGGTCGCGGGCGAAGGCCAGCTCCGCCTCGACCGCCTCCTCCAGCATGCGGGTGACCTGGTCGCGCAGGTCGTCGTCGAACAGCTCGGGCTCCTCGGAGCGTACGGTGTCGACGACGCTGAAGGCGAACTCCATGTGCATGGACTCGTCGCGGAACACCCAGTTCGTCCCGGCGGCCAGCCCGTCGAGCAGCCCCCGGGAGCGGAACCAGTAGACGTAGGCGAAGGCGCCGTAGAAGAACAGGCCCTCGATGCAGGCGGCGAAGCAGATGAGGTTGAGCAGGAACTGCCGCCGCTGGGCGGCGCTCTCCAGCCGCTGGATGCCGTTGATCGAGTCGATCCACCGGAAGCAGAACTCGGCCTTGTCCCGGATGGACGGGATGTGCTCGATCGCGGCGAACGCCTTGACCCGCTCGTCCGGGTCGGGCAGGTAGGTGTCGAGCAGCGTCAGGTAGAACTGCACGTGCACGGCCTCCTCGTACAGCTGCCTGCTCAGGTAGAGGCGCGCTTCGGGGGCGTTGACGTGCTGGTAGAGGTTGAGCACGAGGTTGTTGGCCACGATGGAGTCGCCGGTGGCGAAGAAGGCGACCAGGCGGTTGATCAGGTGGCGTTCCTGCGGCGTCATCCTGGTCAGGTCGGCGAGGTCGTTGTGCAGGTCGACCTCCTCCACCGTCCAGGTGTTGCGGATGGCGGCCCGGTAGCGTTCGTAGAAGTCCGGGTAGCGCATCGGGCGGAGCGTGAGGTCCATTCCGGGGTCGAGCAGCATGATGGGGATCCGTCCTTTACTGGCAGGCTTCGCAGACTTCCGGGTTCTCCAGCGAGCAGGCGACGGCCTCGGCGACGGGGACGGTCGTCTGCGCGATCCGGGTGGCCGGGCGCGAGCGCAGGTAGTAGGTGGTCTTGAGGCCGCTCTTCCACGCGTAGGCGTACATCGACGACAGCTTGCCGATGGTGGGGCTGGCCATGAACAGGTTGAGCGACTGCGACTGGTCGATGTACGGCTGCCGCGCCGCCGCGAGGTCGATGAGCGCCTTCTGCGGCAGCTCCCACGCGGTGCGGTAGAGGGTCTTGAGGTCGTCCGGGACGCCGGGCACGTCCTGCACGGACCCGTCGGCGCGCTTGATCGCGTCGCGCACCGGCTGCGTCCACAGCCCGCGCGCCTGGAGGTCGGCCACGAGGTAGCGGTTGACCTGGAGGAACTCGCCCGACAGCGTCTCGCGCTTGAACACGTTGGACACCTGCGGCTCGATGCACTCGTAGCAGCCGGCGATGGAGGCGATCGTGGCCGTCGGCGCGATCGCGACCATCAGGGAGTTGCGCAGCCCGGTGACGGCGATCTTGTCGCGCAGCGCGTCCCAGCGCGGCGTGGCGGCGGCGCCGTAGTGGTCGGGGTGCAGCACCCCGGCGGCGGCGCGGGTGTCGTCGTAGGAGGGGTGCCTGCCGCGTTCGGCGGCCAGGTCGGCGGAGGTGTCGTAGGCGGCCAGCGCGATCTCCTCGGCGATCCGGGTCGACAGCGCCAGCGCCGGGCCGGAGTCGAACGGCAGCCGCAGCGCGAAGAACACGTCGGCCAGCCCCATCACGCCGAGCCCGATCGGTCGCCACTTCCTGTTGGCCGTCTCGGCCTCGGGCGTCGGGTAGAAGCCGAGGTCGATCGTGCGGTCCAGGAAGCGCACGGCGGTGCGGACGGTGCCGCGCAGCCGCTCCCAGTCGAGGTCGCCGTCCCGTACGTGGGCGGCGAGGTTGATCGAGCCCAGGTTGCACACCGCGGTCTCGGCGTCGCCGGTGACCTCCAGGATCTCGGTGCACAGGTTCGACAGGTGGATGACGTTGCCGGGGCGGCCGGTCTGGTTGGAGGTGCGGTTGGCGGCGTCCTTGAACGTCATCCAGCCGTTGCCGGTCTGCGCGAGCGTGCGCATCATCCGCCCGTAGAGGGTGCGGGCCGGGATCTGGCGGACGAACCGCCCGGCGGCCTCGTAGGCGCGGTAGGCGCGGTCGAACTCCTCCCCGTACAGGTCGGTCAGGTCGGGGACCTCCTTGGGGTCGAACAGCGACCAGACCTCGTCGGCCTCCACCCGGCGCATGAACTCGTCGGGCACCCAGTTGGCCAGGTTGAGGTTGTGGGTGCGGCGGGCGTCCTCGCCGGTGTTGTCGCGCAGCTCCAGGAACTCCTCGACGTCGGCGTGCCAGGTCTCCAGGTAGACGCAGGCCGCGCCCTTGCGCCTGCCGCCCTGGTTGACCGCGGCCACGGAGGAGTCGAGCGTGCGCAGCCACGGCACGATGCCGTTGGAGTGCCCGTTGGTGCCCCGGATCAGCGACCCGCGCGAGCGCACCCGGGTCCACGAGATGCCGATGCCGCCCGCGTACTTCGACAGCCGGGCCACCTGGCCGTAGCGGTCGTAGATCGACTCCAGCTCGTCGCGCGGCGAGTCGAGCAGGAAGCAGGACGAGAGCTGCGGCCGGCGCGCGCCCGCGTTGAACAGCGTCGGCGAGCTGGGCAGGTAGGCCAGCGCCGACATCAGCGCGTACAGCTCGGCGGCCTCGGCCACGGTCTCCGACAGGCCGCACGCCACCCGCAGGAAGAAGTGCTGGGGCCGCTCCAGCACGGCCCGCGTGACGGGGTGGCGCAGCAGGTAGCGGTCGTAGACGGTGCGCAGCCCGAAGTACTCGAAGCGCTCGTCGGCGCCGTCGTCGATCAGCGCGTCCAGCTCGGCGGCGTGCGCGGCGACGAAGGCGGCGAGCGAGTCCTGGATCAGACCGGCGGCGTGGGTGGCGGCGACCGACTCGGCGAACGACCGCACGCCGTGCCCGGCGGCCTCCTCGGCGATCTCCTCGGCCAGCAGCCGGGCGGCGACCCGCGAGTTGGCCGGGTCGGTGATCACCCGCGCGGCGGCCTCCTCGATGGCCAGGCGGCGGTCACCCTCAACGATCTGTGTCACGTGCTCTCTCCTCGCGAGCTTCCCCCGTGAGGGCACGCGAGAGCACGGCGGCTCGCCTCGATCCCCGGCCGCGCGACGCCCCCGGGCCCTCCCTCGAGGCCCTGGACAAGACAACCGCTGGCAGGTCTTCGGGCTCGCGGGCGCAACGCGCACTCCTACTGGCCGTCGCTTCCCGGATCTCTCCAGTGCGTGTGACGGCGGTCGTTCCCGCTCACCGCTGCGGGGCAGCCCCGGATTCGCACCGGGTTCCCTTTCACTCCGCCCCAAGGGGCGAACCAGCGACGACCAGGATCCTACATCTAGTGGCCGTTTCCGCAACTACCCCAGCATGTTGTGCCACCGCTGGTCTCGACGAGGCCGAGATCGCGGAGCACGGCCTTGGTCCTGCGCACCTCGGAGTCGAGCCAGGCGCGGAAGTCGTCGCCGGCCAGCGGGATGCGCACCCAGCCGCCCGCCTCGCAGGCGCGCTGCCAGGACGGCGATCCGGTCACCTCCTCGCACATCCGCACCGCCGAGGCGCGCCTGTCCTCCGGCATGGCGCCGGGGCCGACGGCGGCGCACCAGTTGGCGAAGTCGACGCGGATGCCGCTCTCCAGCAGGCTGGGCGCGTCCACGCCGGGGAAGCGCCTGGCGCACGAGACGGCCAGCACCCGTACGGCGCCGCGCCGGATGGGGCCGCGCCAGTCGGCGAGCGCGCCGGCGGCGGCCGCGGCCCGGCCGGCCCGCAGCGCGGTGGCCGCCTCGGCGCTGCTCCGGTAGCCGGTGTAGTCGACCTGGCGGGTGTCGGCGCCAAGCCCCTTGGCGATCAGCCCGAACAGCAGGTGGTCGGGCTCGCCCTGGGGGCCGCCGGCCAGCGGCGTCTCCCCCGGCCTGGCCAGCAGGTGGGCGCCGAACTCGTCGAAGCTGCGGAAGCGGGACGTGGCGGGCACCACCACGACCACGACCTCGCCGGCCAGCCTGGCCAGCGGCGTCGCGGTGTCCATCAGCGACTCGCCGTGGTTCAGCTCGGCGGCGGCGAGCGCGGGCAGCCCGGTGACGGTGATCCGCACGGGCCCCCGCCCGGCGAACCCGGCCTCGCCCGCCGCGCCGGCGAACGCGCGGGTCACGCGTTCCCACCGCTCGCCGCCCGCGACGATCTCGTACGCGCCGCGTGCGTCCCCGGCGCCCGCCGGGAAGCGCTCGGTGCCGCAGCCGGCCACGGCGGCGGCCATTCCGAGGCCCGCCGCGAGAAAGCGTCTCCGCCGCATGACCCGCCTCCCCCGAGCGCAGTTACCTCAGGTTATTGACGCATCACGCATAGTTAATCCGATTTGCTGCTACTTCTTCATCGCGAGCCCCGCCAGCAGGTACGACGGCAGCGGCGTGCCGCCGACCAGCCTCGGCCGGTCCGGGCGCCACTCGGCCGCCTGCACCAGACCCGGCGGGACCAGCGCGAAGTCGCCGAAGAACGCGCGGATCTCCGCCGGGCTGCGGGTGCCGTCCCGGCGGTCGCCGGAGGCGGCGTGGGTGAGCGCCACATAGCTGCCGGGCGCCACCGCCTCCCGCAGCCGGGACAGCGCCGGCCCCGGGTCGCGGCCGCCGTGCGGCATCGACACCAGGAACACGGCGACCGGCCGCGACAGGTCCAGGAAGCCCTCCGCCCTGGCCAGCACCTCGCCGGCGTCGAGCGGATCGGCCTCGGCGAACACCGCGCGGGGCTCGTCGGCCAGCAGTTCGCGGGCGTGCTCGGCGACGACCGGGTCGTGGTCGACGTAGAGCACCTTCGCGCCGGGCACGACCTCGTGCACGTTGCCCCGGGTCGGCAGGCCGCTGCCCAGGCCGACGAACTGGCCGACGCCCTCGGCGGCGACGTAGCGGGCGGCGCGCTGGAGGAAGCCGCGGTTGGCCCTGGCCAGCGGCACGGCCTCCGGGATCAGGTCCGACAGCCTGTCGATGGCCTCGCGGTCGACCGCGTAGTTGTCCGTGCCGCCGAGCAGGTAGTCGTACATCCGGGCAAGATTGGGAGTGCGTGGGTCGAACTGGGACACATTTCGACCCTAGGCGCTCACTGTCAAGGGCCACAGGGGGCCGATTCCCACTGTGACCCCTCCGACGGTAAGCATTTCCTGCCCTCGGGTCACTCCACTGTGACGCTCTTGGCGAGGTTGCGCGGCTTGTCCACGTCACGGCCCAGCGCGACCGCGGCGTGGTAGGCCAGGAGCTGCAGCGGGATCGTCAGCAGGATCGGGTCGAGCTCGATCTCGTTCTTCGGCACCACGATCGCGTCGTCGGCCAGCTTGGCGTCGGGCTCGCGGTGGCCGACCATGAGCACCTGGCCGCCGCGGGCGCGGATCTCGCCGAGCGTGGTGAGGTTCTTGTCCAGCAGTTCGTCGTCGGGCACGATCGCCACCGTCGGCATCTCCGGGCCGATCAGCGCGAGCGGGCCGTGCTTGAGCTCGCTCGCCGGATAGGCCTCGGCGTGCACGTACGAGATCTCCTTGAGCTTCTGTGCGCCCTCGCGGGCCACCGGGTAGCCGCGCACCCGGCCGACGAACATCATGCTCGCGTGCTTGGCGTACTTGCCGGCCAGCTCGGCGATCTTGTCGCTCTGGGCGACGATCTCCTCGATCTGGTCGGGCAGCCGGCGCAGGCCCTCGCAGATGCGCCTGCCGTCGGCGGGCGACAGGTCGCGCACCCGGCCCAGATGCAGCGCGAGCAGCGCGAAGGCCACCGCCGTCGAGGTGAACGCCTTGGTCGAGGCGACCGACACCTCCGGCCCCGCGTGCAGGTAGACGCCGCCGTCGACCTCGCGGGCGATGGCGCTGCCGACCGCGTTGACGATGCCGATCACCCGGCCGCCCTTGCGCTTGAGCTCCTGCACGGCGGCCAGCGTGTCGTACGTCTCGCCGGACTGGCTGATCGCCACGTAGAGGGTGTCCTGGTCGACGACCGGGTTGCGGTAGCGGAACTCGCTGGCCGGCTCGGCGTCGGCCGGGATGCGGGCCAGCTCCTCGATGAGCTGGGCGCCGATCTGGCCCGAGTAGTAGGCCGACCCGCAGCCGATGATCTTCACCCGGCGGAACGAGCGGGTCTCGCGGGCGTCCATGTTCAGCCCGCCCAGGTGCGCGACGTGGAAGCGCTCGTCGAGCCTGCCGCTCATCGTGCGGGCCGCGGTCTCCGGCTGCTCGGAGATCTCCTTGAGCAGGTAGTGCTCGTAGCCGCCGGTGTCGTAGTGTCCGGCGTCCCAGTCGACGGTCAGCGGCTCCTTGGCCGTCTCGCGGGCGTCGCTGGCGAAGGTGTGGAAGCCGTCGGCGCGCAGCACCGCCAGCTCGCCGTCCTCCAGGTGCACGACCTGCCGGGTGTAGCGGACCAGGGCGGCCACGTCGGAGGCGGCGAACATCTCCTTCTCGCCGATGCCGAGCACGATCGGGCTGCCGTTGCGGGCCACGACCACCTCGCCCGGCCGCTCGGCGTCGATCACCGCGATGCCGTACGTGCCCACGACGCTCTTGAGCGACTTGCGCACGGCCTCCTCCAGCGTGTCGTTCTCGTCCACCGCGCGGGCGATCAGGTGGGCCAGCACCTCGGTGTCGGTCTCCGACCGGAAGCCCACGCCGTCGGCGATCAGCTTGGCGCGCAGCTCGTCGGCGTTCTCGATGATGCCGTTGTGCACGACCGCGACGCGCTCGTCGGACGACAGGTGCGGATGCGCGTTCACGTCGCTCGGCACGCCGTGCGTGGCCCACCGGGTGTGGCCGATGCCCAGCGTGCCCTTGAAGCGCGCGGGCACCACCTTGGCCAGATCGGCCACCCGGCCCTTGACCTTGCGCAGCTTGAGGCCCTTGTTGGAGACCACGACCCCGGCCGAGTCGTAGCCGCGGTACTCCAGCCGCTGCAGCCCTTCGAGCAGGATGGGCGCCGCGTCCTGCGGCCCCACGTACGCGACGATTCCGCACATGCGAGGTCTCCTATCCGTAAACGATCCGGCGCAGCTGACGCAGCGACAGCTCGGGGGCCGCCACCCGGCGGCCGCGCAGCTCCGCGGCGATCCTGGGAAAGATCTCGTCATTGGTCAGGCCGCGAGCCTTGAGCTCGCCGTGACGCCGCCGCACGAACTCCTCCACCGGCTCGGAGAAGTACGCCAGGACGTCGGCCACCACGCGCGCCGCCTCACCGGGCCCCAGCGGGGTGCTCCTGGTGAGGTGGGCGATGAGGTCCTCGTAGGGATGCCGTGCCGTGGACACAGTCGAGGACATTACGCAGCTGGAACGAGACACTTCAACTTCCTGCCCGATATCGGGCAGGATTTACCTCCATCTTCTGTCATGAGGGAGGAGATCACCATGAGTCACATCTGCCTCTACTGTCCCGTCTGACACATCCCCATCTGGGAATGGTTACGGTGAGTATTCACCGTGTGCCATTCCGTGGGGGTTGTCATGCTGTTGTGGGCCGCCGTCGTCGCCGCCGCCACCGTCCTGGTCGCGCCCGGCCACCCGGACGGCCGCCAGGCGGACTTCGCCGCCGCCGCCCGCGCGTACGGGGTGCCGGAGAGCGTCCTGCTCGGCGTGTCGTACCTGCAGTCGCGCTGGGACGCCCACGGCGGCGCGCCCAGCACCGCCGGCGGCTACGGCCCCATGCACCTCCTCGACCCCGCCGCCGCCCGGCCCGGCCCCGGCCACACCCACGCGGACCGCCGCGGCGACCCGGCCCGCCCGCTGGCGCAGGCGCCTGTTCACCACGAGGACGCCGGTGAAGCAGGCGCCTCGACCGCGGGGGCGACGCTGGCCGAGGCGGGACGGCTCACCGGGGTGAGCGCGGAGCGGCTGCGCAGCGATCCGGCGGCGAACATCCGGGGCGGCGCCGCACTGCTGGCCTCCTACCAGCAGCGGCCCGGCGCCGATCCGGCCGCCTGGTACGAGGCCATCGCCCGGTACGCCGGGTCGCGGGCCTTCGCCGACGAGGTGGTGTCGGTGATGCGCTCGGGGGTGGAGCGCATCACCGACGACGGGTCGGTGGTGCGGCTGCCCGCGAACCCGCGCCTGCCCGGCCCCGCGCCGCTGCGCCGGGCGAAGGGGCACGCCGAGTGCCCGCACACGCTGGCCTGCGAGTGGATGCCCGCCGCGTACGCGCGCACCGGCAAGGGCGACCACGGCAACCACGACCGCCTGGACCGCGCCCGCCGCATCGACTACGTGGTCATCCACGACACCGAGGGCACCTACGCCGGGATCCCCTCGCTGGTGCGCAACCCGAAGTACGTGAGCTGGCACTACACGATCCGCTCCCGCGACGGGCATGTCGCCCAGCACGTGCGGAACAAGGACATCGCCTGGCATGCCGGCAACTGGGACGTCAACACCCGTTCGATCGGCATCGAGCACGAGGGGTACCTGGCGCAGGGCGGCACCTGGTACACCGAGGCGATGTACCGGGCGTCGGCCAGGCTGGTGCGCTACCTGGCGGACCGGCACGGCATCCCGCTGGACCGCCAGCACGTCCTGGGCCACGACAACGTCCCCGGCACGTCGGCGAAGACGCTGCCGCAGATGCACGACGACCCGGGCCCGTACTGGGACTGGGCGCACTACTTCGACCTGCTCGGCAAGCCGTTCGAGCGGCCGGGGCACGACGGGCCGGCGTACGAGCTGACGGGCGGGTTCGCGGGCGACGAAAGCGGCCCGGGGTCGGTGCTGGTGCTGCCGTCGTACGACGAGCACCGGCCCAGGTTCACCGGCTGCGTGAAGGCCAGGCCGGCCGGGCGGTGCCCGCGGCACGGCGCGTCGGCGGTGTGGCTGCGCACCGAGCCGCGCGAGGACGCCCCGCTGGTGGACGACGCGGGCAAGCGGCCCGGCGCACCGAGCACGTACAGCGTCTACGACCACAGCGCCCGCGCGTCGGCGGGGCAGCGGTTCGGGCTGGCGGAGCGGCGGGGCGACTGGACGGCCATCTGGTATCTCGGGCAGAAGGCCTGGTTCCACGACCCGTCCGCGCGCCCGACGTCCGTGGCGGCGCGGGGGCCGCTGGTCACGCCGGTCCGCCCGGGCGTCAAGGTGTACGGCCGCGCCTTCCCGGAAAGGTCGGCCTATGCGGGCACCCGCGCCCCGGTCCAGCAGCACGCCGCGCTGCCCTACACGCTCGCCCCCGGCCAGACGTACGCGCTCGGCCAGAGCCTGACGGGCAGCTATCACTCGGCCCGCTCGTTCGACCCGGCCCGGCACGTCACGGTCAAGGGACGGCTGCGCTACCACCAGATCCAGCTCGGCCACCGGGTGGCGTTCGTCCGGGCGGACGACGTCCGTGTCATCCGCTGATTTTCGCCACAGGGGCCTCACAGTGCGCACGGGCACTCCCAGGAGGCGATATGGTTTTCCCGTGGCCGGTTCAGTGCCGGAAACACGCGGAAGTGGCTCAGTGGTAGAGCATCACCTTGCCAAGGTGAGGGTCGCGGGTTCGAATCCCGTCTTCCGCTCGGAGTTCAACTCCTGGTGGAGTGGCCGAGAGGCGAGGCAGCGGCCTGCAAAGCCGTCTACACGGGTTCAAATCCCGTCTCCACCTCGGTGCGGTTCGGCGGACTCGTCAGGATCGGCTAAAGTAAGTGCAACGCCATGCGGAAGTGGCTCAGTGGTAGAGCATCACCTTGCCAAGGTGAGGGTCGCGGGTTCGAATCCCGTCTTCCGCTCTGAGACAACTCAATCCCGGACGATTAGCTCAGCGGGAGAGCGCTTCCCTGACACGGAAGAGGTCACTGGTTCAATCCCAGTATCGTCCACCACCGACCGCGAAACGCCCCGGCCTCCGATGGAGGACCGGGGCTCTTTCGTCATCCGGCGGGGCGGCCGAACCAGGCGTCCACGGTGGCCTGGGCGATGGCCGTCATGCGGCGGCCGTAGTCCTCGTGGCCCCGGGCGACGAAGCTGCCGTCGTCGCACGGCAGGGCGGCGAACCCGGTGCGGAACCGCTCCGGCGGCCCCTCCTGCGGGAGCGGCGCGTAGGGCTCCAGCGGCGCCATGTCGTATCCCGACCGGACCCCGTGCCGGTTGCGCGCCACCTGGTGGGACGCCACCCGCAGCAGCGCTTCGATCCCCTGGTCCAGGCAGAGCTGCAACAGTCGGAACTGGGTGTCGAGGTACTTGGCGTGCCCCCGGGAGGGGTGCTGCAGCAGGTAGGCGCAGACGACGGGGGCGTGCCAGCGGTACATCTCCGGATCGCCCTGCTCCTCGGCCAGGATCGCGTAGTAGTAGTCCTCGCACAGGCCGAGGGGGCCGGCTTCCGCGCCGCAGTCGCACTGATCCATGCGCGGCACCCTAGGCGCACGGCGACAGGCTTGTCATCCGAATTCCCGGCCTCCGCCAAGCCATGTCATTACTCTCCGTTGACCAAATATGCCAAAAACCAGCATTTATCGTCGCTCTCCGTGTATATCGGCACGCTGAGCGGGTAGCGCGCAGGCATTGGCTCCTCGGAGGAGGAAACCGTGGACATCAACATAGGCCAAGGCATATCCGATGCCTGGCGGATGATCGCGACATTCGTTCCGAAGCTTGTCGCATTCGTCGTCATTCTCATTATCGGCTGGATCGTGGCCAAGGTGCTGGCGAAGGTCCTGGGCAAGCTGCTGAACCGGGTCGGCTTCGACCGCGCGGTGGCACGCAGCGGCGCCGCCGGGCGGTGGCAGGAACGCAGCCGTTACGGCGCCAGCGGGCTGCTGTCGAAGCTCCTGTACTACGCGCTGCTGCTGATCACGCTGCAGATCGCCTTCAGCGTGTTCGGGCCGAACCCGATCTCGACGCTGCTCACCGGCGTGGTGGCCTGGCTGCCGCTGGCCGCGGTCGCGATCGTGATCATCGTGGTGGCCGGGGCCATCGCCAAGGCGGTCCGGGACATCATCTCCAGTGCGCTCGGCGAGCTCTCGTACGGCCGCTGGCTGGCGACGGCCGCCGCCGTGTTCATCTGGGCCCTGGGCATCATCGCCGCGCTCAACCAGATCGGGGTGGCCACCGCGGTCACGATCCCGGTGCTGATCACGGTGCTGGCGACGCTCGGCGCCATCGCGGCCATCGGCGTGGGCGGCGGTCTCGTCCGGCCGATGCAGCAGCGGTGGGAACGCTGGCTGGGCCGGATCGAGCAGGAGGCGCCGCAGGCCAGGGCGCACGCGGAGGCGTACCAGCGGGGTCGCGGGGACGCCCAGCAGATGACCGAGGAGGCTCCGCACGTCCAGTCGGGCGGCGCCACCCGGTCCGACTACCGGGAACCCTGACGTGCCTCACGGGACCGGCCGCCCGGCCGGTCCCGGCGCGTCAGGCGGGGAGCTCCCCCTCGAGGAAGCCCCGTTCGCGGGCGAGCCAGCACACCGCCGTCAGACGGAGGGCGGCGGCGTCCGGCTCGCCGCTGAACGCCCAGCCCCGGTGTCGCAGCTCGTCGAGGAAGCCGAGCAGGTAGTCGCCCAGCGTCTCGCGATCCAGCGGGATCGCGTCCCGCAGCACCGCGGCGTGCTGGTCCACCGCGGCGACGAGACCGGGGTCCGTGGTCATCCTGGCGAGCTGGTCCTGCCCGAGGGTCTGCATGACCGAGCGCAGCGGCGCAGCCGCCCATCCATCCGCAAAAAGCACCATCAAACCCTAAACCATGCCAAAACCCCTTTACCCGTCCCGCCCACGTCCGGGCGGCCGGCTCAGGGGAAGGGCAGTCCCACGTAGTTCTCCGCCAGCGTCGTGGCCGCGACCTCCGAGGACGTCACGTAGTCCAGGTGGGACAGCTGCAGCCGGCGCCCGTAGTCGTCGTCGGAGTCGAACGTGTGCAGCAGCGTCGTCATCCACCACGAGAAGTGCTGGGCCCGCCACACCCGCTTCAGGCACGCCTCGGAGTAGCCGTCGAGCAGGCCGGTGGAGCCGTCGTGGAAGAACGCGGCCAGCGCCTCGGTGAGCACCCGCACGTCGGCCACGGCCAGGTTCAGCCCCTTGGCGCCGGTCGGCGGCACGATGTGGGCGGCGTCCCCGGCCAGGTAGAGGCGGCCGTACTGCATCGGCTCGGTGACGAAGCCGCGCATCGGCGTGACGCCCTTCTCGATGATCTCGCCGGTCGTCAGCGCGAACCCGGGCACCGTCTCCAGCCGGGCCTTCAGCTCGGCCCAGATCCGCTCGTCGGGCCACTCGGCCACGTCGGCGTCGGGCGGCACCTGGAGGTAGAAGCGGCTGATCTCGGGCGTGCGCATGCTGTGCAGGGCGAAGCCGCGCTCGTTCCTGGCGTAGATCAGCTCCTCCGACGACGGCGCCACCCTGGCCAGGATGCCGAGCCAGGCGAACGGGTAGTCGCGCTCGTAGGTCCGCAGCACGCCCGGCGGCACCGACGGCCTCGACACGCCGTGGAACCCGTCGCACCCGGCGATCACGTCGCAGTCCAGCCGCTCACCGCCGAACGTCAGGTACGGCCGGTCCTCCGGCGAGTGGATCGCCACGTCCTCGACCTCGAACCGCACGTCGCCGCCCGCCTCCAGCCTGGCGGCGATGAGGTCCTTGACCACCTCCTGCTGGCCGTACACGGTGATGGCCCGGCCGGGCACCAGCTTCTCGAACGGGATGCGGTGTCCCGCGCCGCCATAGCGGAGCTCGATGCCGTGGTGGGGCAGGCCCTCGCGGAGCAGCCGCCCGCCGACGCCCGCCTCCACGAGCGTGTCGACCGTGCCCTGCTCCAGCACGCCGGCGCGGACCCGGCGCTCGACGTAGTCGCGGCTGCGCTTCTCCAGCACCACCGAGGAGATGCCGCGCAGGTGGAGCAGGTGAGAAAGGAGCAGGCCGGCCGGTCCGGCGCCGATGATCCCTACCTGAGTTCGCATGAGCACAGCATGCTGCCCGCCGGGTCCCGGATCGAGAACCGGCTTCCGCTCAGTGGAAGAATGGCGACATGTCAGGCGGCGCCCGCGAGCCGGGCCGTACGGTCACCTCCAAGGTGCTGGCCATCCTGGGCGCGTTCGACGCCACCCACCGCGAGCTCACGCTCACGCAGATCAGCGAGCGCAGCGGCGTCGCCCTGGCGACGGCGCACCGGCTGGTCGGCGAGCTGGAGCGGTGGCAGGCGCTCAGCCGCGACCCCGGCGGGCGGCTGCGCGTCGGGCTTCGGCTGTGGGAGCTCGGCCAGCTCGCGCCCGGACGGCTGCGCGAGGTCGCGCAGCCGTGGCTGCAGGAGCTGTTCGCGAGCACCGGCGAGAACGTGCACCTGGCCGTCCGCGACGGCATGGAGGTCCTGTACGTGGACAAGGTGTACGGCAGGCGCGCCGTGCCCATCGTGTCGCGGACCGGCGGGCGGCTGCCGATGCACCCGACGGGCGTGGGCAAGGCGCTGCTGGCGCACGAGCCCGACTGGTTCGTGCAGTCCTACCTGGCGCGCACCCTCGAACGCCCCACCGCGCACACCATCACCGAGCCGGGGCGGCTGGCGCGCGAGCTGGCCGCCGTGCGGGCGCAGGGCCACGCGCTCACGTACGAGGAGATGACGGCCGGGTCGTGCTCGGCGGCGGCGCCGGTGCTCGTGGAGGGCCGCGCCATCGCGGCGGTCGGGATCGTGCTGGCCGCCCGGCGGGCCCGCGAGCTGCCCCGGCTGGTGGAGCCGCTGCGCGCGGCCGCGGCGGGCATCGCCCGCGCCGCCGCCCCACCGGCCGGGGACTGACGGGCATGTCCGGGGCCTGGTGGGTAGGTGCTGGTCATGCTCATCATGCTGACGGGCGCGACCGGCACGCTCGGCCGGGCCGCGGTGCCCGCCCTCCTCAGGGCCGGCCACGAGATCCGGGCGCTGAGCCGGGAGGAGCAGCCCCGGCGTGACGTCACCTGGGTGCGCGGCGACCTGGCCACGGGCTACGGCGTGCGCGAGGCCGTGGCCGGCTGCGACGCCGTCGTCCACCTGGCCGCGCTGGACCGCGCGACGGCGGGCGACCTGCTGTCGCGGCCCGGCACCGCGCCCGGCGCGCTGACCGTCGACGCCACCGGCACCCGCGCGCTCGTCACCGCCGCCCGGGAGGCGGGCGTGACGCACCTGCTGCACGTCTCCGCCGTCGGGGCCGGGCGGTCCGGGCCCATGCGCCGCCGGGCCGAGGCAGAACGGTTCGTCAGGGAGAGCGGCCTGCCCTTCACCATCCTCCGCGTCACCCACCTGCACCAGCGGCTCGACCAGGTGCTGCGCGGGCTGGCCGGCTCGCCGGTGCTGCCGGTCGACCGGTCGCTGCCGTGGCAGCCGCTCGACGCGGGCGAGGCCGCCGCCCGGGTGACCGGCCTGCTCGCCGACGGACCGGGCCGCGCCGTGACCGAGTACGGCGGGCCGCACGTGCTGGCCACGTCCGAGCTGGTCAGGACCTGGCTGGCCGCCCGAGGGCTGCGGCGGCTGTGCCCGCCCCTGCGCTACCCGGGCAAGGTCGCCGCCGCCCAGCGCAAGGGCGCGCTGACCACCGACGCCATGCCGAGGGGCCGGATCACCTGGCACGACTACCTGAACCCGCCGCCGATGCCGTCGGAGGACTTCGCCGAGGAACACACCGCGTCGCCGACCAGCCCGGCGAACCAGCCCGAACGCGACCCCGACCGGCACGTCTACGGCGGCGACGAGGGCTACCAGCGGCCGACCCGCGGCTGACGCCGCAAGCCCCCATAATGGGGCAGTTATGCGGCCTCATGCTCTGATCAAGGACGTGGAACAGGTCGCGCACGGGCAGCGGTGCCGCCGCCTGGCCGAGCACGGGCGGCGCCTGGCCGGCCGGCCCGAGCTGCGCGCCCTGCTCGACGGCCTGGCCCGGCTCGGCCCGTACGAGCGCTTCCTCGCCGTGCGGCTGGCGGCGGCGGCCCGCGACCTCCCCCACATCGCCCGGGCCACCGGCGACCCCGACCCGGACGTCGGCCGCTACGCGATCGTCTCGGCGGTCAAGCTCGGCGCCCCGGACGAGGTCGTCGCGCGGATCGTCCGCACCGGCCCGGCCGCGCGGCGGGCCGAGGTCTACCGGGCGATCCGGCGTCACGGCCGCGGCGACCTGGCCGCGCTGCTCATCGACGACGTGCGGCAGCGGTGGGGAGACCGCGAGGCGGCGAGCCTGCTCCCGGCCTGCCCCGCCGATCTGGCCGCCGCCCTGCTGCCCGGCCTGGAGCATGCCGTGCCCAACTGGCGCGCGCTGGCCAGGCGGCACCCGCTGCTCGTGCTCGGGCACGCCGAATCGGCGCTGGCCGGGCTGCCGCTCCCGCTCCGCCCGGCGTGGTGGCTCACGCGCGGCCCCGGCGTCGAGGCCGCCGCCGCGCACGCTCCCGGACGCGTGATCACCGTGCTGGAGCAGCACTGGAGCCCGCGCGGCGCCCGGTGCGTGAGCCTGCTGCTGAAGGCCGACCCCGACCGCACGCTCGCCCTCTACCTGGTCCCCGGGCGGCAGGCGCAGCTCGCCGGGCTGCTGCGGCGCGCCGCGATCCGGCGGCGGCTGGCCGCGCTGCCCGACGACCGGCTCGGCGAGGCCGGGCGGGCGGTGCGCGACCACGAGCCCGCGCTGATCAACCTGCTGCGGGCGGTGGCGCCGGGCCGCAGGGAGGCCGTGTTCGAGCGGCGACCGCCGGCGTGGACCGGTCGCGGGCGCTGCCGTCGCCGTTCCTGCTGAACGTGCTGCCGCTGCGCCCGCGCGTCGCCGAGGCCCGGCGCATGCTCGGGCTGCGCGCCGTCGCCGACGACCCGGCGCGCACCCTGGAGATCACCGCCTTCCTGCCCTACGCCGACGCCGAGCCCGCCCTGCTGGCCGCGACCCGCCGGTCCGAGGGCGCCGACCGGGCCATCGGGTACGGCCACCTGATCGCCTGCGCCGGGCGCGACCGCGACCCCGCCGTGTTCATCCGCCTGCTCGGCGCGCTCGGGCGGCTGCGCAACGAACAGGACCCGGTACGCCAGGCCGCCCTCGCCGCACTGGCCGCCGTCCCGCCCCGGCTGTTCGCGGCCGAGCACGTGCCCGGCCTCGACCGGCTCGTCGAGGACGCGCTGGCCGCCCGCGACTGCTCCTACCACACCCGGCTCGCCCTGGCCCGCCTGGCGACCCGCGTCTTCGAGCAGGGGGCCGCGCGCGACGACCCCGCCCTGCTGGAGTACGGCCTGCGCGCCTTCGACCGGCTGACCGGCTACGTGGGCACCGCCTCGCTCAGCCACCTGTCGCGCGTGCTGCGGCGCGGCCAGGAGGTCACGCTGGTGCGGCGGCTCGCGCCCCACCTGGAGGCGGGCGGCCGCCGCGACCGGCACAAGCTGGCCTTCCTGCTCGCCAACGCGCTCGGGCGGCGCGGCCACGACCTGCCCGAGCTGCAACAGGCGCTGCGACGTGCCCTGACCGCGGTCAGCGAGCTCACCGCCATCGAGGCGATCGACCTCTGGCTGGAGCCGCCCCGCACCCGGGGCGAGCGCGTGGCCGGGCTGCTGGCCGCCGACCCGTCGACGGTGGCCGTGGGCAGCGTGTTCGCCGCGCTGGTGTGGCACCGCACCGACCTGCTGGACGCCGTCCTCGGCCGGCGCGCCCCCTCCGGCCGCTTCGCCAGGAGCGACGTGCGGCAGGTGCGTCACGTCCCCCGCCGGGCCGTCCTGCGATGGACCGCCCGGCAGCGCGACGCGTACGTGAAGCTGCTCGAACAGGTCGCGGGCCAGGGCGGCCTGCCCACCGGCGAGCGGGCGCACGCCGTGCGGTCACTGGGCGAGATCCCCGGCGTCGAGGCCGGGCGCCTCCGCCGCCACCTGGAGTCGGACGAGGCGCTGCTGCGGCGGGCCGCGCTCACCGCGCTCCCGTGGACGGCCCGGCCCCAGGACGTGCTCGCCGCCCTGCTCGCCCGCGCGAGCGGCGACGACGCGCACGTGGCGGTGTACGCGGCGGCGCGGGCGGCCCGGTTCACCCCGCCCGCCGAGCTGGCGGCGGCCCTGGAGCCGGTACTCGCCGGGGGCAAGGTCACCGCGCGCAAGGAAGCCGTCCGGCTCCTCGCCCGCCACCGCGCCCCCGGCGCCATCGGGACCCTGCGGGACCTCTGGCACGCCGACGGGCAGCACAAGGACGTCCGCGTGGCCATCGTCTCAGCCGCCCTCGGCCTCCTCCCCGCCCCGGAAGCCTGGCCCCTCCTACGCGAAGCCGTAGGCGCCCCGGCCGGCTCCCCGGCGAGCGACCCCCCGCCCTCCCCCGCGGACCGCGCGACGAACGGCGGCCCGGCCTCCCCGGACGGCGGTGTGGTGGGTGACGGTGCGGCGGGGGATGTGGCGGCTCCGGTGCTCGGGGTGCATCCGCTGGCGGTGCCGGAGCGGTGGCGGGTCGCGTACGGGGGGCTGGTGGTGGCCGCGACGCGGGCGCGGGACCGGCGGACGCGGCTGATCGCCGTCGAGACGCTGCCCCGCTGGGCCGCGTACGCGCCGGAGGCCGTGGAGCGGCTGGCCGGGCTTCTCTCCGGGCTGGACGAGACCGCCGACTGGAGGGCCGCCGCGCGGGGGCTGGTCAGCGCGGCGTGCTCCGGGCACGGGACGGCCGAGCTGCGCGGGGCCGTACGGACGCTGGCCGCCGCGCCGGCCGAGCCCGACGCGGGCGCCGACCGCGACCGTCCGGCCGCCCAGCGGCTGGCCGCCGTCGTGTCGGACCTGTGCGAGGCGCACCGGGCCGACCGCGAGCCGGCGGCGGCGGTGGTAGCGGAGGTAGCCGCCGAGCTGCCTGCCCACCTCGCCGCCGAGCTCCTGGCCGCCACCGTCGACTGGGACGACCCGCACGCCGTGCTGGACCGGCTGACCCGGACGGTCCCGGGCGTCCTGGCCGCCGTCACGACGGCCCACGCCCTCGCCCGGTCGGCGGAGGACGTCCCCGCCGACCGGGTCCTCCCCCACGCCCAGCGCCTCGCCGCCCTTCATCCCCCGGGCCTGGGGACGAATGAGGTGACGGCCGAGGTGGCGGCGTTGCTGGCGGTGGGTCTGGCGGCCGAGTGCGGGCCGCGGGCGGGCTGGCCGGAGCCGTGGCGGGCACTGCTGCGCCAGGTGCGCGCCGACGGCCCCCGCGAGGCCGCCTACCAGGCGTCCCAGGTCATCACCGCGGACGAGTGACGACAAGTCGCATGCCCGCGTACATGCCCGCGCGGGCATCCACGCGGGCATCCACGCGGGCGGCCCCCGCGGCGCGCAGGGGCCGGCGAGAGCGGGGGCAGGCGGGCCTGTCAGGACGGCGGGCGTGTGAGGACGGCGGGCGTCAGGTCCAGGGGTCGTAGTCGGACTCCAGGGGCTCCTGCGGGGGCCGCCGGTCCTCCGGCACGTTCTGCAGGTTGACGCGGATCCGATACCACACGCTGCTGCGCCCGCGCATGCCGTCGACGAGCACGTCGGCGGGCTCCAGGAGGGCGGCCACGTCGGGGTGGCGGGCCTTCCAGCGCTCCAGCCCGGCCAGCGCCTCGTCCTTGTGCTGGGCCTTGGCGATCTCGATGACGGGCCGGGTCTGCACGCGGCGCCCGCTGCCCTTGGGCGGCTTGGGCGGCGGGCCCAGCTCCTCGGCCAGCTCCAGCAGGCCGTCGAGGGAGCCGGGGTGGGCGTCCATGTCGGCCCACGGGTCGCCGAGCTCGGCCAGCCGCGCGGGCACGGTGGCGACCGTGTAGGCGGCCGGGTCGCAGCCGGGCACCTCGTCCCAGCTGAGCGGGGTGGAGACGCGGGCGTCGGGCACGGCGCGCACGGAGTAGGCGGAGGCGACGGTGCGGTCGTAGGCGTTCTGGTTGAAGTCGACGAACACGCCGTGGCGCTCCTCCTTCCACCACCGGCTGGTGGCCAGCCCGGGGGCGCGCCGCTCGACCTCGCGGGCGACGGTCTCGGCCGCCTTGCGCACCTGGGCGAACGGCCAGCGCCGCTCAATGCGGGCGTAGACGTGGAAGCCGCGCGAGCCGGACGTCTTGGGCCAGGCGGTCAGCCCGTGGTCGGCCAGCACCTCGCGGGCGACCTGGGCGGTGGCCAGCACGTCGGCCCAGCCGACGCCCGGCACCGGGTCGAGGTCGATGCGCAGCTCGTCCGGGCTGGCCAGGTCGTCGGCGCGGACCGGGTGCGGGTTGAGGTCGACGCAGCCCAGGTTGACCACCCACAGGAGCTGCGCCAGGTCGGTGCAGACGACCTCCTCGGCGCTGAGCCCCGAGCGGTAGCGCAGCTCGGCCACCTCGATCCAGGCGGGCCGCTTGGCCGGGGCCCGCTTCTGGAAGAACGGCTCCTCCTCGATGCCTTTGACGAACCGCTTGAGCACCATCGGCCGGCCGTGGACGCCGCGCAGCGCCGCCTCGCCGACCCGCTCGTAATAGCGGACCAGGTCGAGCTTGGTGATCCCGGCCTGCGGGAACACCACCTTGTCGGGGCTCGTCACGCGTACCTCGCGGCCGGCGACCTCGATGTCGGGCATGAGATCACGATACGCGCGCGGCCCGACATTCCCGGGGCGGCGTGCGCGGGATCAGGGCCCTTCGGGGTCGACGGCGTCGCGGTCGGCCCAGAACGGTTCGACCAGTTCGCGCAGCCGCTTGGCGCCGACCCGTTCGAGCAGCGCCAGCGCGCCGACGTTGTCGGTGAGCTGCCGCATGCGGGTGACGCCGAACAGCACGGTGCAGGTGGCCGGGTGGGCGAGCGTGAACGCGACGCAGAGCTGTGCCGGGGTGGCGTCCAGGTCGGCGGCGACCTCGGCGAGCCCCTTGGCGGCGGCCATGATCTGGTCGCGGATCCCGCCGGGGTCGCGGCCGATCTCGCGGGTCGGCGTCGCCCGGCCCGCCAGGATGCCGCCCTCCATGACGTCGGACGCCTGCAGCGAGATGCCCTCGGCGAACAGCGCGGCGAACGGCTCGCCGTCGGGGATGGAGCGGCGGCACGGGCTGTACTTGAGCTGGGCGAGCTGCGGTCCCGGCGAGCCCGCCTCCAGGGCGTGGTCGCGCAGCGTGCGGACCGAGGTGGCCGACCAGTTGTTGACGCCCCAGCAGCCGACGAGCCCGGCGGCCTCCAGGTCGGCCAGGTCGGCGGCGAGCCGCCGCAGGTCGAGGTCGGCGCGCCGGATGTCGCCCAGGACGACGAGGTCGGCCCGGTCGGCGCCGACGCGGAACAGGGCACGTTCGAGCTGGTCGCGCAGCGGCTGCTCGGGGTAGCCCTCCAGCCAGAGCTTCTCCGACAGCAGGTAGTCGTCGCGGGCGATTCCGGCGGCGCGCACGATCGCCGAGAACAGCACGTCGGTGAAGACCGGCGGGTGCCCGGGGAAGCCGTAGACGCCGATGTCGAACAGGTTGATCCCCAGGTCGACGGCGCGGCGCACGAGGGCGACCGCGTCGGCGAAATCCATCCGGTCGTAGGTGTGCCACGATCCCAGGGACAGGACGGAGGCTTCGGGGCCGCAGGTTCCGATCCTGCGGCGCGGCACGGTGGACATCTGTCTCCTCGTAGGTATGGGGGGTTCGTCAGGGCAGCCACGGGTGGATGACGGCCTTGACCTGGTCGAGCCGCGCCATCGACGCCAGGGCGGCGCTCGCCCCGCCGAGCCCGACCGGCTCGCCGAACAGCTCGTCCCAGGCGAAGCGCGTACGGAAGGCGCGCAGGAACTCGACGGCCCGGTAGTAGTCGCCGACGTCGCCGTTGAGCGAGCCGAGCACGGTCAGCTCCTTGCCCATGATCGTGCCGAGCGGGATCGGGTCGGGGCGCGGGCCGGTGCTGCCGACGACGACGAACCGGCCGCCCCAGGCCGCCATGTCGACGGCCTCGGCCCCGACGCCGGGCGCGCCGGCCAGGTCGAGGACGAGGTCGGCGCCCCGGCCGCCGGTGGCGTCCAGGACGGCGGCGACCCGGCTCGCCGCGTCGCCGTCGAGCCCGACGACCACGTCGGCGCCGAACCGGCGGGCCAGCTCCAGCCGGCTGCCGGGCGCGCCGACGGTGATGACGGTGCCCGCCCCGGCGGTGCGGGCGACGGCGGTGGCGATGATCCCGAGCGCGCCGGCGCCCTGCACCACCACGCTCGATCCGGGCCGTACGCTCCCGGCCCGCTCGAAGGCGTGCAGGACGGTCTTGACGGCGCAGCCGGCCGCGGCGGCCCAGGTGTCGGCGACGTCGTCGGGCAGCACGACCTTGAGCGCGCCGGGGGTGACGTAGGCGTGCCCGGCCAGCCCCGCCGTGGCGTACGGCCAGCGGTCGGCCCGCTGGCGGAACCCGTAGCCGCGGTCCGCGCAGGCGACGGGGGCGCGCAGCACGGTGCAGCCGTAGCAGCGGCCGCAGACGGACTCCGACCAGCCGATCCGGTCGCCCGCCTTGACGGGGCGGCCGAGGGCGTCGACGGTGCCGGGACCGGCGGCCTCGACGGTGCCGGTCATCTCGTGGCCCAGCACCATCGGCAGCATGCCGGGCCAGGACATGGCGCCGTTCCACAGGTGCACGTCGGTGGCGCACAGGGTCGCGCAGGTGATCCGGACGATCGCGGCGCCCGGCTCGACCTCGCCGGGCAGCGGCAGCTCCTCGATCACCAGCGGCTCGCCGTGCGCGCGCAGCACGGCGGCACGGGTGGAGGCGGGAACGGTCATGCTCTGCTCTCCTCTTGGGTCATCTGCTGTGGGCGGTGTCCCAGACCTCGTGCCGGCTGCGCCACCACAGCAGCACCACGATCACGAGGAACGGGACGACGCCCCGGTACTGCTGGATCGCGCTCAGCGACGCCGACAGGCCCTCCAGGCAGCCGAGGACGAGGCCGCCGGCGAGCGTGAGCGGCAGGCTGCGGAAGGCGCCGACCATGGCGACGGCGAAGGCGGTGGCGATGAGGTTGCCCAGCGTGGAGAAGTCGCCGCCGAGCCTCGGCGCCACCAGGAGGATCACCAGCGTGGTGACGGCGCCGATCGCCGCCCACACGCCGACGGCGAGCCTGGGCGCCGGGATGCCGACGACCTCGGCCGTGGCGGGCCGTTCGGACAGCGCCTGCAGCCGCAGGCCGACGAGCGTGCGGTTGAGCAGCAGCCCGACGCCCACCGTGATGAGCACCGCGAACGCCAGCGACACCAGCACCGACTGGGGCACCACGACGCCGCCGACGGTGAACGCGGGCGTGTCGAACGGCGCGGGGAACCGGCGCGCTCCCGTCGTCGTGCCGCCGAACAGCCGCAGGCCGATCGCCATGACGGCCACGTACACGGCGACGGTGACGGCGGCCTTGGTGCGCTCGTCGTGGTCGCCGAACCAGCGGACGAGCACGGCGCCCAGCAGCGCCGACAGCGCCGCCCCCGCCGCGACGCCGAGCGGCAGCGCCAGCCACACGCCCAGCCCGGCGTCCATGAGCGACACCATGACGAAGGCGCCCATCGCGCCGACGGCCGCCATCGTGAAGTTGACCACGGCGACCAGCCGGTAGGTCAGCACGACGCACAGCCCCAGCAGCGCGTACACGCCGCCGCTGGTCAGCCCGGCGACCACGGAATTCAGCATCGAGCACCTCCTGGGCGGGCCTGGCCGGTCACTTCCGGCCCGGGACGATGAAGTCCTCCGGCAGCACCTGCCACTTGCGGTCCTGGACCTTGACGAACCGGCTGCCCTCGATCGGGTTGTGCGCCTCGCCGGGGCCGAAGACGTACGGGGTGCCGACCATCGGGTAGTCGATCGGCCGCATGGTCTTGAACGCCTCCGTCACCGACTCCCGGGTGATCGGGCCCTTGACCGTCTTGAGCACCTGGACGAACACGTCCGCCGCCATCACCGCGCCCTGGCTGAACGCCGTCTTCTGGATCTTGCTCCCGTCGACGACCCTGGCCCAGCGGTCGTTGCCCGGCAGCGTCTCGTCCGTGTACGGCTGCCACTCCGTCCCGGCGTAGGCGTTCATGCCCTCCGGGATGACCTCCGCGTTGGCGTCGGTGTAGCTGTTGGCGCCCATGATGAAGTCCACGTCCTGCATGCCCTGCGTCTTGGCCTGCGCGAACCACGGGCCCACCTGCGCGTTGTAGAGCACCGCCTGGCAGCCCGCGCCCTTGGCCTTGACCAGGTAGGGCGTCGGGTCGCCCTGGCCCACCGAGGTGTCCTTGACCGTGAGCGCCTTGCCGGTGAGGTCGCTCCACTCCTTGATCGCGGCGTCGATGCCGCCGCCGCTGCCGGGCAGCGTCGTGTAGAACATGCAGACCTTGTCGTGCTTGAGCGTCTCGGAGGCGTAGTAGAGCATCGCCGTCAGCAGCTTGAACGGGCCGGGGTTCACCGGGGCGATGTTCGGGCTGGTGAAGCAGGCCGGGTCGACGCCGATCGCCGGGACGGACACGATGCCGGCGTTGCTGTAGGTCGCCCGGTTGAGACCGCAGTCGACCGCGCTCGACGAGCCGACGAGCGCCACCACCTCCTCCGACTCGATGAGCTCGATCGCCGCCTCCGTCGAACGCTGCGGGTTCATCGCGTCGTCCTTGCTGATGAGCTCCAGCTTGCGGCCCCCGATGCCGCCCGCGGCGTTGACCTCGTCGAAGACCGCCTTGACCGCCTGCGGGACCTCCGGCGTCTGGAACAGGCCGGTGATGCCGTTGATCGAACCCACCTTGATCGGGCCGTCGGCCCCGCCGCCCTCCCCCGAGCAGGCGGCGGAGGCGAGAACCAGGACGGCGGCGGCCGCCGCGGCCAGATGCGAACGCTTCATGTGAGGCACATCCTTCGTCTGGAGGGGTGGGGGGTTCAGGGCACCGGCACGTCCGCGGCGCCGAGGTAGGCGGCCATCACGGCCGGATCCTCGAGGACGTCACCGGTGGGCCCCGAGGCGATGACGTGCCCGAAGTCGAGCACCGTCACCTCCTGACAAGCGGCCCGGACGAGCTCCATGTCGTGCTCGACCAGGAGGATCGACACCCCGAAGCGTCTCGGCGCCTCCACCAGGCACGCGCCGAGCTTCAGGGACTCCGCCGCCGACTGCCCGGCAGCGGGCTCGTCGAGCAGCGCCACCCTCGGCCCCGCCGCGACCGCCGCGGCCACGTCCAGCAGGCGCCGGGTCCCGACGTCCACGATCGACACCGGCACCTCGCCCGGCGGGCAGCCGAAGAACTCCAGCAGCTCGTCCGCCTCCCGCCTGGGCAGCCGCCGGCCGGCGCCGATCGTCAGATACTCGTACTGGGTGAGCTCGGGGGCGATCACCGTCGTCTGGAACGTGCGGCGCAGCCCCCGGCGGGCCCGCGCCGCCGGGGCCAGCCGGTCGATCGGCTGCCCGGCCAGCGTCACCGTGCCCTCGTAACCGGCGACGAAGCCGGTCACGGCGGCGATGAACGTCGACTTGCCCGCCCCGTTCGGCCCGATCAGTCCCACCACGGCGCCGTCGGGCACGGTCAGGTCGACCCCGTCGAGCGCCACCACCTCCCCGAACCGCACCCGCAACCCCCGCACCGCCAACCCCGCGTGGCGAGCACCCGGGGACCTCCCGGCCTGTGCGGCGTCCCCCGCTGCGGCACCCCCCTGCGCCGTGGGCACGGCCTCGCCCCCGCCTGCGGCGATCACACGAGCCTCCGGCACGGGCTCCCGTACGTGCTCCGTACGGGCGACGTCGTCCGGGAGGCCATCGCCGGTCGCCGAGCCTGCGCCGGCCGGGCTGGATCCCCCGCCGGCACCAGCAGCGCCGGACGCCGCATCCCCCGCCCCGCCTCCCCCGGCCCCGCCCGCAGGGGCCGGAACGAGATCACCGGTAGCTGGATCCCCGGGGCGAGGAGCCGCATCCGTCCCGTCCTCGCCCGCTGCGGCGCCCGAGTGGCCCGCCGCCGCAGGCTCCTGTACGTCTTCCGTACGGGGGGCGTCCTTCGGGAGGCCGCTCTCGCCGGAAGTGGCGCTTGCGGTGTCCGGGGCGGGGGCGGTGTCCGG
>NZ_JBGNUU010000015.1:0-205336 GCF_041950485.1 Nonomuraea sp. ATR24
CGCGATCTCCAAATACAACGCCCGCGGACCCGCCATCGACCGGACCACCTACAAAGCCACCATCAGCATCAACATGCTCCGGGCCAGCCCTTGACGCCACGACCCCAGCCCTAACTGAACGGCGTTGAGTCTAGAGCTCCCGTCCGGCCCGCCGGATCGTGCAGGCCCGGCTCGGCACCCGCTCGGACGACCCGTACGCCCGCCAGCACCCGCCCTTCCTGATCACGAAGATCGACACCCCTTCCGGCACCCCGTACGAGCGGCGCACGGCCTCGGCGTTGCGCAGCAGCCGCGCCGCGACCGCGCGGCCCTGGCGCACGCCGGAGGCGGCGGCGTGCACCCACGCCCACCCGGTGTCGCCGCCCACCACGCACGGCCGCACCTTCGCGCACAGCTGCGCCGGCTCCGCCCCCGACGCGGCGGGCGCCACCCCCGCCACCAGCGCTCCGGCGGTCACGATCACGGTCAGGAATCTGATCATGACGCCCATTGCAACGGCATCACCACCCGGAAGCAAGCCTCACGCGTACGCGTCCCGTCAGTAGACCGCCAGGACGTCCATCACGTAGACCAGGGTCTCGCCCGGTCCGACGCCGAGGGGCGGATGGCCGCTCGCGCCGTAGCCGTCGGCGGGCGGCACGATCATGAGCACCCTGCTCCCGGCCGGGACGCCGAGCAGGGCATGGTCCCAGCCGGCGATGACGCCGCCGTCGCCCACGGTGAAGGCCGCCGGGCGTCCGGCCCGCCACGTCGAGCCGACGGACCGCCCGCCGTCCCAGGCCACGCCCTCGTACTGGGCCACCAGCAGCCGCCCGGCGCTCGCGGCGGGCCCGCCGCCCCGGCTGAGCACCACGGCGGCGAACCGGCCCGGCGGCGGCCCCTGGGGCAGCCTCAGCACCGGCCGGGCGCCGCCGCTCACCCGGACCCCGTGCAGCTCCCCGCCGCCGGCGTCCAGGGACGCCCCGGCCGCGTGCCTGCCGAGCAGGTCGGCCACGTACACGGGGGCGGCGGGCTGATCGCGCGGCGGGGTGACGAGCAGGCGGCTGCCGACACGGTGGCCGGGCAGGGCGGCGGCCAGCGCGGGCGGCACGACGGCCGTGGGGGCGCCGCGGGCGAAGGTGGAGTCTGCGGTCCGGGCCGCGCCGCCGGCCCGCACGTGCGCGGCGTAGTGGACGACGGCCAGGTCGTCCGGCCCGATCTCCGGGCCGTCGCCCTCCAGGACCACCCGGACGGCGGGATCGGCGGCCTCCGGCGCCAGGACCACCGTGGGGCGGGCCCCGAAGGGCCCCGTCACCTCAGGAGCCGCAGCGTTGCAGGCGGCGGTGCAGGCGAGGGTGCAGGCGAGGGGCAGCAGCACCGCGAGGGCGCGTCGGCGCATCGGAGCCTCCCGGACGCGAACGGGCCCGGCGGCATGGTGCCACCGGGCCCGGCGATGCTACCGCGCGCGCCGCGTCCGCCGACGGGCCTCTCGGGATCCCGTACGGCGCCGGTCAGTAGGCGGCGAGCACGTCCACGACGAACACCAGCGTGCTGTTGGCCGGGATGCCCTGCTGCTCCTGGGCTCCGTAGCCGAGGTCCGGCGGGATGCTCATCACGACGCGGCTGCCGACCGGCACGCCGGCCAGGCCCTTCTGCCAGCCCTGGATGACGTTCGACAGCGGGAACGCGGCGGGCTCGCCCCGGCCCCAGCTGGAGTCGAACTCCTTGTCGGTGCCCCAGATCTTGCCCGTGTAGTGGACGGTGAGCGTCTGGGTCGGCTGCACCTTGGCGCCGGTGCCCTCGATCAGCGTCTTGACCACGAGCTCCTTGGACGGCTTGGCGTCCGTCTTGGTGGTGAGCACGGGCGCCTTGTCGCCGCCGGGGCTCTCCACCTTGACGCCCTTGAGGCTGTCGCCGGTCTCCTTGCCGGTGGCGGCGGCCAGCGGCTTGGGCGGCGTGCCGACGACGTCGAGCACGAAGACCTTCGTCGGCTGGGCCGGCTGGGCGTTCTGCTGCTGGGCCTCGGAGTCGCTGGCCATGACGGCGAGCAGCCGGCCGCCGTGCTTGACCTTGGTGAAGCCGTCACGCAGCACCTGCGGGAGCTGCTCGTTGACCGGGATGGTCTCGGGCGCCTTGGTGTCGTAGGAGGAGCCCTGGAAGGCGTTCTCCTTGCCGTCCCAGTTGTAGACGGTGAGGTTGACGATGAGCTGGTCACCGGTCTTGACGGCCGGGCCGGTGCCTGCCGTGACGACCTCGTAGGAGGACTTCGTGGCGGGCTTGCCGGAGGGGAAGGTCACCGTGGGCTTGGCGCCCACCTGTCCGGTGACCTTCACCCCCGCGGAGCCGGCGCCGGTGGTGGCCGTGGTGGCGGTCGGTTCGGAACCGCACGCGGCGGCGAACAAGATCAAAGGCACGGCGGCCAGAGCGGCCAGAGCGCGGCGCATGGATTTCCCTCGGAAAAGACGTCAGGTTCGCGTCACCCTATCCGACATCCCGGTAGGGCCGAGGTAAACCACCCGCTACATTCCCGCGATGAGCTTGTCCACCCGCTCGTCGACACTGCGGAACGGGTCCTTGCACAGAACCGTGCGCTGCGCCTGGTCGTTGAGCTTGAGGTGCACCCAGTCGACGGTGAAGTCGCGCCGCTTCTCCTGCGCCTTGCGGATGAACTCGCCGCGCAGCCGCGCCCTGGTCGTCTGCGGCGGCACCGACTTGGCTTCGAAGATCTTCAGGTCGGAGGCCACCCGCTCCACCGAGCCGCGCCGCTGCAGCAGGTAGAACAGGCCGCGCTTGCGGTGGACGTCGTGGTAGGCCAGGTCGAGCTGCGCCACCCGGGGCGACGACAGCGGCAGGTCGTACTTCTTGCGGTAGCGCTCGATGAGCTGGTATTTGGTCACCCAGTCGATCTCCCGCGACACCAGGTCGAGGTTGCCGGTCTCGACGGCGCGCAGCGTGCGCTCCCACAGCTCCAGGACCCGGCGGGCGATGGCGTCGCCGCCGCGCCGCTCGACGAAGTCCTTCGCCTTCGACAGGTATTCCTCCTGAATCTCCAGGCTGGACGCCTCGCGCCCGTTGGCCAGCCGCACCCGGCGGCGGCCGGTCATGTCGTGGGAGACCTCGCGGATGGCGCGGATCGGGTTCTCCAGCGACAGGTCGCGCATCACGGTGCCGGCCTCGATCATGCGCAGCACCAGGTCGGTGGCGCCGACCTTGAGCAGCATCGTGGTCTCGCTCATGTTGGAGTCGCCGACGATGACGTGCAGGCGGCGGAACCGCTCGGCGTCGGCGTGCGGCTCGTCACGGGTGTTGATGATCGGCCGGCTGCGGGTGGTGGCGCTGGAGACGCCCTCCCAGATGTGCTCGGCGCGCTGCGACACGCAGTAAACAGCGCCGCGCGGCGTCTGCAGCACCTTGCCGGCGCCGCAGATGATCTGCCGCGTCACCAGGAACGGGATGAGCACGTCGGCCAGCCGGCCGAACTCGCCGTGCCTGCCGACCAGGTAGTTCTCGTGACAGCCGTAGGAGTTGCCGGCCGAGTCGGTGTTGTTCTTGAACAGGTAGATGTCACCCGCGATGCCCTCCTCGCGCAGCCGCTTCTCGGCGTCGACGAGGAGTCCCTCGAGGATGCGCTCGCCGGCCTTGTCGTGGGTGACGAGCTCGATGACGTTGTCACACTCGGGTGTTGCGTATTCAGGATGGCTGCCCACGTCGAGGTAGAGGCGTGCGCCGTTGCGGAGGAAGACGTTGCTCGATCGGCCCCAGGACACGACCCGCCGGAACAGGTAGCGCGCGACCTCGTCCGGCGACAGCCTGCGCTGCCCCCGGAACGTGCAGGTCACGCCGTACTCGTTCTCCAGCCCGAAGATGCGACGATCCATCACCTCACACTATGCCCACGGATGGTCCGGCGGGAGAGATCTCCACGGTGTTTTCCCCGCGCGGGGTGCGGCGCGGCCCGCCCCCGCGAGGCCGCGCGCCCGTCCGTCAGGGGGTGAAGATCTCCTGGACCTTGACGATCTTGCCCTGGTGGACGGTGATGAGGGCGGGGCGCTCGTAGCGCTTGGCGCGCTTGATCAGGTCGGCGCGGGAGCAGCGCTTGGCGCCGAGGCCCCTGCGGTCGACGGTCAGCTTGGTCATCGCCGAGCCGCAGCCGACGGCCGACAGGAAGACGACGTTCCCGGCGATCGGCGAGGCGTAGGCGGTCACGTCGCCCTCCGGCGGGCCGACGAAGCGGCCCTCGGTGACGCCGCCCTTCTTCCACCGGATCGGCTCGTACTCGGCCACGCTGCCGCGCACGTGGGTGATCCAGCCGCGCAGGATGCCGTTGTGGCGTGAGCGGATGCGCTTGGTGAAGTCGTGCCCCGGGTCGGCCTGGAACGTCGTGCCGAAGATCTTGGGGGTCTTGTACTTCGGGTAGGCGGCGGCGTCGGCCGCGACTCCGGAGGACAGGACCACGGCCGCGGCGGCGGCGCCCGCGACGAGGCTGCGCTGAAGAATCTTCACGGACTCTACGACGGCCGATCTTGGCCGCGAGTTCGGCCGGAATGATGTGAGACAGATCACATCATTCCGGCCGGATGAGGTTAGAGCGGCGAGGAGCCGTCGTCGACGTCGCCGTCAGGGCCGGTGGGCGGCGGCTTCTCGCCGGAGGCCGCGTCACCGGAGGTCGCGTCGCCGGGGCCGGTCGCCGGGGCGGCGGATGCCTCGGGGGCGGCGGGGGTCTCCGGAGCGGCCGACGCGGCGGACACCAGGCGCTCCAGCCGCTGCCCGGTCAGGCGCAGGAACTTGCGGTGCTCGCGGTTGCGGTCGAGCACCGCCACCTCGAGCTGGCCGATCGGCGGGCGCTCGCCGCCCGGCTCGGTCAGCGCCGTCAGCGCCACCTCCAGCGCCTCCGACAGCGTCATGGCCTCGCGGTAGCGCTCCTTGAGCCGCGTCGCGACCGCCTCGGCCTGGCCGCCCATGGCCGCGAAGCCGTGCTCGTCGAAGACCGAGCCGTCGAACGTCAGCCGGTAGATGGCGTCGCCGTCAGGGCTGTCGCCGACCTCGGCGACCACGACCTCCACCTCCAGCGACTTGATCGACTCGGTGAAGATGCGGCCCAGGTTGGAGGCGTAGAGGTTGGCCAGGCCGCGGCCGGTCACGTCGGAGCGGTCGTAGGTGTAGCCGTTGATGTCGGCGTAGCGGATGCCGCCGAGCCGCAGCTCCTCGAACTCGTTGTAGCGGCCGACGGCGGCGAACCCGATGCGGTCGTAAATCTCGCTGATCTTGTGCAGCGCCCGCGACGGGTTGGGCGCCACGAACAGGATGCCGTCGACGTACTGGAGCACGACGACGGAGCGGCCCCGCGCGATCCCCTTGCGCGCGTAGTCCGCCTTGTCCCGCATGATCTGCTCAGGGGACGCATATCCGAAAGGCATGGACACGTGGGGTGATCCTTTCTAGCGCAGCGGGGCGATGGGGCCGTCGGGCGAGATCAGGCGGGCTTCGAGCATCTGCTCGACGTAACCGGACACCTGCTGGTCGGTCAGCCGCCGGAACCCGTCGGCGTCGATCACCGACACGATCGGCCAGATCTTCCGCGTGACGTCGGGACCCCCGGTCGCCGAGTCGTCGTCGGCCGCGTCGTAGAGCGCCTGGATCAGCGTCATCACCATGTCGTCGGCCGAGGCGCCGTCGCGGTAGAGCTTCTTCAGCGAGCCCCGCGCGAAGATCGAGCCCGACCCGATGGCGTCGAAGCGGTCACGCTCGTAAGGGCCGCCCGCCACGTCGTAGCTGAAGATCCGCCCGGCGTCGCGCGCCGGGTCGTAGGCGGCGAACAACGGCACCACCACCAGCCCCTGCATGGCCATGCCCAGGTTGCCGCGGATCATCGCGGCCAGCCGGTTGGCCTTGCCGGCCACCGACAGCGTGCGGCCTTCCAGCTTCTCGTAGTGCTCCAGCTCCACGCGGTAGAGGCGGGCCATCTCGATGCCGGTGCTGGCGGTGCCGGCGATGCCCATGCACGAGTAGTCGTCGGTCCGGAACACCTTCTCCACGTCACGCTGCGAGATGACGTTGCCGGACGTCGCGCGCCGGTCGCCGGCCATCACCACGCCTCCGGCGAAGGTGGCGGCGACGATCGTGGTCGCATGCGGAACCTGGTCACCGATCGGCGTGGCCAGAACCTCATCCCGGTGCGGCAGCAGAGCGGGCGCGTAGGTGCCGACGAACTCGGTGAACGAAGAGCTCCCGGTGTTGTCGAAAAGGCGGTTCGTCAAGCCGGCGGGCAGATCCCTGTGCGATGCCACGCGACTCCCTCCCAAATCATGGCCCAATGAGCATGGCCCAAAATCATGGTCCTAGGCCGACCCTACTGTTGTTGCGTCGTTGTCTGCACTTCCCACGATCAGCTCACGGCGAACCGTTCACCAGATCGTTTCTTTACGCGTCCTGACGCCCGTGCGATTGTCGGTATGTCCGCACGTCCCGGACGGGAGGCCGACATGCGATTCCCCAGCCGACCTGCGACGATCGCGGCCATCGCGGCCCTGGCGCTCGGCTCGTGCGGGACCGGGGAGCCCGCGGGCGGCGGCACCGTCACCCTCACCATCGCGGCCAACGCCATCTCCGGAGGCAAGAACTCCGAGACCGCCGACTGGATCAAAGGCTGGGTCATCCCCGAGTTCGAGCGGACGCATCGCGACGTCAAGGTGCTCTTCCGGCCCAGCGGCGTCGACGACGAGCACTACAAGACCAAGCTCGCGCTCGACCTCAAGGCCAAGGGCGGGGCCGACGTCATCGACCTCGACGGCATCTGGGTCGGCGAGTTCGCCCAGGCGGGCTACGTCAGGCCGCTGGCCGAGGTCGGCGGCCCGGGCGTCGAGTCGTGGGAGGGCTGGTCGCGGATCCCGCAGGCGGTGCAGGGGCTCGGCATCTTCGACGGCAGGAAGTACGGCCTGCCGCAGGGCACCGACGGCCGCGTCCTGTTCTACAACAAGGCGCTGTTCAGGAAGGCCGGGCTGCCCGAGGAGTGGAGCCCGGCGAGCTGGCAGGACATCATCGACGCGGGCGTGAAGCTGAAGGCGTCCGGCGTGCCCGTCCCGATCCAGATCAACGCGGGCACGGCGATGGGCGAGGCCACCACCATGCAGGGCGTGCTCCCGCTGCTCGCGGGGGCCGGGGCGGAGATCTACAGCCAGGACAAGTGGACCGGCGCCTCCCGGGCGCTGAAGGACGTGCTCGGCTTCTACCAGCGTGTCTACGGCGGCGGCCTCGGCGACCCCAGGCTCCAGCAGGAGGCCAAGGGCCGCGACAAGTCGTTCACCGCCTTCGCCGGGGGCGAGATCGCCATCCTGGCCGAGGGCGACTACTTCTGGCGCTCGGTCATCGAGCCCACCGCCGGGGTCGCCCCGATGAAGGACCGCGACCAGGTCGTCGGCTACACCCGCATCCCGGCCAGGGAGCCGGGCGCGGGCATCCGGGGGCAGGACCACGTGAGCATGTCCGGCGGGGCCGTGCGGGTGCTCAACCCGTTCTCCGCGAACCCGCGCCTGGCCTGGGAGCTGCTGGCCTTCATGCACTCGGCCGAGGCCACCAAGGCGCAGGCGGCCGGTCAGGCGCGCATCAGCTCGCGCACCGACGTCAACGACGAGGTGCTGGCCGACGACCCGATGCTGCGTTACGTCGCCGAGGAGGTGCTGCCGATCACCGCCTACCGGCCCGGCCTGGCCGTCTATCCGCAGGTGTCGGCGCTGCTCCAGGAGGCCACGGCGGCGGTGGTCGCCGGGAGGAGCGTCGAGGAGGCCGCCGCCGGCTACGAGGCGAAGCTGGCGGAACTGGTCGGCGGCGCGGCCCGCGTCGCCCACTGACACGGCGACACGAGGAGCGCGGCGCCGCACGCCTGACCAGGCGATACCGGACACGCCTGACCAGGCGGTATCGGACACGCCTGACCAGGCGGTATCGGACACGCCTGACCAGGCGATACTGGATCCATGAGGGACTGGATCCTGCACCTCGACCTCGACCAGTTCATCGCGGCCGTCGAGTTGCAGCGCCACCCCGAGCTCCGCGGCAGGCCGGTCGTCGTCGGCGGCGACGGCGACCCGACCCGCCCGCGCACGGTCGCCGCGACCGCCACCTACGAGGCCCGCGAGCACGGCGTCCACTCCGGCATGCCGCTGCGCACCGCGCTGCGCCGCTGCCCCGAGGCCGTCGTCCTGCCCAGTGACCCGCCCGCCTACGAGGCGGCCAGCGCCCGCGTCATGGCCGTGCTGCGCGACTTCCCCGTCGCCGTGGAGGTGTGGGGCTGGGACGAGGCGTTCCTCGGCGCCCGCACCGGCGATCCGGAGGCACTGGCCACCGCCATCAGGCTGGCCGTGCGCGAGCGGACCGGGCTGGACTGCTCGATCGGCATCGGCGACAACAAACATCAGGCCAAGCTCGCGTCGGCGTTCGCCAAACCGGCCGGGGTGCACCGCCTCACCAGTGAGCTCTGGGAGGAGACCATGCACCACCGCCCCACCGACGCGCTGTGGGGCATCGGGGCGCGTACCGCCAGGAAGCTCGCCGCCCTCGGCATCCGCACGGTCGCCGAGCTCGCCGCCGCAGACCCGGCGGAGCTGGCCGCCAGGTTCGGGCCGACGAACGGGCCGTGGCTGCGTTACCTCGCGCTCGGCAAGGGCGAGGCGGAGGTCGTCACCACCCCGTGGGTCGCCCGCGGCCACAGCCGCGAGACCACCTTCCCCCGCGACCTCACCGACGAGAGCGCCATCGCCGACGTGGTCCGCGCTCTCACCGCCCAGGTCGCCGCCGACGCCCGCGAGGCCGGCCGCACGATCACCCGCGTCACCGTCAAGGTGCGCTTCGCCCCGTTCGTCACCAGGACCCGCCAAACCACGCTGGCCGCACCGGCCACCGACGACGCCGCGCTCACCGAAGCCGCCCTCGCCGCGCTCGGGCGCTTCGACCTCACCCGTCCCATCCGCCTCGTCGGGGTCGCCGCCGACTACGCGATGCCGGCCGGCCAGAAGGCCCCGCGCCGGTGAGCGGGCCGGTGGCCGGAGCGGGCGCGCTCCGGCCACCGGCCCGCAGGGACCGTCTCCCCTCTGCTTCCGCGCCGTCTGCGGGCCGCGACGCCTTACTCGCCGCCCTTCTGCACGTAAGACCGGACGAATTCCTCCGCGTTCTCCTCGAGCACCTCGTCGATCTCGTCGAGGATGGAGTCGACGTCGTCGGTGAGCTTCTCCTGCCGCTCCTGGACGTCGGGTGCCGCCGTCGCCTCGGTCTCCTCGACCTCGGACTCGCGCCGGCCGGTCTGCTTCTGCCCACCGGTGTCCTTGCTCGCCATGTCCTACCTCCACGTCGGGGGACTGCCTCTAGCCATATCTTCCCCGAACCGGGCCACAATGCGCGCTCTTCCCCCCGCGATCTTGCGAACTTGACTGGATAGCGACACTATCCAATACTGGGAGAGAGACGAGCACCACGGAGGTTCCGATGTCCCCAGCGTCACTGAGCACGGCAGGCGTGCTCCTCATCACGGTCCCGACCATCGCCTTCGGCGGCGTGTCGCTGCTGAGCTTCCTCATGCGCGGCGTCCCCGGATACCTGGACAACCCGGTCCGCCGCGGCCTGTGGCGCGCCGGCCACGCGCACGCCGGCGTCCTGGTGCTGTTCAGCCTGGTGGCAATGCTGTACGTGGACCAGGCCGACCTGTCCGACGGCTGGAAGACGCTGGTGCGGGTGTCGATCGTGGCCGCGCCGATCCTGATGCCGCTCGGCTTCTTCCTGTCGGTGGCGCGCCCCTCCGACACCAGGCCCAACCGGCTGATCGCCCTGACGTTCGCGGGCGGCGCGTCGCTCGCCGTGGGGACGCTGACCCTCGGCGTCGGCCTGGTATGAGCCTGGGCGCCTCAGGCGGTGCCGGGAGGCCAGATCCCCACGTCCAGGAGCCGGTGGGCGTAGGAGTAGGCGACGAGCTGGCTGCGGTTGCTGCAGGCGAACCGGTCGAGGAGCTTGCCGATCCGCTCCGCCACGGTGTAGCGGCTGAGGTTCATCTCCCGCGCGATCCTCGCCGTCGTGTACCCCTTGGCCAGCATGACGATCAGTCCGGTGTCGCGGTCGTTGAGCAGGTCGCCGGAAGCGAGGTCCATTGGCCGTCCCAGTTCGAATCACCTTGACCGGAGACTTTCCCCGGCGGAAAGCACCCGTGAAAGCACGCTAGAAGAAGGCGCTTAAGCATCGGTATGGCGTGAGCATGCGGCCGCTTATCAGCACAGGTCACCAGCGGCCCCCGGCAGCCGGCCGGCGCGGGCCCGCGCCCTGGAGGATGTCCTCGTAGACCTCCTTCAGCACCGGGCTCGGATCGATCCCGAGATCGGCGGCCAGATGCCGGCGGACGGTCTCGAACTGGGCCAGCGCCTCCGGGGCCCGCCCGCAGCCCGCCAGCGCCCGCATCCGGGCCGCGACCAGCCGCTCGCGCGCCGGGAAGAACGGCACCAGCTCGTCGAGCCGGTTCAGCACCTCGACGTGGCCGCCGCGGTCGAGTTCGAGCTCCGCCCAGTCCTCGTTGATCGTGAGGTGGAGCTCGGTGAGCCTGGCCACCACGTCGTCGAGCAGCGCGACGCCGGTGAACTCCTCCAGCGGCCGGCCCCGCCACAGCCGGATGGCGTCGTCGAGCAGCTCCGAGGCCGCGTCGGCGGCGCCCCTGCGGCGCATCTCCCGGCCCGCCCCGGCCAGCTGGCGGAACCTGAGCAGGTCCAGCTCGCCCGCCGCCGCGTCCAGCCGGTACCCCCAGCCCTGGTGGGAGATCCGGTCGCCGATCCTGCGCCGCAGCATCGAGACGTACACCTGGAGGTTCTTGCGCGCCGTGGGGGGCGGCCGGTCGCCCCACAGCGCGTCCAGCAGGTGGCCGGTGGGGACCACGTGGTTGGGGTGCGACAGCAGGATCGCGGCCAGCAGCCGGGCCTTGCGGGCGCTGATGTGCGCGATCGCGCCGTCGACGCGCACCTCCAGCGGGCCCAGCACGCGGGCGTCCAGCGCGGGCCGCGCCTCCTGGCTCCCGCCCTCACGCCCGCCGTCGCGTCCGGCGCGGGCGGTGCCGAGGGCGAGGAACCCGGCCAGGTCGATCGGCGGCGGGCTCTGGCCGGCCGACTGGCGGTGCAGCGCCCGCACCATCGACAGCGCGGCGATGGTGACGTCGTCGACGCCCGCCTTCGTCTCGAACCACCGCCAGTCACCGTCGGGGTTGACCTCCAGGAAGACCGGCCCGTCGGCCGTCAGCAGGAAGTCGAACGCGCCGTAGCGCAGCCCCCAGTGCCCGGCGAGCCGGTGCACCGCCCCGGCCACCGCCTCGGGCGTGGCCGCCGAGGTGACCGTGACCGACTCCGGGTCGCACCAGATCGCCTCCGGAGACGGTTTGCCGACGCGGAACGACTGGATCTCCCCGTCGAGGTAGTAGACGCGCAGCTCGGCGACGTGCTCGACGTACTCCTGGACGATCATCGGCGCGTCGCGCCGGTCCAGCCGGCCCGCCTCGGCGGCCTCGACGATCTCGGGGAAGACGCCGTGCAGCGTGCCCGGCTCCGCCTCGACGAAGTGCTGGTCGAGGGCCTTGACGACGACCCGGCCGCCCGGCAGCTCGGCGACGGCCGCGCCGGGGTCGGTGGTGACGATCGTGCGCGGCGTGCGGACTCCCAGGCGGGCGGCGTCGTCGAGCTGGACCAGCCGCCCCGGGTCGGCGCCCGCGGGCAGCCGGACGGCCGAGCGCGCCGACAGCTGGCGGACGAGCGCGTACCAGGAGTCGGCCCTGAACACCGAGGCCGGCGAGCCGTTCGCGCCCGGGATGGCGCGCGGCGAGAAGTGCCGCACCCAGGTGACGGTGGGCCTGATGCGGCGGCCGTCGAGCGTGGGGGCGCCGTCGTCCAGGCGCGCGGTGACGCCCAGGCCCGCCAGCGACCCGGCGTCGACACGGACGCTGGGCACGCCGAGCGTGCGCAGGCCGCGCTGGAGCACGGTGAACTCCGGCAGCCCGGCGCGGCCGACGAGGACCACGCACGGCAGGACGGCCGCGCTGTCGGCGCCCTCCGGAAGCTGCCACGACGCGCCGGTCCGGCCGCGCGGCATGCGGAGGGTGTAGGGGTCGCCGCTCACCGGCGTCCTCCCGCCGCCCGGCTCGGGAACGGTCCGCTTCGGCCCGGCCACAGGTCATGCCGGGCGTGGCCGGCGAACGCGTTCATGAGGCGATGGTCATCTCGCGGCGGTGGGCGCACAACGGCCGCCTCTGCCGATCGGCAGAGGGGGAGGCTGCCAATCCGTTAGCCCACGTTTGTGGGGTTGTGCCATGCGCTGATCACAGGCCCATACTCGACCTGCAACGACATCTCCAGCGGACAGAGGGTGGGCCGTGCCGGGCGACGTGGTGACTGCGGCAGGACTGACCAAACGCTACAGACGCGCCGAGCGGCCCGCGGTCGACGGCGTCTCGTTCGAGATCGACCGCGGCGAGACCATCGGGCTCCTGGGACCTAACGGCGCCGGCAAGACGACACTGATCAAGATGATCTGCGGGGTGACGGCCCCGACCTCGGGCGAGGTGCGGGTGTTCGACGCCGACCCGGTGCGCCAGCCGGTCGCCGCCAAGAGCGGCATCGGGGCGATGCACCAGTCCGGGCCGTTCGACATGATGCTGCCCGCGCTCGACAACCTGCGCATCGCCGCCCGCTTCCGGGGGCTGCGCTGGCGGCAGGTGCGCCCGTGGGCGCTGGAGCTGGCCGAGTTCCTCAACCTGACCGAGGCGCTGCAGCGGTTCGCCTTCCAGCTCTCGGGCGGGCAGCGGCAGCGGCTCCAGCTCGTCCGGGCGCTGCTCACGATCCCCCGGCTGCTCATCCTGGACGAGCCGTCGGCGGGGCTGGACGTGGCGGGGCGGCGCGACATCGAGCGTTTCGTGACCTGGCTGCGGGAGGAGCACGGCGTGACCGTGCTGTGGACCAGCCACCACATCGACGAGCTGGAGCGCAACGCCCAGCGCGTCCTGGTGATCAACCGGGGCAAGGTGGTGCGCTTCGCCAAGCCGCGCGAGCTGGTGGAGGAGTTCGGCACCACCCACCTGGTGGTGTCGGTCGACGACCCGGAGGCAGGCCGGATCGTGGCCGGGTGGGCGAACGCCGCCCGGCTGACGGCCACCGCCGAGGAGTCCGAGGTCCGCATCCACGGCGCCAAGGTGCAGGAGGTGCTGCCGGAGCTGTCGCGCTACTGCCACGACCACGGCGTGGCGATCACCGGCGTCTCCACCGTCGCGGACTCGCTGGAGCAGGTCTTCCTCCGCATGACCGAGAACGAGGGATGAGGCGCATGGCGGCCAAGCTGACGTTCGTCAACACTCCCCCGACCGGCATCCCGAAGGCGGCCGAGCTGTCGGCGGTGCTCTACCGCGAGTACGCGCTGCTGGCCCGCAACCGGGTCTACCTGATCATGGGCCTGGCCCCGATGCTGATCTACCTGCTGCTGGTCAACACGTCGCTGAGCAACCTCATGCAGGTCGTCGTGTACGAGGGCGTCGAGGTGCCGTTCGCGGTGTTCCTGCTGCCGATGACGCTGGCGATGGCGGTGGTCAGCGCGGCCGGGACGTCCGGCATGGCGCTGTTCCAGGAGGAGATGAGCGGGGTGTCGACCCAGCTGTGGTCCTACCCGCTGCGCCGCTCCCGCTTCCTCGTCGGCAAGGTGATCGCCGGGGTGTCGCTGGTGCTGCTCCAGGCCCTGCTGGCGCTCGGCCTCGCGGTCGTCGTCTTCGACCTGCCGTTCGGCGTCGAGGCGTGGGCGGGGCTGCTGGCGGCGCTGGCGATGTCCGCGGTGGCCTTCAACGGGCTCTACCTGGCGGCGGCCATCCTCATCACCGACTACCAGGCGTTCATGCTGCTGTCGAACATCTCGATCCCGGTGCTCATCTTCAGCGCCCCGTCGCTCTACACCGTCGACAGCATGCCCACGGTGCTGCAGTGGGTGGCGGCGGTCAACCCGCTCACGTACGGGATCAACGGGATGCGCGACGCGGCCGTGTTCGGGTTCGCCGAGGTGTGGCAGGACCTGCTCGTCCTGGCGGTCCTGGCGGTCGTCAGCTACACGGTCGGCGGGCGCGCGCTGCTCAACCGCGCCCGCAACATCTGATCTGGCACTCAGGCAGGGGACGATGCGCACAGACGACTCCGACCAGGTGAAGCTCCGGCTGCCCGGCACCGACCGGGCCCGCGACCCGGCCGCCACGTACGCGATGGCGCGGCGCGCGGCCCGGCTCGTCGGGATCACCCGGGTCGCGGACATCACCAGGCTCGACACCATCGGCATCCCGACGTTCCAGGCGATCCGCCCGGCCTCCAGGACGCTCGCGGTGTCCCAGGGCAAGGGCGTCACGCCGGAGCTGGCCCGGGTGTCGGCGATGATGGAGGGCATCGAGCTGTGGCACGCCGAGCAGCCGATGACGCCGGTCCTCCAGGCGCCGCCGCGCGAGGTGGCCGACCGGCTGCCCTACGACGTGCGCGCCCTGCCCGCCGCGCCCGCCTCGCTCCTGCACGACGGGCTGCCGGTCGACTGGGTCACGGCCACGTCGCTGGCCGACGGCTCGCGCGCGCTGGTGCCCCGGGAGTGCGTCGAGTTCTCGCTCGTGCGCAGGACCGGCTGGACCGCTCCCGCGTTCCTGTCCTCGACCAACGGCCTGGCCAGCGGCAACACCGTGACCGAGGCCGTGCTGCACGCCCTGTACGAGGTGATCGAGCGTGACGCCGTCACCGCGGCGCTCGCCTCAGGCGGCAGGGGCGCGCTCGCCGACCCGGCCACGCTCGGATCGCCGGTCGTCGACGGCCTGTGCGAGGCCATGGCCCGCGCCCGCGTCGCCCTGGAGGTCAGGTCCGTGCCGTCGCCGACCGGGCTGCCGTGCTTCCTCGCGCGGATCACCTGCGACGACTACCCGCCGGCGTTCATGGGGTTCGGCTGCCATCTCAGCTCCGAGATCGCGCTGACCAGGGCGATCACCGAGGCGGCGCAGGCCAGGCTCGGCTACGTGTCGGGCGCGCGGGACGACCTGCTGCCCGGCACGCACGACGCCGCGCTCGGACGCGGGCCGCTCCCCCGGCCCGCCGGCGGCGCCGCGATCCGGGGGCAGACGGCGCACGAGAGCCTGCTCGACGACCTGCGCGAGGTGGTCAAGCGGGCCGCCGAGGCGTTCTCCTGCGTCCCGCTCGTCGCCGACCTGACCCGGGAGGAGATCGGCGTCCCCGTGGTCAGGGTGGTGGCTCCCGGCAGCCGCATCACACCGGAGGTGCTGTAGTGAGCCCGTCCAGGACGCTGGTCTACGCCGGGCCGACGATCTCCCCCGAGGAGGTCCTCGCCGCGGCCCCGCACGCCGAGGTCCGCCCGCCGGTGGCGCGCGGCGACCTGCACCGGGAGGAGTGGCGCCGGGGCGACACCGCCGTGCTCATCGACGGCTACTACCGCGAGCGGCTGTCGGTGGGGCACAAGGAGATCCTCTGGCTGCTCGACGCGGGCGTGCGGGTCGTCGGCGCGGCGAGCATGGGCGCGCTGCGGGCCGCCGAGCTGGGCCCGTTCGGCATGACGGGCGTCGGCGAGGTCCACGGCATGTACGCCTCGGGGGAGGTCGACGGCGACGACGAGGTGGCGGTGCTGCACGGGCCCGCCGAGCGCGGCTACCCGCCCGTCACGGTGGCGCTGGTCAACCTGCGCCACGGCTGCCGGGAGGGGGCCCGTACCGGGCTCGTCCCGGCGGAGGCGGGCGAGCGGATCGTCGCGGCCGCCAAGGCCAGGCCGTTCACGCACCGCTCCTGGGAGGAGCTGGAGCGGGCGGTGGACCCGGGCGACCGGGAGGCGCTGGGCACGCTCCGGCGCAAGATCGCCGGCGGCGAGTGGGACGTCAAACGGCTGGACGCGCTGGCGGCGCTGCGCCGGCCCGCCGAGCCGCCCGCCGAGCCGCCCGCCGAGCCGCCCGCCGAGCCGACGGTCCGCTGGGCGGCCGAGTCTGCGCTGACGGGCGTCACCCACTACGAGGCGCTGGCCTGGCGGTCGCGGCGGGAGTACGCGCCCGGCAGGTGGATGACGGACCTCGACGTGCTGAGCGCGGCCCGCCTGTACGCCGACGACTACCCGGACGTGCACGAGGAGGTGCTGACCGGCCTGCTCGCGGGCTTCGCCGCCGAGCGGGGGCTCACGACCGGCGCGTACGCGCGGGCACGGCTCGGCGGCGCCACGAGCGAGGGAGAGAACGGCGGCGGCGAGGGCCCGCTGCCCGGCAACCTGGCCTCCTGGCTGACCGAGGCCGAGCGCGACACGCTGAGCGCCGAGGAACGGCTCACGCTGGTGATGGTGCGGGTGTGGCCCGTCTGGCAGTCGGAGGACTGGCGGCCCGCCGTGCTGGAGCGGATCCGGCGCTCGCCGCGCTGGCCGGAGTGGTGCGACCTGGTCGCCCGCGCCGACGACGCCGCCGAGCGCACCCGCGGCAAGCTGGCCGTGCCCGCCCCCGCGATCGCCGGGACCGTCTTCTCCCGCCGCTGGAACCGGCCGGGCACCGGCGCCCGGATCGAGCTGGCCCGGCGCGGCTTCCTCGACATGGAGGACCTGGGCGTGGCTGCCAGGAGGTTCTTCGCGCTGGACGTACGCGGGGCCGGAGGGCGATGAGCGCGACCACGCCGGACCTGGAGGCCGACCCGTCCGCGCCCGAGCACCGCGCCGACCCGCACCCGCTGCTGCGCGACATGCGGGAGCGGGCCCCCGCCTGCCGCCGCCGGTGCCCGTCCACCGGGCGGGTGCTGTGGTACGTGACCCGGTACGCCGACGTGCAGCGCGTGCTCCTCGACCCCGCCCTGGGGCGCCAGCTCGACCGGCTGCCGCCCGAGGCCGCCGCGTTCCACCGCCGCTTCGAGCACGACCCGCTGGCGATGGTGCGGCGCAACGTGTTCAACCTCGACCCGCCCGACCACACGCGGCTGCGGCGGCTGATCGCGCCCGCGTTCGGCCCCCGTACCGTGACGGCGCTGGAGCGGCGCGTCCACGCCGTGGTCGGCGAGCTGATCGGCGCGATGGCGGCGGGCGGCCCCGAGGCCGACGTGATCGAGGCGCTGGCGCTGCCGCTGCCGCTGCGCGTCGTCGCCGAGCTGATCGGCTTCCCGCTCGACGACCTGGACCGGCTGCGCGGGTGGAGCGACGACATGCTGCGCAGCCGCGACGTGACGCGGGTGCGCCGCGCCGGGGTCGCGTTCGTCGCCTACGCGAGCGCGAAGCTCGCCGAGCGGCGCGCGCGGCCGGGCGACGACCTGCTGTCGCGGCTGGCCACCTCGCCCGAGCTGAGCCGCGCCGAGCTGGTCTCCAGCGTGTTCCAGCTGCTGCTGGCGGGCGACGAGACGACGGTCAACCTCATCGGCAACGCCGTGCTCGAACTCCTGCGCCACCCCGGCCAGCTCCGGCGGCTGCGGGAGCGGCCCGAGCTGATCGACTCCGCCGTGGAGGAGGCGCTGCGCTACAACGGCCCCGTCGGGCACTCCCGGCCGCTGTACGCGCTGACCGGCACCGAGATCGGCGGCGTGCCCGTCGCGTGCGGCGACGTCGTCGTGCCGGTGCTGCTGGCCGCCAACCGGGACCCGGCGGTGTTCGACAGGCCCGACACGTTCGACATCGGCCGCACCCCGAACCGGCACCTCGGCTTCGGCCACGGCAGCCACTTCTGCCTCGGCGCGACGCTGGCCAGGATCCAGGCGCGGGCCGCCGTCGGCGCGCTGGTGCGCCGCTTCCCCGGCCTCACGCTGGCGGCCGACCCGGCCCGCCTGGAATGGACGCCGGAGCTGTTCCTGCACGGCGTGCGCCGCCTGCCCGTACTGCTGAAGGAAGGAGCCGGCGCGTGACGGACGAGTGGGCGGACTACGCGTACCTGTCGCGGACGGCGTTCGGCTACGCCGGCTCGCAGATCCTCTACAGCGCCGTCCGGCTGGGCCTGCCGGACGCGCTCGCCGGCGGCCCGCTGCCGGTCGAGAAGCTGGCGGGCGCCGTGGGAGCCGACCCGGCGGCGCTGAGGCGGCTGGCGCGGGCGCTGGTGGTGCTCGGCGTGCTCCGCGAGACGGCGCCGGGGCAGCTCGCGCTGGCCGAGCTCGGCCGGCCGCTGTGCGCCGGCCATCCCCGGTCGATGCGCTCCAGCGTGCTGCTGTTCGGCGACCCGGCCGTCTGGAGCGCCTGGGGCGCGCTCAGCGACAGCGTGCTGACCGGCGAGCCGGCCTTCGACCGGGTGCACGGCCGGCCGCTGTTCGACCACCTCGCCGGCGACGCCGGGCTGTCGCGGATCTTCAACACGGCGATGCGCGAGGGCACCGGGCACCTGGCCGCCGAGGTGCCCCGCGCCGTCGGCTGCGGCGGCGCCCGCGTGGTCGTCGACGTCGGCGGCGGGGACGGCACGCTGCTGGCGGCGGTCCTCGCGGCCGTGCCGGGCGCGCGCGGCGTCCTGTACGACACCGCCGAGGGCGGGGCGGGGGCCGCGGAGACCTTCCGGCGGGCGGGGGTCGCCGATCGGTGCGCGGTCGAGGCCGGCGACTTCTTCGCGCGCGTGCCCGGCGGCGACCTCCTGCTGCTCAAGGGCATCCTGCACGACTGGGACGACCGGCGCTGCGCCACGCTGCTGCGCCGCTGCCGCGAGGCGATCGACCCGGGCGGGCGGCTGCTGGTGGTCGAGCCGGTGCTGCCCGGGCGGCTGGACGCGCCGGACGCGGCCGGGGCCGTCATGAGCGACATCGCGATGCTCGTCTACACCGGCGGCCGGGAGCGCGACCGGGCCGGGTTCGAGGAACTGCTGGCCGGAGCCGGGTTCGCGCTGGAGGGCGTGAGCGCGCCGCTCGGCGGCACCGCGATCCGGGTGCTGTCCGCCGCACCGGTCTGAGCCCGCGAGCCGTCCGACTGGCCGGATCACGGGGAGTCATGAGTACTTCCCACTGGCGGGCGCCCGCCTTGAGTAATCCCGCTGCTCTGGCGGTCCGGCCCGGCGCGGAGCATAGTGTGCCGGTCGAGCAGGCGCGCCCGAACTCGGAATGGTCAGGTGGCACACCGGTGGACGTGAGGCAGGCGGGCGAGACGGCGCCCGCGCTGCGGGTCGTCGTGGGCGAGCCCGACCGGGCGGTGCGCGCCAGGCTCAGGAGCGTGCTGCACGTGGGCAACGGCATCCGCGTCCTGGGCGAGAGCGGCGACCCCGACCGGCTGTGCGAGCAGGCGGCCCGTTTCCAGCCCCGGGTGGCGGTGGTGAACGCGGCGCTGCGCCAGCCCGACGGCCAGGAGTCGGCGCTGGCCATGGCCGCCCAGGCGAGGAAGCGGACCCGGGTGGTGGTGGTCTCGGACGTGCTGGACGAGCAGCTCCTCGGGCGGGCGCTGCGCGGCGGCGCGGGCGGGTTCGTGCACCGCGAGTCGCTGCTGGAGGAGATCGTGCCCGCGATCCGGCTGGTCGCCGCCGGGCACACGTTCATCTCCAGCTCGATGGTCACCCGGCTGCGCGACCGCATCTCCGCCGTCATCCCGCGAGCCGACCGGCGGCCGGCGGCGCTGACCCGCCGCGAGGCCGAGGTGCTGGCCCTCGTCGCGGCCGGCCTGTCGAACGCGGGCATCGCGGGCCGGCTCGGCATCGGCACTGGAACGGTCCGCTCGCACCTGGCGCGCATCCTGGCCAAGCTGTCGGCGGCCAACCGGGCGCACGCGGTGGGCATCGCCTACGAGTCGGGGGTCATCACCGGCGAATCGGTTCACCGCCTGCTCGGGCGTGGGTAGCCCACCAGGCGTGCAGGGCCGGGTGCTGGGCGACGGCCTCCTCCGTGGTGAGCAGTGGCTCCGGCTCGCCGGTCAGCGCCCGCGCCACCGCCGCGCCGTCCTGGGCGGGCGGCGGGAGGAGCGCCTGGGCGCGGAAGAACCCGGCGGCCAGCTCGGGGCTGCTCAGCAGGGCCCGCGACCTGCGGGCGAGGATCTCCCGCTGGAACGCGCTCGCCTCCCGCGCCCCGTCGTCGCGTGGCCGGTCCTGGGCGAGCGCGAGCCGCCAGGACGTCTCCGCCTGCGCCGCCACGGCGCTCTGCACCGCCGGGAAGGCGTCCGGGTCGGCGCCGTGGCGGGCCAGCTCGGCCGCCAGCCGCAGCGCGCCCAGCGCGGCGACCGACATGCCGTGCGAGTGGACGGGGTTGAGCGCGCACACCGCGTCGCCGATCGCGAGGAAGCCGCCGGGCAGCGCGGCCCGCTCGAAGAACCTCCTGCGGTTGGCGGTGTCGCGGTACGGGCGGACGCCGCCCAGCGGGGTGGCGGCCGCCATGAGGTCGGCGACGAGCGGGTCGCGCAGCGCGCGGGCGAAGGCGGTGAAGCCCCCCTCGTCCACCGGCGGCTCGCCGCCCCGGGTGCCGGTGAGGGTGACGATCCAGCGGCCGTCCTCGACCGGGAACAGGGTCGCGCCCTGGCCGGGCCGTCCCGGCGCCGGGCGCGGGTGCAGCATGACGGCGGGCATGCCTTCGGCCAGCCCGTCCGGGGCCCGGTAGTGGCGGGTGGAGTACGCCAGCCCGGAGGAGACCGTGACCTCCTCGACGGCCGGCGCGCCGATCGCCCGGAGCCAGCCGGGCGCCTTCGACCTGCGGCCCGTCGCGTCCACGACGAGCGCGGCGGTGATCGTCCGCGTCCCGCCGCCCGCGGTCTCGACGACGGCGCCGGTGACGCGCCGCCGGTCGCCCGCCAGGCCGAGCGCCCGCGTGCCGGTCAGGACGGTGACGCCGGGCAGCGCCCGCTCGCGCACCACCTGGTCGAGCAGCCCGCGCCCGCACGACAGGAGGCAGGCGCCGGTGTCGAGCCGCCGGAACCAGCCCTGCGCGGCGAGCACCAGGGCGTCGCCGGGCAGGCCGCGCCGCTGCGCGCCGCGCGCCAGCAGCTCCGCCACCGTGCCGGGCAGCAGCTCGTCCAGCGCCCGGGCGCCGCCGCTCACCAGCACGTGGCTGTGCCGTGACTGCGGCAGCCCGCGCCTCGGCAGCGGGCCGGACGGGTAGTGGTCGCCCTCGACCAGCAGCACCTCGCCGGCGTGCCGGGCGAGCACGGCGGCGGCCAGCACACCGGCCAGGCCGCCGCCGAGGACGAGCGCCCGCGTCATGAAAGCGCCGGGCGCTCTTCGATCAGCCCCTGCTCGATCATGGTGCCGAGGAACGCCTGCACGTCCTTCACGATGCGGACGCTCACGGCGACGCTGCCTCCGGAGAACTGCTGGGACAGCTCCGAGACGATCGCCTCGCGTTCACCCTTGTCGGCGACGAGCGTCCAGATCCGCGAAGCCGTCTCGTTCAAGCTGTGGAAGTCCCCGGACTCGGTGTGGTACAGCGAGATGCCTCCGGCGGTCTCCTGCCATATCACAGCGTCGCTGATCTGGAGTGACACACTCCACCTCCTCTAAACGGGCGTGATGGGAAGCAGTTCGCCGACGCGGACGGCGCCGGGCGAGGGTCGTACGTAGGTCTTCCAGTCGTCGAAGACCGGGTGCACGGCGTCGCTCGCCACCAGGCGCGGCGTCGTCATCTCGGGGTCGCGGGCCAGCTCGGCCGGCTTGATCCCCGACTCCAGCCACAGCTGGGTGGCGATGCCGTGCCGCAGGATCCGGCACTGGTGGCGGCTGTTGCGCCGCAGGTCGCCCGATTCGGACATGTGGGCGGCCCGGCAGCCTCCGCCGCAGGACGCCTTGATGTAGCACTTCTCGCAGTCGGCGTGGTAGTCGCCGCCGTACACCGAGCTCGTCCGCATGTCGTACAGCAGCGGGGCGCCGAAGATCTCCGACAGCGACTGGCGGCGCACGTTGCCCGCCAGGTGGCCCGGTTCGGTGACGAGCTTGCACGGGTAGACGTCGCCCAGCGAGTTGATGTAGATCTCGTTGCCGCCCATCCCGCAGTTGCCGCGCACGGCGCACCGCTGGAGCGGCTTGGGCCCGTCCGGCAGGAGCCGTCCGGCCGCGGGCGAGGTCCAGGTGATGCGCTGGATGCGCAGGTGGTCCTCCCACCCGAACTCGAACTCGTCGTCGACGCCCCGGCCCAGGTTGTTGTGGTACATCAGCCGGATGTCGCGGACCTCGATGCCCTCCATGAAGGTGGCGAAGTCCTCGAGCTGGTCGACGTTGTCGGAGGTGACCAGGTGGTTGATGAGGGGCACCACGCCGGCGTCGTTGAGCATCCGCAGCGCCCGGTGGGTCTTGTCGAACGAGCCCGCGCCCCGGGTGCGGTCGTGCGTCTCGGCCGTGGCGCCGTCGACGCTCACCGTGACGGTGCCGAACAGGTCCGCGAAGCGCCGGGCGATCCCCGGGGTCCGGATCATCGTGGCGTTCGTGATGATGTTCGAGGTCAGGCCGCTGTCGTTGGCGTGCTGGACGATCTGGAACAGGTCCTTGCGCAGCATCGGCTCGCCACCGGTGAAGATCATGGTGGAGGCGCCGAACTCGGCCACCTGGGTGACCAGCGCCAGCGACTCCTCGGTGGTGAGCTCGCCCGGCAGGCACTTCTCCGAGGAGGCGTAGCAGTACGGGCAGCGCAGGTTGCAGCCGTCGGTGATGGCGTAGTAGACCTGGCTGAGCCGCGGCTCCGACATCGTGACCCGAGGCCGGTTCCCGTTGTAGTAGACGATCCAGCTCAGGATGAGCTTGGCGAGGAGCCGGTCGGTCTCCTCGGTCTCCTCCAGCCGTCCGCCCGGACGGGCCAGGGCCCGCAGGACGCCGAACTCCCGCGCGTCCAGGACGCACCGGCCACCCGACAGCGGATTGATGACCAGGTAGTCCCCATCGTGCACGAAGTAGGTCAGGTCTTCCGGTACGTCGAACAGCGAGTGGTTCCGGGCCAGCTTCCCAGACATCATTCCCCTTCACGCTCTCAGCGGCAGGTGCGGCCCCGGGCCAGGCCCGGCGGCCTGCGGCCCGGAGCCGCGTACGCGACAGCCGGCGTCGGCCGCGCCTAGTTCGCCACGGCCCCGGACCCGGAGCCGGACCAGGCCCCGCACATGCACTTGGCGTCGGCCTCGATCGAGTGGACCTCGACCTCCGGCCTGGCCCACTGCTCGCCCGACAGAACCTCGGGCAGCGTGGCCGGGATCTTGTCCTTGAGCGAGATGAGCAGGTCGGTTTCTTCCTTGGTCAAGGTGGCGAACGCCTCCTCGACCTCAGCGGCGATCGGGTCGTTGATGATCCCGGCCTCGCGCAGAGCTTCCTTCGGATCGAAGGCCATGCCCTCACCTCTCCGTGTTGGTGATGCGTTGCAGGTCGAGTATGAGCCGGTCACGAGAGGGTGGCACAACCCCACAAACGTGGGCTCTACCGGCGGTGACCTGGACCGGCGAGACCCCACGATCGTGGGGTTCCCGATCTCTTGCGATCGGCGGTGTCCCGTTTCAGCCTGGGTGTCAGGGCGCGGTCGTTCGGCGGACGAGGGGAAGAGCTGATGAGCGGTACCGGATCGGGTGTGTTCGACGCGCTCTCGCTCCTGCGGGCGGCCGGCCATCCCATCGACCTGCTCGACGAGCGGCAGCGGCGGGTGTTCGCCGAGCTCACCGAGCCGGAGGTCGCGCTGCTGAACTCGATCAAGAAGCGTCTGGACGAGGTCGCCGGCGAGGTCGAAGGACAGGAGCTCAAGCTCGTATGAGCGCACGGGGGCCGCGGCCTGCGCGCCGCAACGTCGTGGTCCTGTTCATCGACATGGTCGGGTCGACGGAGCTGGCCGAGCGCCTGGACCCGGAGCTGCTCATGCGGGTCCTGGACCGCTACTACGCCGCCTGCCGGGCGCGGATCACCGAGCACGGCGGCGTCGTGGAGAAGTACATCGGTGACGCGATCATGGCGGTGTTCGGCGTGCCGGTGAGCCGGGAGGACGACGCGCTGCGGGCGGTGCTGGCGGCGCGCGACTCGATGGCCGAGGTGCACCGGCTGGGCGCCGAGCTGAGCGCCGAGCTGGGCACGGGTGCGGGTTCGGTGGCCGCCGCGCGGGAGGGGGTGCGGCTGGACGCGCACTGCGGGGTCGCGTTCGGCGAGGTGATGGTGGCCGACGGCGCGGGGCCGGGCGTGCGGGTGATCGGCGACCCGGTCAACACGGCGGCCCGTCTGCAGTCGGCCGCGGCGCCCGGGGAGATCCTCGTCGGGGACGACGTCGCCCACCTGGTACGGCGGCACGCCCTGCTGGAGGAGGTTCCGCCGCTCAGCCTCAAGGGCAAGCGGGAGCCGGTGCGCGCCTGGCGGCTGGCCGGGGTGGAGCCCGACCGGGACGAGCCGGAGCCCGGCGCGGTGCCGCTGGCCGGCCGGGCCGAGGAGCTGCGCGGGCTCACGCTGCTGCACGAACGCGTGCTGGCCGACCGGCGGTGCGGCATGGCGACCGTGCTCGGCGCGCCCGGCATCGGCAAGTCGCGGCTGGTCAGGGAGTTCCTGGACCGGCTGCCCGACGGCGTGAGCGTGCTGACCGGCCGGTGCCCCTCCTACGGCATCGGCGCCACCTACCGGCCGATCGCGGAGATGCTGGAGGCGCTGAACGGCGGCTGGCCGGCCGTCGCCGCGATGCTCGGCCCGCAGAGCGCGCGGGTGCTGCGCGGGCTGGCGGGCACCGGGGAGCCCGGCGAGCTCGACACCGCCGGGGTGGCGGAGATCGCGCGGGCGGTGCGGTCGCTGTTCGAGGTGCTGGCCCGGCGCGGCCCGCTCGTGGTGGTGCTGGACAACCTGCAGTGGGCCGAGCCGACGCTGCTCGACCTGATCGAGGACTGCGCGGCGTGGCTGGCCCGGGTGCCGGTCCTGCTCGTCTGCGTGGCCCGGCCGGAGCTGTGCCGGACGCGGCCCGCGTGGGGGGCGGGCGTGGTGCGCGCCCTGTCGCTGGAGCTCGGCCCGCTGGGCCGGCCGGACATGGCCCGGCTGGTCGCCGAGCTCGCCGCCCTGCGCGCCGGCCGCGCCGAGGTGGTCGCCCACGACACGGCGGTCGCCGTACATGACGACGTCCTCGACCGGGTGACGTACGGCTCGGACGGCAACCCGCTGTTCGCCGAGCTGATGCTGGAGACGCTGGCCGAGGGCGGCTCCTCGCTGCCGCCCACCATCCAGGCGCTGCTCGGCGCCCGGCTGGACCGGCTGGACGAGGCCGACCGCGACGTGCTGGAACGGGCCGCGACCATCGGCCAGGCGTTCACCGAGGAGCTGGTGGCGGAGCTGCTCGGCGCCGGGCCCGACGCGGTGCGGGCGTCGCTGCGGCGGCTGCGCGACGACCGGCTGATCCGGCCCGGCGCGCTCCCGGGCGCGTACGAGTTCACGCAGACGCTCACCCGGGAGACCGTCTACGCGCTGACCAGCAAGCACGCGCGGGCGGACTGGCACCGGAAGCTGGCCGTCCGGGCGGGCGGCCACACGGGCGGCCACACGGGCGGCACCCCGGAGGACGCGCCCTTCCCCGGCCCCGGCCAGGCGGACGTCAGCCTGCACCTGCTGGCCGCCTGCCGGCTCACCCGCGAGGTGCGGCCGGGCGACCCGCTGCTGCCCGAGCTGACCGACCGGGCCGCCGGCTCGCTCATCAGGGACGGCTCCCGGGCGCTGCGCCGCAAGGACCTGCCGGCGGCGATCGCGCTGCTGGAACGCGGCCGGGAGATGCTGCCGCCGGGCCGGGACGAGCACCGGTCGCTGGCCGTCCGCATCAGCGACGCCCGGCTGGCCAGGGGCGAGGGCGACCGGGCCGCCGAGGCGCTGGACCGCGCCGGGGAGCTCGCTCCCGACGACCCGCGCACCGCGCTCACCTGCGCGATCCAGCGCGAGATCCTCGCCCTGCGCGCCGGCGCCCGCGGGCCCCGGCTGCCGCCGCTGCGCGAACGGCTGGCGCTCGACCCCGGCGACGAGCTGAGCTGGTGCCGCTTCCACCAGCTCGAAGCCCTGGCCCGCATCGAGGAAGGCCGGTTCGGCGCGGCGGACCGGGCGCTGCGCGACGGGCTCGGCCGGGCGCGGGCGATGGGTGACACGTACGAGGAGGACCGGCTGCTGGGCGGGCTGTGCGAGCTGGTGCAGTGGTCGCCGGCGCCGGTCCCGGAGGGGCTGGCGCTCTGCGCCGGCCTGCTGGACCGCTTCGCCGGCGACCGCGCACTGCTGGTCCCGGTGCTCGCCACCCGGGCGCGGCTGCTCGCGCTCGCCGGCGAGCTGGAGGCCGCCCGCGAGGCGCTCGACACGGCCGACCGGCACGCCGCCGACCTGCACCTGGGGCTGCCCGCGCTCGCGGTCGCGCAGGTGCGGGGGCTGGCCGAGTCGCTGGCCGGCGACCACGAGAGCGCCGGGGACCGGTTCCGCCGGGTCGCCGCCGCGCTGCGCGCCGCCGGTCACGGGGCGCCCGCCGCCACCCTGGAGGTCTACGCGGCGCGCGAGGCCCTGCGGGCGGGGGACGCTGATCGGGCCGCCGCCGAGCTGGCGCGGCTTGCGGACGGCGGCGGCCCCCGGCAGCTGCGCGGCGAGGTGAGCGCCGCCGCGACCCGGGCGCTGATCGCGGCGCTCGGCGGCGCCCACGAGGAGGCGGCCCGCGCCGCCGCCCGCGCGCGGGCGCTGCTCGGCTCTACCGACGACCCCTGCCTGCGCGGCGACGTCCTGGCCGACCTCGCCAGGGCCGACCGGGCCGCCGGGCGCGACCCGGCCGCCGCCGCCCGCGCGGCGATCGAGGCGTACCTCACGAAAGGAGCGAGCTTGCCCGCCCGCAGGATCCGCGACTGGTGGGAGGAGCCATGACCATGACGCCGCCCTGGCGCAGGGACCGGCCCGCCCAGTTCCCCGGGGTGCCCGCGTGGGGCCTGTCCACCCGGCGGCAGTCCCCCGAGCCCTTCGACGTCAGCCCGCTGTCGGGGGTGAGCAAGGAGTGGGCGTGGGGCGGGTCCGACGGCTCGGGTGTACGGGTGTGCGTGCTGGACACCGGCGTGGCCGCCGACCATCCGAGGATCGGCGGGCTGGAGCGGTCGCTGCACGTCGTCGGCGGGGACGACGGCAGGCCGGTCGTGGCCGAGTGCGAACCCGCCGACCCGGCCGGGCACGGCACCGCCTGCGCCGGGGTGATCCGGTCGATCGCCCCCGGCGTGTCGCTCACCTCGGTGCGGGTGCTCACCGACGGGAAGACCGGCTCCGGCGACGCGCTCGTGGCCGGGCTGAGCTGGGCCATCGAGGAGGGCTTCGACCTGGTCAACCTCAGCCTGTCGACGACCAGGTCCGGCTTCCGCGAGTCGCTGCACGAGCTGGCCGACCGCGCCTACTTCCGGCGCTGCCTGCTCGTGGCCGCCGCGCACAACATGCCCGTGCTCAGCTACCCGTGGACGTTCTCCTCGGTGGTCTCGGTGGCCAGCCACGACCTGCCCGACCCGATGACGTACTACTACAACCCGGCGCCGCCCGCGGAGTTCCACGCGCGCGGCGTCAAGGTGCCCGTCGCGTGGCCGGGCGGCCGGGAGATCCGCAGCACCGGCAACAGCTTCGCGGCCCCGCACATCACCGGCATCTGCGCGCTCATCCTGGGCAAGCATCCGTGGCTGACGCCGTTCCAGCTCAAGACCGTGCTCTATCTGGCAGCCGACAACACCCTGACTCACAGCGGAGAGGCCCATGTCTCCTGACGACATCGACGGCACCGAGCGCCGGCTGCTGCAGTCGGTCGTTGAAGTGGCCCGGCACATGTTCGGCGCCGCCGCCGCCTCCATCTTCCTGGTGGAGCCGGAGACCGGCGACCTGATCTTCGAGGCGGTGTCGGGCGAGGGCGAGAAGGAGCTGGTCGGCAGCCGGTTCCCGGCCGGGACGGGGATCGCCGGCTGGGTGGCGGCGAGCGGGCAGCCGATGGTCGCGGACGACGTGGCGGAGGTCGCGCCGTTCGCCCGCGACGCCGCCGAGTCCACCGGGTACGTGCCGCGCACGATCATGGCGGCGCCGCTGATCCGCTTCGAGGAGTGCGTCGGCGTCCTGGAGGTGCTGGACCGCACGGCCTCGCGCAGCGAGCTGGACGACATGGAGTTGCTCGGGCTGTTCGCCACCCAGGCGGCCTGCGCCCTGGAGCTGCTGCTGCGCATCCGGGCCGGGCGGCGCGCCGAGCCGCCGGCCGATCCGCGCGACCTGCTGCGCCGGATCGGCGAGCGCCTGTCGGCGTCCTCGCGGCCGCCCGACGCGACGGCGGTGCGCCTGCTGGCGCTCGCCGACGACCTGCTGGGGCCGTGACGGCCGGGCCGCGGCGCCGTCACCAGGCGGTGTGACGGCGGGTCTCTTTCCACATACGAGAGCGATCTTTACGTCCACTAAGAGCTATGTCACGATCACTCCGTTTTGCCGTTTGTTCTCAGGGAAGGCGGAAGTGATCACTCCCCCACCGGCACCCCCACCCTCCCGGCCCCTTGCTTCCTGGCACGACTCACTCTGAAAGGACGACATGGGAGCCAGCCGTCCGCACGACGCACTCCCCAGGAACGCATGGCCGTTCGTCGGACGCGCCACCGCGCTGCGCACCACCACGGAGGCGGCGGCGCGGGCGGAGGTGCGCGGCGTGGTGGTCGTGGGGCCGCCGGGGGCCGGCCGGACCCGGCTGGCCGCGGAGGCGCTCGCCCGGCTGGCCTCGGCGGGACATCCGGTGGCCTGGGCCGGCGCCACCGCCGCCGCCGCGGCGATCCCGCTGGGCGCGCTGCTCCACCTCGCGCCGCTGAGCGACTGCGCGGCACACGGCACCCGGGTGGTCTTCGACCGGATCGTGGAGCGTTTCAGCGCCCCCGCCGCCGAGCGCCCGGTGCTCGTCGTGGACGACGCCCACCTGCTCGACAGCGTCTCGGCCGCGCTCGTCCACCGGCTCGCCCTGCACACGCGCGCCTTCGTGCTGCTCACCGCCCGGCAGGGGCAGCCCGCGCCCGACGTGGTGACCGCGCTGTGGAAGGAACGGCTGGCCCGGCGCGTCGAGCTGCGCCCGCTCGCCGACCACGACGTCGACACGCTGCTCGAACGCGCGCTCGGCGGGCCGCTGGACGCCGTCACCCGGCGCACGCTGCGCCGCCTGTCGGCCGGGAACCCGCTGGTGCTGCGCGAGCTGGTGCAGTCCGGGCTGGAGGGCGCGGTGCTGCACCGCGTCGACGGCCTGTGGCACCTGGGCGAGCAGGTGCGGGTCACGGGGCGGCTCGGCGACCTCCTGGAGGCGCAGATGCAGGTCGGCGACCCGGCCGTGCTGGGCGTGCTGGAGACCCTGGCCTGCCAGGAGCCGCTCGGCCAGCGGGTGCTCGAACGCCTGGCCGGGCCCGCCGCGGTCGCGCAGGCCGAACGGCAGGGGCTGGTCACGGTAGAGCTCTGCGGGGCGCGGCAGCGCACCCGGCTCACGATCCCCGCCTACGGCGAGGTGTTGCGCGCCCGCATGCCGCGCGCCCAGGCCCGGGCGATCTGGGGGCGGCTCGCCCGGGAGCTGGCCGCGTTACCGGGCCGCCGCGAGGACGACGCGCTCGACCTGGCCGTCGCGCGGCTCAACGCCGGTCTCGGCACGTCGGCGCGCGAGCTGCTGCACGCCGCGCAGCGCACCGCGGGACGGCTGGAGCTGAAGGCCGCAGAACGGCTGGCCACCGCCTCGCTGGACGCCGGGGGCGGCGTGGACGCGGCCCTCACGCTGGCCGAGGTCCTGTGCCACCAGGGACGCCACGCCGACGCCGCGGGCCTGCTCCCGGCGGCCGAGCAGTGCCGCGACGCCGAACGCGCCGGACGCCGGGCGATCCTCCGCGAGAAGATCGGCTACTGGCGCCGCCAGGTCACGCCGGACCCGCAGGACCCGGGCGGCGAGCGGGCCGCGGAGGCGGTGCGGGCCTGGACGATGCTGCTCGACGGGCACGTCAGGCGCTCCCTGGCGGCCGGGACGGCGCTGCTCGGGCCGGCCGACCCGCTGCCCGCCGAGGCGGCGGTGCGCGCCGCCACGGCCGTCCAGCTCGCGGCGGGGCTCATGGGCGACACCCACCGGGCCGAGGCCGCGTACGCCCGCGGCGTGGCGGTCACCTCGGCGGGCCGGGCGGTGTCGCCGTGGGCGCGGGCCCAGGTGGGCGCCGCCCGCTGCCTGGCGCTGCTGCTGGGAGGCGCGCTCACCACCGCCGCCGAGGACGTGGAGACGGGCTACCGGGAGGCCGTCGAGGGCCAGCTGACCGCGCCGGTCGTCGGCGTGTGGGCGGTCGTGCGCGGCTTCGTGGCCAAGGCGCAGGGCCGGGTGGCGCCGGCCCAGCAGGCGCTGCGCGAGGCCGTCGTGCTGCTCGGCGAGCACGACCCGCTGCGGCTGCGCGGCGTCTACCTGGCCGAGCTGGCGGGCGCGTACGCGATGGCGGGTGACACGGTGCAGGCCGACGCCTGGCTCAGCCGGATGGACGGCTGTCCCCCGCCGCCGGGGGCGCTGTTCGACCCGTGGATCGAGCGCAACCGGGCGTGGGCCGCCGCCGCCGCGCTCGACCTGCTGGGCGCCGCGAACCACGCGATGCAGGCGGCCAAGGCGGCGCGGGAGGCCGAGTCGCCGATGGTCGAGGCGCTGGCGCTGTTCGACGCGGCGCGCTTCGGCGAGGCCAGGGAGGTGTCGGCCCGGCTGCACCGGATCGCCGGGGAGACGGCGGCGCCCGCGGCGGCGGCGTTCGCGCGGGCGTCCACCGCGCTGGCCACCGACGACGCCCGGCAGCTGACGGCGGCGGCCGAGACGCTGTATCACACGGGCCACCTGCTGCACGCGGCCGAGGCGGCGGCGACGGCGCACCGGCTGCACGCCAGGGCGGGGCGGCGCACGGCGGCCAAGACCGCGCTCGCCTTCGCCAGGGAGCGGCTCGCCGAGTGCGGGGCCGTGCGGACGCCGCTGACGGACCTGACGGGCAGCGAGGCGTCGCTGACGCCCCGGGAGCTCCAGGTCGCCAAGCTGGTCACCGCCGGGCTGCCGGCCCGCGAGGTCGCCGGCCGGCTCGGCCTGTCGCTGCGGACCGTCAACAACCACCTGGGCCGGGTGTACGCCAAGCTCGGCGTCTCCGGACGGCACGGGCTCGCGCAGGTGCTGGGCAGCGGCCCGGAAGGCTGAGCCCGCGGTCACTCGCCGCCGGTGAGGGCGGCGACCAGGTCGGCGGCGGTGCGGCAGCGGTCGAACAGCTCGCCGACGTGCTGCTTGGTGCCCCGCAGCGGCTCCAGCGTGGGAACACGCTGGAGGGACTCGCGGCCCGGGATGTCGAAGATGACCGAGTCCCAGGAGGCCGCGGCCACGGAGTCGCTGTACTGGCGCAGGCAGCGGCCCCGGAAGTAGGCGCGGGTGTCGGTCGGCGGGTTCTCGACGGCGCGCTCGACCTCGTCCTCGGTGATGAGGCGCTGCATGCGGCCGCGCGCCACGAGGCGGTTGTAGAGGCCGCGGTCGGGGCGGATGTCGGAGTACTGCAGGTCGACGAGCTGCAGGCGGGGGTGCGACCAGGCGAGGCCGTCGCGGCTGCGGTAGCCCTCCAGCAGCTCCAGCTTGGCGACCCAGTCGAGCTCCTTGGACAGCTGCATCGGGTCCTCGGCGAGGCGGGTGAGCACCGACTCCCAGCGGTCGAGGACGTCCTTGTTCATCTCGTCCTGGGCGGTGCCGCGCTCCTCGACGTACTTGCGGGCCTGCTCCAGGTATTCCATCTGGAGCTGGACGGCGGTGAGCTTGCGGCCGTCGCGCATGGGGATCTCGTAGCGGCAGCTCGGGTCGTGGGAGACGGCGCGCAGGGACTGCACGGGGTTCTCCACGGCGAGGTCGCGGCTGAGGAAGCCCTCCTCGATCATGGCGAGGACGAGCGCCGTCGACCCCAGCTTCAGGTAGGTGGAGATTTCCGACATGTTGGCGTCGCCGATGATGACGTGCAGCCGCCGGTACTTCTCCGGGTCGGCGTGCGGCTCGTCGCGGGTGTTGATGATCGGCCGCTTGAGCGTCGTCTCCAGGCCCACCTCGACCTCGAAGAAGTCGGCGCGCTGGCTGATCTGGAAGCCCTCGCCGCGTGAGTCCTGGCCGATGCCGACCTTGCCGGCGCCGACGACGACCTGCCGCGAGACGAAGAACGGCGTCAGGTGGCGGACGATGTCGGCGAACGGGGTGGCCCGGCGCATCAGGTAGTTCTCGTGGCAGCCGTAGCTGGCGCCCTTGGCGTCGGTGTTGTTCTTGTAGAGCTGGATGGGGGCGTTGGCGGGGATCGCGCCGGCCCGCTGGGCGGCGTCGTACATCACCCGCTCGCCCGCCTTGTCCCAGATGACCGCGGCGCGGGGGTTGGTGCACTCCGGCGTGGAGTATTCGGGGTGCGCGTGGTCGACGTAGAGCCGGGCGCCGTTGGTCAGGATGACGTTGGCCAGCCCGAGGTCCTCGTCGGTGAGCTGGGTGGGGTCGGCGACCTCGCGGGCGAGGTCGAAGCCCCTGGCGTCGCGCAGGGGGTTCTCCTCTTCGAAGTCCCAGCGCGCTCTGCGTGCCCTGGCCGCCGAGGCCGCCAGGTAGGCGTTCACGACCTGGGAGGAGGTCACCATCGCGTTGGCGCCTGGCTGACCGGGTACGGAGATGCCGTACTCGGTCTCGATGCCCATCACCCGACGCACCGTCATGCGCACCCTCTGTTCGTCCGGATCTGTCTATCCGCCGTTTATATGCCCGAGCCTATGCCCTTCACAGTGCCCCGGGGTCACAGAGTTATGGCACCGACGCCTTTTCAACCTGTACGGCGGGAGTTGTTGTGCTTTGTGGAGTTCTGCGGGGCTTGAGTAGCCGCTGGATGGGCCGTTCGGCAAAGAGGTAGATCGCGTACGACAGCGCGACGGCCGCCAGCGTGGTCACCGCGACCACCGCGAGCGGGGGCAGATCCCCGACGAGCAGGGGGATCAGGGCCGCCGCGACCACGGAGTGGAACAGGTAAAGCGGGTAGGTGGTCGCCCCGAGCGCGGTCAGCGCCGGGCGCGCCCGCACCCGCATGAGCCCGAGCGCGACCAGCGACATGACGACGAAGATCAGCGTGACCGTGATGATCACGCTGACGTCGCTGACGGGCATGTTCCTGAACCCGGCGAGCTCGATCCGGCCGTGCACGCGTTCGAGCGCGGCGTGCAGCGACATCCCGTACGACCCGGCCACGTAGAGCCAGGGAAGCCAGGCGCTGCCGTGCTTGTGGATGAGATAGAGCGACATGCCGGCGATGAAGTAGGGCGCGTACCGCGGCATGACGATCTCGTTGAGCAGCGGGTTCCCCAGCAGCTCGGCGCCCAGCGCGGCCACCAGCCAGACGCCCGAGAAGGCCAGCACGCGGCCGTACGTGACGCCCGCGATCACCAGGATCGAGATGAGCAGGTAGAAGCGGAGCTCTGCCCACAGCGACCAGTAGACGCCCGTCGCGTCCGTGACCTTGAACAGCCGCTGGAACATGGTGGCGTTCACCAGGTAGTCGCCTGGCGAAAGTTTTGGGTTGAGCGGCTTGGCGGCGGTCAGCCCGTAGAAGGCCGCCACGGCGATCAGGCTGAGCCAGTACGCCGGGTAGAGCCGCACCAGCCGGGAGCGGGCGAACGCGCCGAGCCCCCGCCCCCACACGCTCATCAGGATGACGAATCCGCTGATGACGAAGAACAGCTCCACGCCGAGGATGCCCAGCCCGGCGATCGGGGCGACGGCGGGGAAGAGCTCGGCCGGCCGGTCACCCCAGACCGAGGCGTAGGCGATCAGGTAGTGGAAGGCCAGCACGGCGAGGGCGGCGATGAACCGCAGGAGGTCGAGCTCGGCCAGCCGGCCGTCCCCGCGAGCATGCTTCGGCCGGTTCGCTTGACGCACGGCCCTTAGACGTCACAACGATCACTTTGGTTCCGTTCCTTCGCTTCTGTCACAACAAGCATCGAAATTTTCGTGGCTGAGAGCCGTAAGCCGTCACGGTCGTTGGGGCCGGGGTGTGCCGCTCGTCACCATGTCGGCCATGCGAAATCACCTGGTCATCGCAGTGGCGGCGGTCGCCCTGCTGAGCGCGGGCTGCGGCCGGTCCACCTCCGGCGCGGCGGCGCCCTCCGTACCCCCCACCACCGGCAAGAGCGCGAAGGATCTCGTCCCCGAGGACGTCCGCAAGACGGGCGTGCTGCGGGTCGCCACGGCGGAGGGCTATCCGCCGATGGAGATGTACAAGCCCGGCACCCAGGAGCTGACGGGCGTCGACATCGACCTGGCCAAGGCCATCGGCGAGCAGCTCGGGCTCAAGACCCAGGTGACGAACGCGGCCTTCGACGGCCTCATCCCCGGCCTCCAGGCCGGCCGGTGGGACCTGGCCATGTCCTCCATGAGCGACACCGAGCAGCGGCGCCAGGCGGTCGACTTCGTCGACTACTTCCAGGCCGGCGGCTCGATCCTGGTGAAGAAGGGCAACCCCGAAGGCATCAAGACCCTCGCCGACCTGTGCGGCAAGAAGGTCGTCCTGGCCAAGGGCAGCTCCAACCTCGACATCGGCATGCGCCAGAACGACAAGTGCGACAAGAAGATGGAGATCCTGCAGAGCGAGGACGCGCCGACCGGCCTGCTGACGATCGACTCCGGCCGCACCGTCGCCACCATCGTCGACTCCCCCGTCGGCCACATGTACGCCAAGGACACCGGCAGGTACGAGGTCCTGTCCGAGCAGTACGACGCCGGGCCGTGGGGCATCGCGGTGGACAAGAAGGACACCGCCCTGCGTGACGCCGTCGCCAAGGGCCTTCAGGAGCTGATGGACAGCGGCGGCTACAAGGCCATCCTCGACACCTACGGCGTGGCCGCCAACGGCCTGCCCAAGGTGACGATCAACACGGGCGCGTCGTGACGGAACTGCCGATCGACGCGGTGCGCCCGCCCCGGCCCGGCAGGGTGGTCGCCGCCGCCCTGGCCGGGCTGGCGCTGGCCTGGCTCGCGTACACGATCATCGTCAACGAGAACCTGCACTGGGACGTGATCGTCGCGTTCCTGTTCGACCCCAGGATCCTGAGCGGCCTGCTCGTCACGATCGCGCTCACCGTGCTGTCGATGGTGATCGGCGTCGCGCTCGGCGTGATCGCGGCGGTGATGCAGCTGTCGGACAGCCCGGTGCTGCGCGGCGCCGCCGGCCTCTACACGTGGTTCTTCCGGGGCACGCCGCTGCTGGTGCAGCTGATCTTCTGGTTCAACGTCGGCCTGGTGTTCCCGGTGATCGGCATCGGGGTGCCGTTCGGCGGGCCGATGCTCGTCGAGTGGCAGGCGAACGTGCTCATCACCCCGTTCATCGCGGCCGCGCTCGGCCTGACGATCAACGAGGGCGCCTACATGGCGGAGATCGTCCGGGCCGGCATCCGGTCCGTCGACCCCGGCCAGCGGGAGGCGGCCGAGGCGCTGGGCATGTCCCACCGGCAGATCCTGCGCCGCGTGGTGCTGCCCCAGGCGATGCGGGTGATCATCCCGCCGACGGGCAACCAGTTCATCTCGATGCTCAAGACGACGTCGATGGTGTCGGTGATCGCGGGCGCCGAGCTGCTGACCGTGGCGCAGCGGATCTACCTGGGCAACTTCGAGGTGATCGCGCTGCTGGTCGTGGCGTCGGTGTGGTACCTGGTGCTGACCACCGTCGCGAGCGTGGGCCAGCACTTCCTGGAGAAGAGGTTCAGCCGCGGGGAGGCCGGACGATGAGTGTCATGGTGAGCGTGCGCTCGGTGCGCAAACGGTTCGGGTCGCTGGAGGTGCTCAAGGGCGTCAGCCTCGACGTGCCCGAGGGCGGCGTGGTCTGCGTCGTCGGGCCGTCCGGGTCCGGCAAGTCGACGCTGCTGCGGTGCGTGAACCGGCTGGAGACGATCGACTCGGGCCGCATCTGGGTGGACGGCGAGCTCATGGGCTTCCGCGAGGTGGGCGGGAAGCTGCACCTGCTCAAGCCGGCCGAGCTGTGCCGGCAGCGGCGCAAGATCGGCATGGTGTTCCAGCGCTTCCACCTGTTCCCGCACATGACGGCCCTGGAGAACGTGATGGAGGGGCCGTGCACCGTGCAGGGCGTCTCCCGGCAGCGGGCCCGCGAGCAGGCGGGCGCGCTGCTGGAACGCGTCGGCCTGTCCGACCGGGCCCACCACTACCCCGCCCAGCTCTCGGGCGGCCAGCAGCAGCGGGTCGCGATCGCGCGCAGCCTGGCGATGGAGCCGAAGGTGATGCTGTTCGACGAGCCGACCAGCGCGCTCGACCCCGAGCTGGTGCAGGAGGTGCTCGGCGTCATGCGGGACCTGGCCACGAGCGGGATCACCATGGTGGTGGTCACGCACGAGATGGGGTTCGCCAGGGAGGCGGGCGACCATCTGGTGTTCATGGACGACGGGATGATCGTCGAGGAGGGGCCGCCACGCGACGTGCTGTCCGACCCCCAGCACGAGCGCACCCGCGCGTTCCTGGGGCAGGTGCTGTGAACGCCGACCTGCTGATCGCCGGCGGCCTGCTGGCCGACGGCACCGGCGCCCCGGCGCGCCGCGCGGACGTCGCCGTGACGGGCGGGCGGATCACCGTGCTCGAACGCGGCGCCGCCGCCGGTCCCGGCGCGACCGGCGGGCCCGGGGGCGTGGACGCCGCCGGGCGCGTGGACGCGGCCGAGGTCGTGGACGCGGCCGGGCTGGTGGTCGCGCCCGGGTTCATCGACGTGCACACCCACTCCGACGCCGTCACGCTGCTGGGCGAGGAGGCGTGGGAGCTGGCGGTCGCGCCCGTGCGGATGGGCGTGACGACGGAGATCTGCGGCAACTGCGGGTCCGGGCTGTTCCCGGGGCTGCCGGAGCGGCTGCCGGAGATGCGGGCGTCGAGCCGGGTCACCTTCGGCGGACGAGTCCCGATTTTTCCGGACTTCGAGGGGTTTGCGGAGGCGCATCGGGCCGCCCCCCGCTCCAACCACCTCAGCTCCCTCGTCGGCCACGGCACCCTGCGCGCGGGCGTGCTCGGCTACGAGGACCGCCCCGCCTCCCCGCGCGAGCTGGACGTCATGCGCGGCCTGCTCGACGACGCCCTCGCCGCGGGAGCCACCGGTCTGTCGACCGGCCTCATCTACACCCCCGGCACCTACGGCGGCACCGACGAGGTGGTCGCCCTGGCCGCCGTCGCCGCCCGCCACGGCCGCCCGTACGTCACCCACCTGCGCGACGAGATGGCCCGCGTGGAGGAGGCGCTGGAGGAGGCCGTCGAGATCGCCCGCCGCAGCGGCGCGGCCCTGCACGTCTCCCACCACAAGACCGCCGGCCGCCACGCCTGGGGCAGGACCGTCCGCACCCTGGCGCGGATCGCCGAGCTGCGCGAGCAGGGCCTGGACGTCACCTGCGACGTCTACCCCTACACCGAGGCGAGCACCTCCCTGGCGGCCATGCTGCCGCCGTGGGCCAACGACGGCGGCACCCGCGCGCTGCTCACCCGCCTGGCCGACCCCGGCCAGCGCGACCTGATGCGCCGCGCGATCGCCGACGGCGTGCCCGGCTGGGAGAACACCGTCGGCAACGGCGGCTGGGACCGCATCTCCGTCGCCTGCGCCCCCCGCAACCCGGCCGTCGAGGGCCGCACCATCGCCGACCTCGGCGGCGACCCCGTCGACGTGGCCGCCGACCTGCTGCTGTCGGAGGACGGCGAGGTCACCATCATCAGCCACTCCATGCGCGAGGACGACGTCCAGCGGGTGCTGGCGAGCCCGTTCACCATGATCGGCTCCGACGGGGTGCCCAAACCCGGCCACCCCCACCCGCGCCTGGCCGGCACCTTCCCCCGCGTCCTCGGCCGGTACGTGCGCGAGCAGGGGCTGGTGACGCTGGAGGAGGCGGTGCACAAGATGACCGGGATGGCCGCGGCCCGCTTCGGGCTGCGCGACCGCGGCGTCGTGCGCGACGGGGCGCACGCCGACCTCGTGCTGTTCGACCCCGCCACGATCGCCGACGGCGCCACGTACACCGACCCGCTGCTGCCCCCCACCGGCCTGCGCCTCGTCGTCACCGCCGGCCAGGTGGCGGTCCGCGACAACACGGTCACCCCCGCCCGCCCAGGAAGGATCGTGACCCCATGACCCCCACCGACCCTGAGGCCCCCGCCGACGCCGGGCGCTCTTCAGAAGCCGGGCAAGCGGGCGAAGCCACGCCCCCTGCCGGTTCCGGGCGACCCGGCGACACCGCGCGCCGCGGCGACGCCCTGAGGCTCGCCGATGCCACGCGCCCCTTTGATGCGCCGCCGTCCGGGGACGCGCCCCTGTCCGGAGGTGCGCCACCGTCCGGAGGTGCGCCACCATCCGGGGGTGCACCACCGCCCGGAGGCGCGCCGCCGTCCGGGGGTGGGCTTCTGGCCGGCAGGGTCGCGCGGGAGGTTGCGGGGTTGTTGCGGGAGGTCGCCGCGGTGGTGGAGGCCGAGGCTCAGGCGGGTGACGGCTCGGCAGCGGTCGGCGGGGCGCTGGAGCGGATCGCGGCGGCGTGCCCCGGCACGCTGGCCGTGGCCGTGCGGCCGGCCGCGCTCGCGCCGCCCGGTGTGCCGTTCGGGCCCGCCCCCGAGGGGAGCAGGCCGCCGGCGTCCGGCGGCGAGGTTCCGGAGGGGGACGGTCAGCCGGCCGCCCGCGCCGCGCTGCCGGACGACGGGCCCGGTCCTGAGGCGTACGGGCAGGCGTACCGGGAGCTGTCGCTGAACGAGGATGTGGAGCTGCCGCTGGCCAGCGTCGGGAAGCTGCTCCTGCTGGCCGAGGTTGCGATGAGCGTCGACGGCGGCATCCTGGACCCGGACGAGCCGGTGCGGGTGCACGACGACGACTACTGCGGCGGGTCGGGCCTGCTGCTGGGCCTGTCGGCGCGTACGTGGACGGTCGGCGACCTGGCCCTGATGACGGCGGCGGTGAGCGACAACACGGCGACGAACGCGCTGCTGCGCCGCATCGGCCTGGACCGGGTGAACGCGGCCGGCGCGGCGCTCGGGCTGACCCGGACGCGGCTGCTGGACCGGATCAGGGAGCCGCGCGGCCCGGAGCATCCGGCGACGTTCGCGATCGGCACGGCCGGGGAGCTGGCGGGGCTGGCGGCGCTGGTGGCGGGCCCGGCCGGGTGGCAGGTGCTGATGCGCGAGTGGATGCTGGCCAACACCGACCACGGCCTGGTCCCGGCGCTGCTGGGACATGATCCGGAGGGCGGCAGGGTCGCCTGCAAGACGGGCACGGACGACGGCATCCGTACGGACGTGGGGCTCATGGGCCCGCTCGCCTACGCGGTCCTCGCCGGCGGCCCGCCGGGCTCGGACCAGGACCTGGTGCGGGCGGTCCGCCTCACGGGCGTCCTGATCGCCGCCGCCGCGACCCGGTAGGGAAGCCTGCGGTACGGGCGCGCCCCCGAGAAACAGGGGGCCGCCCGGGGCCGTCAGCTCGGCAGGGAGTTGCGGAGCTGGGCGGCGGCGGTGCGGAGGTAGGCGGTGAAGGACTTGGCCGCCGGGTTGGGGTTGGTGGCGCGCCGGGCGACGCCGATGCGGCGGTGCAGCTGGGGCGTCTGAAGGCGGCGGATCTGGACGCCGGTGACGCCGTGCAGGCCGAGGCTGGGCACGAGGGCGACGCCGAGCCCGGCCCGGACGAGGCCGATCGTGACCTCGTAGTGGTCGCTGCGGCAGCGGATCTGCGGGGTGAAGCCTTCGAGGGCGCCGGCCCGTTCGAGGATGGAGACGGGGTGGTCGGCGCCGAACGTGGTGATCCACGGCTCGTCGGCGAGGTCGGCGAGGCGGATGCGCGGCCGGCGGGCGGCGGGGTGGCCGTTGGGGACGACGAGGAGCTGCGGCTCGTCGAGCAGCGGCAGCACTTCGATGCCTTCGGGGCACTCCCACGGGTCGAGCGCGTGCTCGAAGACGACGAGGATGTCGAGGGCGCCGCGTTCGAGGTCGGTCAGGAGCTCGAACGGCTGCCCTTCGACGAGGTCTAGCGTGACGGCCGGGTAGCGGCTGGCGAAGCGCGACAGGGCGAGCGGCACGAGGCGGTAGCCGGCGGAGGCGAAGAAGCCGATGCGCAGCGCCCCGGCGTCGACGCGGGCCTGGGCGCGCAGGTCCTTCTCGGCGGCTTCGAGGATGTCGACGACTTCCTGGGCGCGGTGGGCGAGGCGGCGGCCGGCGTCGGTGAGGCGCAGGCTCTGCGCGTTGCGTTCGACGAGGCCGACGCCCGCTTCGTCCTCCAGGCGGGCGAGCTGGTGGGAGACGGCGGAGGGCGACAGTTTCAGCTCGCGGGCGGCGGCGGCGATGCTGCCGGCGCGGAACACCTCGAGGAGGACGCGGAGGCGGTTGCTGCTGAGCACCCTCCCACGATAGGAGCCGCCGACCAGCGCTTTCGACGCGGCCGGCGGCTCCTCTCGGGGTCTTACAGGTATTGGCCGGTGTTGGCGACGGTGTCGATGGACCGGCCGGCTTCGGCGCCCTGCTTGCCGGAGACGAGCGTGCGGATGTAGACGATCCGCTCGCCCTTCTTGCCGGAGATGCGGGCCCAGTCGTCGGGGTTGGTGGTGTTGGGCAGGTCCTCGTTCTCGGAGAACTCGTCCACGCAGGCCGCGAGCAGGTGCTGCACCCGCAGGCCCTTCTGGCCGCTTTCGAGGAACTGCTTGATGGCCATCTTCTTGCCCCGGTCGACGATGTTCTGGATCATCGCGCCGGAGTTGAAGTCCTTGAAGTAGAGGACTTCCTTGTCGCCGTTGGCGTAGGTCACCTCGAGGAAGCGGTTCTCCTCGCTCTCGGTGTACATGCGCTCGACGACGCTCTGGATCATGCCGTGGATGGTGGCCTCGCGCGACTGCCCGTGCTCGGCGAGGTCGTCCGGGTGGAGGGGAAGGTCGGCGATCAGGTACTTGGAGAAGATGTCCTTGGCGGCCTCGGCGTCCGGCCGCTCGATCTTGATCTTGACGTCCAGGCGGCCGGGCCGCAGGATCGCCGGGTCGATCATGTCCTCGCGGTTGGAGGCGCCGATGACGATGACGTTCTCCAGGCCCTCGACGCCGTCGATCTCCGACAGCAGCTGGGGGACGATGGTGTTCTCGACGTCGGACGAGACGCCGGAGCCACGGGTGCGGAAGATCGAGTCCATCTCGTCGAAGAACACGATCACCGGGGTGCCCTCGGAGGCCTTCTCACGCGCACGCTGGAAGACCAGGCGGATGTGCCGCTCGGTCTCGCCGACGTACTTGTTGAGCAGCTCCGGGCCCTTGATGTTGAGGAAGAAGCTCTTGCCGGACTGGCCGGTCTTCTCCGCGACCTGCTTGGCCAGGGAGTTGGCGACGGCCTTGGCGATGAGCGTCTTGCCGCAGCCGGGCGGGCCGTAGAGCAGGACGCCCTTGGGCGGGCGGAGCTTGTGCTCACGGAACAGGTCGGCGTGCAGATAGGGCAGCTCGATGGCGTCCCTGATCTGCTCGATCTGCCGCATGAGGCCGCCGATCTCCTCGTAGGAGATGTCGGGCACCTCTTCCAGCACGAGCTCTTCGACTTCGGACTTGGGGATGCGCTCGTAGACGTAACCCGAGCGCGGCTCCAGGAGCAGCGAGTCCCCGGCCCTGATGGGCTGGCCGACGAGCGACTCGGCGAGCCGCACGACCCGCTCCTCGTCGGCGTGCGAGATGACCAGGGCGCGCTTGCCCTCGTCGAGGAGCTCCTTGAGCATCACGATCTCGCCGACCTCTTCGTAGCCGAGTGCTTCGACCACGTTGAGCGCCTCGTTGAGCATGACCTCCTGGCCACGCCGCAGCGAGTCGACGTCGACGGCGGGGCTGACGTTCACCCGCAGCTTGCGGCCGCCGGTGAACACCTCGATCGTGCCGTCTTCCCGGGCCTCCAGGAAGGTGCCGAACCCGGATGGCGGCTGCGCCAGCCGGTCGACCTCCTCCTTGAGGGCGACGATCTGATCCCTGGCCTCCTTGAGCGTTGCCACCAGGCGCTCGTTCTGGCCGGTCACGGCCGCGAGGTTAGCCTGCGCTTCGTGGAGACGCTCTTCGAGGACTCTGGCCTGACGGGGTGACTCGGCAAGCTTCCGCCTCAGCGCGGTGATCTCCTCCTGGAGGAAGGAGACCTGTGTTGAAAGATCAGCGACCTCCCGTTCGCGCTGCGCGGCTCGAGCCTCAGCATCATCGCGAGCTGCCACGCCCCGTCACCTCCTTCCCAGTCGAGGGCGACTACTTAGGACCTTACCTATCTCGGGCCCCTCCGTAACCTGGCCGGGCAGTGTTCGTACAGTGACAATCAGTATTTGGTGAATAATCCCCAATAGTGCGTTTAATACTCCCAGCATATGCACACGGTGATCTGTTCCCGTGTCACGCGCCAACGCACCCTCGTGGCCAAATTGTCATAGTTCCTCGGTCGTCCCCTTCGGTCGTCGGCGGCGCGGCGGCGGGGTCACGCCGTCGGCCATGCGACGGGCGGAGACGAGGAATCCCGTGTGGCCGATCATCCGGTGATCGGGCCGGACGGCGAGCCCTTCGACATGCCAGTCGCGAACCAGGGTCTCCCACGCCTGAGGCTCGGTGAAACTCCCGTGATCGCGAATGGCCTCGACGGTTTTCGACATCTGGGTGGTCGTGGCCACGTAACAGCAGATCACGCCGCCCGGCGTGAGCGCCTTGGCGGCGGCGTCGACGCACTCCCAGGGAGCCAGCATGTCGAGGATGACGCGGTCGACGTCGCTCTCGTCGATCGAGGCGACGAGGTCGCCCACGACCAGGCGCCAGTTGTCGTCCATCGGGCCGCCGTAGAACTTCTCCACGTTCTTGGCCGCCACGTCCGCGAACTCCTGGCGGCGCTCGTACGAGGTCACGTGCCCCTCGGGGCCGACGGCCCGCAGCAGGAAGCACGTCAGCGCGCCGGAGCCGACGCCGGCCTCGATCACCCGGGCGCCCGGGAAGATGTCGGCCATGCCGACGATCATCGAGGCGTCCTTGGGGTAGATGACCGCCGCGCCGCGCGGCATCGCCAGCGTGTAGTCCTGCAGCAGGTGGCGGAAGGCCAGGTACTGGGTGCCGCCGGAGGAGCGCACCACGGAGCCCTCGGGCTGACCGATCAGCTCGCTGTGCGGGATGGCGCCCTTGTGCGTGTGGAAGACGCCGTCCTCCTTGAGCGTGATCGTGTGGCGCTTGTTCTTGGGGTCGGTGAGCTGCACCTGATCCCCGGGCCGGAACGGCCCATGCCTGCGGAAACCCATGGCGGCAAGGTTATAGGGCTTTCGAGCACGTCTGGACGCGCGATATCAATGGGGGATGTTCCCTCGTGAAGTGATCTCCGTCGGCTCCCTGGTGCTGCGCGTCCCGGGCGCCGACGACGCCGACGCCATCGTCGCCACCTGCGACGATCCGGTGTCGGCCAGGTTCCTCCCCTTGCTGCCTTCGCCTTACACCCGGCAGGACGCGCTGGCGTACCTGGCCCGCGCGGAGGAGAAGTGGGACGAGGGCGCCGCGGAGTTCGCGATCACCCAGGACGGCCGCTACGTGGGCGCCGTCGGGGTGAGCGCGCCCGACAGGTGGGGCACGGTGCGGCTCGGCTACCTGGTGTCGCCGTGGGCGCGCGGCAAGGGGGTGGCCTCGGCGGCGGCGCGCGGGCTGAGCGACTGGCTGCTCGACCACGGCGTGGCGCGGGTCGAGCTGGAGGCCGAGGTGGAGAACGTGGCGAGCCTGCGGGCGGCCTACCGCTCGGGCTTCACCGAGGAGGGCCGCAGGCGCGACGCCAAGACGCTGCGCGACGGGCGGCGGACGGACGTGGTGACGTTCGGCAGGATCGGCCGCGACCCGGCCGGGCTCTGGGAGCCGTTCCTGCCGTTCTTCGCCGGCGGGGAGCTGTCCGACGGGGTGGTGTGCCTGACGCCGATGACGGTGGACGACGCCGGCGCCCTCCACCGGATGCTCCAGGAGCCGAGCGTGGCCCAGTACGGCGTGGGCGCCGCCAACTCGCCGGCCGACGACGAGCGCCGCTGCCGCTACACCGGCTACTTCTGGGTGTCCGGGCAGCGGGTCGAGCTGGCGATCAGGGACGCCGGGACGGGCGAGTTCGCCGGGCACATCCAGCTCGTGCAGATCGTCCCCGAGTTCGGGCAGGCCATGGTGGGCTACTCGCTGACCGAGCGCTTCCGCGGCCGGGGCTTCATGACGCGGGCGGTGCGCCTGCTGACCGGGTGGGCGTTCGCCGAGACCCCGCTGCACCGGATCGTCGCCGGCACCGAGGTGTCCAACACCGCGTCGCAGGCGGTGCTGGAGCGCGCCGGGTTCGTCCGTGAGGGGATGCGCCACAAGCTCCTGCCGAAGGCCGGCGGCGGCCACGCGGACGAGCTGTGCTGGGTCCTGATGCGTCCCGATGCGGGCGAGAAATCCTGATTACCGCTTTGAGGTCTGGCCAAGGGGCGCGCGGCGGAAGATACTCCGAGTCACCGCCCCTGCAATCAGCGTGAACGAACGGCTTGGTCCTGAGCGCCTCAGCCGAGGGATGTCACGATGCCAGACGAACGTGTCCATGTCGCCATGCGCGAGCTCATCTCCGCGTTCTCCTGCCTGGACCGGGCGGGGCTGACCGATCGCCTGGCGCGCGCCGCCGCGACGGTCGCCCGCGCCGCCTACGCGGGGTTCGTCCGCTGCGATCCGCTGCGTGAGGAGGCGCACGCCGTCCACACGCACGGGCCGCCGGGCGATCCGCTGCGGATGCGGGCCTGGCTGGCGGAGTCGGGCGTGCTGAAGGAGCTGGCCGCCGCGGACGGGCCCCTGTGCCTGGCCCGGGACGTCTCGGTGGGCGCGCCCGGCTTCCTGGCCACACCGGTGCCGCTGACGACGTGCGACCACGTGTCGCTGTGGGTGGCGGGCCGCGCCTTCGACACGGCCGACGAACACCTGCTGGGCCGCTTCGCCACCGCCGCCGGGCGCGCCCTGGAGGCCGCCGGCGACCTGGAGGCGGCCACCCGCCTGCTGCGCGGCGTGCAGGCCTTCACACCGCCCCGCCGCCCCCGCGTTCCCGTACGTCCGCAACAGCGGATCCGGCCGCCCGTAACCGGCCCGGATTGACCCGTACGCCGTTTCCGTACGTCCGGCGTTTACCGGTTGTACGGCGTTTTCCCGGCGCGGGCAGAGCCGCGTGGTGAATGCGCGCCGGGAAACGGTTCAGCCGCGGTGGGCCTCGAAACGCAGCGTCCGTGAGACGCCGACGCGCACGGTCGTGCCGGGCGCGATCGTGACGGGCTCGTTGGGCGGGATGTCGTAAAAGTTCGGGTCGCCGGGCGGCTGGATCTGGGTGCCGTTGACCGAGCCGAGGTCGACCAGGTTGACGTCCCAGCCGTCGAGCGCCACCCGCAGGTGCCGCCGGGAGACCGAGCCGTCGGGGCTGGTCACCTTGGCGGGGCGGGCGTTGCCGCCGGCCACCTCGGGCGCCCGCTCGGGGTCGCGGCCGAGCAGGTAGTCGCTGTCGAGCGGCAGCGCGGAGCCGTCGTCGAGCACGAGCACGCCGAGCTGCGGGCGCGGCCCCTTGTACGGGACGAGCGAACGCTGCACGAGCGCGATGCCGCACACCGCGCAGTAGGGGGCGCGCGGGTCGTTGAAGTGGTCGTTGGTGCAGTCGACGCCGTAGACGAGCGGCCGGTCGCCGTGGTCGGGCTGCTCGTGGCCGGGCTGCGGGTGCCCTTGTGGGTGCCCCTGCGGGTCGAACGGCGGGGGCGGCCCCTGCGGCTGGTCGAACGGCTCCGGCGGCGGGCCGAGGTGCGGCGGGTGGTCGCCGGGCGGCGGGCCCAGGTGCGGCGGCGGGTCCAGCGAGGGCGGGCCCATCAGGGGCGGGCCTGACTCGAAGTGCTCCTGCTGCGGCGGGGCCTGCTCGTACTCGGGGACGGTGCCGTTACCCGGCGCGGGCGCGGGCTCGTCGTAGCTGGGGAACGGCGGCGGGCCCGGCGGCCCCGGGTGCTCGGCCCCCGGTGGCGCGAGGTGCGGCTGCGACGGCGGCTGAGGCTGCGACTGGATCTGGGGCTGGGACTGAGGCCCGGGGTGGTGGGGCGCCGACGGCGGCTGCGGCCGGAACTGCGGGCCCGAGGGCGGGCCGGGCTCGGGGCCGGACAGCGGGTAGGGCGGGGCCTGGGCCGGCGGCTCGGCGCGCGGCAGCAGGTCGGGCTCCATGTGCAGGGCCGTGTTGGGCATCTCGCTGGTGAGCGACCTGGAGCGCTCGGCCCGCTCGGAGCGCTCGGAGCGCTCGTCGGCGCCGGACCGGCTGCCGGCGGGCTCGCCCGGCTCGTCCGCGTCGCCGGGGGCGGCCGTGATGCCGCCGCCGTGCACGACGCCGCCGGAGAAGCCGACGGCCGGGTGCGGGTCGCGGGCGCCGGGGAGGCTGAGCTCGATCCGCTCGACGGGGCCGGCGATGAGCCGGTCGGACCAGGTGAGGGAGTCGCTGCCGGCCAGGCGCGTCTCGCCTGAGGCAGTGGTGACGGTGGCCGAGGCCGAGCCGCTGACCAGGACGGCCACGCCGCCGCCGACCGGGCCCGCGACCGCGCAGGTGGCCGGGTCGCCGGCCATGTTGGCGGCGAGGACCTGGGCGGCGCGCCGGGCCAGCGCCCTGCCGTCGCCACCGGAGGCGGCCGTCTCGCGCAGCGCCTCGATCAGGCCGGTGCCGGCGGCCTCGTCCGCGTCGCACACCAGCAGCAGGCCGCCCAGATAGGCGACCAGGCCGTCGCCGGGAAGCGGGCGCACGGTCCCGAAGCCGTGGTCAGTCATGAGTCCTCCCCCATGACCGTGCTGCGCTCGGTCACTCAACTCTCCTTACCGAAAGCCGACGGTATGACGGCACTCATACGCATCCCGGACGCGAGGCCGTCGCGCCGCCCCCCAACTGTGCAAGCTCGGGCAAACAGCACACTATCGGCCAGACGTCGCAGCATCGAAACTCCGGCGTCCCGATCAATGACATTATCCGGGGCCGGTCGCTTAGACGAGTGGGACAAATCAGACGCCGATGAAGACGCGGTTGACGTCGGCGGTGGCGAGCACCCCGTAGATCTCCCCACCCCGCTCCACGAGCAGGTACTCGCCCGCGGGCGCCTCGCGCATGGCGTCGATGAGCGCCTCGCCCTCCAGATCGGCGGCCAGCACCACGGACGGCTCCAGCGACTTGGCCAGCGCGCCCACGTCGACCCAGGGCCGCCGGTGCTCGGGGGTGGCCTGCACGGCCGACTCGTTGACGATCGCCAGCGGCCTGCCGTCGTGGTCGACCACGACGAGCGCGCCCGCCCGGCTCTCGGCGGCCTGCCGCAGCGCCTCGGCCAGCGGCGTCTCGGCCGTCACCGGGATCGCCCGGCGCGCCAGCCCGCGGGCGTTGAGCTGCGGGATGCGCGCCCGGAACCGGGCCGCCTTGAGCGACTGCCCGGCGGCCAGCCAGATGAAGGAGGCCAGCACGAACGGCCAGATGAGGTCGCGCGGGTCGAGCTCCTGACCGGACATCGTGGACATCGCGAACGGGATCGCCACCAGCGCCACCGCGAGGATCCGGCCGCCCCACGCGGCGGCGACCGTGCCGGCGCCGGGGCTGCTGGTCAGCTTCCACACACCGGCGCGCAGCAGCCGCCCGCCGTCGAGCGGCAGGCCGGGCAGCAGGTTGAACACGCCCACGATGAGGTTGGACACCCACAGCTGCCAGATCAGCACCTCCGGGATGCCCCCGCCGTTGATCAGGAACTCGTCGGCGGCGTAGCCGATCCCCGCCAGGCCCAGCGACAGCACCGGGCCCGCCGCCGCGACCATGAACTCCTTGCCGGGCGTGGGCGGCTCCTTCTCGATCTCCGACACGCCGCCCAGCAGGTAGAGGGTGATGCGGCGCACCGGCAGCCCGTAGGCCTTGGCCAGCACGCTGTGGGCCAGCTCGTGCAGCAGGACCGACACGTACAGGAGCACCGCGAAGACGAACGCGACCGCGTAGGCGGCGCCGCTGGACAGGTGCGGCAGCATGTCGCGCACGGTGTCGCCGAACAGCCAGGTGATGAAGGCCGCGACGATGAACCACGTCCACGACACGTAAACCGGGATGCCGAAGGGCTTGCCCATCCGGATGCCCGAGAACTCCTGCCGCGGGCTCTGCTCGCTCACCGCACTCCTCGCCGTCCACGCCGCCACCGGCCGCATCTTCGGCCGCGTCACCGGCCGCATCACCGGATGCCGCCGCTGCCCTTGATGCTACGCGCCGGACCACGTGATCCAGGACTCGCCGCCGTATTATGTCGGGCCGGTGACCTAGAGTGCGGTGCATGACGCTGACCGAGCCGGTGATCATCGGAGCCCTCTCCCCGTCCCGGGCGGGCGACTTCATGACCTGCCCGCTGCTCTACCGGTTCCGGGTGATCGACCAGCTTCCGGAGAAGCCGTCGCAGGCCGCGGTGCGCGGCACCGTGGTCCACGCGGTGCTGGAGCGGCTCTACGACCTGCCGGCGCCGCGCCGGTCGGTGCAGGCGGCGCTGGAGCTGCTGGAGCCGCAGTGGGAGCGCCTGCTGGCCGAGGAGCCGCTCTACGGCGAGATGTTCGCCGACGACGCCGAGCGGGCCGAGTGGCTGGCGCAGGCGCGGGCGATGCTGGAGCGCTACTTCACGCTGGAGGACCCGACCCGGCTGGAGCCCGCCGAGCGCGAGCTCTACGTGCAGGCGGTGCTCGACGGCGGGCTGATGCTGCGGGGCTACGTCGACCGGCTCGACGTGGCGCCGACCGGCGAGGTCCGGGTGGTCGACTACAAGACGGGCAGCGCGCCGGGGCCGGAGTGGGAGGCCAAGGCGCTGTTCCAGATGAAGTTCTACGCGCTGGTGCTGTGGCGGCTGCGCGGCGAGGTGCCCCGGCTGCTGCAGCTCGTCTACCTGGGCGGGCGGGGCGAGGTGCTGCGTTACGCGCCCGACGAGGCCGACCTGCTGGCGACCGAGCGCAAGGTGCGGGCGCTGTGGGCGGCGATCGAGCGGGCGCTGGAGACCGGCGAGTGGCGGTCGCGGCCGAGCCGGCTGTGCGACTGGTGCGACCACCAGGCGCTGTGCCCGGAGTTCGGCGGCACTCCCCCGCCGGTGCCCGACCGCCAGCCCGGCGACACCGTCCGGAGCAACCGGCGGGCGGCCAGCGACGAGCTGTAGCCCCCTCCCTGCCCGGTCCTGGCCCGGGATCGTTCTTGGGGAGGAGGTTCCGGGCTCTCACCTGGGCCTACAGTGAAGCGGTGCGCACCGGCCGAATGACGTTCCATGACTCGGTCCTGGCCCTGCTCGTGGCCGTGGGTTCGGTGCCGCTGTTCCTGCTCCAGAGCGCCGCGCGCGCCGAGTGGACCCGCGCGCCCGACGCGTTCGGCGTGGCGCTGGTGCTGCTCATGTCGGCGCCGGTGGCCGTGCGCAGGTCGTGGCCGCTGGCGGGCCTGTGCGCGAGCCTGGTGCCCCAGACGCTGCTGGCCGCGCTCGGCTACGGGTTCGGGCCGGCCGCGCCCGCCGGGCTGGTGCTGCTCTACTCGGTGGCGGCCCACCGGGGGCTGGCGGCGGCGCTGTGCGCGCTGACGCTGTCGCTGGCCGTCTACACGGTGGGGGTGTCGGCCGGGCCGGTGACGCCGGCCCGCTGGAGCGACCACCTGGTGGTGATCGTGGTGCTGGTCGCGCTGTGGGGGGCCGGGCGGAGCCTGCGGCTGCGCCGCGCCTACCTGGCCGAGCTGAAGGACCGCGCGGCCCGGCTGGAGCGCGCGCACGCGGCCGACACCCGGGCGGCGCGGGCCGAGGAGCGCTCGCGGATCGCCCGCGAGCTGCACGACGTGGTGGCCCACCACGTGAGCGTGATGACGGTGCAGGCGGCCGCCGCCCGCAAGGTGCTGGCCTCCGATCCGGAGCTGGCCCGCGAGGCGCTGTCGGCGATCGAGAACACCGGCCGCGTCGCGATGGCCGAGATGCGCGACCTGGTGGGCGTGCTGCGCGCCGGCACGCGGGCCGAGCTGGGGCCGCAGCCGGGCCTGCGCGACCTGCCCGCGCTGGTCGAGCAGATGCGCGAGGCCGGTCTCGACACCGGCCTGTCGGTGCACGGCGAGGCCGGGCGGCCGCTCCCGGCGGGCGTCGACCTGGCCGCCTACCGGCTGGTCCAGGAGGGGCTGACCAACAGCCTGCGGCACGCGGGCGCGGGCGCCCGCGCCGAGGTGACGGTCCGCCACGCGCCGGGCGAGCTGGACGTACGGGTCGAGGACGACGGCCTGGGCGCGGCGGCCGCGGCCCGTCCGCCCGGGCACGGGCTGGTGGGCATTCGCGAACGCGTGGCCCTCTATGGTGGGATCATTGACGTGGGCCCGAAGTCGGGGGGCGGTTTCGAGGTGCGGGCGAGGTTCCCGTTGAAGGACGAGCGATGACGATCAGAGTCCTGCTGGTCGACGACCAGCCGCTGCTGCGCACCGGTTTCCGCCTGATTCTCGAGGCCGAGCCCGACATCACGGTCGTGGGCCAGGCGGGCGACGGCACCGGCGCGCAGGAGCAGACCCGGGCGCTGCTGCCCGACGTGGTGCTGATGGACATCCGCATGCCGGGTGTGGACGGGATCGAGGCGACCCGCCGGATCGTGCGCGAGGCGGCGCCGGCGGCGCACGTGCCGAAGGTGCTCGTGCTGACCACCTTCGACCTCGACGAGTACATCGTGGAGGCGCTGCGCTCGGGCGCGTCGGGGTTCCTGCTGAAGGACGTGCCGCCGGACGAGCTGGTGCAGGCGATCCGGGTGGTGGCGGCGGGCGACGCGATCGTGGCGCCGAGCGTGACCCGGCGGCTGCTCGACCGCTTCGCCGCCCGGCTGCCCCCGGCCTACGAGCAGGCCACCCCGGCGCGGCTCGACCGGCTGACCGAGCGGGAGCTGGAGGTGCTGCGGCTGATCGCCAAGGGCATGTCCAACGCGGAGATCGCCGCCAAGCTCGTGGTGAGCGAGACCACGGTCAAGACCCACGTCGGCAACGTGCTGACGAAGCTGGGGCTGCGCGACCGGGTGCAGGCCGTCGTGCTCGCGTACGAGACGGGCCTGATCACGCCGGGCGCCCTGTCCTGACCCGCGGGCCGGGACAGGGCGCGGCGCGTCAGTCCTTGCCCGCCTCGCCGGCCGTGGCGGCGGCGACCGGGGCGTTCTCCGGGAAGTGGCAGGCGACGCTGTGGCCGCTCGCCAGCGTCTCCAGCGGCGGCTCCACGGTCTTGCAGATCTCCTGCGCCTTCCAGCAGCGGGTGTGGAAGCGGCAGGCGGGCGGCGGGTTGAGCGGGCTGGGCACGTCGCCCTTGAGCCGGATGCGCTCGCGCTCCTTGCGCGCCTTCGGGTCGGGCACCGGCACCGCCGACAGCAGCGCGTTGGTGTAGGGGTGCATGGGCGAGCTGTAGAGGCGCTTGCGATCGGCGATCTCCACGATCTTGCCCAGGTACATGACCGCGACCCGGTCACTGATGTGGCGCACCACCGACAGGTCGTGCGCGATCACCACGTAGGTGAGGTCGAGCTCCTTCTGCAGGTCTTCCAGCAGGTTGACGACCTGGGCCTGGATCGACACGTCCAGCGCCGAGACGGGCTCGTCGGCGATGATGAGCTTCGGCTTGAGCGCGAGCGTGCGGGCGATGCCGATGCGCTGGCGCTGACCGCCGGAGAACTCGTGCGGGTAGCGGTTGTAGTGCTCGGGGTTGAGCCCGACCAGCGCCAGGATGTCCTGGACCGCCTTCTTGACGCCGTTCTCGGTGCGGACGCCCTGGATGCGGAACGGGGCGCCGACGATCGCGCCGACCGTGTGGCGGGGGTTCAGCGACGAGTAGGGATCCTGGAAGATCATCTGCATGTCGCGGCGCAGCGGGCGCAGCTTGCCCTGGCTCAGGTGGGTGATGTCGCGGCCCTCGAACTCGACCGAGCCGCCGGTCGGCTCCAGCAGGCGCGTGACGAGCCTGCCGGTGGTCGACTTGCCGCAGCCGGACTCCCCCACCAGGCCGAGCGTCTCGCCCTTGAACACGTCGAAGCTGATGCCGTCGACCGCCTTGACGGCGGCGACCTGCTTCTTGAACAGGCCCGCGGTGACGGGGAAGTGCTTCTCCACGTTCCTGACGGACAGAAGCGGCTCGTTCTCGCTCACTGGGTCTCCAGCACTGGCTTGATCTCGTTCTCCCACAGCGACCGCCGCTCCGTCCTGGGCATGTGACAGCGCACCAGGTGGCCGCGCTCGGTCGGCGCCAGGTCCGGCACCTCGGTGGACGCCCGCCCCTCGGTGCGGTCGGCGTACGGGCAGCGCGGGTGGAAGGCGCACCCGGGCGGCACGTTGATGAGGGACGGCGGCGAGCCCTTGATGGGCAGCAGCCGCTCGGTGGGCTCCCGGTCGAGGCGGGGCATCGAGCCCAGCAGCCCCCACGTGTAGGGGTGCTCGGGGTTGTAGAAGATCTCGTCGGTCTTGCCGTACTCGACGCACTTGCCGCCGTACATGACGAGGATGTCGTCGGCCAGCTCCGCCACGACGCCGAGGTCGTGGGTGATGATGATGAGCGCGGAGTTGAACTCGCGCTGCAGGTCACGCATCAGGTCGAGGATCTGGGCCTGCACGGTGACGTCGAGCGCGGTGGTCGGCTCGTCGGCGATGAGCAGCTCGGGGTCGCACGACAGCGCCATGGCGATCATCGCGCGCTGGCGCATGCCGCCGGAGAACTCGTGCGGGTAGCTGTCGACGCGCTTGCCGGGCTCCGGGATGCCGACGCGGCCGAGCAGGTCGACGGCGTGCTTGCGCGCCACCTGCTTGCTGACGGCGTTGTGGATCCGGTACGCCTCGATGATCTGGTGGCCGACCGTGTAGTAGGGGTGCATGGACGACAGCGGATCCTGGAAGATCATCGCCATCTTCTTGCCGCGCAGCCCGCGCACCTGCTCGGCGGGGGCCGAGACGAGCTCCTCGCCGTCGAGCCAGATCTCGCCGGAGATCTTGGCCCGCCCGCCCTTGTGCAGGCCGAGGATGCCGAGGCTGGTCACGCTCTTGCCGGAGCCGGACTCGCCCACGATGCCGAGCGTCTGGCCGCGCTCCAGGCCGAAGGTGAGCCCGTCGACGGACTTGACGACGCCGTCGTCGGTCGGGAAATGGATCTTGAGATCCTTGACGTCCAGGAAGCTCACGACAACCTCACCCTCGGGTCGACCCAGGCGTAGAGCAGGTCGACGATCAGACTCGCGACCACGACGAAGCAGGCGGCGAACAACACCACGCCCATCACCTGCGGCAGGTCCTGGTTGCGGATGGCCAGGATGGCGAACTGGCCGAGCCCGGGCAGAGTATAGGTGGTCTCGGTGAGGACCGCGCCGCCGATGAGGAGGCCGAAGTCGATGCCGAAGAGGGTGAGGATCGGCGTCAGCGCGGCCCGCAGGCCGTGTTTGACGACGACGTCGCGTTCGCTCAGGCCCTTGGCCCTGGCGGTGCGCACATAGTCCTCGCCCATGGTCTCCAGCATGCCGGCGCGGGTGAGCCGGGCGTAGGTGGCCGCGAACAGGAACGCCAGCGTGATCCAGGGAAGCAGCAGGTTGAAGGCCCACTGCGCCGGATTCTCGGTGAAGTCCGTCCACGAGCCGCCCGGTGGTGTCCAGCCCAGCCCGTAGCTGAAGACGACCAGCGAGAGCATGCCGGTGAAGAAGATCGGCAACGACACCCCGGCCAGCGCGGTGCCCATCGACAACCGGTCGAAGAAGGTGCCGCGCCGCAACGCGGAGATGACGCCCACGGACACGCCGCCCAGCACCCAGAGCAGGGCCGCGCCGATGGCCAGCGAGAACGTCACCGGCATCCGGTCCAGCAGGTCCGGCCACACGGGCTGCCCGGAGATGAAGGAGTAGCCGAAACAGGGCGCGGGGCACTGCTCGACCCCGGCGCCGTAGTCGTACTCGGCACCGGCGACAATGCCCTTGGCGAACCGGCCGTACTGGACGATGACCGGGTCGTAGAAGCCGAGCTTCTGCGCCACCAGGTGCACCGTCTCCGGTGTGGCCGCGCGGCCGACGTACCGGGAGGCCATCGCCTCGGGACTGGATCCGGCCCACTGCGGCACCACGAAGAAGATGCCGAAGGTGACCATGCTGATGACGATCAGCATGGCGATGGCGCCGATGAGTCGTCTGATGATGTATGTGAGCACCGCTGCCGGCCGGATGGCCTGCCCGTCGCCGGGCAGGCCATCCCTGCCTTCACCTGCCTTCGCTAGTTCCCCGAAGCCCGCCTGGTCACTCCACGCCGAGCAGGGCGTAGTCGTACTGGCTCTGGCCCTCGTTGTAGGCGAGGTTGGTCACGCCCTGGCCGCGCAGCAGCAGCGACTTGGCCCACACCACCGGGAGGATGGAGGCGTCCTCCATGACGGCCTTGTCGACGTCGACCCACAGCTTGTTGCGCTTGGTCTCGTCGAGCTCGGCCTTGGCCTGGTCGATCAGGCCGTCGACCTTGTCGCTCTTGACGCTCAGGTTGTAGTTGCCCGCGGGGCGGATGGTGCGGCTGTCGACGATGGCCTGCATGAAGCCGTAGCCGTCAGGCCAGTCGGAGCCCCAGCCGTGGGCGGCGAGGCCGACGCCGTTCTTCTTGACGTAGTTGACGTTGCCGGCATAGTCCGAGAAGTAGCTGGAGCCGGGGAAGCCCTTGAGCGTCAGCTTGATGCCGACCCGGGCCAGCGCCTGCTGCATCGACTCGGCCAGCGCCTTCTCGCGCGGACGGTCGGCGCGGAAGGTCATCGTGGTGGAGAAGCCGTTCGGCTGGCCGCAGGCGGTCAGCGCGGCCTTGGCCTTCTCGACGTCGCCCTTGTTCTCCGGCGTCGCGTACAGGTCGAACTTCTCCTGGCCGACGATGGGCGGCGGCATCACGTTCGTGGCGATCTCGCCGCCGGCGACCTCGCCGCCGAAGGCGGTCTGGTTGGCGACGCGGTCGGCGGCCCACATGACGGCCTTGCGGCACTCGATGTTGTCCAGCGGCGGGGTCTCCGGGATCACCGAGACGAACCAGAGCCTCGGGATCGTCGGGTTGTCCGTGCGGGCCTTCAGCGCCGGGTCGGGCAGCACCTTGCCGAGAGCGGCCGGCTGCATGCCCGTGCCCTGGACGTCGAGGTGGATGTCACCGGAGATGAGCTGGTTGTCCACGTCGTCGGCGTTGACGTTGAGCTGGACCTCGATCTTGTCCGGCAGCGCCGGGCGGTTCGGGTCGGTCGCCGCGTCCCAGTTCTCGTTACGGACCAGGCTGAAGCGCTTGCCGGCCTCGTTCGTCTCGAACTTGTACGGGCCGGAGGAGATCACGTGCTCCTTGTACTTCGCGCCGGTGTCCTTGTCCTTGGGCACCGGGGCGGTCATCGGCATCTGCACGATGTAGTCGAAGGAGGCGAACGGCTCCTTCAGGTGGAAGACGACGGTGGAGTCGTCGGTCGCCTCGACGGCCGAGCTGTAGTCGGCGTCCGGGGTCTTGTAGACGCCCTTGAAGTCCTTCGGCCAGTCGAGCAGCTCGTTGAGGTAGGACGGGCCGTGCGGGAAGGTCTCCTTGTCGTACGACCGCGCCACCGCGTAGGCGACGTCCTTGGCCGTGATCGGGGTGCCGTCCTCGAACTTCAGACCACTCTTGATCTTGTACGTCCAGGTCTTGCCCTCGTCGCTCGGCTCGCCCAGCGCCTCGGCCAGGTCCGGGACGACCGTGTTGCTGTCCTTGCCGGGGCCCGTCTTGTACGTCGTCAGCGTCCGCCAGTAGTACCGGCCGAAGTTGAACGAGTAGCCGTAGTAGGTGTCAGCGGGGTCCAGGCTGTCCCAGTCTGCATAGTTCGCGACTTTCAGAGTGCCGCCCTTCTTGGTGGAAGGGTTGAACACCTCGGTGAGCGCGGCGTTGAACGCGGGTTGCGCGGCAGCGCCGGACGCCGACTGGGCGGGCTGCTGGGAATTGCTGCCGCCCCCTCCGCCGCCACAGGCGGAGAGCACCAGGGCCAGCGTCGCTGTCGCGGCCGCTGCCAGTGCGGATTTCCTTCTCATTGACTACCCCTTGTTAGTGGAGATGGGGATGGAGCAGGGCGAAGGGTCAGTGCGCCCGCGGGTCGAAGGCGTCCCGAAGGCCGTCGCCGAACAGGTTGAACGCCAGGACAGTGATGAAGATCGCCAAGCCGGGGAAGAGCACGAAGTGCGGCAGCGTGTAGAAGCGCACCGCCTCCGAGAGCATGCCGCCCCAGGTCGGGGTCGGCGGGTTGATGCCGACGCCCAGGAACGACAGCGCCGCCTCGAACAGGATGTTCGTCGGGATCAGCAGCGTCGCGTAGACCAGGATCGGCGCCATCAGGTTGGGGAGGATCTCGCGGAACAGGATGTAGCCGTTGCGCGCGCCCAGGCTCCGCGCCGCGTCGACGAACTCGCGCTCGCGCAGCGACAGCGTCTGGCCCCGGACGATACGGCCGATGCTCGGCCAGCTGAAGAAGCCGATGATGAACACGAGCATCGCGATGCGCAGCCCGTTGCCCTCCAGCCCGAACCCCTTGTCAGGGATGACGCCGGCCAGCGCGATGGCGAACACCAGCAGCGGGAAGGCGAGGAAGACGTCCATCAGGCGGCCGATGATCTGGTCGGCCCAGCCGCCGAAGTAGCCGGCGATCACGCCCATGACCGTGCCGATGACGACCGACACCAGCGTGGCCAGGATGCCGATGAGCAGCGAGATCCAGGCGCCGGCGACGATGCGGCTGAAGATGTCACGGCCGTTGACCGGCTCGACGCCGAGCAGGTATTCGCTGCTCATGCCGCCGAAGTCGCCCTTGGGCAGCAGCGTGCTCTGGTCGATCTGGTCCTGGTGGAACTCCAGGGGCGGATGGCCGAGCAGGCTGATGATGGGCGAGGAGAAGATCGCGACCAGGACGAGCAGGATCACGGTGATCCCGCCGGCCAGCGCCACCTTGTCACGGCGCAGCCGCATCCAGGCGATCCGGCTCAGGGAACGCCCCTGGACGGCCTTGCCCGCTCCCTCGAGCACGGACTCCGGGCGCGCCTCCGAGGCGGAGCCGGAAACGTCAAGCGGTGCGGTCATGCCGGATAGCCCCCTGATTTTCAGACGACGTTGTCTGCTCGTTCGCAATACAGACCGCTCGTCGCGACCTCAGGAGGCAGGATCTATGCCCTGAGCTGCGCTGACTAGTCCCTCAGACCGCAGTGTGGCTCAACTGTGATTCACGCGAAACTCATTCGTATTGATCTTGACGAGAATGTCAAGACCCCGTCCCGGTTGCGTCTCGGAACTGTGACACGGGAACCGCTCAGCTGATGCCCCGGCGTCGCAACAGGTCCTCGATGTCGGAGAAGTCGTCATCGCCCTTGGCGGCCTTCTTCTGCTCCACCGCCGGCTTCGCGGGCGCCGCCTGAGGCGCCTTCCCGGCCGCCGCGGGCGCCTGAGCTGCGGGAACCTTCTCCGCCTTGCCGCGCCCCGCGCCCTTCAGCTTGCGTCCGCGCATCACACCCGACGCCACGAACAGCACCACCGACAGCCCGGCCACCGCCACGCCCGCCCACACCATCGGATTGAACACCAGGCTCGTCACGAACCCCACGACCGTCGTGCCGATCGTCCACAACGCCTGGAGCGCCCCGGTCAGATAGGCGGCCAGCGGCAGCAGCGCCCACGCAGCCGTCCGCATGCCCGACGCCGCGCCGCGCCGCCGGAACGCCAAGAAGCTCAGGAACAGCCCGGCGAGGGTCAGCCCGGTGCAGAGCGGGAACCATGCGATCGTTTCGAAAGGCATTCGGGGCCACCTCCGTCGTCGGTTACCTCTCCATCCTGGCACGCGATATGGCGCGTGTTCCTCCTCCCCGAGAACCACCCGACCCTTAGGGGACGAACCACCCACCCGTCCGGGACCGGCCCCCCATCGTCACCCAACCGCCCCGATCCCGCCAGCCCACCCTTTCCGGGCCGGGCTTCCGCGGGTGCCGCTTCCGGCGGGGTGCCGCCGGGCCAGAGCGCCACCTCGCTGAAGCACCCCGCGAGACGACCCCGCGAGACGACCCGTGGAGGGCGCGCCTCGCAGCGACCCTTCCCGGGAGGCGCCGTCTGCCGGAGGGCGAGGGCCTCCGCAGGCGGGGGTGGCCGTTCATGCGGGGTGGCCGTTCACGGGGGGTGGCGTTCACGTGGGGTGGCGTTCACGTGGGGGTGGCCGTTCACGTGGGGGTGGCCGTTCACGTGGGGGTGGCCGTTCACGTGGGGGTGGCCGTTCACGTGGGGGTGGCCGTTCACGTGGGGGTGGCCGTCGCGGAAGGCGTCCGGCGGGACGCCTTCCGGATGAGGGTCCGGGCTTCTCGGCGGTGTGGGGCCTATCGGGCGTCTCGCCGTACGGGCGCGGCCTCGTACGGCGTTGTGCGCCCCTCAGGGGGCGAGAGCGGGGTCAGGCGGGGATGAGGGCGCGCAGGTCGGCGGGGGTGACTTCGGTCAGGGAGGAGACGACCAGGCGGCCCGGAGCCGGGTCGATGGGCAGCAGGCTGGGCACCGCGACCACCGCGCATCCGGCGGCCGTGCCTGCGGCGACGCCGTTGGGCGAGTCCTCCAGCACCACGCAGCGCACCGGCTCCACCCCGAGCAGGCGGGCGGCCGTCAGGTACGGCTCGGGGTCGGGCTTGGTGCGGGTCACGTCGTCGGCCGTCACGATGGCGTCGAACCGGTCGCGGCCCACGGCCTTCAGCACCGCGTCCGCGATCTCCCGCAGCGACGAGGTCACCAGCGCCACCGGCACGCCCTCGTCCCGCAGCGCGTCGAGCAGCTCGGAGGCGCCCGGCATGACCTCGACGCCGCCGTTCAGCGTCGTGACCATCCCGCTGACCATCCACTCGCGCACGGTCGCCTCGGAGGCGTCCGAGCCGGACACGGCCAGCATGTACTCCACGGTGCGCTCCATGGAACCGCCGACGAGGTGCGTCTGGTGCTCCGGCGACCACTCGCCGCCCAGCCGCGCCATCACGCCGGTCTCGATCTCCAGCCACACCTTCTCGGTGTCGACGAGCAGACCGTCCATGTCGAAGAAGACCGCTTCCACACATCCCCCGTTCCAACGAAAAGGCGGCGTCGCCGCCGCTGCACATCGCCTTCCACCGTAGGCCGTCCCCCCGGACCCACCCCAACGGGGGCCACATATCGCCCACCCGACGGCATATCCCCAGATGTCGTACGGGGCCCGTACCAGCGGAAACCGGCCCGCACCGGAGGACGCCGGCAGAGCGCCGGACGGCTTCGGGGCGGGGCGGATCGGGCGGGGCGGGGCGGCCGGGCAGGGCGCGGCCGCCCGCTTCCGTCAGACGTTGAAGTACTTGGCCTCCGGGTGGTGGGCGACCAGGGCGGAGGTGGCCTGCTCGGGGTGGAGCTGGAACTCCTCCGACAGCGTGACCCCGATGCGCTCCGGGTCGAGCAGCTGGAAGAGCTGGACCTGGTCCTCCAGGTTGGGGCAGGCGGGGTAGCCGAAGGAGTAGCGGCAGCCCTGGATGTTGACCTTGAGCATGTCGTCCAGCGACTCGTCGCCGCCGATCCGCCACTCGGAGCGGACCCGGGCGTGCCAGTATTCGGCCAGCGCCTCGGTGAGCTGCACCGACAGGCCGTGCAGCTCCAGGTAGTCGCGGTAGGCGTCCTTGGCGAACAGCTCGGCCGTGGCCTCGGAGATCTTGCCGCCCATGGTGGCGATCTGGAAGCCGACGACGTCGACCTCGCCGGAGTCCTTGCCGCGGAAGAAGTCGGACAGGCACAGGTGCCGGTCGCGGCGCTGGCGCGGGAAGGTGAAGCGGGTGCGCTCGTCGCCCTTGTCGTCGAGGATGATCAGGGAGTCGCCGTCGCTCACGCACGGGAAGTAGCCGTAGACGACGGCCGCCTCCAGCAGGCCCTCGGTCTGCAGGCGCTCCAGCCACATGCGCAGCCGGGGCCGCCCCTCGGTCTCGACGAGCTCCTCGTAGCCGGGGCCGTCGCCGCCCCGGGTGGGCTTGAGGCCCCACTGGCCGAGGAACAGCGCGCGCTCGTCGAGGAAGGAGGCGTAGTCGGCGAGCGGGATGCCCTTGACGATGCGGTCGCCGTGGAAGGGCGGCGTGGGCACCGGGTTGTCGGCGGCCACGTCGGAGCGGGCGGGCAGCGCCTCGACGGGGGTGCGGTCGAGGACGGCGCCGGTCTTGACGCGGCGCTCGCGCAGCGGCGGCAGGGTGGCGCCCTCGACGCCGCGTTTGACGGCCATGAAGGCGTCCATCAGCCGCAGGCCCTCGAAGGCGTCGCGGGCGTAGCGGACCTCGCCGGGGAACAGCTCGGCCAGGTCCTGCTCGACGTAGGCGCGGGTGAGGGCGGCGCCGCCGAGCAGCACCGGGTAGCGGTCGGACAGGCCCCTGGACTTCATCTCCTCCAGGTTCTCCTTCATCACGACCGTCGACTTGACCAGCAGGCCGGACATGCCGATGACGTCGGCCCGCTGCTCGTCGGCGGCCTCCAGGATGGCGGAGACGGGCTGCTTGATGCCGAGGTTGACGACCTCGTAGCCGTTGTTGGACAGGATGATGTCGACGAGGTTCTTGCCGATGTCGTGCACGTCGCCCTTGACGGTGGCGAGCACGATGCGGCCCTTGGTCTCACCCTCGACCCGGTCCATGTGCGGCTCGAGGTAGGCGACGGCGTTCTTCATCACCTCGGCCGACTGCAGCACGAACGGGAGTTGCATCTGGCCGGAGCCGAACAGCTCGCCGACCGTCTTCATGCCGTCGAGCAGCACGTCGTTGATGATCTCCAGCGCGGGCCGCTGGGCCAGGCCCTCGTCGAGGTCGGCCTCCAGGCCCTTCTTCTCGCCGTCGATGATGCGCCGCTTGAGCCGCTCCCACAGGGGCAGCGCGGCCAGCTCCTCGGCCTTGCCGGCGCGCATCGCGGCGGCGTCGACGCCCTCGAACAGGTCCATGAAGCGCTGCAGCGGGTCGTAGCCCTCGCGGCGCCGGTCGTAGACCATGTCGAGGGCGACCTGGCGCTGCTCGTCGGGGATGCGCGCCATCGGCAGGATCTTGGAGGCGTGGACGATGGCGGAGTCGAGCCCGGCGTTGACGCACTCGTTGAGGAAGACCGAGTTGAGCACCATGCGGGCGGCCGGGTTGAGGCCGAAGGAGATGTTGGACAGGCCGAGCGTGGTCTGCACGCCGGGGTAGCGGCGCTTGAGCTCGCGGATGGCCTCGATGGTCTCCAGCCCGTCGCGCCTGGTCTCCTCCTGGCCGGTGGCGATGGGGAAGGTGAGGCAGTCGACGATGATGTCCTCGACCCTCATCCCCCAGTTGCCGGTCAGGTCCTCGATCAGGCGGGTGGCGACGCGGACCTTCCACTCGGCGGTGCGGGCCTGGCCCTCCTCGTCGATGGTGAGGGCGACGACGGCGGCGCCGTGCTCGCGGACCAGGCGCATGATGCGCTGGAAGCGGGAGTCGGGGCCGGTGCCGTCCTCGTAGTTGACGGAGTTGACGACGGCGCGCCCGCCGAGCATCTCCAGACCCGCGCGGATCACCTCGGACTCGGTCGAGTCGATCATGATCGGCAGGGTCGAGGCGGTGGCGAGCCGGAAGGCGAGCTCCTTCATGTCGGCGACGCCGTCGCGGCCGACGTAGTCGACGCACAGGTCGAGCATGTGCGCGCCGCCGCGGGCCTGGTCGCGGGCGGTCTCGACGCAGTCGTCCCAGCGGCCTTCGAGCATGGCCTCGCGGAAGGCCTTGGAGCCGTTGGTGTTGCAGCGCTCGCCCACGGCCAGGTAGGAGGTGTCCTGCCGGAACGGGACGGACTGGTAGAGGGAGGACGCGGCGGGCTCGGGGTGCGGGCGGCGGGCGGCGATCTCCCGGCCGCGCACGGTCTCGACGACCTGGCGCAGGTGCTCGGGGGTGGTGCCGCAGCAGCCGCCGACGAGCGACAGGCCGTAGTCGCGGGAGAAGGTGTCGTGGGCGCCGGCGAGCTCGCCGGCGCTCAGCGGGTAGTAGGCGCCGTCGGCGGTCAGCACCGGCAGGCCCGCGTTGGGCATGCAGGACAGCCGCAGCCGCGAGTGGCGGGCCAGGTAGCGCAGGTGCTCGCTCATCTCGGCGGGGCCGGTGGCGCAGTTGAGGCCGATGACGTCGACGCCGAGCGGCTCGATGGCGGTGAGCGCGGCGCCGATCTCGGAGCCGAGCAGCATGGCGCCGTTGGTCTCGATCGTCACCTGGGCGATGATCGGCACGTCGCGGCCGGCCGCCTCGATGGCCCGCTTGGCGCCCACGACGGCGGCCTTGACCTGGAGCAGGTCCTGGCAGGTCTCGATGATGAGCGCGTCGGCGCCGCCGGCGATCAGGCCGGCCGCGTTGTCGCGGTAGGCGTCGCGCAGCGTCGAGTAGGGCAGGTGGCCCAGCGTGGGAAGCTTGGTGCCGGGGCCCATGGAGCCCAGCACGAAGCGCGGGTGCTCCGGCGTGGACCAGTGGTCGGCGCGCTCGCGCGCGATGCGGGCGCCGGCCTCGGAGTATTCGTAGACGCGGGCGCCGATGTCGTACTCGCCGAGTGCGCTCAGGTTGGCGCCGAAGGTGTTGGTCTCGACGCAGTCGACGCCCACCGCGAAGTAGGCGTCGTGGACGCCGGCGACGATGTCGGGCCGGGTGACGTTGAGCACCTCGTTGCAGCCCTCGTGGCCCTGGAAGTCGTCGAGCGTCGGGTCCTGCGCCTGCAGCATCGTCCCCATGGCGCCGTCGGCGACGACCACGCGCTGGGACAGCACATCACGGAAGGAGGAGATGCTCATGGTCCAAGACTATCGGCTGTGCCCGCGCGGATTTTCCTGCGGGATGCCCCTCAGGGCACGCGGCGCTGATCACGCTTACCGAGTGACATGAGAGGGCCCCCACCGCATAGGCTTAGCGGGATGGCGGAGACAGGAGGCGACACGTGATCGAGCTCGAAGGGCTCCCCGAGCTCGTCGACCCGGTGCTCATTGCCGCGTTCGAGGGGTGGAACGACGCGGGCGAGGCTTCGAGCGGTGTGATCGCCCATCTCGAGTCCGCGTGGAAGGCCGAGCCGCTGGCCGAGCTCGACCCGGACGACTACTACGACTTCCAGGTCACCCGTCCCGTCGTGGAGATGGGCGAGGGCCTGACGCGGTCGATCGTGTGGCCGACGACCCGCCTGCTGCGCGCCCGGCCGCCGGGCAGCGAGCGTGACGTGGTGCTGCTGCGCGGCATCGAGCCCAACATGCGCTGGCGCGCGTTCTGCGCCGACATCGTGGAGGTCTGCCGCGAGCTGGGGGTGGAGCTGGCCGTGATGCTGGGGGCGCTGCTCAACGACTCCCCCCACACCCGGCCGGTGCCGATCCTGGGCGGGGCCACCGACGAGGCGCTGGCCCGCTCGACCAACCTGGAGCTGAGCCGCTACGAGGGCCCGACGGGCATCGTGGGGGTGCTGCAGCACGCGTTCGGCGAGGCGGGGCTGGGCGCGATCACGCTGTGGGCGTCGGTGCCGCACTACGTGGCCCAGCCGCCCAACCCGAAGGCCACGCTGGCGCTGCTGCGCCGCCTGGAGGACGTGCTGGAGATCCCGATGCCGCTGGGCGACCTCGACGAGGAGGCCCGCGCCTGGGAGCACGGCGTCGACGAGCTCGCCTCGCAGGACAGCGAGGTGGCCGAGTACGTCAAGGAGCTGGAGGAGCGCAAGGACGCGGCGGAGCTGCCGGAGGCGAGCGGTGACGCGATCGCCGCCGAGTTCGAGCGCTACCTGCGGCGCCGCGACCGCGACACGGACTCCTGACCCGTACGGCCTCCCGTACGGCCTCCCGTCTTTCGCGGGAACGGCACCCGGGGTTGCTGCCGGTCGGGTGGGTCCACCGGGCCTACATCGAGCCGGTCGCCGGCGCGTACGGCGTGACCGGCCGGGACGCGAGCGCCGGGGAGACCGCCCGGGAGCCGGGGCCGTCCGGCCGGGCGCGTACGGCGGCGTCGTAGCGGAGCCAGACGAGGTCGGCCACGCCGGGGGCGGGGCCGAGGGGGGCGCTGACCACGTCCGCGCCGGAGTCGCGCAGCCGGGCGTGGAAGAACCCGGGGGCCAGCAGGTAGGAGGCGACGGCGACGCGCGGTGAGCGGGCGCGGGCGAGCGCCTCGCCCAGCGACGGGGAGCCACTGGAGACGAACGCGGCGGTGACGGGCCGCGCCAGGCGCGCGCTGAGGAGGCGGGCGGCGGCGCGGACGTCGGCGAGCCCGGCCGGGTCGGACGAGCCGGCCGCGCCGAGGACGACCGCGTCGCCGGCGCGCAGCCCCGCCTGTGCCAGGCGGCCGGCCAGGGCGGCGGTGAGCAGGTCGTGCGGGCCCAGCCGGTCGGCCACGACGGCGCCGGGGCGGTGCGCGGCGACGACGGCGGGCAGGTCGACGTGCAGGTGGTAGCCGCCGGCGAGCAGCAGCGGGACGACGACGACCGGGCCGGGCGCGGCGGCCAGCACGGCCGGGAGCGGCGGGGAGCTGATCTCCAGGTAGGCGAGCTCGACGCGGACGCCGGGCCGGGCCCGCCGCACGGCCCCGGCCAGCGCCGCCAGGGTCCGCTCCCCCTCCCGGCTACGCGTCCCGTGCGCGGCCAGCACGAGCGAAGGAGGCGCCGGCCTGCCGCTCAGCACCAGCGAAGGGGGCGTCGGCCTGCCGCTCAGCGGAAGCGAAGGGGTCGCCGGCCTGCCGGTCGGCGGGGGTGCGGGGGTCATGGGCCTGCCTTACGGGTGCGGGTCATGGGGCGGGGTCGTAGGCGCAGGCCAGGCGGTAGCCGCGTTTGACGACCGTCTCGACGATGCCGCCGGGGCCGAGGGCGCGGCGCAGGCGGGTGACGGCCATCTCGACGGCGTGCTCGGCCGACTCCTTGGCGGCGCTGCCCGGCAGCACGGTGCGCAGGTCGGCGCGGGAGACGACGTGGCCGGGCTTGGCGGCCAGGCGTTTGAGCACGGCCATCGGGGCGGGCGGCAGCGGCCTGAGCTCGCCGTCGACGACGGCCGCGTGGCCGCGGATCTCCACCCGGTGCCCGCCGGCGTCCAGGCGGGTGACGGCGTGCTCCGGCAGGTGCCTGGCCAGGGCGCGGGCCAGCGCGCCGAGCCGGGAGCGGTCGGGCTGCAGCGTGGGGACGCCGCGCTCGGTCAGCGGCGCGGCGGTGACCGGCCCGACGCAGGCGGCCACGACGGGCCCGGCGAACGCGGCCAGCAGCCCCTCCTCCAGCCCGTCGGCCCGGGCCGCGCCGAGCATGGCGTGCACGGCGGGCGCGCTGGTGAAGGCGACGGCGTCGACCGCGCCGGAGACGGCCTGGCTGATGAGGCGGCGCAGCGGCGACGGGTCGCGGTAGGGCAGCCACCGGTAGACGGGGATCTCGATCACCTCGGCCCCCGCGGCGCGCAGGGCGTCGGCGAAGCCGGTGAGGGGCTCGCCGTGCTGCTGCACCGCGATACGGCGGCCGCGCAGGTCCTGGGCGAGCAGGTGGTCCTTCACCTCGTCGCAGGACTCGGCGGGCGCGGTCCAGTGGTCGTTCAGCCCGGCGGCGCGGACGGCTCCCCTGGCCTTGGGGCCGCGGGTGAGCAGCCGGGCGTGTGACAGGTGCTCGGCCAGGTCGCCGGAGAGCCCCCAGCCCTCGGCGGCGGCCATCCAGCCGCGGAAGCCGACCCCGGTGGTGATCACCACGTCGTGGAGCGGTCCGTCCAGGGTGAGGCGGGTGGCGGCGAGCAGGTCGGCGTCCTCGGCGAGCGGCACGAGCCTGATCGCGGGGGCGCTCAGCACGCGGGCGCCCCGCCGTTCGAGCAGCGCGCCGAACTCCTCGCGCCGCCGGGTGGCGGTGACGCCGACGGTGAAGCCCGCCAGCGCGTCGGGCGCGGTCTCCAGGATCATGCGGGCACCTCGCCGGCGGGGCGGGGCATCACACGGGTGAGAGCCGATGGTGAAATCACGTCTTCGATCCTGCGATCGGGGCGTTTCGGCACTGTTACCGCCGTGCTAAAAGCACTGTTACCGCTGGGACCGTGGGGGGCTGTCACCGTGGTGCCACAAGCCCGGATCCGCGCGGTTGGCGGGGCTCGCGCCGGGGAAACCCCTTGGGAGTGCGACGCGACGTATCGGGGAGTTTCGGGTGACGGTGCCTATCCGGATGTTCGGCGACCCGGCGCTGCGCGTGGTGTCGGAGCCGGTGAAGGACTTCGACCGCGAGCTGCGCAAGCTGGTCAAGTCCCTGACGGCGACGCTGCGTGCCGGTCAGGGCCGGGCCGGGCTGGCCGCTCCTCAGCTCGGGGTGCCGCTGCGCGTGCTGGTCTACGCCTACGACGGCGCGCAGGGCCATCTGGTCAATCCGAGGCTGGAGCTGTCGGAGCGCCGGATCACGGCGGACGAGGCGTGCCTGTCGGCGCCGGGCGTGTGGTGGCCGCTGGAGCGGGCGTACATGGTGACAGCGCGCGGCCGTGACATGTTCGGCAAGCCGGTGACCGTGCGCGCGCTCGGGGTGCTGGCCCGGGTCATGCAGCACGAGGTCGACCATCTCGACGGGGTGTTGTTCAGCGACCACCTCGAAGAGGACGAGCGGGCGCGGTTCCTGGCGGCGGCAACGCCTTCGGGATGAGGGCCCGCCGCTGGTCGGGGTCGGTGCCGCCCCAGACGCCGTGCGCCTGGCGGCTGCTGATCGCGTAGTCGAGGCAGGGTCTGCGCACAGGGCAGTCGCGGCAGATCGCCTTGGCGCGTTCCACCTGCGAGCGGCCGGGGCCCTGGTGCGAGATCGGGAAGAACAGCTCAGGGTCCAGGTCCAGGCAGGCTGCCCTGCGTGACCATTCGAGCGTCGTCGTCATGCCCATCGCGCCTACCCAGGCGAAATCGGGTCATACCTCTTCGAGCAGCTGGTCCCAGTCACGCAGGAACCTGTCGAGCCCGTACCGGGACAGGGCGGCGGCGCGGGCGGCCTTGCCCGCCTGCGCGGCCCGCTCGGGGTCGTCGGCGAAGCCCCTGAGCGCGTCGGCGAGCACGTCCACGCGGGTGGAGACGACGCCCGCCTCCGGCGGCACCGCCTCGACGGCCTCGGTGGCGGCCAGCGCCACGACGGGCATGCCGAGCGTCATCGCCTCGATCAGCGCCAGCCCGAGCGAGGTCCAGCGGTAGGGGTGCAGGTAGACGCGCCGCCGCGCCAGCTCGGCGTGCATGGCGTGCTGCGGCAGGTCCTCGTACGTGCCGTAGGGCAGGCCGTCGACCTTCATGCCGAACAGGTCGAGCGGCGCCGCGGCGGCGAAGCGCGGCAGCAGGTCGGTCCCGGCCACGCGGGTGCGCCGGACGGGCTCGTTGACCACGACGCCGGCCCGGCGCAGCTCGCCGGTGTAGAGGTGGCCGGGGTCGGGCACGCCGTGCTCGATCACCCGGGTGGGCGCCCGGCCGTTGTCCCAGAACAGCTCGTTGAAGTACGTGACGTGCACCAGCGGGACGTCGTCGCGCCCGGCCAGCGGGTGCCGCGTCTCGGGCACGTCGCCCTTGGGCGTGTTGTGCTCGACGTAGACGCCGGGCAGGTCGCGGCCGAGCCAGTCGCGGGCCAGCTCCAGCTCGTGCGGCCGCTGGTAGACGACCAGGTCGATCGGCTCGTCGCGGAGCCGGTCCCAGGGCACCTCGCGGGCGGCGGCGGGCCAGTCGTAGGTGGCCGCCCGCCCCCGGCCGTCGGGACCACGGCCGGGGACGAGCGGGATGACGTAGTCGTGGCGGCCCTGGACGAACGCGGTCGTCCACGAGCCGTGCACGTGCCAGAGCAGGATCCTCACCAGTGGCTCCAGTCCACGTGGCGGGCGTCCTGGCCGGCGGCGACGGTGACGGTGTCGCTCAGCACGCGGTCGGCGACGTCGATGAGGTCGGCGGCCACCTCGGCGGCCCGGTCGATCTCCTCCTGGAGGGTCAGCGCCGTGGGCACCATGATGCCGCGGGCGCCCGCCGCCCTGGCGGCCTCCATGTCCCTGCCGATGTCGCCCACGACGACGCAGTCGCGCGGGCTCACGTCGAGCACCGCGGCCGCCCTGATCACCAGGCCGGGCGCGGGTTTGCGGCAGGTGCAGCCGTCGCCGTCGTCGTGGACGCAGATCGCCCACGCGTCGAACGGCCCGAGCAGCTCCTCCACGCGGGCGTTCACCTGTTCCATCTCGTCGGCCGTCAGCAGGCCCTTGGCCACGCCCGACTGGTTGGTCACGACCGCCACCGGCACGTCGGCGCGCCGCAGCCTGCCGAGGGCTTCCAGCGCGCCCGGCATCGGGATCACCCGGGCCGGGTCGCCGTTGTACGGGACGTCCCTGATCAGGGTCCCGTCACGGTCGAAGAGCACGGCCCCGGGACGTCGTTGTTCGAACACTGCCCACCTCCGTCGCGTGCCTCGCAGCTACCCGGCCGCATGTCCGGCAAACAACTACTTAGAGTAATCAACCACCCTTTGGCGCAGGGCGTTTCCGCATTTCCCGGGATCGGGTCATGTTTGAGAGCCGCTCCTCTCGGTAGCGGTTCTCCCATCCGCAGGGGGAGGACTGATGAGATTTCTCGGCATCAACGCGATCTTCCACGACCCGGCCGCCGCGCTCGTGGTGAACGGCAAGGTGGTCGCCGCCGCGGAGGAGGAGCGGTTCAGCCGCCGCAAGCACGGCAAGCGCCCGCTGCCGTTCTCCGCGTGGGAGCTGCCGGAGCAGGCCGCCGCCTGGTGCCTGCGCGAGGCGGGGATCGGGCCCGAGGACGTCGACGCCGTGGCCTACTCCTACGACCCCGCCCTGGTCCGGCAGGCGCCCGACGGCGACTGGGAGGAGCTGCGCACCCGCTACGCGGTGCGCGCCCCGCTGTTCCTGGCCACGGCACTGCCCGGGCTGGACCCGGCGCAGGTGCGGTACGTGCCGCACCACGTGGCCCACGCCGCCTCGGCCGGGCTCGCCTCACCGTGGCGCGACTGCGCGGTGCTGGTGTGCGACGGGCGCGGCGAGGACGTCTCCCACCTGGCCGGCCGCTACCGCGACGGCGAGCTGGAGGTGCTGGCCACGCAGCGGCTGCCGCACTCGCTCGGCCTGCTGTACGAGGAGGTCACCGAGCACCTGGGCTTCATGCGCTCCAGCGACGAGTACAAGGTCATGGCGATGGCCTCCTACGGGACGCCGCGCCACCTGGCCGAGCTGCGTGAGCTGATCTGCTCCACCGGCGACGGCGGCTTCCGCGCCGGGCCCGTCGACTGGAACGGCTACGCCAAGGCCCTGCAGAAGGGCGAGCCGTGGACCGCCGACCACGCCGACCTGGCCGCCAGCGTGCAGACGCGGCTGGAGGAGGTGCTGCTGGAGCTGGCCGCCTGGCTGCACGAGCGCACCGGCGAACGGCGGCTCGCGCTGGCCGGGGGTGTCGCGCTGAACTGCGTGGCCAACACCCGGCTGCTGGCCGAGGGGCCCTTCGACGAGGTGTGGGTGCAGCCGGCCGCCGGCGACTCCGGCACCGCGCTCGGCGGCGCCCTGCACCTGGCGCAGGCGTACGGCGAGCCCGCCGCGCCGATGACCAGCGCCGCGCTCGGGCGCGGGTTCACCGACGAGGAGCTGGGCGCGTGGCTGGAGGTGGCCCGGGTGCCGCACTCGCGGCCCGCCGACCTGGCCGCCGCCGTGGCCGCCGAGCTCGCCGCCGACCGGATCGTCGCCTGGTTCCAGGGGCGTTCCGAGTACGGGCCGCGCGCCCTGGGGCAGCGGTCGCTGCTGGCCCATCCCGGGCACGCGCGCAACACCGAACGGCTCAACGACGTCAAGGGGCGCGAGCAGTTCCGGCCGATCGCGCCGATGGTGCTGGAGTCGCGGGCCGGCGAGATCTTCGGGCGGGGGCCGACGCCCTCGCCGTACATGCTGTTCGTGCACGACGTGCATCCCGACTGGCGCGACCGCATCCCGGCCGTGGTGCACGTGGACGGGACCGCCCGCATCCAGACGGTCTCCCCCGCCGCGCAACCGCTGATGGCGCGGGTGCTGGCCGAGTTCGAGTGCCTGACCGGGCTGCCGGTGGTGGTGAACACGAGCCTCAACACGGCGGGGCGGCCCATGGTGGACGACCCGCGTGACGCCCTGGAGTGCTTCGGCTCCTCGCCCGTCGAGGTGCTGGCGCTCGGCCCGTACCTGGTGCGGCGCGCGGAGGTGTTCGGATCATGATCACCGTGGTGATCCCCACGATCGGGCGGCCGTCCCTGGCGGCCACGCTCGACGCGCTGGGGACGGACCTGCCGATCATCGTGGCCGACGACCGGCGCACCGGCTCGCCGCCGCTCGCGCTGCCGTCCCACGTCCGCGTCGTGCGCTCGGGCGGGCGGGGGCCGGCGGCGGCCCGCAACGCCGGCTGGCGGCTCGCCAGGACGCCGTGGGTGGCGTTCCTGGACGACGACGTGGTGCCGGAGCCCGGGTGGGCCGAGGCGGTCTGGAAGGACCTGGCCGACCTGCCGGACGACGTGGCGGGCAGCCAGGGCCGCATCGTGGTGCCGCTGCCCCGCGACCGGCCGCCCACCGACGCCGAACGGCACACCGCCGGGCTGCAGACGGCCGAGTGGCCGACGGCCGACATGGCCTACCGGCTGTCGGCGCTGGAGATCGTGAGGGGCTTCGACGAGCGCTTCCCGCGCGCGTACCGGGAGGACGCGGACCTGGCGCTGCGGGTGCGGGCGGCGGGGCACCGGCTGGTGCGGGGCTCGCGCGTGACCGTGCACCCGCTGCGGCAGGACGGTTACTGGTCCAGCGTGCGCTTCCAGCGGGGCAACGCCGACGACGCGCTGATGCGGCGCCTGCACGGGCGCGGCTGGCGGGCGGCGATCGGCGGCCCGCGCGGCCGCCTGCGCCGCCACGCCGTCACCACGGCCCTCGGCCTGACGGCCCTCGCCCTGGCCGCCACCGCCGCCGCGCTCCCCGCCGTCCGCCGCACGCCGGCCGCGACCGGGCGCGCCACCCGGGCGGCGTACGGGAGCCGCAAGCTGGCGTGGGCGGCCGGGGCGGCGGCCGCGGGGTGGGCGGCGATGACGGCGGAGTTCGCGTGGGCGCGGATCGCGCCCGGCCCGCGGACGCCCGCCGAGGTGGCGCGGATGGCCGTCACCAGCGTCGTGATCCCGCCGGTCGCCTGCGCGCACCGGCTTCGAGGGGAATGGAGGGTACGGCGATGAGCGCTGCGGTGCTGTCACGGGCCCGCCCGCAGGCACAGCCGGCCGCCGAGAGCGAGCCGGCGGGCCGCGGGCCGCGGCGCGGCCGGGGCCGGGTGCTGGTCGCGCGGCTCGACGACGCCGGGGACGTGCTGCTGGCCGGACCAGCCGTGCGGGCGGTCCGGGAGGGCGCCCGCGAGGTGGTGATGCTGGCCGGCCCGCACGGCCGGGCGGCGGCCGAGCTGTTGCCCGGGGTGGATCGGGTGATCGAGTGGCGGGCCCCGTGGATCGACCACGACCCGCCGGCCGTGGACGCCGACCGGGTGAACGAGCTGGTCCGGCGGGTGCGCGGCATCGACGAGGCGCTGATCCTCACGTCCTTCCACCAGTCGGCGCTGCCGCTGGCCCTGCTGCTGCGGCTGGCCGGGGTGCGCCGCATCTCGGCGATCAGCAACGACTACCCCGGCTCGCTGCTCGACGTGCGTCACGTCGTGGACGAGAGCCAGGACGTGCCGGAGGCCGAGCGGATGCTCGAACTGGCCCGCGCCGCCGGGTTCGAACTCGCGCCCGGCGACGACGGCAGACTCGCAGTTCGGCGGCCACTTCCGGATATGAGCCGCCAGATCGGGCAGGCACTGAGCGCCGGCGGCGTTGCCGGCAAAGGCGCGTATGTCGTGGTGCACCCGGGGACCACCGCCCCCGCCCGGTCCTGGCCCGCAGAAAAGCACCGCCAGACCGTGAAGGAGCTGGTCGACGACGGGCATCGCGTCGTCGTCACCGGCAAGGAACGCGAGCTCACCGCCTTCGTCGCCCACCAGGTCGCCGCCGACCTGGGCGGCAGGACGACGTTCGCCGAGCTGGCGGCCGTGATCGAGGGCGCGTCGGTGCTGGTGGCCGGCAACACCGGCCCCGCGCACCTGGCGGCCGCGGTCGGCACCCCGGTCGTCAGCCTGTTCGCTCCCGTCGTCCCGGCCGCCCGCTGGGCTCCGTACGGCGTGCCGGTGGTGCTTCTCGGTGACCAGCAGGCGCCCTGCCGCGCGAGCAGGGCGCGCCTGTGCCCGGTACCCGGGCATCCGTGCCTGTCAGAGGTGACGAGTGAGCAGGTGGTCAAGGCAGTAAGGGAGCTGGCGCAGTGAAGATCGATCTCATCTCGGAGCATGCCGATCCGCTGGCCGCCGTGGGCGGCGTCGACTCGGGCGGCCAGAACGTGTACGTCGCCGCGCTGGCCGTGGCGCTGGCCGGGCGCGGCCACTCGGTGGTCGTGCACACCCGCCGGTCCGATCCCGTCCGTCCCGTCTCGGTGCCGCTCGCGCCGGGCGTCACGGTCTCCTACGTCCAGGCGGGGCCGCTCGCCCCGGTGCCCAAGGACGAGCTTCCCCCGTACATGCCGGAGTTCACCGAGCGGCTGGCCGAGCGGTGGGCGCGCCGCCGGCCGGACGTGGTGCACGCGCACTTCTGGATGAGCGGGCAGGCGGCGCTGGAGGCCGCCGACGGGGTGCCGGTGGTGCAGACGTTCCACGCGCTGGGCACGGTCAAGCGGCGCTGGCAGGGCGGTGCCGACACCAGCCCGGCGCACCGGATCGCCACCGAGCGTGAGATCGGCGAGCGGGCCGACGCGATCCTGGCGACCTGCCGGGACGAGGTGCTGGAGCTGCGCGCGATGGGCGTGCCCGAGCGGCGGATCACCGTGGTGCCGTGCGGGGTGGACGTGGACGCGTTCCGCCCGGACGGGCCGGTCGCGCCGCGCGACGGGCGGCCGCTGGTGCTCAGCATCGGCCGGCTGGTGCCGCGCAAGGGCGTCGACACGGTGATCGCGGCGCTGCGCAGGCTGCCGGACGCCGACCTGGTGATCGCCGGCGGGCGGGCCGACGACGAGGAGGCGGTGCGGCTGCGCGACCTGGCCGGCCGCTACGGGCTGGCCGACCGGGTGCGGGTGATCGGCAGCGTGCCGCGCGAGGACGTGCCGGCGCTGATGCGCTCGGCCGACGTGCTCGTCGCGGTGCCCTGGTATGAGCCGTTCGGGATGGTGCCGGTGGAGGCGATGGCGTGCGGGGTGCCGGTGGTGGCCTCGGCCGTCGGCGGCCACCTGGACACGGTGGCCGGGGCGGGCCTGCTCGTGCCGCCGCGCCGCCCGCGCGCCCTGGCCAGGGCGCTGCGCGACGTGCTCGACAACCCGGACAGGCGCCGCGAGCTGGGCGAGGCGGGAGCCCGCCGGGCCCGCGACCGGTACGGCTGGCCGAGGGTCGCCGAGCTGACCGAGGCCGTGTACACGCAGGTCATCGACGGCCAGCCGCGCCGTCTGGCCGCTCTTGGGGGGTAGCCATGGACACGCATCTGGAGAAGCTCCGCACCGCCCTGGCGCGGGTCGACGGCCACGCGGTCACGGTCCGCGCCTGGGGCGGCAAGCTGGCGGGCGTGCTGTCGGCCGGCGGCCGGCTGCTGGCCTGCGGCAACGGCGGGTCGGCGGCCGAGGCGCAGCACCTGACGGCCGAGCTGGTCGGCAGGTTCAAGGACGACAGGCAGCCGTACGCGGCGATCCCGCTGCACGCCGACACCTCCTCGATGACCGCGATCGTCAACGACTACGGCGCCGACGAGGTGTACGCCCGCCAGGTGCGGGCGCACGGCCGGCCCGGTGACGTGCTGGTGTGCCTGTCGACCAGCGGCGGCAGCACGAACGTGATCAACGCGGCGCTGGCGGCGCAGGAGGCCGGCATCCTCGCCTGGGCGCTGACCGGGCCCGCGCCGAACCCGCTGGCCGACGTCTGCGACGAGACCGTCGCCGTGCCGTTCGACGACACGGCCACCGTCCAGGAGGTCCACCTCGCGATGATCCACATGCTCTGCGACGCGGTCGAAGAGGCGCTGTGATGGGGCCGCTCGTGGTGATCGGGGACACGCTGCTCGACGTGGACGTCGAGGGCGAGACCGAGCGCCTGTGCCCCGACGCGCCCGTGCCGGTGGTGGACGTGGCCGCCGAGCGCGCCCGGCCCGGCGGCGCGGGCCTGGCGGCGCTGCTCGCCTCCCGCGACGGCGCCGACGTGGTGCTGATCACCGCGATCGGCGACGACCCGGCCGGCCGCCGCCTGTGCGGGCTGCTGGCCGACGAGCTGGAGCTGGTCCGCCTTCCGCTGCGCGGCGGCACCGTACGCAAGACGAGGATCAGGTCGCGCGGCCAGACGCTGCTGCGGATCGACACCGGCGACGGCCGGGCCAGGCGGGCGCCCGAGCACGCCAGGGCGGCCGAGGCGGTCGCCGGGGCGGGCGCGGTGCTGGTCGCCGACTACGGCCGGGGCGTCGCCCGGGTCGCGCTGGAGCTGCTGCGGGGCGTGGACGTGCCGGTCGTGTGGGACCCGCACCCGAAGGGCGAGCGGCCCCCGGCGGGCTGCGCCCTGGTCACGCCGAGCGAGGCGGAGGCGCGCGGCCTGTGCCCCGGCCCCTACCCCGGCCCCGACCGGGCCGCCCGGCGGCTGCTGCGCGAGCTGGACGCCCGGGCGGTCGCCGTGACGGCCGGGACGCGTGGCGCCTCGCTGGCGCGGCGCGACGGCTCCCTCACCAGGATTCCGGCGCCCGTGCTGGCCACCGGCCAGGACGTGTGCGGCGCCGGTGACCGGCTCGCGAGCGCCGCCGCGCTCGCCCTGCGGGCCGGCGCGGACGTGGAGGAGGCGGTGACGATCGGCGTCGGCGAGGCTTCGCGCTTCGTCGCGCGCGGCGGCGCCGCCGCGGTCCGCGTCCAGGAGCAGGAGCTGGGCGACCGGCCGCGCACCGCGGTCGAGGTGGCCGAGCTCACCCGGGCCTCCGGCGGGCGGCTGATCGCCACCGGGGGCTGCTTCGACCTGCTGCACGCCGGGCACGTGAGCCTGCTGCGGCGGGCCAGGGCGCTGGGCGACGCGCTCGTCGTCTGCGTCAACTCCGACGCGTCGGTGCGCAGGCTCAAGGGCCCCGCCCGGCCGGTCGTGGACGTCCGCGACCGGGTCGAGGTGCTGCGCGCGCTGAGCTGCGTGGACGCGGTGCTGGTGTTCGACGAGGACACCCCCGTGGACGCGATCGAGCTGCTCCGCCCCGACGTGTGGGTGAAGGGCGGCGACTACGAGGGCGGGAACCTGCCCGAATCCGAGGTCCTGGCAGGGCTCGGCGCGGAAACGGTCGTGCTGAGCCTGCTGCCGGGACGGTCGACCACGAATCTGATCAGGGAGATCCGATGAACGTATTGATCACGGGAGGCGCGTCCGGGCTCGGCCTGGCCACGGCGGAAGCGGTGGAGAAGGAGGGCTGGCGTCCGCTGGTCGTCGACGTGCGCGACCCCGACCAGCGCTTCGAGCACGTGACCGCCGACCTGGCCGACCGGGGCGAGGCCGAGCGGGCGGTGCGGGAGCTGGCCGAGCGGGCCGGCGGCCTGGACGCCGTCGTCACCGCCGCGGGCATCGACGCGTGCGGGCGGCTGGAGGACGTGCCCGCCGACGACTGGGAGCGGGTGATCCGGGTGAACCTGCTCGGCACGGCCGCGGTCGTCCGGGCGGCGCTGCCGCACCTGAAGGCGTCGCGGGGCCGGGTCGTCACCTGCGCCTCGACTCTCGGGCTGCGGCCGCTCAGCGACGCCTCGGCCTACAGCGCGTCGAAGTTCGGCGTCGTCGGCTTCACCCGGGCGCTGGCGCTGGAGATGCGCGGCGAGATCGGCGTGACGCTGCTGGTGCCGGGCGGCATGCGGACGAGCTTCTTCGACGGCCGCCCCGAACAGTACAAGCCGGGCCCCGAGGCCGGGCTGAACGACCCGGCGGACGTCGCCAGGACGGTGGTGTTCGCGCTGTCGCAACCGGCCGGCTGCGAGATCAGGGAGCTCGTCATCTGCCCCGGCACGGAGACGTCATGGCCCTAGAACTGCTGGTGCTGCGCGGGCTGGGACTGGGCGACCTGCTGACGGCCGTCCCCCCGCTGCGCGCGCTGCGCCAGGCCTTCCCGGAGCACCGGATCACGCTCGCCGCGCCCGCCGTGCTGGGCCCGCTGCTGCCGTTCATCGGGGCGGTGGACGCGCACCTCGACGTGTCGGGGCCGGGGCCGGTGCCGTTCGAGCGGCCCGACATCGCGGTCAACCTGCACGGCAAGGGCCCGCAGAGCATCGAGGCGCTGCGCCGTACCGGCCCGGGCAGGCTGATCAGCTACGGGACGGGCCCCGCCTGGCGCGACGACCTGCACGAGGTGCGGCGCTGGTGCGAGCTGCTGGAATGGCACGGCATCCCCGCCGACCCGGACGACCTGACGCTCGGCGTCTCCGACCGGACCGGCCCGGCGATCGTGCACCCGGGCGCCGCCTACCCGGCGCGCCGGTGGCCGCCGGAGCGGTTCGCCCGGGTGGCGGCGGCGCTGGACGACGTGGTCGTCACCGGCAGCGCCGCCGAGGTCGGCATCGCCCGGCGGGTCGCCGAGCTGGCCGGGCTGCCGCCGGAACGGATGCTGGCCGGCCGCACCGACCTGGCCGACCTGATCGACCTCGTCGGCCGGGCCCGGCTGGTCGTGTGCGGCGACACCGGCGTCGCCCACCTGGCGACCGCGTTCTGCGTGCCGTCGGTGGTGCTGTTCGGGCCGGTGTCGCCCGCGCTGTGGGGGCCGCCGCCCGGCTGGCGGCACGTCGCGCTCTGGGCGGGCCGCAACGGGGACCCGCACGGGGAACGGCCCGACCCGGGGCTGCTGAAGATCGAAGTATCCGAAGTCGTCGACGCCGCAATGGAGGTCACGTCATGAGGGCGCTGGTCACCGGAGGAGCCGGGTTCCTCGGCTCCTACCTGTGCGAGCGGCTGCTGGACGAGGGGGCGGACGTGGTCTGCATGGACAGCTTCCTCACCGGCGGCCCACGCAACGTGGAACACCTGATCGACCGGCCGTCGTTCCGCATCATCGAATGCGACCTGACCGGCTACGTGCACGTGCCCGACCGGCTGGACCTGGTCCTGCACTTCGCCTCGGCCGCCTCTCCGGCCGACTACCTGCGCTACCCGATCGAGACGCTGCGCGTCGGCAGCGTCGGCACCCTGCACGCGCTCGGGCTGGCCCGGGAGAAGGGCGCGCGGTTCGTGCTCGCCTCCACCAGCGAGGTGTACGGCGACCCGCTGGAGCACCCGCAGCGCGAGACGTACTGGGGCAACGTCAACCCGGTCGGCCCGCGCAGCGTCTACGACGAGGCCAAGCGCTTCGCCGAGTCGCTGACCACGGCCTACCGGCACGCCCGGGGCACCGACACGGGCATCGTGCGGATCTTCAACACGTACGGGCCCCGGATGCGGCCGTTCGACGGCCGGGCGATCCCGACGTTCATCCGGCAGGCGCTCATGGGCGAGCCGATCACGATCACCGGTGACGGCTCGCAGACCCGGTCGATCTGCTATGTGGACGACACGGTGTCGGGCATCCTGGCGATGGCGGCCAGCGACTTCGCCGGGCCGGTGAACATCGGCAACCCGGACGAGCTGACCATGCTGGAGCTGGCCACGATGGTCAGGGACCTGAGCGGGTCGTCGTCGCCGATCGAGTTCATCGACCGGCCGGCCGACGACCCCCGGGTGCGCCGGCCGGACACGTCGCTGGCGGCCGAGCGGCTCGGCTGGAAGGCCCAGGTGCCCGCCGAGGAGGGGCTGCGGCGGACCATCGAGTGGTTCTCGGCCGAGCTCGCCGGCTTCACCCCGGCGGCCCCCATGGCCGCCGAGGCGGGCGCCTGACCGGCCGCCCCGCCACCACGGGGCGCGCCCGTCAGCGCCACCACGGGCCGCGCCCGTCAGAGGGCGATGCCGAGGAGGGCGTCGGTGAGGTCGCGGACCAGGGCCGGGGCGCCGGGGTCGGTGCCCCGGCCCGCCAGCGCCTCCTCCGCCCAGGCGTCGACGGCGGCGAGCGCGCCGGGGGCGTCCAGGTCGTCGGCGAGCCGCTCGCGCACGGCCGCGAGCACGTCGCCGGCGGGCGGGGCGGCGGCGAGCGCCACGGCCGAGCGCCAGCGCTCCAGCCGCGCCTCGGCCTCGGCGAGCATCGCCGGCACGTATCCCCAGTCGGCCCGGTAGTGGTGGGCGAGCAGCACGAGCCGGATCGCCATCGGGTCGTGGGCGGCCCGCAGCTTGGACACGAACACCAGGTTGCCCTTGGACTTCGACATCTTCTCGCCGTCGAGCCCCACCATGCCGGCGTGGGTGTAGAAGCGGGCGAAGGGCCACTCCCCCGTGGCCGCGTGGCCCTCGGAGGCGCCGCACTCGTGATGCGGGAAGATCAGGTCGGAGCCGCCCCCGGCGACGTCGTAGCCGGCGCCCAGGTGGTCGAGGGCGATGGAGGTGCACTCGACGTGCCAGCCGGGCCGCCCCCGCCCCAGCGGTGAGTCCCAGGCGGGCTCGCCGGGCCGCTCGGCGCGCCACAGCAGCCAGTCGAGCGGGTGGCGCTTGCCGGGCCGCTCGGGGTCGCCGCCGCGCTCGGCGAACAGCGTGAGCATCTCGGCCTCGCCGTAGCCGGACACCTGCCCGAACTTGGGGGCGTCGGCGACGCTGAAGTAGACGTCGCCGTCGAGGTCGTAGGTGACGCCCTTGGCGCCGAGGCCGGCGATGAGATCGGCGACCCGGTCGACGACCTCGGTGACGCCCACGTACTCGCGCGGCGGCAGGATGCGCAGCGCCTCCATGTCGGTGCGGAACAGCTCGATCTCGCGCTCGGCCAGGCTCTGCCAGGCGACGCCGGTGCTCTCGGCCCGCTCCAGCAGCGGGTCGTCCACGTCGGTGGCGTTCTGCGTGTAGTGCACCTCGTGTCCGGCGTCGCGCCAGAGGCGGCCGACGAGGTCGAAGGCGAGGTAGGTGTTGGCGTGCCCCAGGTGCGTGGCGTCATAGGGGGTGATGCCGCACACGTACATCCGGGCGGTGGGGCCCGGGTCGGTCTGCCGCACCTGCTTGGCCGCGGTGTCGTAGAGCCGCAGCGGGACGCTCTCACCGGGCAGCTTGGGGATGTTGGGGGCGGACCACGATCTCATGTCTTCGAGCCTATCCGTCCCGATCAGCTGTCATGTCGGTGAAGTCGTACGTCACTCCGCCGGTGTCGAGCGTGAGCAGGGTGACACTGAGCGTGGTGAAGCGGCGGCCGTCGGGCAGCGTGTGGTCGACGATGAGCGCGGCGGGGTCGGCGGAGGGCGGATCGGTGATCAGCTCGTGCCAGTCGGCGGTGCTCGCGAACCGGGGCAGGAACGCGGTGACGCGCTCGCTGGCGGGGTCGAGGCCGCTGTTGACGATCATGCTGGTGCCGTCGGGCAGGCCGGTCGTGGTGAGCCGTACGCCGTCCCAGGTGAACAGGCGGGCCCGGCCGGGGTCGGCGAGCACCAGGTGGAAGGGGTCGTAGCGGGTCAGGTCGAGGTCGGGCAGGTCGCCGGCGGCGACGGCGCGCAGCGGCAGGTCGCCGCGGGAGACCTTGACGGCGTCGGGGGCCTCGCGGCCGCGGCCGTTGAGGAGCGCGGCGGCGCGCCGGGCGGACGGGTCGACCGCCAGCCAGGTGCCGCCGGCCTTGAGGTCACGCCCGCCGACCACGCCGGGGTAGTCGGGCCAGTGCTCGCCGGGGCCCTCCCAGGGGCGGTCGGCGAACTCGTCGCGCACCCCCATGAGGGTGAGGGGCAGGCCCGTTCTCACGATCACCGTACACATGCGGCAAAGCGTAGTAAACGGGATTAGATGGGCGGCCAGGGGATGGCAGGCCAGCCCTCGGAGGGCGAGGGGTGCACGCCGGTGTCGAGGAGCTTGCGCACCCGCTTCCACGTCGCCTCCACCTCCGCGAGCGTCAGCAGCTCGCGCAGCCGGCGGCCGAGCGAGCCCGACTCCAGGTCGCGCTCCAGTTTGGCGAGCACCGCCACCGCCTCGCGGGCCAGCGGCTTGCCGCGCCACTGCCACAGCACGGTGCGCAGTTTGTCCTCCACGGCGAAGCAGACGCCGTGGTCGACGCCGTAGACGTGGCCGGTGGGCATCGGCAGCAGGTGGCCGCCCTTGCGGTCGGCGTTGTTGACGATCGCGTCGAACACCGCCATCCGCCGCACCACCGGGTTGCGGCTGCGCACCAGCCGCATCAGGTCGACCTCGCGCTCGGTGTCGATCCAGAGCTGGCACATGCCGGGACCGAACGGCCCGTCGCGGTAGACCGTGGGCGGCACGACGTGCCAGCCGGTCGCCTGGGAGACCTCGAAGGCCGCGACCTCGCGGGCGGCCAGGGTGCCGTCGGGGAAGTCCCACAGCGGCCGCTCGCCGCGCACCGGCTTGTAGACGCAGGCGACGCTGCGCGAGCCGAGTGTGACCGAGCAGTAGAGGGTCATGTTGGTGGCTTCGACGAGGCGGCCGGCCACCTCCAGGCGGCCGTCGCGGAGCAGCTTGAGCGTCTCCTCCTCGTTCATGGCCGTGGGAGGGGTGGGCCTGACGGCCGGCTCGCTCTCCGGAGCGGTCATGAAGCCGCCTCACCTCCGCGGTAGCCGTTGAGACGTACGCACACGTGACCCGTGGCGTCGAGCGGCTGCCCGCAGAGCGGGCACGGCGGGCGTCCCGCCGACACGATCTTGAGCGCCCGCTGGGTGAAGGCGCGGGCGGCCCCGGCGCTGATGCGCACCCGCAGCACCGCGGGCTCGGGCGCGTCGAGGTCGTCCTCGTCGACGACCTCCTGGGCCTCGATGACGACCTGGGAGCTCTCCTCGTCCCAGGACAGCGCCATCGTGCCGACCCTGAACTCCTCCGACACCGGGACGTCGAGGGGGCCGTCGTCGGCCAGGTCGGCGGGGGCGATGGCCGGCACCCGGGCGGTGCCGCCGCTGAGCCGCAGGACCTCGTCGAGCATCTCGTCGAGCCTGTCGGCGAGCGCGGCGACCTGCAGCTTCTCCAGCGCCACGGTGGTCAGTCTGCCCTCGGCCCTGGCCTGCAGAAAGAAGGCTCGTGCGCCCGGCCGCCCGAGGGCGCCAGCCACGAACCTCTCCGGTGGGTCGTAGTCGAAGACCGGCATAGCCTGACCTTACGTGGTCCCGGGCCCGCCGCCGACGGCGGCATCGCTCCCGGTGGAGTTTTCTCCCCCGTCTTTCTCCTCCGAATCCTCGGGCAACCGCAATTCCCCCATATCGTTAACTCTGAGAACAAAGGGACGCAAGGGGGCATAGCGAATCACGGTGAGAGCCGCCGGATCAGCAGTTATCCGCTGAAAGTGATCGAGGTGGAGCCCCAGAGCGTCGGCCACGATCGCCTTGATCACGTCTCCGTGGCTGCACGCCAGGTAGACAGCCTTCTCCCCCAGGCGTCTATTCCACTCCCGGACCGCCGCCACGGCCCGCGCCTGCATCGCCGCGAGCGACTCGCCGCCGGGGAACTCGGCGGCGCTCGGGTGGGCCTGGACGACCGGCCAGAGCGGCTCCCGCGCCAGCTCCTTGAGCGCGCGCCCGGTCCAGGCGCCGTAGTCGCACTCGATCAGCCGCTCGTCGGTCAGCACCGTCAGGCCGCGGCCGCCGGCCACCGCCTCGGCCGTCTCCACGCAGCGCTCCAGCGGGCTGGAGACGATCGCGTCGAGCCGTACGGAGGCGACGCGCCCGGCCAGCGCGGCGGCCTGCGCCCGGCCCGCGTCACTGAGGTGCACCCCCGGGGTGCGGCCCGCCAGGATCGGCCCCGTCAGGTCGGTGAGCCCGTGGCGGGCCAGAAGCAGCGTCGTCACGACCCAAGTGTCGCAGGCGTCTATCACGGCGTTTCACCCACCCGAGCGGTAACCTGGCGGGATCATGGAGCAGCGCTATGTCGGCCGCAGCGGCCTGTCGGTGTCCCGGATGGGCCTCGGCACGATGACGTGGGGGCGTGACACCGACGCGGACGACGCCGTGGCCCAGCTGCGCACGTTCATGGACGCGGGCGGCACACTGGTCGACACCGCCGACGTCTACACCGGCGGCGACGCCGAGCGGCTGCTGGGCCGGATGCTGCGCGACTCGGTGCCGCGGGCCGAGCTGGTGATCTCGACCAAGGCCGTGGTGACCCCGCTGGGGCGCCGGCCGCGCGACGCCTCCCGGCGTCACCTGATCGCCGCCGTCGACGACTCGCTCGGCCGGCTCGGGCTCGACTACGTGGACCTGTGGCAGCTGCACACCTACGACGCCGAGGTGCCGCTGGAGGAGACGCTGGCCGCGGTCGACGCGATCGTCTCCTCGGGGCGGGCCGTCTACGCGGGCGTGTGCGACTACACCGGCTGGCAGCTCGCCGCGGCGGCCGTGACGCAGCGCGCGACCCCGGGGCGGGTGCCGATCACCGCCGTGCAGGCCGAATACTCGCTGCTGGCCCGCGACCCCGAGCGCGAGCTGCTGCCCGCCGCCCAGCACTGCGGGGTCGGCGTGCTGGCCTGGTCGCCGCTCGGCCGGGGCGTGCTGACGGGCAAGTACCGGACGGGCATCCCGGCCGATTCCCGGGCCGCCACGCCGCATTTCGCGGATTTCGTCCGCCCGTATCTCGACGAACGCAGCCGCCGGGTGGTGGAATCGGTCATGACCGCGGCCGACGGGCTGGGGGTCTCGCCCTTGGCCGTCGCGCTGTCCTGGGTGCGCGACCAGCCCGGGGTGGCCTCGGCGATCGTCGGCGCCCGCACGCTGGCGCAGCTCAGGAGCACCCTCCCGGCCGAGGACGTGGTGCTGCCGATCGAGATCCGAGAGGCCCTGGATGACGTGTCGTCACCCGATTGACGGCGAACGAGAGCTCAACTCGCGTATCACTAGTCGATACCGAATCGCAACATTAACGGGAAAACACCTGCGTCTGATGGCCGATGTCCATAAAGATTTCCTCCGGGAGCGATTCGGGAGGGGACGAATGGGGAGCAGGAGCGCCATCTCGGCCGGGGTGCTGGCGATGGCGCTGGCGGCCGTGCCGGTCGCGGCGCCACCCGCCCAGGCCGCCGACTGCGAGCGCGGCGGCGGACTGCTCTCCGGGGTGACCGACAGCCTGTGCGGCGTCGTCGAGGCGGTCACCGGCACCGTCGACCAGCTCACCGGCGGGCTCACCGATCCGGTGACCGACGGGCTCGACAAGACCACCGACACGGTGCTCGGCACGGTCGGCGAGGCGGTCCCCACCGGCCGGCCGCGCGCCTCCGGCAAGCCGTCCGGCAAACCCGCCGCCACGCCCGACCCCCCGGGCCCCGTCGAGCCGCCCGAGCCGCCCGACCCGAAGGTCACCGAGCTGCTGCCGGAGCCGCTCGACGAGGTGTGCCTGCCGGTGGTGGGCTGCGACGAGGACGGCGTGCTCGGCGGCCTCACCACGCCGACGCCGACGACGACCGGCCCTGACGACGGCGAGGACGACCGGCCCGCCGACGAGCGCGGGCGGCGCGAGGACACCACGGCCGTGCCCGCCGAGGTCGTCACCACTCCGCCGGGCGACACGGTCGTGCCGCCGGACAACCAGCCGCACCTGATCGACTCCCGGCAGGAGCCGGTGGGCGACAAGCCGTCGGCCGACCCGGAGGACTTCCGGATCGACCTGCTGTGGCCCAACCCGTTCGCCGAGGAGTTAGGCCTGCCCGCCGACGAGCGGCCCGTCGTACGGCCCTCCACCCGCGCCTCCGACGTGGTCGGCACGGCGCTGACGATCATCCTGCTCGCCACGGCCGTGGCCGCCACCCGCATCGTGCAGCAGCGGCGTCACCGCCGCGAGCAGAGCGAGACCATCCCCTTCGAGCCGGCGCGCGGCAACGGCCTCCACCGGCTCGCCTGACCCGCCCGCCGGGCGCGCCCGCCCGGCGTCAGGCCGGCTCTGCGGGCCGGATCTCCGGCGGTCAGGCGCCGATCGCGTGGACGCCGCCGTCGACGTGCACGATCTCGCCCGTCGTGGCCGGGAACCAGTCGGACATCAGCGCCACGCACGCGCGGGCCGCCGGCATCGTGTCGGCCAGGTCCCAGCCGAGCGGGGCCTTCTCCGGCCAGCTGTCCTCGAACTCCTTGAAGCCCGGGATCGACTTGGCGGCCATCGTGCGCAGCGGCCCGGCGGCCACCAGGTTGGCCCGGATGCCCTGCTTGCCCAGGTCACGGGCCAGGTAGCGGTTGCACGACTCCAGGCCGGCCTTGGCCACGCCCATCCAGTCGTAGACCGGCCACGCCTTGGTCGCGTCGAAGTCGAGGCCGACGACCGCGCCGCCCTCCTTCATCAGCGGCAGGCAGGCCACGGCCAGCGCCTTGTAGGAGTAGGTCGACACGTGCACGGCGGTGGCGACGTCCTCCCAGGTGGTGTTGAGGAAGTTGCCGCCGAGCGCCGTCTGCGGGGCGAAGCCGATGGAGTGGACGACGCCGTCGAGGCCGTCGACGTGCTCGCCCACCCGGGCCGCCAGCGACTCGAGGTGCTCGGTGTTCTGCACGTCGAGCTCCAGCACCGGCGCCGGGGCGGGCAGCCGCTTGGCGATCCGCTCGACCAGGCTGAGCCGGCCGAACCCGGTGAGCACCACGGTGGCGCCCTCCTGCTGCGCCAGCTTGGCGACCGAGAAGGCGATCGAGGCGTCGGTGAGCACGCCGGTCACCAGGATGCGCTTGCCTTCGAGAAGTCCCATGTCAGTGCCCCATTCCGAGTCCGCCGTCGACGGGGATCACGGCCCCGGTGATGTAGGAGGCGTCGTCGCTCGCCAGGAAGCGCACGACGCGGGCGACCTCGGAGGGGGTCGCCTGCCTGCCGAGCGGGATGTTCTTGACGATCGCGTCGGTGTCGAGCTCGGCCGTCATGTCGGTGGCCACGAAGCCGGGCGAGACGACGTTGACGGTGATGCCGCGCGAACCGTACTCGCGGGCCATGGAGCGGGCGAAGCCGATCAGCCCGGCCTTGGAGGCGGCGTAGTTGGTCTGGCCCGCCTGGCCGAGCATGGCGATGACGGAGGAGACGAGGATGACGCGGCCGCGCTTGAGCTTCATCATCGGGCGGATGGCCCGCTTGGCGACGCGGAAGGCGCCGGTCAGGTTGGCGTCGACGACGTCGGTGAAGGTCTCCTCCTTCATCATCGCCAGCAGCGTGTCCTTGGTGATGCCGGCGTTGGAGACGAGCACCTCGACGGGGCCGTGCTCGGCCTCGACCTTGTCGAAGGCGGCCTCGACGTCGGCCATGCTGGTGACGTCGCAGCGGACGCCGAACAGCCCTTCAGGCGGCTCCCCCGATCGGTAGGTGACGGCGACGGCGTCGCCGGCCGCGGCCAGTTCGCGGGCGATCGCGAGGCCGATGCCGCGATTGCCTCCTGTGACGAGTACAGAGCGTGCCATGAGAACTGACGCTATCTCCTACCGGCCGGTACCGGCTTGTCCGGGGGATACAAGATCACAGCGTTAGGATCGTGGACATGCGCCAGATCGATGACGATTTCCTCGCGCTGCCGCTCAGACGGCTCGCGGACGCCGCCCTGCAACGCGCACGCGAGCTGGGCGCGGAGCACGCCGACTTCCGGCTCGAACGCATCAGAGCCGAGACCCTGAGCCTCTACGACGCGCGCCTGGAGGGCGCCGCCGACGCCGACGACCTCGGCTACGCCGTGCGCGTGGTCAAGGGCGGCACCTGGGGGTTCGCCGCCGGGATCGACCTGACCCCCGAGGCCGCCGCGCGGGTGGCCGAGCAGGCGGTGCGGGTCGCGGAGGTGAGCGCCCCGATCAACCGTGAGCCGATCGAGCTCGCGCCCGAGCCGGTGCACGGCGAGGTCACCTGGGTGTCGTCCTACGACGTCGACCCGTTCGACGTGCCGTCGGCCGACAAGGTGGCGCTGCTGGCCGACTGGTCGGCGGGCCTGCTCAAGGGCGCCGACCACGTGTCGGCGCGGCTGCTGCAGGTCAAGGAGCAGAAGTTCTACGCCGACACGGCCGGCACCGTGACGACGCAGCAGCGGGTGCGGGTGCATCCCGTGCTCAACGCCATGAAGGCGTCGGAGACCGGCTTCGACGACATGTCCACGATCGCGCCGCCGGTCGGCCGGGGCTACGAGTATCTGACCGGCACGGGCTGGGACTGGGCGGCGGAGCTGGCCGCGCTGCCGGAGCTGCTGGCCGAGAAGCTGGCCGCGCCGTCGGTCGAGGCGGGCGACTACGACCTGGTGATCCACCCGTCCAACCTGTGGCTGACCATCCACGAGTCGATCGGCCACGCGACCGAGCTCGACCGGGCGCTCGGCTACGAGGCCGCCTACGCCGGCACCAGCTTCGCCACCTTCGACCAGCTCGGCGAGCTGGTCTACGGTTCGCCGCTGATGAACGTGACCGGCGACCGCACCGTCGAGCACGGCCTGGCCACCATCGGCTACGACGACGAGGGCGTGCAGGGGCAGAGCTTCGACATCGTCAAGGACGGCGTCCTGGTCGGCTACCAGCTCGACCGGCGGATGGCGCTGATGAAGGGCCTGGGCCGCTCCAACGGCTGCGCCTTCGCCGACTCGCCCGGCCACATGCCGATCCAGCGCATGGCCAACGTGTCGCTGGCCGCCGCGCCCGGTGGCCCGTCGACGGAGGAGCTCATCTCCGGCGTGGAGCGCGGCATCTACATCGTCGGCGACAAGAGCTGGTCGATCGACATGCAGCGCTACAATTTCCAGTTCACCGGTCAGCGCGCGTACCGGATCTCCCACGGCGAGCTCGCCGGGCAGGTCCGCGACTTCGCCTACCAGGCCACCACCACCGACTTCTGGCAGTCGATGGAACGCGTCGGCGGCCCGCAGACGTACGTGCTCGGCGGGGCCTTCAACTGCGGCAAGGGCCAGCCGGGGCAGGTGGCGCCGGTCAGCCACGGCTGCCCGTCGGCCCTGTTCAGGAACGTACGGATACTCAACACCGTTCAGGAGGGCGGAAAGTGACTCCCCAGGAGATGGTGGAGCGGGCCCTGGAGCTCTCCACGGCCGACGGCTGCGTGGTGCTGGTGGACGAGGAGTCCACCGCCAACCTGCGCTTCGCCGGCAACACGCTGACGACCAACGGCGTGGCGCGCTCCAGCCGGCTGACCGTGATCTCGATCGCCGGGCGGGGCGTGGGCGTCGTGTCGCGCGCCGCGGTGCGGCCCGAGCAGCTCGCCGCCGTGGTGGCCGCCGCCGACGCGACCGCGCGCGACGCGCAGCCGGCCGAGGACGCGGGCGAGCTCGTCGCGGGCGGCCCGGCGAGCGCGTCGTGGGACGGCCCGGTGACGCCGACCGACATCGAGGTGTTCCGCGGGTTCGCGCCGGCGCTCGGCGAGGCGTTCGCCTCCGCCGAGGCGGGCGGCAGGAGGCTGTACGGGTTCGCCGAGCACACGCTGACCACGACGTTCCTCGGCAGCTCGACCGGGCTGCGGCTGCGCCACGACCAGCCGTCGGGGCGGCTGGAGCTCAACGCCAAGTCCGCCGACCTCAAGCGCTCGGCGTGGGCCGGGGTGGCCACGCGCGACTTCACCGACGTGGACGTGGCCGCCCTCGACGCGGGGCTGGCGCAGCGGCTCGACTGGGCCAAGACGCGCGTCGACCTCCCGGCGGGCCGCTACGAGACGCTGCTGCCCCCGACGGCGGTCGCCGACCTGATGGTCTACCTGTTCTGGTCCGCCGGCGCCAGGGACGCGCTGGACGGCCGCTCGGTGTTCTCCAAGCCGGGCGGCGGCACCCGGGTCGGCGAGCGGATCGCCACGCTGCCCGTGACGCTGTCGAGCGACCCGGCGGCGCCCGGGATCGGCTGCGCGCCGTTCGTGACGGCACGCTCGTCCAGCAGGGAGAGCTCGGTCTTCGACAACGGGCTGCCGTTGTCGGCCACCGACTGGATCGCCGACGGCCGGCTGGAGGCGCTGCTGCAGACGCGCTACTCGGCCGGGCTGAGCGGCCTGCCGGTGACGCCCTCCGTCGACAACCTGATCATGAAGGGGCCGGAGGGCGGCCGCTCCCTGGAGGAGATGATCGCCTCCACCGAGCGCGGCCTGCTGCTGACCTGCCTGTGGTACATCCGCCAGGTCGACCCGCAGACGCTGCTGCTGACCGGGCTCACCCGCGACGGCGTCTACCTGGTCGAGCACGGCGAGGTCGTGGGCGAGGTGAACAACTTCCGGTTCAACGAGAGCCCGGTCGACCTGCTGGGCCGCCTCACGGAGGTGGGCGCGCCGGAGCAGACGCTGCCGCGCGAGTGGGGCGACTACTTCACGCGGGCGGTCATGCCGCCGGTGCGGGTGCCCGACTTCAACATGTCGACGGTCAGCCAGGCGAGCTGATCGCCAGCTCGTGCACACGGCCCCAGCGCTGCCCGGTGACCAGCCGGGCGGTGCCGGCCGTCAGGTCGTACACGACCGACCAGCGCGTGTGCGGCTGCGCCACCCGGCGCAGCAGGGCCAGGGGGTCGGCGCCGGCCCCCTGGCTGAGCGCGCGGTAGCGGGGATCGGCCAGGCGGGTGGCGCGGCTCGCGCCGGTCATGGTGATGTTGGTCAGCACGCGGTCCTCGATGACGTTGAGCCTGCCGTCGCCGTACTCGACGACCGCCGAGCGGCCCGAGCGGTCGCCGATCAGGTAGTGCACCTGCGGGCCGCCGGAGAAGTCGACGTCGTAGCGGCGCATGAGGGCGACCGCCTCGTCCACGGTGGCGGCCCGGTCCAGGAGCAGCCGCATGACGCGGGCGCTGCCGACCGTCGTGCGTCCCGGCGCGCGGGCGGGCAGCAGCGCGTCGGGCACCTGGGCGAGGCCGACGGCCAGGCCCTTCTCGTTCATGCCGTCGAACGGCGCCAGCACCGCGTGCGCCAGCCGCCGCCGGTCGGCCGGGTCACCGAGGTCCGGGGCGCCGCCGTGGCCGAGCACGTACGAGACGTCCGAGATCGACAGTGAGGCGTACCCTCCCGGCGGCCGGGCGTGCACCACCATCGCCGGGTGCGGGTCCCAGTCGAAGTTGCGGCCGAACACCGGGCCGGCCTCGCCGGGCTGCAGGAACAGCGAGCAGGCCCACGCGTCGTCGCGGCGGGCGAGCTCCTGCTCGGTGAGGGGCGCCTCGGCGTCGTAGCCGCCGTGGAAGGTCATCTCGTACAGCGGCAGGTCGTCCAGCCGGCGCAGGCTCGCCGCCGTACGGGCCGCCTCGGCGGCGCTCTGGCGCAGGACAGGGGCCGGGGCAGGCTCCTGTGACCGCGGCGGGGTCTGCCCGGCGACCTCCCGCGGCGTGGCGGTCGTCCCGCAGGCGGCGAGGGCGCAGGCGAGCACGACGGCGAGCACAGCGCTGAGCACAGCGCCGGGCACAGCGGCCAGGGCAGGCGGTGCGGGCGGGAGCGCGGGGCGGCGGCGCATGACCGCAGTGTGAACGGCCCGCGCCGCCCCTGTCACGTCCCGCACGGAACCGTGACAGAGACGGCGTTTCCCGTGTGTCCCCGGGGTTCCCGGGCGTGTCCGGTTGTTCACCGGCGTGTCCGGGTGTTCCCGGGCTGTCAGGGCGTGCTCAGGCGTCTTCCAGCCTGAAGCCGACCTTCATCCCGACCTGGAAGTGCGCCACCTCTCCCCCCTCGATGTGGCCGCGCACCTCCGTCACTTCGAACCAGTCGAGGTGGCGCAGGGTCTGCGAGGCGCGCCGGATGCCGTTGCGGATGGCCTCGTCGACGCTCTCCCCCGAAGTGCCGACGATCTCGGTCACCCGGTACGTTCGGTCCGTCATGTCCACATCCTCCTTACTAGAAGGCCATGATCGCATGACCTGTGCTCCCAGGGGGGTGCGCCTTCGCGAGCGCCCCGTCCGAGGTCTACGGTGGGAAACATGAGGGGTTGGCGCAGGAAAGAGGCGGTTCACCAGGTGACGGACGCCCGTCCGTCGCTCACCGCCGACGTCCATCGGCGCGAGATCAGCTACCTGGTCAAGATGGGCATCCGGACGATCTGCCTGATCCTGGCGGTCGTGGTGCCGGTGCCGTGGCCCTACCGGCTGCTGTTCATCGCCGGGGCCGTCTTTTTGCCATACATAGCGGTAATCGGGGCCAATGAGAGGGGGAGGGATGCCCCACCTCCCACCTTTCACACACCCGAAGCTAACCAAAGCGAGATACCGCTGCACCGACGCGAGATCGGGTCGTGACTAAGTCTTGACGCATCCCATGGGTTGTAGGTGTACGCTTTAGGCAAGCGCTCCGGTCCCCCGTCGGAGTGCTGGTGCCGGCGTTCCGGGCCCCCGTCGGAACGCCGATGAAGCGACGCCGGGTGGTTTGCCCCCGTAACCACCCGGCGTCGCCCTTTTTCCAGGTAAAGCGTCGCATTAGATGATCTGTTCGACGCGCGCCCCGCGTATTGGATAGGGCTGCTTTCCCGAAATCGTTTACACCCCGCCCTGGCCGTATTTCACAGGAAATCTTCAGGTTCGAGCGGGGTGCTTGACAGCGGTAGTTCGTTCCAGTGTCAGCTGTCCGTCAGCGTCTCGGCCGTCGCCTCGCCCCAATTGCGGGCCAGCGTCGTCAGCCGCGCCACGGCCTCCTCAGGCGCCGTGCCGGCCCCCTCGGCCAGCCCCAGCAGGTACGCCGTCAGCGGCGCCGCCGGCCTCGCGACCCCGTGCGCCACCTCCTTGGTCAGCTCCAGGATCTGGTCCCGGTCCACCCGCGCCGGGTCGATGCCCAGCTCCTTGCAGGCCAGCGCGGTCCATTCGGCCAGTACGTTCATCCGTGCCTCCTCGAGGTCGTCCACAGTGTCGCAGTCGAACCATGCCCGGCGCGGCAACGCCACCCGGGCCCGTGTCAGCGGCGCCAGCAGCCCGCGCAGCGACCGCCCCTCATAGCGGTCCAGCGCCTCCCGCAGCTCCGCCACGTCCCACACGCCCAGCAGCCACTGCTCCCGCCCCTCCCCATCCACGGCCACCACCCCACCGCCCGGCCCAACCCCGGAACCGCCCGGGCCGCGCCGACCGACGTCGCTTGACGCCACGCGTACCCAGGAAGCGCCCCCCACCCGGGGCCCGGACGGCCCGGACACCGCCCCAGACGGGCCCGACCCCGCCCCGGGCGGACCGGAGGCACCTGGTGGGGCGTGAGGCTTCGGCCCTTCGGAGTGAGCGTCCGCCGTCCCGGGTGGCATGGACGGGCTGACCTCCGCCCCTGGCCGGCCGGGAGCGCCTGGCGCCGTGTGAGGCTCCGGCCCTTCGAAGGGCGTTCCCGCCGCCTTGGGAGGGCCGGACGGGCGGGCCTGGCTGGTGGAAGCGTCCGTCTCCGCCGGGTGTGCGGGCCGGTCTGGCGCGGTCGCGAGGTGGGGTTCAGGGGTGGGCGGCAGGGAGTGGGCTGCGGTGAGGAGGGTGGTGACGTGGCGGGCGTTCAGGAAGGGGAGGTCGCCGGCGAGGAGGATGACCCAGGGGGCCGTGACGTGGGCGAGGCCGGCGCGCAGGGCGGGGATCGGGCCCGCGCCCGGCGGGTCCTCGCGGGTGAACAGGACGCCGGGCAGGTCACGGGGCGGGCCGACGACGATGACGCGCCCGGCGGCGGGGACGGCCGCGACGACGTTCTCGACCAGCGAGCGACGGCCGACGTCGAGGCCGGGCTTGTCGAGGCCGCCGAGGCGGCGGGCCTGGCCCCCGGCGAGGATCACAGCGTCGTACCCGGGCCTCATGGCGTCGCGCCCGGGAGGGGGACGGCGTGGGCGGTGCGGCCGTACACGCCGGTGGTCGTCGTGGCGGTGAACAGGGAGTTGAGCACGGCCTCCTCGACGGCGTCGAGCGTCGCCTCGAACAGCGGGCTCAGCGAGGCGTCCGGCACGGGGGCGGCGCCGGGGCGGACGCTGAAGGCGATGCCGTAGTCGCCGCTGCCGTGGGTGTAGGCCGCGCCGACCCGGGCCAGGGCGAAGACGGCGCGCCGTGCCACCCGGGTGAGCTGCCGCGCGTCCAGGGGCGCGTCGGTGGCGACCACCACCATGCACGACCCGGCCTCTCCGTCGTCACCGACCGCCACGGGAGCCGGTAGGCCGGGGAAGGGCGCCGGGGAGCCGGTCGAGGGCCGGTCCCCCTCCAGGGGGCCTGACGGTGACCCAGCGGGCTGCAGGGGGCGGCCCGGTGAGGGTGTGTCCGCCTGGGATCGGTCCGGATGGGAGGGGCCCGCCGGGGGAAGGCGGAGGGTGCCGGCGAAGTTGGCCTGGACGAGGGCGCCCACCGTGTACGGGGGGACGAGGCGGGAGGAGGTGCCGATCCCGGCCTTGTGGCCGAGCGCCACGGTGCCGGTGCCCGCGCCGACGCAGCCTTCAGGGACGGCCCCGCCGGTCGCCGTGTCGATGGCCGCCAGCACGTGCGCCTCGGTGATGGGCCGGGCGCGGATGTCCGACAGGTGGCCGTCGTTGCACTCCCCCACGACCGGGTTGAAGGTGCGCACGCCGGCGCAGTCGGGCCGGGCGAGCATCCAGGTGACGAGCGCGTCGGCGGCGCGGAAGGCGGACAGCGTGGAGGTCAGGACGACGGGTGATTCCAGCAGGCCGAGCTCGGCGAGCTGGGTGGCGCCGATGAGCTTGCCGTGGCCGTTGCCGGTGAACACGCCGGCGGGCAGCGGGCTGACCGGGGTGGCGCCGGGGACGACGGCGGTGACGCCGGTGCGGATGCCGGGGTCGCGGACGACGGTGCGGTGGCCGACGCGGACGCCGGGCACGTCGGTGATGGCGTTGTGCGCGCCGGGCCGGCCGGCTAGCGGGAGGCCGAGGTCGCGCGCTCTGGGCACCTAGCCGCCGATCGCCGACATGGGCCGGGCGGGCTGGAGGAAGGACGGGTCGTCGATGCCGTGGCCGGCGCGCTTGCGGGCGACGGCGGCGAGCCAGCGCTGGGCGAGGTCGTCGTCGGTGGCTCCGGCGCGCATGGCGGACTTGAGGTCGGACTCCTCGGTGGCGAACAGGCAGTTGCGGATCTGCCCGTCGGCGGTGAGCCGGACGCGGTCGCAGGCGCCGCAGAACGGCCGGGTGACGGAGCCGATGACGCCGACGCGGCCGGGGCCGCCGTCGACGAGGAAGCGTTCGGCGGGGGCGCTGCCGCGGTCCTCGCTCTCGTCGGGGGTGAGGGTGAACGCGGCCGACAGCAGGTCGAGGATCTCGTCGGCGGTGACCATGGTGTCGCGGCTCCAGCCGTGCTGGGCGTCGAGCGGCATCTGCTCGATGAAGCGCAGCTCGTAGCCCTGTTGCAGGCAGTAGCGCAGCAGCGGGACGGCCTCGTGCTGGTTGACGTCGCGCATGAGCACGGCGTTGACCTTGACGGGGCGCAGACCGGCGTCGTGGGCGGCGGCCATGCCGGCGATCACGTCGGTGAACCGGTCGCGGTGGGCGAGTTTCTTGAACGTGTCGCGGTCGAGGGTGTCGAGCGAGACGTTGACGCGGCCGAGGCCGGCGGCGGCGAGGGGGGCGGCCAGGCGGGCCAGGCCGATGCCGTTGGTGGTGAGCGACACCTGGGGGCGCGGGGTGAGCGCGGTGGTGCGGGCGACGATGTCGGGCAGTTCGCGGCGCAGCAGCGGCTCGCCGCCGGTGTAGCGGACCTCGCGGATGCCGAGGCGTTCGACGCCGATGGTGACGAGCCGGACGATCTCGTCGGCCGTGAGGAGCTGGGAGTTGGGCAGCCAGTCGAGACCCTCGGGCGGCATGCAGTAGGAGCAGCGCAGATTGCACTTGTCCGTGAGCGACACCCGCAGATCCGTCGCCACCCGTCCGAACGAGTCTCGCAACATGGGGCGTCACCTCCTGTCGTTCGCCAGAGGCCCAGCCTACGTCGGCGTCATGCGCTGTCTCAAAACGCATACCGCTGTACGTGCCGGGCGTCGGCGAGGTACAGCTCGGGGTGGCCGTCGGCGAGGTGGGCGGCGAAGGCGGCGTCGCCGGCGGCGGCCCGTTCGCGGATGTGGCGGGCGAGCCCGTGCAGGACGCGGACGAGGGTGCCGGGCAGCGCCCGCCGGTCGGCCTCGGGCAGGCCGTAGGCGTCGCAGAACAGCCGCAGCCGCCGGATCTGCTCGGCGACGGGCAGCGGCTCCTCGCCGTGGCCGCCGAGGGTGATGGGGACGAAGCGGTAGGCGGCGTGGGCGACGTCCCACAGGCGGGGCGCGGGGTGCGCGGTGTCGAAGTCGATGAACGCGACGGGCACGCCGTCGCGGAAGACGCAGTTGTACGGGGCGACGTCGCCGTGGCAGACGACCTCGGCGGGCTCCTTGGGCGCGAACTGCCAGCGGGCGCCGGCGGGCGGGACATAGCCGATGGTGGCGTCGTGGTAGTCGCGCAGCAGCGCGGCCACGGCGGTCAGCGTGGCGTCGCTCCAGGTGGAGGGGGGCGCCGGGTAGTGGGCGACGGCGCCGGGCACGTAGTCGAGGATCTCGCGCCCGCGCTCGTCGAGGCCGTGGGCGCGGGGCGCGCCGGTGAAGCCGCGGGCGGCCAGGTGGGTGAGCAGGCCGTGCACGGCGGGGGTCCACGGCGCGGCGGGGCGGCGGACGGTGTCGCCGGCCCGGACGACCTCGTTGACCCCGCCTCCGGCCAGCGGTTCTTCGGCGATCACGGCGGGGATCGTAACAAGCCGGCGGGTAAAATGAGTGGGTTTTCACCTGCGCCCCCGGCAGACTGGATCAAGAACGAACCGAGGAGATCCACTCATGCCGCACCAGCCCGCACCGAACCTGCTGTCCTGGGCCAGCGAGATCGACGAGGGAACGATCACGCAGGCCGCTCGCGCCGCCCGCCTGCCGTTCGTCTCCGGGCACGTCGCTCTCATGCCCGACGCGCACGTCGGCATCGGCGCGACGGTCGGCTCGGTCATCCCCACCGAGGGCGCGATCATCCCGGCCGCCGTCGGGGTCGACATCGGCTGCGGCATGGTCGCGACCGAGACCACGCTCACGGCCGCGGACCTGCCGGCCACGCTCGACGCGCTGATGCCGCTGGTGGAGCGCCGCATCCCGGCGGGCGTCGGCAAGGGCCACGAGGACCCGTCGGTCGACCGGGCGCTGAGCGAGCTCGGCCGTCCGCGCACGGAGCTGACGGGCAAGCAGGAGGCGACGGTGTCGCGCCAGTTCGGCACGCTCGGCTCGGGCAACCACTTCGTCGAGGTGTGCCTGGACGAGCGCGACCGGGTGTGGACGGTGCTGCACTCGGGTTCGCGCGGCATCGGCAACCAGCTCGCGACCAAGCACATCGCCGGGGCCAAGAACCTGATGCGCCGCCAGGCGATCGGGCTGGAGGACCCGGACCTGGCGTACCTGGTGCAGGGCTCGCCGGAGTTCGACGCCTACATCGAGGACATGCTGTGGGCGCAGCGCTACGCGATGGCCTCGCGGGCCCGGATGGACCGGGTCCTGGTCGACGCCCTGTTCCGCGTCGTGGGCACGGGGCGCAGGGTGCGGACCATCAACTGCCACCACAACTTCACCCAGCTGGAGGAGCACCACGGCAAGAGGCTGTGGATCACCAGGAAGGGCGCGATCAAGGCCGACACCGGTGACGAGGGCGTCATCCCGGGCTCGATGGGGACGCGCTCGTACATCGTGAGCGGGCGCGGCAACGCGGAGTCGTACCACTCGTGCGCGCACGGGGCGGGGCGGCGGATGTCGCGCACCAGGGCCAAGCGGGAGCTGTCGGCCTCGTCGCTGAAGGCGGCGATGCGGGGCCGCACCTGGAACGAGGACCGCGCGGCGGCGCTGGTGGACGAGCACCCGGAGGCGTACAAGCCGATCGACCAGGTGATGGAGGACCAGAAGGACCTGGTGACGGTGCGGCACACGCTGCGGCAGGTGTTCAACTACAAGGGCTGACACAATGGCGGGCGTGACGACCGTGTACGTGTTCAACGGCCCCAATCTCAACCTGCTCGGCACCCGCAGGCCGGAGGTCTACGGGACGGCCACGCTGGCCGACGTGGAGGCGCTGTGCCGCGAGGAGTGCGCGGCGGCCGGCGTGGAGCTCGACTTCCGGCAGTCCAACCACGAGGGCGACCTCGTCGACTGGATCCAGGAGGCGGGCGCGGCGGTGAAGGCGGGCCGGGCGGTGGGCGCGGTGGTCAACGCGGGCGCCTACACGCACACGTCGGTGGCGCTGCACGATGCGATCGAGGGGGCGGAGCTGCCGGTGGTGGAGGTGCACATCTCCAACGTGCACCGGCGTGAGCCGTTCCGGCACCGCTCGTACCTGTCGCCGGTGGCGGCGGGGATCGTGGTGGGGTTCGGGGTGCGCGGCTACGCGCTGGCGATCAGGGGGCTGTGCCCGACCAGCTGATGCGCTCCTCCAGCAGGGCCTGCTGGGCGGGGTTGGCGGTCAGGCGCAGGGCGCGCTCGTCGGCCTCGCGGGCCTCGCCTGGCCGGCCGAGGTCGCGCAGCAGCTCGGCATGGGTGGCGTGATAGAGCGGATAGCGGTCGAGCGCGGCCCGCAGGTCCTTCAGCTCGCCGAGCGCGGCCTCGGGGCCGTCGGCGTGACGCACGGCGACGGCGCGGTGCAGCCGGGTGACGGGTGAGGGCGCGAGCCGCAGCAGCATGTCGTAGAGGACGACGATCTGCCGCCAGTCGGTGTCGTCCCAGCGGTCGGCCTCCGCGTGGCAGGCCGCGATGGCGGCCTGGAGCTGGTACGGGCCGGGCGCGCGGTGGCGGCGGGCGGTGCGGGTCAGCAGGGCGGTGGCCGCGGCGATGGCGTCGTGGTCCCAGCGGGACCGGTCCTGGTCGCGCAGCAGCACGAGGCCGCCGGAGTCGTCGAAGCGGGCGGCGTCGCGGGCCCGGTGCAGGCGGATGAGCGCGAGCAGCCCGGCGGCCTCGGGTTCGGCGGGCATCAGCCCGGTCAGCAGCGAGGCGAGCCATTCGGCGTCGTCGACCAGGTCGCGCGAGTGGGCGCGCTCGGCGGTGCTGGACAGGTAGCCCTCGTTGAACAGCAGGTAGATGACGGCCAGCACCTCGCGCACGCGGGCGGGCAGCTCGCCGGCGGCGGGCACCCGGTACGGGATCCCGGCCTCGGCGATCTTCTTCTTGGCGCGGGTGATGCGCTGGGCGACGGTCGTCTCGGGGGCGAGGAAGGCGGCGGCGATCTGGCCGGTGGTGAGCCCGCACACCACGCGCAGGGTGAGCGCGATCTGCGCGGCCCTGGGCAGCGCCGGGTGGCAGCAGGTGAACATGAGCCGCAGCCGCCCGTCGGGCTCGGCCGGGGCGGGGTCGCGCAGCAGCTCCAGCTTGGCCCGGTAGACGGACTCGCGGCGCAGCACGTCCAGGCCGCGGCGGCGGGCCACCGTGTGGAGCCAGGCGTCGGGGCGGTCCGGGATGCCCTCGTCCGGCCAGCGTCGCAGCGCGGTCTCGACCGCGTCCTGGACCAGGTCCTCGGCGGCGGAGAAGTCGCCGAGGAGCGACACCAGCGAGGCGGCGAGCCGGCCCGCGTGCTCGCGCACCACGCGGGCCAGTTCGTCGGCGGGCGCGCCTGTCACCGTTCGACGGGCCTGATCTCGACCGTCGGGCAGGCGGGCCAGGTGCGGACCATGGCCAGGGCCTCGTCGAGGTCGGCCACGTCGATCTCGGCGAAGCCGCTGACGACCTCCTTGCCCTCCATGAACGGCCCGTCGGTGATGACGGGCTCGCCGCCGCCCTCCAGGCGGACGGTGGTGGCGGTGTGCGGCGGCGCGAGCTTGCTGCCGCCGGTGATCCGGCCGGCGTGGTCGGCGAACCACTGCTCGACCTTCCGTACGGCCTCGGCGCGCTCGTCGCCGGTCATGGCCTCCAGGTCCTTGGTGAACTGCTCGGTGTCCATGAACATCAGCACGTATTTCACGACATTCCCCTTCCCGTGGGTCTCACCTGTAAGACGAACGGGAGAGCGCCCGTCACGACACCGGCCGCCAGGCGGGCGGCTCGCCGGTGTCGGTCAGGTCCCAGGCGCCGTTCGCGCGCAGGCGGTCCTCGTAGTAGTGGACGGTGGCGGGCATGGGCACGCCGGCGGCGAAGGCATCGCGGGCGGCCCGCCTGAGCCGTTCCGGCGGCACGCCGAGCGCGGCCTCGGCGACGGCGGCGAGGCGTTCGAGCGCGTGGTGGCCGAGGAAGCTGTCGTAGGCGAGGCTGAAGACGCTCTCGCGCGGCTGCCGGACGTCGCGGGAGATCACGTTGACGGGCGGCAGCTCGCGGGTGAGGCCGAGGTCGTGACGGGTGCGGGGGTCGACGTAGACGCCGCAGTCGCGGTAGAGGACGGCCGTGCGCCCGCCGCCGTCGAAGGCGAACAGCGTGTTCTGGCCGTGCGGCTCCAGGACGCATCCCGTACGGGTCAGCGCCCGGCACCACAGCTCGACCATCGGGGTGACGACGCGGCGGGCCAGCCAGTCGCCGGGGTCCTCGCCGCTGCGGGCCACGAGCTGCTCCATCAGCGTCGGGTCGCCGGGCCGCCGCACGTCGTGGCCGTACAGCGCGAACAGCGGCACGGTGAACGGCAGGCCGCCGGAGCGGGGGCGGGCCTCGCGCAGCAGGAAGCCCCACGCCTCGCGCGGGTCGTCGCCGAGCACGCCGCCCGCCACCTCGGGCAGCACGGGCAGCCCGGCGGCCAGCAGCTCCTCGGCGGCCCAGAGCTGCACGGTGATGATCGGGCGGCGCAGCCGCCGGGTGAACCGCGACAGCCTGCGCGGGTAGTGCAGCTTGACGAAGTGCGGCTCGACGGGCTCGGCGCCGATCCGCTCGACGAACACGGTGCGGGCGTTGGCCGAGGGCACCACGGTCAGGTCGGGGCCGCGTTCGACCAGCGCGTCGCGGCCGGGCAGGGCGGGGTGGGCGAGCGTCTCGGGGTGGACGGGCAGCAGGAAGCCGTCGCCGCGCCGGTAGAGCTTGGTGAGCGTGGACTCGACGGCGTTCGTCAGGAACGTCCCGGTGACGCGGAAGGTCGGCACGGGGAAGCGGGGGCGGCCGAGCTGCGGGTGGTAGGGCTCGGAGATCTCCAGGTCGGCGGAGAAGCTGCTGTAGGCGCGGGTGCCCCCGCCCAGGTAGCGCTCGGCGTGCTGCCAGGTGTGGAGGGGGTCTGCCGCGTCATCGAGGATCATCGCGTCCGTCCAGGTAGTGCAGGCCGGGGTGGGGGTGCATGAGGAAGTCGTGGTGGGACAGGTTCCACGCGTAGGCGCCGGCCAGGCCGAAGGCGATCAGGTCGCCGGGGCGCAGGCCGGTGACGGGGGCGTCGCGGTGCAGCACGTCCTTGGGGGTGCACAGCTGGCCGACGAGGGTGGCGCGGCCGGTCAGGGCGGGGCCCGCGCTCTCGCGGTGGATCACGGTGAAGGGCTGGTCGTGGCCGCGGGCGACGGGGGTGCGCAGGTGGTGGGTGCCGCCGCGCAGGACGGCGTAGTCGCGGCCGTGGTTGCGCTTGACGTCGAGGACGTCGGTGACGTACCAGCCGTCGTAGGCGGTCAGCGCGCGGCCGGGCTCGATCCGCAGCCGCGCCCCGCCGAGGCGGGACAGCGCGCCGGCGTAGGCGGCCCAGCCGAACCGCTCGTCCGGGGCGGCGTAGTCGACGCCCATGCCGCCGCCCAGGTCGAGCTCGGGGGCGGTGAGGTGCGGCAGGTGCGCGCCGATCCAGCCGAGCGCCCAGCGGGCGACCTCGGCGGCGAGCCGGGCCAGGCCGGCCGCGTCCTCTCGGGCCCAGGTGAGGTGGGTGTGCAGGCCGTGCACGCGGATCCGCGGCGCGTCCGCGAGCAGCGGCAGGCAGGCGGCCAGCCCGGCGGGGTCCATGCCGAACGGGGTGGCGGCGCCCTCGCCGGGCAGGCCGGGGTTGGCGCGCAGCAGCACGTCGGCTCCGCGCGGGCCGGCCAGCTCGATCAGGCGGGCCAGCTCGCGGGGGCTCTCGACGTGCAGCCGCTCGACGCCCGCCTCCAGGGCGAGGGCCAGCTCGGCCGGGGTCTTGCCGGGGCCGCTGAAGGCGATCCGGGCGTCCGGCGCGACCTCGCGCACGTGCGCCAGCTCGCCGCCGGAGGCGACCTCGAAGCCGTCCACGTACGGGCGCAGCGTCCGCAGGATCTCGGCGGCCGGGTTGGCCTTGACGGCGTAGAAGACCTCGGCCGTGCCGCCCATCTCGGCGCGCACGTCCGCGGCGTGCGCGGCCAGGCCGGGCAGGTCGTACACGTAGGCGGGCAGGCCGCCGGCGCCCGCCAGCCGCAGCGCCGCGGCGCGCACCCGCTGCCTCACGGGCCGCCGCCCCGTTCGCGTCTCCTCATCGGCTCATTGTTCCGCATGGGCGGGTCCTTCGGGTTTCCTGAGAGTGAACGGGACGGCGGCGGGCCGGCCGGGCGGGTTCCCAGAGTTCTCCCAGAAGCTCACAGAAGGCGGTCGGCCGGACCCGCCAGGATCTCGGCCATGACGACGATCGACGTAAAAGGGCTGACCAAGCGGTACGGGCCGGACACGGTGGTGGACGACCTGTCGTTCACCGTCTCCCCCGGGCAGGTGACCGGCTTCCTCGGCCCGAACGGCGCGGGCAAGTCCACCACGATGAAGATGATCATGGGGCTGGCGGCTCCCACGAGCGGGTCCGCCACCGTCGGCGGACGCCGCTACCGGGACCTGCCCGTGCCCCTGACCGAGGTGGGCGCGCTGCTCGACGCCGGGGCGGTGCACGGCGGCCGGACGGCGTACGACCACCTGCTGGCGCTCGCGGTGAGCAACGGCCTGCCCCGGCGCCGCGCCGACGAGGTGCTCGCCAGGACCGGGCTGGAGTCCGTGGCCGGCAAGCGGGCCGGCGGGTTCTCGCTCGGGATGCGGCAGCGGCTCGGCATCGCGGCGGCGCTGCTCGGCGACCCGGCTGTGCTGATCTTCGACGAGCCGGTGAACGGGCTCGACCCCGAGGGCATCCGCTGGATCCGCGGCTTCATGCGCTCCCTCGCCCGTGAGGGCCGGGCCGTGCTGGTCTCCAGCCATCTCATGAGCGAGATGGCGCTGACCGCCGACCACCTGGTGGTCATCGGCCGGGGCCGGCTCATCGCCGACACCGGGATGGGCGAGTTCGTACGCGGCGCCGGCGAGGGCGCCGTGCTCGTCCGCGCGTCCGGGGCGGACTCCTTCGCGCGCCGGCTGACCGCCGCCGGGGCCGCCGTGCGCGGCGGGCCGGAGTCGTCCCTCGTCGTCTCCGGCATGACGAGCGCGGAGATCGGCAAGCTCGCCGCCTACCACGGCGTCGAGCTGAGCGAGCTCACCCCGCAGCGGCCCTCGCTGGAGGACGCCTTCATGGAGCTGACCAGGGACAGCGTCGAGTACCAGGGGGCCCGGGCATGAGCTCCGTGCGCTTCACCCGCCTCCTGCACGCCGAATGGATCAAGCTGCGCGGGCTGCGTTCCACCTGGTACACGCTGGCCTGCCTGTTCGTGGTCGGGCTCGGCATCACGGGCCTGTCGATGAGTACGGCCGGGGCCGACCACGCGGCCCTGACCGAGGCGGAACGGCAGGCGTGGGACCCGACGAACCTCAGCCTGACGTCGTACATCGTCGCCCAGCTGATCATCGGCGTGGTGGGCATCCTGGTCGTCACCTCCGAGTACGCGACCGGGCTGATGGCGACGACGCTGACCGCCGCGCCCCGCAGGCACCGGCTGCTGGCGGCCAAGGTGGTGGTGGCGACCGCGATCGCCGTGGTGGCGGGGCAGGCGCTGATGCTCGCCTCCTTCCTCCTCGGCCAGGCCCTCCTCGCCGGTCAGGGCGTGCCGTACGCGCGGCTCGGCGACCCGGGGGTGTTCTCCGCGGTGGCGGGCGGCGGGGTCTACCTGGCGGCGATCGCGCTGCTGTCGGCCGGGCTCGGCACGATCATGCGGGCCACGGCGGGGGCGCTCGCCACACTGGTGGGGATCGTCTTCCTGGTGCCCGCCCTCGCGGGCCTGTTCCCGTCGTGGCTGCAGGGCCTCGTCGCCGTCTGGCCGACCAGGGGCGCCGCCTCGGTGCTCACGACGGTCCCCGACCCGGCCCACCCGCACCCGTGGCTGAACCTGGGCGGGATGTGCCTCGGGGTGGCCGCCGTGCTGGCCGCCGCGTTCGTGCTGTTCCGGCGCCGCGACGTGTGATGGGCGGGCACCGGGCTTCCGTATCCTGGCCGGCGTGGACGGATCAGGCCGGGCGATGACGCCCGAGGAGGACGCCGAGCGGCTGCTGGTGGTGGACGACGAGGCCACCGTCCGCGAGCTGCTCGCGGCGACGCTGCGCTTCGCCGGGTTCCGGGTGACCTCGGTGGCGACCGGGACCGAGGCGGTCGCCGCGGCCGGCGCCGAACCGCCCGACCTGGTGCTGCTCGACGTGATGCTGCCGGACATGGACGGCTTCGAGGTGGTCCGGCGGCTGCGTGAGCGGCGGCCGGTGCCCGTCCTGTTCCTCACCGCCCGCGACCGCCAGGCGGACAAGGTCACCGGGCTCTCCCTCGGCGCCGACGACTACGTGACCAAGCCGTTCGACCTGGAGGAGCTGATCGCCAGGATCCGCGCGATCCTCCGCCGCACCTCCGGCCACCACGCCGGGGTGCTGAAGGTGGGGGCGCTCACGCTCGACGCCGACGGGCACCAGGTGACGCGGGAGGGGCGGCCGGTCCGGGTCTCCCCCACCGAGTTCCGGCTGCTGCGCTACCTGATGGAGAACGCCGGGCGCGTGGTGTCCAAGGCGCAGATCCTCGACCGGGTGTGGCGCTACGACTTCGGCGGCGACGCCAGCATCGTCGACACCTACATCTCCTACCTGCGGCGCAAGGTCGACGCCGGGGAGCCCAAGCTCATCCACACCGTGCACGGCGTGGGCTACGTGATGCGCGAGCCCCGGCGGTGAGGCGGCTGTCGCTGCGGGCCAGGCTGCTGCTGCTCACCGCAGGGCTGCTGCTGGCCGGGCTGAGCCTGGCCGGCGCGGTCGTCGCCGACCAGCTGGAGCGCTACCAGCTCGGCCGGCTCGACGGCCAGCTGCGCTCGCTCACCGCGCTCGTCTCCAGCGTGCCGGCCCCGGGGCCGCCCGACCTCGCGGACGCCGCCGCCCGCCCCGGCCTCCTCGCGCAGGGACTCGACGTGTTCGGCAGCCCGTACCTGGTCTATCTGGACGCGGGCGGCGCGGTGGCGGCGAGCGTGCACTCGCCCAGGGTGGCCGCCGCGACGCTGCCGCGCCTGGAGGACCTGCGCGCGGTGCCCGCGGACGCGTCGGCCGCCGACCTGCCCGCCGCCGACGGCTCGGGCCGGTGGCGGGCCGTCGCCCGGCCGGCCACCGGGCGGGGCGGGACGGTGATCGCGGCGGCGCCGCTGGCCGAGGCCGACGCGACCATCGCCCGGGTCCGGGCCAGCAGCGTGATCAGCGGCGCGGTGCTGCTCGTCCTGCTGACGGGGGCCGGCTGGTTCGCCCTCGGCCGGGGGCTGCGGCCGCTGCGCCGGATCGAGCACACCGCGGCCGCGATCGCCGGCGGCGACCTCAGCCGGCGGGTGCCCGTGCTGGCGCCGCCCGGCACCGAGATCGGGCACCTGGCGGCGTCGCTCAACACCATGCTCGGCCAGCTCGAACGCGCCTTCGCCGACCGGGCCGCGTCCGAGGCGCGGATGCGCGCGTTCGTCTCGGACGTCAGCCACGAGCTGCGCACGCCGCTGTTCGTCATCAAGGGCTCGGCCGAGCTGCACCGGATGGGCGCGCTGGCCTCCCCCGCCGACGTCGACGAGGCGATGCGGCGCATCGACCGCGAGGCCACCCGGCTCACCGCGCTCACCGAGGACCTGCTGCTGCTCGCCCAGCTCGACGAGGGCGCCGACGAGCAGCTCGACCTGGCCCCGATGGACCTGCGCACGCTCGCCAACGACGCCCGGCACGACCTGCGCGCCCTCGACCCGGCGCGTCCCGTCGAGGTCACCGGGCCCGACGGCGGGCCGCCCGGCCCGGCGCCGGTCCACGCCGACGAGGCGCGGCTGCGTCAGGTGGTCGCCAACCTGGTGGGCAACGCCGCCGCCCACACCCCGCCGGGCACCCCCGTGCGGATCGGCGTCGGCACGGCGGACGGCCGGGCGGTGCTCGACGTGGCGGACGAGGGGCCGGGGATGACGGCCGAGCAGGCGGGCCGCGTCTTCGACCGCTTCTACCGGACCGACCGCTCCCGCGACCGCTCGGTCGGCGCCGGCGCGGGGCTCGGGCTGGCCATCGCCCGCTCCCTCGCCCGCGCGCACGGTGGCGACGTCGAGCTGCGGACCGCCCTCGGCGAGGGCGCCCGCTTCCGCCTGACCCTCCCCCTCCTGAACCCCTGACGCCCCCGTGCAGACCGTAAGGGGCGGGCGCGCCCCCGCGTGGGGGGCGCGCCCGTGGGAAGCCGCGCGGGCCGTACGGCTCCCGGTGCCGCTCCTCCCTCGGCCCGCGCGGAGATCAGGGGTACGCGGTCACGGCGAGGCGCAGGTGTAGCCCGAGGGCGTCTGCGTGTTGCCGCTGGGGCGGTTGACCTGGAAGCCGAAGCTGGTGGCGGCGTTGGGGGCCAGGGTGCCGTTGTAGGAGACGCTCTTGGCCGTCACCGTCTGCCCGCTGGTGGTCAGGGTGGCGTTCCAGGAGCCCGCGAGGGTGTGGCCGGCGGGCAGGGTGAAGGTGACGGTCCACCCGTTGAGCGTGGCCGAGCCGGTGTTGGTGACGGTGACGGGCTGCACGACGTAGCCGTTGTTCCACTGGGTCTGGATGGTGCCCGTCGCGGTGCAGGGGCCGCCGGGGCCGCCGCCCGCGCTGGTCTCGAAGGTCACCGTCGCCGAGGGGGTGGACAGGTTGCCGGCGCCGTCGCGGGCGCGCACGTACACCTGGTACTCGGTGTCGGCCGTCAGGCCGGTGAGGGTGGTGGAGTTGGTGGCCGACTGGCCGAGCAGCGTGTCGGTGGCGCCCTGCTCGCGGTAGACGTTGTAGCCGGCCAGGCCGCTGCCGCCGGAGTCGGTGGAGGCCGCCCAGGACAGGCTCGCCGAGCTGCTCGTGACGCCGGAGGCCGCCGGGGTGCCCGGGGTGGTCGGCGGGGTGGTGTCGTTGCCGGTGCCGCCGGCGAGCGCGTCGTGCACGGCGGTGTAGGCCGGCTTGGTCTGGTAGTTCTCGTTGTAGATGAGCGCGGCGCCCTCGCCGGGGAACGTGTCGGGCACCCAGGAGTGCCTGTCGGTGATGCCCCAGATGGTGACGCCGGCGCAGGCGGTCACGGCGAGGCAGGCGTTGACGACGTTGCGGTAGTAGGTGGCCTGGGTGGCGTCCTTGGAGGCGTCGCGCGGCATCTGCATGCGCACGTCGAGCTCGGTGATGCGCACCTGGACGCCGAGGTCGGCGAAGCGCTGCAGGTTCTGCTGCAGGTCGTTGGGGAAGCCGTACTGGATGGCCAGGTGGCTCTGGAAGCCGACGCAGTCGACGGGCACGTTCTGCTGGCGCAGCGACCGGACCAGGTTGTACATGGCGGTGCTCTTGGCGTTGATGCCTTCGACGTTGTAGTCGTTGATGCACAGCCGGGCGTCGGGGTCGGCGGCGCGGGCGTAGCGGAAGGCGTCGGCGATGTAGCTCTGGCCGAGCGTGTTGTACCAGAACGAGGTGCGCAGGCTGCCGTTCTCCTCGAAGACCTCGTTGACCACGTCCCAGGAGACCAGGGCGGGGTTGTCGGCGTAGCGGCCGGCGACCGTGTCGATGTGGTTGCGCATGGCCTCGCGCATGGCGGTGGCGGGCAGGTTCTGCACCCAGGTGGGGGTCTGGCTGTGCCAGACGAGCGTGTGGCCGTGGACCTGCTGGTCGTTCTGCTGGGCGAAGTTCATGATGGCGTCGGCGCCGGAGAAGTTGAACTGGCCCTGGCTGGGCTCGGTGGCGTCCCACTTCATCGCGTTCTCGGCGGTGATCTGGTTGAACTCGCCGGCCGCGAGGGTGCGGTACTGGGTCTCGTTCGACAGCGGCCCGGTGGCGAGGGCGGCGCCGATGAACTTGCCGCGTGCGGCGGCGTGCTGGCGCAGCGGCGCCGAGGCGTCGGCGGGGACGGCCGGCGCCAGGAACACGGTGAGCAGGGCGAGGGCCGCCGCCGCCGTGAGGGTTCTGATCCGGGCTCCGGATCTGTTGAGCGTTGTCGAGAGCACGAGCACCTACCTCCGCGAAGTTCCGATCCCGAAAGTTTCATCAGCCCGGGACCCTTGCGGGGAAGGTATTGACATGCGAGAGCGTGGTCAATGCCGGGAACGGCGTCCCGTCATCGGCGCAGGTGGTGAGCAGAAATTATCGGACGCTATATGAAACTTTCACGGGCGGAGGGCGCCGCGTGCCCGCCCCGCAGGGGGAGCTGGGGGCGGGCACGGGGTCCCGGTAGGTGGGTGGCCTGCCGGGAGCATGGCGGTCAGGCGCCGGTCCTGCGCCTCGTGCCGGTCATGCGTCGTCGTCGGAGACGCGCGAGGCGTCCGTGCACGTGCTGGATCCGGAGCTGAGCACGGGGAACAGCGCGCCGCAGGTGCTGACCGGCGCCGACACCGGCTCGACGATCTCGTCGTTGAAGATGATGATGTCGCCGATGAGCGGTGGAGCCGGCTTGGCCGCCGCCGGGGACACCTGCGCGAGCAAGCCGACGATCACGCCGCCGATACCCGTTGCTGCGGCGAGGCGGAAGCCGGGTCGCCCGGCCGGTGCCGGCTCGGCCGGCTGTTCAGCATGATGCGGTCGATGAGGGCCAGCGCGACAGCCGAGACGATGAAGGTCAGATGAATCAACGTTTTCCATAGCAGTTCCCTGTCGGTGACGGCCGGGCGGGCCGCGTTGATGAATATCTGCAGCAGGTGGATGGAGGAGATGCCGATGATGGCCATGGCGAGCTTGACCTTGAGCACGTTGGCGTTCACGTGGGAGAGCCATTGGGGCTGGTCGGGATGCCCCTCGATGCGCAGGCGCGACACGAACGTCTCGTAGCCGCCCACTATCACCATGATCAGCAGGTTGGAGATCATCACCACGTCCACCAGGCCGAGGACGATGAGCATGACGGTGGTCTCCGGAGGGTGGCCGCCGAACCCGAGCTCCACGAGGTGGATCAGCTCGGCCATGAACCGCCACACGTACACGACCTGCGCGGCGATGAGGCCCAGGTAGAGGGGTGCCTGGATCCAGCGGCTGAGGAACATGACGTAGCCGAGGCGCTTGAGCGGGCTGCGCCGCTCCCGGGGGGCGCCGGCCACGTGCAGAGGCAGGGGCGGGTGCATCTAGGACGTGAGGAGGTTGACGTGCTGGATGACGGTCTCCAGGCCGATCAGCGGCTCGCCGCCGGCGTCCGCCGCCAGGGGCGGCAGGACGATCGCGGCCGCCGTGAGGACGGCGACGTACAGGGTCCGCAGGTACAACGCTGCTCCTTGGGGTTGCTGGGCGGAACGGAAACCTGCGGCCGGGACGGGGGCCGCCCCGGCCTGCCGAGAGTCAGGGCGCGGTCAGGCAGTTGACGGCGGGCACCTCGGCCGGGAGTCCCGGGGCCGAGGGGTCGACGAGGGTGGTGACCTCGCCGGCGCTGGCCGTGAGGCACTCGAGGGCCCCGACCGGGTCGACGATGGCGTGGGCGGGCGCGGTGGCGGCGAGCAGGCCGCCGGCCACGAGGGCGGCGACGCCGGTCAGGCGAAGCGTGCGGTGCATGAGACCTCCTGGGTCCGGTAGGGGAACACCCCTGAACTGCTACCCACAGTAGTTTTTCAGTAACTCTCAGTACAGGAATTGACCGCGATTCTCATGTGCGCCGCCGCGAAAAAGACCCTTTGCACGCCTTTGTGGATCATGTTAACTGGCGGAGAAAAGGTGGCGATCTATCATGCTGCTCATCGACGGCGTCCGCGTACGGCAGCGCGGCGAGGTCTGGCTCGACGACATCAACCTGGAGTTACCGAGGGGGATGACCACCCTCCTGGGGCCGATGACGGCAGGCAAGACGACGCTCATGCGGGTCGTCGCCGGGCTGCATCCACCGGACGCGGGGCGGGTGCTCGTCGGCGGGCGTGACGTCACCTCGGTCTCGGTGCGCCGCAGGTCGGTCGCCTTCGTCTACCAGCGCTTCATCAACTACCCGACGCTGACGGTGTACGAGAACATCGCCTCCCCGCTGCGCCTGGACCGGGCCTTCCCCCGCGAGTCGGTGGACCGGCGGGTGCGCGAGGTGGCCGAGCTGATGGGCATCGGCGAGCTGCTGGACCGGCGGCCCGGCGAGCTGTCCGGCGGCCAGCAGCAGCGCACCGCGATCGCCAGGGCGCTGGCCCGCCCGGTGGACGTGCTGCTGCTCGACGAGCCGCTGGCCAACCTGGACTTCAAGCTGCGCGAGCAGTTGCGCGCCGACCTCAGGGGCATGTTCGCGGACTCCCCCGGCGTGGTGCTGTACGCGACGGCCGACCCGAACGAGGCGCTGTCGTTCGGCGCCCCGGCCGTGGTGCTGGGCGAGGGCCGGGTGCTGCACACCGGCGACGTGGCCGCCCTGTACGCCGGGCCGCCGTCGCTGGCGGTCGCGGCGGCGCTCAGCGACCCGCCGCTCAACGTGCTGCCGGGCGTGGCGCGCGAGGGCGGCATCGACTGCCTCGGCGCGACCTTCCCCGCCCCCGCCGGGCTGCCGCCGGGTCGTGAGGTGGCGCTGGCCGTGCGCCCGCACCAGGTGGCCGTCGAGCGCCCGGGCGGCGGCGCGGTGGGCTTCCCCGGGGAGGTCCGGCTGGCGGAGGTGACGGGCGGGTCGACGTTCCTGCACCTGCTGCTGGACGGCGGCCCGCACGTGGTGGCCCACCTGCCGGGCACGCGGGCCTACGAGCCGGGCGGCCGGGCGACCGCGTACGTGGACCCGGAGGACGTGTTCGTGTTCGAGTCGCGGCATGGCGGAGGACAATCTGCATGACTGACATCCGGCTGGAGGGCGTGGGACACAGCTACGACGGCGGCCGGACGTGGGCGCTGCGGCCGACGACGTGGACGTGGCGCGGGTCTCGGGCGTACGCGCTGCTCGGGCCGAGCGGGTGCGGCAAGACGACACTGCTGAACATCGTCTCGGGCCTGCTCTCCCCCACCACCGGCCGGATCTGGTTCGGCGACCGGGACGTGACCGGGGTGCCGACGGCGGGGCGCAACATCGCGCAGGTCTTCCAGTTCCCGGTGCTGTACGAGGAGATGTCGGTCTACGACAACCTGGCCTTCCCGCTGCGCAACCGGGGCCTGGGCCGGGCGGAGACGGACCGGCGGGTGCGGGAGGTGTCGCGGCTGCTGGGCCTGGACGAGCATCTGCGGCGCCGGTCGAGGCGGCTGGACCCGGGCCGGCAGCAGATCGTCGCGCTGGGCCGCGGGCTGGTGCGGCCGGACGTGGCGGCGGTGCTGCTGGACGAGCCGCTGACCGTGGTCGACCCGGCGGTGAAGTGGGCGCTGCGCAGCAAGCTGAAGGAGATCCACCGCGACACCGGGCACACGCTGATCTACGTCACGCACGACCAGACGGAGGCGCTGACGTTCGCCGACGAGGTGGTCGTGCTCAACGAGGGGCGCATCGTGCAGGCGGGCGAGCCGGGCGAGCTGTTCCTGTCGCCGGCGCACGAGTTCGTCGGCCACTTCATCGGCTCGCCCGGCATGAACGTGCTGCCGGGCGAGCTGGCCGGCGGCGTGGTGCGGGTCGGCGGCACGGCGCTGGGGCGGGCCTCCGGCGACCTGCCGCCGGGGCCGGTGCGGGTCGGGGTGCGGCCGGAGTTCGTCCGCCTGGGCGCCGGGCACGGCGGGCTGAACGGGCTGACGGGCCGGGTGACGGGGGTGGACCGGATGGGCGCCTACGACCTGGTGCACGCGGCGGTGGACGGGCACCCGCTCGTCGTCCGTGCGGAGGCCGGGGCGGCGGTCACGGTGGGCAAGGCGGAGCCGCTGAGCTTCGCCGAGGGGCGCGCGTTCCTGTTCAGGGACGCCGTCAGGTGCGGGGTCGTCGAGCCGCTGGACGGGAGGCCCGGAGCGTGAGCGAGAAGCGCCCGCCGGAGGTGAAGCGGCGCGACAACCGGGCCTGGTGGCTGGTGCTGCCGGTCGTGCTGTCGGTGGCGTTCACCGCGGTGATCCCGCTGATGACGGTCGTGAACTACTCGGTGCAGGACGTGTTCAGCCCGAACGACCGGATCTTCGTCGGGCTGGAGTGGTTCCGCGACGTGACCCGCGACCCGGAGGTGCGCGCGGCGTTCGGCCGCACGCTGCTGTTCTCGGCGCAGGTGCTGCTCGTCGAGATCCCGCTGGGGGTGGCGATCGCGGCGACGATGCCGCGCCACGGGCGGGTCGCGGTGCCGGCGGCGCTGGTCGTGGTGGCGCTGCCGCTGCTCATCCCGTGGAACGTGGTCGGCACCATCTGGCAGATCTTCGCCCGTCCCGACATCGGCCTGGGCGGCTGGGCGGTCAACCGGGTGCCGGGCGTGAACTTCAACTACACGCTCGACGCCACCGACGCGTGGATCACGGTGCTCGTCATGGACGTGTGGCACTGGACGCCGCTGGTGGCGCTGCTGGCGTACGCGGGGCTGCGGTCGATCCCGGACCCGTACTTCCAGGCGGCGCAGATCGACGGGGCGTCGGCGTGGGCGACGTTCCGGCACGTCCAGCTCCCGAGGCTGCGCGGGGTGCTGACGATCGCGATCCTGCTGCGGTTCATGGACAGCTTCATGATCTACACCGAGCCGTTCGTGGTGACGGGCGGCGGGCCAGGCAACGCCACGTCGTTCCTCAGCATCCTGCTGTCGAAGATCGCCGTCGGGCAGTTCGACCTGGGGCCGGCGGGCGCGTTCTCGCTGCTGTACTTCCTGGTGGTGCAGATCGCCTGCTACGTGTTCTTCACCGTGCTGACGAGGAGCGGCCGATGAGCGGGCGGGACGGGCGGCGGCTGCCGTGGGCGCGGACGGTGTTCTGGCTGTACGGGGCGACGCTGCTGCTGCCGGTGCTGTGGATGTTCGGCATGTCGATCCGCCCGAACCAGGACATCCTCGGAAGCTTCTCGCTGATTCCGCAGCGGGTGACGTTCGACAACTACGTCACGTTCTTCACGAACCCGGTGTGGTATTCGAGCTACCTGAACTCGATCGTCTACACGTCGATGAACGCGGTGATGTCGCTGGTCGTGGCGTTGCCGGCGGCGTACGCGTTCTCCCGGTTCCGCTTCGCCGGCGACCGGCACCTGTTCTTCTGGCTGCTGACGAACCGGATGGCACCCCCGGCGGTGTTCCTGCTGCCGTTCTTCCAGATCTACCAGTCGGTCGGCCTGTTCGACACGCATCTGGGCGTGGCGATCGCGCACATGCTGTTCAACGTGCCGCTGGCGGTGTGGATCCTGGAGGGGTTCATGTCGGGCATCCCCCGCGAGATCGACGAGACGGCGGCGATCGACGGCTACTCGCTCCCCCGGTTCTTCGTGCGGATCTTCCTGCCGATGATCCGGTCGGCGATCGGCGTGACGCTGTTCTTCTGCTTCATGTTCAGCTGGGTGGAGCTGCTCATCGCCAGGACGATCACCTCGGTGAACGCCAAGCCGATCGCCGCCACGATGACGCGCACGGTGAGCGCGGCGGGCGTCGACTGGGGGCTGCTGGCGGCGGCCGGGGTGCTGACGATCGTGCCGGGCGCGATCGTCATCTGGTTCGTGCGCAACTACATCGCCCGCGGGTTCAGCCTGGGGAGGGTGTGAGCGGTGCTGGAGTGGATGGTGTGGACGGCGCCCACGGCGCTGGTGTTCGCCGGGCTGGCGCTGCTGCTGGCCGGGATGGCCGTCTGGGCGCGGATCTCGCCGCCGGTGGCGCGGCGCGGCTTCCTGCGCATCGAGACCGATCGGGGTGACCGGCTGTACATCGGCCTCGTCAGCGCCGCCGTGGTGCTCGCCGGGTGGATCGCGGTCAGCGACCTGTCCATGTGGCTCGCGCTGGCGCTCGCGGTCGTGGTGGTGCTGGTCATCGGCAGATGGGGCTGACCCGAGGAGGCGCAATGGCGTTCATGGCACGAGGTCCGGCCGTACCCGTCCTGCTGCTCGCCCTGGTGGCGGCGGGATGCTCGCAGGGGCAGGGAGGCGGTGGCGGCGAGTTCCGGGAGGCGGACGCGAAGGCGGCGGCGCAGCGGTGGGTGTCCACCGAGTTCACGCCGAGCACGCTGACGCGCGACCAGCAGCTGGCCGAGATGGACTGGTTCATGAAAGCGGCCCAGCCGTACCGGGGCATGGAGATCAACGTCGTGTCCGAGACGATCACCACGCACCAGTACGAGTCGCAGCGCCTGGCCAAGGCGTTCGGCGAGATCACCGGCATCCGGGTCAAGCACGACCTGATCCAGGAGGGCGACGTGATCGAGAAGCTGCAGACGCAGATCCAGGGCGACCAGAACATCTACGACGCCTACGTCAACGACTCCGACCTGATCGGCACGCACGCGCGCGGCGACTACGTCTTCCCGCTGTCGGACTACATGGCCGGCGAGGGCAAGGCCGTCACCTCGCCGACGCTCGACCTCGGCGACTTCATCGGCATCAGCTTCACGACCGGGCCGGACAAGAAGCTCTACCAGCTTCCCGACCAGCAGTTCGCCAACCTCTACTGGTTCCGCTACGACTGGTTCACCGACCCGGCGATCAAGAAGCAGTTCCGCGACGCCTACGGCTACGAGCTGGGCGTCCCGGTCAACTGGGCGGCCTACGAGGACATCGCGGAGTTCTTCACCTCGAAGGTCAACGGCGACGGCACGATCGACGGCGTCAAGGTGTACGGCCACATGGACTACGGGCGCAAGGACCCGTCGCTCGGCTGGCGGTTCACCGACTCGTGGCTGTCGATGGCGGGCAACGGCGACCCGGGCCTGCCGAACGGGCTGCCGGTCGACGACTGGGGCATCCGGGTGGAGAACTGCCGCCCGGTGGGCTCGTCGGTCACCCGGGGCGGCGACACCAACGGCCCGGCGGCCGTCTACGCGCTGACCAAGTACGTCGACTGGCTGAAGCGGTTCGCGCCGAGATCGGCGGCCGGGATGAACTTCAGCGAGGCCGGCCCGGTGCCCGCGCAGGGCAACGTCGCCCAGCAGATCTTCTGGTACACCTCGTTCACCGCCGACATGACCAAGCAGGGGCTGCCGGTCGTCAACGCCGACGGCACGCCGAAGTGGCGCATCGCGCCGAGCCCGCACGGCGCGTACTGGAAGGAGGGCAACAAGCTCGGCTACCAGGACGCGGGCTCGTGGACGCTGCTGCGCAACACCCCGGCGGAGCGCCGCGCGGCGGCCTGGCTGTACGCGCAGTTCGTCACGTCCAAGACGGTGTCGCTGAAGAAGTCCATCGTCGGGCTGACCTTCATCCGCGACTCCGACCTGCGCAGCGACCACTTCGAGCGGAACGCGGACAAGTACGGCGGCCTGATCGAGTTCTACCGGGGCCCGGCGCGTGAGCAGTGGACGCCGACCGGGACGAACGTGCCGGACTACCCGAGGCTGGCGCAGCTGTGGTGGCAGAACGTGGCCACCGCCGTCACCGGGGAGACGACGCCGCAGCAGTCGATGGACAACCTGGCCAGGCAGCAGGACGACATCCTGTCGCGGCTGGAGCGGCGCGGCTACGGCGGCGCGTGCGCGCCCAAGCTGAACCCCGAGCGTGACGCGCAGCACTGGCTGGACCAGCCGGGCGCGCCCGCGCCGAAGCTCGCCGACGAGCGCGGCAAGCCCGAGACGCTCGACTACGACCAGCTCGTCGCCCAGTGGAAGAAGATCGACTGACGGCGGCCCCGGTTTCCGGCCGGAGACCTCAGGGCAGGACTCCGGCCAGGGGATTTCGGGGGAAACACGGATGAACGGCTGGCCGCTGCTGCGGCAACTCATGGGCGGGGACCCCACCGGGCGGGGGCGGGCGGTCAGGTCCGCGCGCACCGACCGGCTGGAGGCGCGGACGGCGACGGCGGACCGGGTGGTCAAGTCCGTCTGCCCCTACTGCGCCGTCGGGTGCGCGCAGAACGTCTACGTCCGCGACGGGAAGGTCGTGCAGATCGAGGGCGACCCGGACTCGCCGGTCAGCCGCGGCCGCCTGTGCCCGAAGGGCGCGGCCAGCCTGCAGCTCACCACCGGCTCCGGCCGCCTGGACAAGGTCCTTTACCGGCCTCCTCACGCCGCCGGCTGGCAGGAGCTCGACCTGGACACGGCGATGGACATGGTCGCCGACCGGATCATCGCCACCCGCCGCGCGACGTGGGAGTGGGAGCGCGACGGCGCGCGCACCGCCCGCACGATGGGCATCGCCTCGCTCGGCGGCGCCACGCTGGACAACGAGGAGAACTACCTCATCAAGAAGCTGCTCACGGCGCTGGGCGTGGTGCAGATCGAGAACCAGGCGCGGGTGTGCCACAGCTCGACCGTCGTCGGCCTCGGCACCTCGTTCGGGCGCGGCGGGGCGACCACGTTCATGCAGGACCTGCAGCACGCCGACTGCATCGTCATCGAGGGCTCGAACTTCGCCGAGGCGCACCCGGTGGGCTTCCAGTGGGTGATGGAGGCCAAGGCGCGCGGCGCGACGGTGATCCACGTCGATCCGCGGTTCACCCGCACGAGCGCGCTGGCCGACCTGCACGTGCCGCTGCGGGCGGGCAGCGACGTGGCGTTCCTGGGCGGGCTGATCAACCACGTGCTGACCGGGGAGCGTTACTTCCGCGAGTACGTGGTCGCGTACACCAACGCCGCCACCCTGGTCGGCGAGGACTACCGCGACACCGAGGACCTCGACGGGCTGTTCTCCGGCTTCGACCCGCAGGAGCGCTGCTACGACCACCGGAGCTGGCAGTACGAGGGGATGCCGGTGATCTCGGCGGCGGGCGAGCGCGAGCAGCCGCAGGCGGGGCAGAGCGAGATGCACGGGGCGGGCGGCTCCAGCATGCGCGGCACGCCGACGCGGGACGAGACGTTGCGGCACCCGCGCTGCGTGATGCAGATCCTGCGCCGCCACTTCGCCCGTTACACGCCGGAGATGGTGGAACGGGTGTGCGGGGTGCCGCCCGAGCTGTTCGCGCGGGTCTGCCGCCACCTGACGGAGAACTCCGGCCCGGACCGGACGTCGGCGTTCGTGTACGCGGTCGGGTGGACGCAGCACAGCGACGGCTCGCAGTTCATCCGGGCGGCGAGCATCCTGCAACTGCTGCTGGGCAACATCGGCCGGCCGGGCGGCGGCATCCAGGCGCTGCGCGGGCACGCCAGCATCCAGGGCTCCAGCGACATCCCGACGCTGTTCAACCTGCTGCCCGGCTACATCCCGATGCCGCACGCGCACCGCCACCAGCGGCTGGAGGACTTCCTGCGCGCCGACGCGCCGGTCAAGGGCTACTGGGCGCACATGCCCGCCTACCTGGTGAGCCTGCTCAAGGCGTGGTGGGGGCCGTCGGCGCGGCCCGACAACGACTTCCGCTTCGGCTACCTGCCCCGGCTGACCGGCAGCCACAGCCACTACGACACGGTGATGGCGCAGCTCGACGGCACCTGCAAGGGCTACCTGCTGCTGGGCGAGAACCCGGCGGTCGGCTCGGCCAACGCCCGCATGCAGCGCCTGGGCATGGCCGAGCTCGACTGGCTGGTGGTGCGCGACTTCAACCTGATCGAGAGCGCCACCTGGTGGAAGGACGGGCCGGAGATCGAGACCGGCGAGCTGTCCACCGCCGAGATCGGCACCGAGGTGTTCTTCTTCCCGGCCGCCGCGCACACCGAGAAGGACGGCAGCTTCACCAACACCAACCGGCTGCTGCAGTGGCACCACAAGGCCGTCGAGCCGGCCGGCGACCGGCGCAGCGACCTGTGGTTCATGTACCACCTGGGGCGGATCATCCGGGAGAAGCTGGCCGGGTCCGCCGACCCGATGGACGCGCCGGTGCTCGACCTGACCTGGGACTACCCGGTCAGCGGGCCGACGGCCGAGCCGGACGCGGAGGCGGTGCTGGCTGAGATCAACGGCACCGACGCCGAGGGCCGGCCGCTGTCCGGCTACGACCAGCTCAGGAGCGACGGCTCGACGGCGTGCGGGTGCTGGATCTACTGCGGCGTCCGCGCCGGCGGCGTCAACCAGGCGGCCCGCCGCAAGCCCGGCGCCGAGCAGGACTGGATCGCCGCCGAGTGGGCATGGGCGTGGCCGGCCAACCGGCGGCTGCTGTACAACCGGGCCTCGGCGCGGCCCGACGGCAGCCCGTGGAGCGAGCGCAAGAAGCTCGTGTGGTGGGACGGGTCGGCCTGGTCGGGCTACGACGTGCCCGACTTCGAGCGGGGCAAGGCGCCGGACTACCGGCCGCCCGAGGACGCGGCCGGGGTCGAGGCGCTGTCGGGCGTCGACCCGTTCATCATGCAGGGTGACGGCAAGGGCTGGCTGTTCGCGCCCGCCGGGGTGCTCGACGGGCCGCTGCCCACGCACTACGAGCCGCAGGACTCGCCGGTGGCCAACGCCCTGTACGGGCGGCAGCGCAGCCCGGCGCGCAAGCTGTACCCGCACGTGCACAACCGCTACCACCCCAGCGGCGGCGAGGCGGGCGCGTCCGTCTACCCGTACGTGGTCACCACCTACCGGCTCACCGAGCACTTCACCGCGGGCGGGATGAGCCGCAGCACGCCCTACCTGGCCGAGCTGCAGCCGGAGATGTTCTGCGAGGTGTCGCCCGAGCTGGCCGCCGAGCGCGGACTCACGCACGGCGGCTGGGCGACGATCGTCACCGCGCGCAACGCCATCGAGGCCCGGGTGCTGGTCACCCAGCGGATGACGCCGCTGCACGCCGACGGGCAGGTGATCCACCAGATCGGGCTGCCGTTCCACTTCGGGCCCAACGGGCGGGCGCGCGGCGACGCCGCCAACGAGCTGTCGGCCATCTCGCTCGACCCGAGCTCGCACATCCAGGAGGTCAAGGCGCTGTCGGCGGACATCCGGCCCGGCCGGCGCCCGCGCGGCCCGGCGCTGCCCGAGCTCGTCCAGCACTACCGGCTGCGCGCCGGGATCACCGAGCGCACCGGAACGGAGGCGTGACATGGGCCGCGTCGGCTTCTTCACCGACACCAGCGTGTGCATCGGCTGCAAGGCGTGCGAAGTGGCGTGCAAGGAGTGGAACGCCGTCCCGGACGACGTCCTCGGCTTCACCGGCATGTCGTACGACAACACCAAGGGGCTGGGCGCGAGCACGTGGCGGCACGTGGCGTTCGTCGAGCAGCCGCACCCCGACTTCCGCTGGCTGATGGCCTCCGACGTGTGCAAGCACTGCACCGAGGCGGCCTGCCTGGACGTGTGCCCGACCGGGTCGCTGTTCCGCACCGAGTTCGGCACCGTCGTGGTGCAGGAGGACGTGTGCAACGGGTGCGGCTACTGCGTCCCGGCGTGCCCGTACGGGGTGATCGGCAAGCGGGAGGGCGACGGGCTGGCTCACAAGTGCACGATGTGCTACGACCGGCTGGGGGCCGGGATGGAGCCGGCGTGCGCGAAGACGTGCCCGACGGACTCGATCCAGTTCGGCGACCTCGACGAGCTGCGCGAGCGGGCGTCGCGGCGGCTGGAGCGGCTGCACGAGGCCGGGGTGGGCTCGGCCCGGCTGTACGGCCACTCCCCCGCCGACGGGGTGGGCGGCACCGCGGCGTTCTTCCTGCTGCTGGACGAGCCGGAGGTGTACGGGCTGCCGCCGGACCCGGTGGTGACGACGCGGGACCTGCCGTCGATGTGGCGGCACGCCGCCGTGGCCGCGGCCGGGCTGCTGGCGGGGCTGGTGGCGCTGTCGTGGAGGGGGCGGTCATGACCGGGCTGACGGACGTGCGGCTGGACGGGGACCCGGCGCTGCCGCCGGGCCGCGACGCCGTGCCGGAGTCGCTGGGCCGGCCCCGGGAGCGGCGCATGGTGCCCCGGGCGGACTTCGGCTCCTACTACGGGCTGCCGGTGCTCAACGAGCCCACCTGGCAGGCGCACGACATCGGCGGTTACCTGTTCCTCGGCGGGCTGGCGGGGGCCTCGTCCACGCTGGCCGCCGCCGCGCACCTGACCGGCCGCCCCCGCCTGGCGCGGGCCTGCAAGACGGCGGCGCTGTGCGGGGTGACGGGCTCACTGTACGCGCTCATCCACGACCTGGGGCGGCCGGGGCGCTTCCTCAACATGCTGCGCGTGTTCAAGGTGACCTCCCCGATGAGCGTCGGCACCTGGATCCTGACCGCGTACGGCCCGCAGGCGGGGCTGGCCGCGGCGACGGCGCTGGTGCCCGGGCCCTGGCCGGGGGTCGCGAGATGGGCCACGGTGGGGGCCGGGCTGCTGGGACCGGCGCTGGCGACCTACACGGCGGTGCTGATCTCCGACACCGCGGTGCCCGCGTGGCACGGCGGCTACCGGGAGATGCCGTTCCTGTTCGCCGGGTCGGCGGCGGCGTCGGCGGCGGGGATCGGCCTGCTGGCCGCGCCGCTCGCCGAGGCGGCCCCGGCGCGGCGGGCGGCCGTGGCGGGCGTCGCCGTCGAGCTGGCCGCCGCCGCGCGGATGAAGCACCGGCTCGGCACGGTCGCCGAGCCGCTGCGGCGGGGCCGGGCCGGGCGGCTGCTGCGCCTCGGGCAGGCGCTGTCGGTCACCGGGGCGCTGGTCGGCCTGACCGCCGGCCGCCGCAGCCGCCGGGCCGCCGTCGTGGCCGGGGCCGCGCTGCTGGCCGGTTCGGTGTGCACCCGGTTCGGCGTGTTCGAGGCGGGGACGGCCTCGGCCCGCGACCCCCGCTACACCGTCGAGCCGCAACGCGCCCGGCTCACCGAGGAGGAGGACGACACCCAGTGAAGAAATACGTCCCGTTCGCGATGATCGTACTGATCACCTGCGCCGCCTCGTGGCTCGCGGCGCGCGCCCCGGAGGTCAGGCGGGAGCCTTCTCGCCCTCGGCGGGCTGGAGGTCGACGCTGTCGCGCAGCGTGATCCTCGGCAGGAACAGCGTGGCCACGACGCCGACGGCGGCGATGCCGGCCGAGATGAGGAAGATGTGCCCGGTCGCGTCGCCGTAGGCGGTGCGGATGACGGTCGCGAACGGCTCGGGCAGCGCCTCCAGGTTGAGCGAGCCGGCCGACTCGGCGGCGGCCCGGCCGGTGACGCCCGCCCTGGCCAGGCCCCGGGTGATGTCGGTGGCGACCTGCTGGGCCAGGACCGCGCCGAGCACCGAGACGCCGATGGTGCCGCCGAGCGAGCGGAAGAACGTGATCGCGCCGCTGGCCGCGCCCAGCTCGCGCAGCGGGACGGTGTTCTGGATGGCCAGGACGAGGTTCTGCATCGACATGCCGACGCCCGCGCCGACCAGCACCATCGCACCGCCGATCAGCCAGAGCGAGGTGTCGTGGTCCATCGTGGACAGCACGAGGAACCCGGCGGTCAGCACGATCGACCCGCTGACGATGTACGGCTTGACGCGCCCGGTCTTCGACACCAGGTTGCCGCTCACGGCGGAGGAGACCAGCACGCCGAGCATCATCGGGATGGTGAGCAACCCCGACTCGGTGGGCGTGTAGCCGCGGCCGATCTGGAAGTACTGGCCAAGGAAGACCGCCCCGCCGAACATCGCCATGCCGACCGCGAGGCTGGCCAGGATCGCCAGGGCGGGGGTGCGGCGGCGCACCACGTGCAGCGGCACGACGGGCTGGCTCACCCGTGACTCCACCCAGGTGGCGAGGGCCAGGACGGCGAGGCCGCCGCCGGCCATGACCGCGGTCTGCCAGGAGAGCCAGTCGAAGGAGTTGCCGACGAAGGTGATCCAGATGAGCAGGACGCTGACGCCGGCGGCGATGAGCGTCGCGCCCACGTAGTCGATCTTGACGTTCCGCGCCCGGACCGAGCTGACGTGCAGGGTCTTGTGCAGCAGGGCGAGCGCGGCGATGGTGAACGGCACTGCGACGAAGAAGCACCAGCGCCAGCCGAGCCACGAGGTGTCGGCGATGAGGCCGCCGAGCAGCGGGCCGGCGACGGTGGCCACGGCCATGACGCCGCCCAGGTAGCCGTTGTAGCGGCCGCGCTCCTTGGGGCTGATCATGGCCCCGATCACCACCTGGACCAGCACCTGCAGGGCGCCCATGCCGAGGCCCTGCACCGCGCGGAAGGCGATGAGCTGCCCGGTGTTCTGGGCGAACCCGCAGGCCAGCGAGCTCACCATGAAGATCACGATGGAGATCTGGATCAGCAGCTTCTTGTCGAACAGGTCGGCCAGCTTGCCCCAGATCGGCGTGGACGCCGTGGCGGCCAGCAGGGAGGCGGTGACCACCCAGGTGTACTGCGACTGGCTGCCGTTCAGCGCGCCGATGATCTGCGGCAGCGCGACGGACACGATCGTGCCGCTGATCATCGCGACGAACAGGACCAGCAGGAGCCCGCTGAGGGCTTCGAGAATCTGCCGGTGGGTCATCTGCCCGGGTGGTGCGTCCATGGTGGCGCTCACGCGCTTTCCCCCAAATCCTCATCAAACGTGCAGAGGACACCCTACATTCGCATTGGGCAAGTTTGCGCACTGGGCAGTTATTCCCAGCCGGTAAGATGTCCGCATCATGGACAGCACGCTGGGCCTGCGGGAGCGCAAGAAGGCGGAGACGCGGCAGGCCGTGCACGAGGCGGCGCTGCGGCTCACGATCGAGCACGGCTTCGACGCCGTCACCGTCGAGGCCATCGCCGACGCGGCCAACATCTCCCGCCGCACGTTCTCCAACTACTTCGCCGGCAAGGAGGACGCCATCCTCTACGGCGACGAGCGGCGCATCCGGGCGCTGGTCGAGCGGGTGCGCGCCGAGCCCGCCGACCGGCCCGCCTGGCTCGCGCTGCGCGGCGCCGTCCAGCGGCTCTACGAGGAGATCGGCGTCCCGGAGCGCGAGCAGGCGGTGCGCACCCGGCTGGCCATGAAGCACCCGTCGCTGCTGGCCCGGCAGCTCGCCAACCACGCGGCCTTCGACCGGGAGCTGGCCCAGGCCCTCGCGCTGCGCCGTGGCGGCGGCGTGAGCCCCCGGGTGATGGCCGCCGCCTTCCTCGCCGCGCTCCGGCTCGCCACGCACACGTGGATCGAGGAGGAGCAGGCCCGCCCGCTGCACGAGGTCATCGACGAGACGCTGGAGCAGATGGCGCGCCCCTTCACCTGACCCGCCCCTTCACCTGACCCGCCCCTTCACCTGACCCGCCCCTGCACCAGGCTCGTCCCGTCGTCCGGGCGGGTCAGCTCTCGTCGGGCACCGTGACGCCGAGCAGCGGCCGCACCTCGACGCCGCCGCGCACGACGGGCACCAGCTCGGCGATCGACAGCGCGTGGTCGTGGTCGCGCGCCTCGACGACCAGGACCCCGGCCAGCGCCTCCTCCGCCTCGGCGAACGGCCCGTCGGTCACCCGGCCGCCGCGCATCGCCGTGGCGGTCTCGGGCTGCTCCAGGGTCAGCCCGGCGACGAGCCGGCCGCCGAGCCCGGTGACCTGCCCGGGCAGGGCCCGGTGCGCCTCCTGGACGTCGTGCGGCAGGTCGGCGGGGGCGACGGCCTCGTACACGAGCACCGCGTAGCGGGCCATCACCCCACCTCCCCGCGGATCTCGAAATGCCGTGTCATGGTGTGTCTTCTCCCCCGTACGGCGAACAGGGTGCGCCGGAACGGGCAGCGTCACGGCAAAGCTTCGTTGGGCACCGTCTCTGTTTGGGCAGCGCTTCTCCAGGTAGACGCAGCGTATGAACAGCGACATCGAGGCCGTGGTCGTCGGCGACGTGATGCTCGACTCCTGGCTGCGCGGCCCGGTGCGGCGGATCGCCCAGGAGGCGCCGGTGCCGGTGGTCAGCGTGGAGGCCACCGACGAGGCGCCGGGCGGCGCCGGCAACGCGGCGGCGAACCTGGTGGCGCTCGGAGCACGGGTGCGCCTGGTGGGCGCGGTCGGGGACGACGCCTGCTCGGGCACGCTCGCCCGGGCGCTCGAACTGCTGGGCGTGGACGCCCGGCTGGTGACCGTGCCGGGCCGCCGTACCCCGCACAAGCAGCGGCTGATGGTCGGCGAGCAGCTCATCGCCCGCTACGACGAGGAGGACCGCGAGCCGCTCGGCGGCGAGGCCGAGGAGCGCGTGCTGGCCGAGCTGGAGCGGGCGCTGCGCGGCGCCGACGTGGTGGTGGCCTGCGACTACGGCGGCGGCGTCTGCACGCCGGCGGTGCGGCGGGCCCTGACCGGGCTGCCGGTGCTGGTCGTGGACGCGCACGTGATCACGCCGTGGCGGGAGTGCGGCGCGACCGCGATGCTGCCCAACTACGGCGAGGTGCTGCAACTGCTCGGCGAGGACGGCGACACCGCCGACCGGGTGCGCTTCCTCACCGACCGGTCCGAGAGGCTGCTGGCGGCGTCGGGGGCGCGGATGGTGGTGACGACGCTCGACGGCGAGGGCACGCTGCTGCACCGGCCGGGGCGGCCGCCGTACCGGACGTACGCCGATCCCGCGCCGGACCACATGACGACGGGGGCGGGCGACACGTTCACCGCGGCGTTCGCGCTGTGGCTGGCGGGCGGCGCGGAGCCGGAGCAGGCGGCGCGGGCCGCGCAGGCGGCGGCCGGGGTGGTGGTGCGCAGGCCGGGCACCGCCACCTGCACCCGCCACGAGCTGCTGAAGGCGCTGCGCGGCGAGGACGAGCTGCTGCGCCCGGCCGACCGGCAGGCCGAGCGGCTCGCCGAGCGGCTGGACGAGCACCGGCGGCGCGGGGATCGGATCGTGTTCACCAACGGCTGCTTCGACGTGCTGCACCGCGGCCACGTCACCTACCTGGAACGGGCCGCGCAGCTCGGCGACGTGCTCGTGGTGGCCGTCAACAGCGACGCCAGCACGGCGCGGCTGAAGGGCCCGGGCCGGCCGATCAACTCGTGCGAGGACCGCATGTCGGTGCTGGCCGCGCTCGGCTACGTCGACTACGTGACCTCCTTCGAGGAGGACACGCCCGAGCGGCTGCTGCGGATGATCCGGCCCGACCTGTACGTCAAGGGCGGCGACTACACGGCCGCCATGCTGCCGGAGGCGCCACTGGTGCGGGCGATGGGCGGCGAGGTCATGGTGCTGGACTACGTCTCCGACCGGTCCACGACCGCGATCATCGAACGGGTGCGCTCGCTGCCGGAGCAGCCATGACCCCATTCGCGCGCCACCACGTCATGGAGCCGCCGTGAGGATCGCGGTGCTGCGGGCGAACGCGGTCGGGGACTTCCTGCTGGCGCTGCCCGCGCTGGAGGCGCTGAGCAGCCGCTACCCGGGGGCGGAGATCACGCTGCTCGGGCTGGACTGGCACGCGGCGTTTCTGCGCGGCAGGCCGGGGCCGGTGGCCAAGGTGGTGGCGCTGCCGCCGGTGACCGGCGTGTCGACGATGGAGGCCGGGCACCGGGCGCCGCCCGAGCTGTTCGCCCGGCTGCGGGAGCGGCGGTTCGACCTGGCGGTGCAGATCCACGGCGGCGGGCGGCACTCCAACCCGTTCGTGCGGGAGCTGGGCGCGGGCCTGACGGTGGGGCTGCGCGCGCCGGACGCCGAGCCGCTGGACCGGTGGGTGCACTACGGCGGCCACCAGCACGAGACGCTGCGCTTCCTGGAGGTGGCGGCGCTGGTCGGCGCCACCGCCGACCGGCTCGAACCGAGAGTGGAGGTCACCGCGGCCGACGCCGCCGAGGTGGCGGCCGTGCTCGGCGAGCCGCCGCCCGGCCTGGTCGCGATCCATCCCGGCGCGAACGACCCGCGCCGCCGCTGGCCGGTCGAGAGCTTCGCGGCCGTCGCCGACGCGCTCGGCCGGCCGGTCGTGGTCACCGGCAGCCGGGCCGAGCGGGACCTGGTCGCAGGGGTGGTGTCGGCGATGCGGCGGCCCGCCCTGCCGCTCGCGGGCGTGCTCGGCCTGGGCGGGCTGGCCGCCCTCTACCGGGCGTGCGACCTGGTGGTGGCCAACGACACCGGGCCGCGGCACCTGGCGGCGGCCGTGGGCACGGCGACCGTCGGCGTCTACTGGTGCGGCAACCTGATCAACGCGGGGCCGATCAGCCGGGACCGGCACCGGCCGCTGGTGTCGTGGACGCCGGCCTGCCCGGTGTGCGGGACCGACGGGCTCGACCCGGCCGTGCCGCGCTGCCCGCACGACCCGTCGTGGGTGGCCGGCATCCCGGTGGAGTCGGTGCTGGAGCAGGCCCACGACCTCCTGCGATCCGATCACCGGCCCTGATGATCGTGCTCCCGGCAGGGAAGGCGGAAGGCCCGCACCCTCGGGGGGTGCGGGCCTTCCGGTGAAGCCGTGTGAAGGGGTCAGGCCGGAACGATGTTCTCGGCCTGGGGGCCCTTCTGGCCCGCGGTGATGTCGAAGCTGACCTTCTGGCCTTCGCGCAGCTCGCGGTAGCCGTTGCCCGCGATGTTGGAGTAGTGGGCGAAGACGTCAGCGCCTCCACCGTCCTGCTCGATGAAGCCGAAGCCCTTTTCAGCGTTGAACCACTTCACGGTGCCAGTCGCCATGTCAATCTCCTTCGATTGGCGAAGAGTGCGGGGAAGCGCGGTTCGCGGATCCCGTGTCGCCGTAGTGACACCTGAGGAAGATGACCGCCGAAAACACAAATGCGCCCGAGGGTCACATCCCGCCAGGCGCACACGAAATCCATGGGTACCAGAACTGCAACGCCTAATACGCTAGCACGCTCCGCGCTCCCTGACGACGATCTCGCAAAGATCGACATCTGTCGTGGCGCCGCGTCATGACCAGAGTGCGGCGGGATCGTCAAGAATGCCCCGGACCGTCGCCAGCGCCGCCCCCAGCAGCGGGCCGCGACGGCCCAGCTCGGACACCGTCAGCGCCTCCGGGTCCCACGGCCGCACGGTCACCCGCGCCGCCAGCTCGCGCCGCATCGCCGGCAGCAGCCACTCCCCCAGCTCCGCGTACGCGCCGCCGAGGACCACGGCCGCCGGGTCGAGCAGGTTCACCGCCCCGGCCAGCGCCGTCCCCAGCGCCGTCCCCGCCCCGTCGAGCGCCCGGACCACCGGCGTCTCCCCCGCCCGCGCCAGCCCGGCCAGCGCCGCCACCACGTCCGCACCCTCCAGGGCCGCACCCGCCACGTCCGCACCCGCCTGGGCCGCGCCGATCGCCGCCGGGAGCGGGAGGCCCGCGGCGCGCAGCACCGCCGCCTTGCCCGCGTACTGCTCCAGGCAGCCCCGGGCGCCGCACGAGCAGGGGAACCCGTCCGGATGCACCGGCATGTGCCCGAGCTCGCCCGCCAGCCCCCGGGCGCCGCTGAACAGCCGCCCGCCGACCACGAGCGCCGCGCCGATGCCGCTCTCCGCCGACACGTGCACGAAGTCGTCCGCCACCGGATGCGCCCACAGCTCGGCCAGCGCGCCCAGGTTGGCCTCGTTCTCCACGCGCAGCGGCAGCTCCCCCGGCCACAGCCCGGCGACGGGAACGTCGTGCCAGCCCAGGTTCGGCGCCCGGGCCACGGTGCCGGGCACGTCCCCCACCAGGCCGGGCACCGCCACCACCGCCGCGACCGGCCGCAGCCCCAGCTCGGCGGCCCGCCGGGTGGCGTCGTCGGCCAGCTCCGACAGCGCCGCCATCACCCCGGCCGGGTCCAGCGCCGCGTTGGGGCTCTCGGCCCGCGACCACACCCGCACCTCACCGCGCAGGTCGGTGACGCAGGCGCCCAGATGCTCGACGCCCACCTCCAGCCCCAGCCCCGCCGGGCCTTCCTCGCTCACCGCCAGCGCCGTCCCCGGCCGCCCCACCCGGCCGCTCGCCGCCGGCCCCAGCTCGGTCAGCAGCCCCCCGGCGAGCAGCTCGTCCACCAGGCTGGAGACCGCGGTCCTCGTCAGCCCGGTCCGCCCCGCCACCGCCGCCCGCGACACCGGCCCGTGCGCGGCCACGGTCCCCATGACGAGCGCCAGGTTGTGCTGCCGCATCCCCTGCTGCGACGCCGGCCGCCCCCCGTCCTGCCGACGCGCCTGCTCCCAACGCCTCACACCCATACCCCCGCACCAGCAACCCGCCCGCCACTACCCCGAAGAGCCCCGCCCTCCGCAGGGACGACTCCCCGCACGCGGCCCCCGCCCCCACAAGCAGCCCCCCAGCCGCAAGCGGCAGCACCCCTGGCCAACCGGGCACGCGTACGGGCACCGCCGCCGCTCCCACAGACGGGCCCGCCCCCCGCAGGAGCAACGTCCCGTACGGCGTCGGCGGCAGCAGCGCCGCGCCCGCTCCCCTGGGCGGAACTCTTGCCCTCCTCGCGGGCGCACCCGCTCTCCGGAGGGGTGGTGGCGCGCGCAAGGGGCGCGCCGTCGGGGCCGGGTCCCTGGTGGGGGGTCTCGGCCTCGAAGGAGGTCGTCAGGGGAGGGGCGGTGCTTCCGGTGGGTGGGGGCATGGGGATCTTCCGGGGGTCAGGGGGTGGTCAGGAGACGGTCGGCACGGGGCAGCGTACCGGCGATCCTGTCCATCGCCTCGGTGTCCCTGGGGAGCGGGTCGAGGAGGGTGCCGCGGGCGGTCCCCCAGCGGCGGGCGACCTCGTCGGGGGCCTCGCCCGTGAGGAGGGCGGCCGCCTGGGCGGCGGCGCCGAGGGCGACGAGCTCGCCGGCGGCGGGGATGAGGACGGGCCGGCCCGAGAGGCGGCGGATGGTGTCGCGCCAGGCGGCGCCGCGCGCGCCGCCGCCGATGAGGACGAGCGGCACGTCCGGGTCGGGCTGTTCGCCGCCGGCGCGCAGGACGTCGTCGAGGGCGGCGAGGAGCGAGTGCGCGGCTCCGTCGTAGGCGGCCTGGAGCACCTGGCCGGCGGTGGTGTCGTGGCGCAGCCCGTACAGGAGCCCGGCGGCGTGCGGCAGGTTCGGGGTGCGTTCGCCGTCGAGGTAGGGCAGGACGACGGCGGTGCCGCCGGGCTCGACGGCGTCGCGGTCGCGGCCGAGCAGGGAGGCGATCTTGTCGACGGCCTGGGTGCAGTTGAGCGTGCAGGCGAGCGGGAGCCAGTTGCCGAGGGCGTCGGCGAACCCGGCGACGACGCCGGTGGGGTCGGCGGGCCGGCGCCGGGTGACGGCGTAGACGGTGCCGGAGGTGCCGAGGCTGAGCACGGGGGTGCCGGGGAGCAGTCCGAGGCCGAGCGCGGCGGCCATGTTGTCGCCGGTGCCGGCGGCGACGGGGGTGCCATCGGCGAGCGGCCCGCCGGGGAGCGCCGTGCCGGCGAGGCCGTCGGTGACGCGGGGCAGTCGGGCGGGGTCGAGCCCGGCGGCGTCCAGCAGGCCGGTGTCGTAGCCGGTGGGGGTCCACCAGCCGGTGCCGGAGGCGTCGCCGCGGTCGGTGACGGCCTGGCCGGTGAGGCGTTCGGTGAGGTAGTCGTGGGGCAGCCGGACGGCGGCGGCGCGGGCGGCATGGGCGGGCTCGTTCTCGGTCAGCCAGAGCCATTTGGTCAGGGTGAAGGCGGCGGTGGGGACGCTGCCGACGCGTTCGGCGAGCCGGTCGGCGCCGTGCTCGGCGACCAGGGCGGCGGCCTGGCCGGCGGAGCGGACGTCGTTCCAGAGCAGGGCGGGGCGTACGGGCTCGCCGGCGTCGTCCAGGGTGACGAGGCCGTGCTGCTGGCCGCCGACGGAGGCGGCAGCGGCGCGGGCGGCGTGGCCGGTGGCCTCGACGGCGTCGCAGAGGGCCTGCCACCACTGCCGGGGGTCGCTCTCGCGGCCGGCGCCGGAGGTGACGGTGTGGGGGGCGCGGCCCTCGCCGACGACGGCGCCGGTGTCCACGTCCACGGCGACGGCCTTGGCCGACTGGGTAGAGCTGTCGATGCCGATGACGACGCGCTGTGCCGACATGCTGCCTCCTGCGTTCCGGGGGCGGTCTTCCCTCCGCCGCCTTGGCATATTAATTTGTTTTCTGCCCTTACGAATAGGAGTCCCAGTGACTGACAGCCTCACGCCCCGCCCGGAGCACAAGTTCTCCTTCGGTCTGTGGACCGTCGGCTGGCCGGGTCGCGACCCGTTCGGCGACGCGACCCGCCCGGCGCTCGACCCGGTGGAGACCGTCAACCGGCTCGCCGAGCTGGGCGCGTACGGGGTGACGTTCCACGACGACGACCTCATCCCGTTCGGTTCCGGCGACGCCGAGCGCGACCGCCACGTCAAGCGGTTCCGCCAGGCGCTGGACGAGACGGGCCTCGTGGTGCCGATGGCCACGACGAACCTGTTCACGCACCCGGTGTTCAAGGACGGCGGGTTCACGGCCAACGACCGTGACGTGCGCCGCTACGCGCTGCGCAAGACCATCCGCAACATCGACCTGGCCGTCGAGCTGGGCGCCAAGGTCTACGTGGCGTGGGGCGGCCGCGAGGGCGCCGAGTCGGGCGGCGCCAAGGACGTGCGGGTGGCGCTCGACCGCATGAAGGAGGCCTTCGACCTGCTCGGCGAGTACGTGCTGAGCCAGGGCTACGACCTGCGCTTCGCCGTCGAGCCCAAGCCGAACGAGCCGCGCGGCGACATCCTGCTGCCGACCGTCGGGCACGCGCTGGCGTTCATCGGCGAGCTGGCCCATCCGGAGCTGGTCGGGGTCAACCCGGAGACCGGCCACGAGCAGATGGCCGGGCTCAACTTCACCCACGGCATCGCCCAGGCGCTGTGGCACGGCAAGCTGTTCCACATCGACCTGAACGGGCAGACGGGCGTCAAGTACGACCAGGACCTGCGCTTCGGCGCGGGCAACCTGCGGGACGCGTTCTGGCTGGTGGACCTGCTGGAGAGCGGCGGGTACGAGGGGCCGCGGCACTTCGACTTCAAGCCGCCGCGGACCGAGGACGTCGACGGCGTGTGGGCGTCGGCGGCCGGCAACATGCGCAACTACCTCATGCTCAAGGAGCGCGCGGCGGCCTTCCGCGCCGACCCTGAGGTGCAGGAGGCGCTGCGCGCGTCCCGGCTGGACGACCTGGCCAGGCCCACGCTGGCGGACGGGGAGACGCTGCAGGATCTGCTTGCGGACCGCGGCGCGTTCGAGGACTTCGACGCGGACGCGGCGGGGGCGCGCGGGATGGCGTTCGAGCGGCTCGACCAGCTCGCCATGGAGCACCTGCTGGGCGCCCGCTGAGACTCGGGGGCGGCCGCCTCCGGGTGGCCGCCCCTCGCGCTGCGCGGACGCCCCAGGGGCCCCGTTGGTTTACCCAGATATCCGAATTTTCCTGACAAGTTGGTTCTGGCCCCGACAGAATGCGATTTCCATCCAGCGTCTACCGGAAACTGGAGGGAACACCGCATGCGCCGATCCCTTGGGATGATCGCCTGCCTCGCCACCGCCGCCACGCTCGTGACGCCCGCCGCCCACGCGGCGAGCACGGCCTCCACCGCTCAGGCGGCCTGCCGGCTGTCCGTGACGGGACCGCAGGTCGGCGACGACGGCAGGATCCGGGCGTCCGCCACCAGGAGCGGCTGCGAGCGCCCGGCGCTGATCCGCGTGCGCGTCAAGCGCGCCCAGCCCGGCAAGGACCCGGTGGTCAGGAGCGGCGCCCGGCGGGCCACCGGCGCCCGCCTCACGCTCACGCTCCCGTGCGCCCCCGGCGTCTACTACGCGCTCGCCACCGACTACCGCGGCCACACGGCCAGGTCCCGCCCGGTCCGGCTCACCTGCTCCCCGGCCCCGGCCCCGACCCCGTCCGCCACCGCGACGCCCGCCCCCGCCCCGACCTCCTCGCCCGCTCCCCCGGCGGGTACGGTCGGCACGGCCGAGGAGAACGAGGTCGTCCGCCTGACCAACGCCGAACGCGCCAAGGGCGGCTGCGCCCCGCTCAAGCACGACCCGCAGCTGCGCAAGGCCGCCTTCGGCCACTCCTCCGACATGGCCGCCCGCGGCTACTTCAGCCACACCTCCCAGGACGGCCGCTCGTTCATGGACCGCATCCGGGCGGCCGGGTTCACCGGCGGCACCGGCTGGGCCGAGAACATCGCCATGGGCCAGCGCACCCCGGCCGCGGTGGTCAGCGGCTGGATGAACAGCTCCGGCCACCGGGCGAACATCATGAACTGCAAGTACACGCTCATCGGCGTGGGCGCGGCCAAGAACGCCAAGGGCCAGACCTACTGGACCCAGAACTTCGCCGCCCGCTGATCCGTACGGCCCCCGGCGCGCCCCGGGGGCCGTACGTCACTCCTGAAGGGGCTGCGGCTCCAGGTTCAGCACCACCACGCGCGGCGCCACTCCCGTGATGGCCACGTGCAGGGTCAGCGTGACCAGGTTGTAGGCGACGTGCACGGCGATGGCGGCGGGGAGCCCGTACTCGAACATCACCAGGAACAGGAACATGCCCATGTACCAGGACCAGATCCACCCGATCAGCCCCTGGTAGAGGTGGCCGTTGCGGAAGCGGCCGTTGCTGGTGAGGATCGCCGCGGCCACGGCCCAGGCGCCGAGCGTGAGCTGCTCGTGCAGCATGCCGAAGGTGGCGAGGTCGGCGAGCGGGATGAGCACCTCGGTGAACAGCCACCGCACCGGGTGCAGGTCGGCGAAGCCCAGCAGGACGAAGTCGGCGAAGGTGGCGCCGGCGATGGCCGCGTAGAAGAGCACCCACCGGAACGCGATCTCCTCCAGCGCGCTCTGGAACAGCATCCGGGCCGGCCCCAGCCGGATGACCTGGGCGTCCTCGACGCCGTAGGCGGCGATCTGCCGCTGGGCGTGACGCTGGCGGGGCACGGCGACGAGGGTGATCAGCAGCCCGGCCGCCAGGACCGGCCAGACGAGCGTGACCGCGCCGGTGAACGCGGGCCAGAGCGGCCGGTCGAGGGCCCAGAACGTGTCGAGCTCGAACGGGATGACGTCGGGTGCGAGCCATTCGAGCGCCAGCACCAGCAGGGCGGAGAGCCCCAAGCCGAAGGGGAGGATGCAGCAGGACAGGGCGAAGCCTAACAATGGCATGCCGGAGGCCCTTCTGAAGGGTTCAGCCTCTCTCCATCATGCCGAGAAACGGGGCGGAATCGGCTGCCGCCGGGGCCGGATCGGGCGGCGGCAACAGAGCCGTGGCGCGGGGGCTAGGCAGGCGCTCCCGGGACGGCCCTCCCTAGGCGGGGACCCGCCCGACGGCGCCGTCGATGCGCAGCTTGGGCATGCCGTCCATCAGCGGGATGTCGTCGTCGCCGGCGAGCCGCCAGTCCTGGACGGGCACGAGCCCGGGCCCGATCAGGTCGAAGCCGTCGAGCAGCGCCAGCACCTCGTCGCGGGAGCGGAACGTGGGGTGGGCCGGGGTGTTGGCGGTGGCCCGGTAGAGCTCGCCGCGCGCCTCGGGGTCGCTCTCCAGCATCGCGTGGGAGAGGACCAGGTGGCTGCCGGGCGCCATCCGCTTGCGGAAGGCGGCGATGATCCCGGCGGGGTCCTCCTCGTGCTTGACGAAGTGGAAGATGCCGACGAGCAGCACCCCGACGGGCTGGTCGAAGTCGATGAGGCCGGTGACGTGCGGGTCGGTCAGGATGTCGGCGGGCCGGCGCAGGTCGGCCTGGATGCTCTCCACGCCGGGCGAGTCGGCCAGCAGCACCTGGGCGTGCAGCCGCACCACCGGGTCGTAGTCGACGTAGATCACCCGGCAGGCGGGGTGCACCTCGCGGGCGACCTCGTGCACGCTGGGCGAGGTGGGGATGCCGGCGCCGACGTCGATGAACTGCCGCACGCCCTGCTCGGCCAGATGCCGTACGGCGCGCACGAGGAAGATCCGGTTGGCCCGGGCGACGAGGCGGGAGTCGGGCGCGACGGCGAGCAGCCGTTCGGCGACGGCGCGGTCGACCGCGACGTGGTCCTTGCCGCCGAGCAGGTAGTCGTAGACCCGGGCGGAACTCGGGACGCCGGGGTCGACGCCGGGCGGAACCCGCTCAAGCTCGGTCACGGAGGGGTCTCCTTCACCTCAAGCAAGCCTCAAGCAGCTTGATCGACATGCTACTCGGTCGAGCAGGGCGGATGCGTGCCTATCAGGCGGACAGCGGGGGCCGGCTCAGCGGGGCGGGGCGGTGGACTCCCTGGCCACCAGCCGCACGGCGATCCGGGTGTCGCGGCCGGTGAGCCCGGGGCGCCGGATGCGCTGCACGAGGTGCCAGACGGCCTGCGCGCCCAGCAGCTCCTTGTCGCTGGCGATCGTGGTGAGGGGCGGGGAGGCGTGCGCGGCCATGGCGATGTCGTCGTAGCCGATCACGCTGACGTCGCCGGGCACGCACAGGCCGCGCTCGCGCAGCGCGGCGAGCGCGCCGAAGGCCGACTCGTCGTTGGCGCAGAAGACGGCGGTCGGCGGCACGGGCAGCGCGAGCAGCGCCGCCATCTGCTCGTGGCCGGTCTCGGAGGTGAACTCGCCGCGCCGGACGTAGCCGGGCGGCGGGCGCAGCCCGCGCTCGGCCAAAGCCCGCCGATAGCCGGACAGCCTGCGGGCGGCGGGCAGCACGCGCTCGTCGGCGGTGATGACGGCGGGCGGCGGGTCGGTGTGGCCGAGGTCGAGCAGGTGGCGGGTGGCCAGGTAGCCGCCGGTCTCGTCGTCGTGGCCGACCTGGTCGACGGCCAGTCCGTCGGGCAGGTCGCCGGCGGCGGACTCCAGCAGCACGCAGGTGACGCCCGCGTCGAGGATGCGGAGCAGCTGGTCGCGGGGGGCCGAGCTCAGCACGAGCAGCCCGCCGACCTGCTCACGGGCCACGCACAGCGGCAGCAGGTCGCCGCGCCGCTGCACCACCTCGTAGGTCATCGACAGGCCCAGCTCGGCGCACGCCTGCTGGGCGCCGAACAGGACCGGGGCGTAGTAGGGGTTCGCCGGGGCGAACAGGTCGTTCACCCAGGAGACGAACCCGATCATCCCGCCCGGCGCGGCGGTGGCCTTGCGGGCGCGGGGCCGGTAGCCGAGCTCCTCGGCCGCCTGCCGCACGGCGGCGCCGGTGGCCGGGGACACCCAGGACTTGCCGGCGAACACCGCCGAGGCCGTGCCGATGGCCACACCCGCCCGCTCGGCGACCTCCTTGAGCGTGACCCGGCTCATCGACTCCCCCGCGTTGAAATCTTCAGCCGAGCCTACTGAACTTTCAACACGACAGGAACGGACGAATACGACATCATGCGTCCGGTGAAGCTTAGAAAGCCTGTCACGCTCGCCCTCCTGCTCGCCTCCTCGGCCTGCGGGCTGACGAACGGGGCAGAAGCACCCCAATCTGCCAGCCGGGCCAGCGCGCCGGCGTCCTCGGCGCCCGCCACCACCGCGCCCGCCACCGCATCCGCCACCGCGCCCGCGACGGCCGCGCTCGCGGAGTCGCGCAGCACGCTCACGCCCGACCTCAAGGTGGAGGTCACCGGCCTGAACCGGATCGGCGGCGCGCACCTGGCCGTCCAGGTCCGGCTGACCAACACCGGCGAGTCCGACAGCATCTCGTGGACCGGCCAGCTCGGCGACCAGACGAGACCGCTGGGCCAGATCCGCTGGGCCTCCGGGATCGGCGTGCTCGACACGGCCGCGCGCTCGTGGATCCTGCCCTACCAGCCGACCGGCTCGCCGTGCCTGTGCAGCGACCAGGACCGCGACAAGCTGCCGTACTCGCTCGACCCGGGACAGTCGGTCGACCTGTACGCGATGCTGCCCGCGCCCGCGGGCTCCCCCACCACCGCCACCGTGGTCACCCCGGTGGGCCCGCCGATGCCGGACGTGCCGATCAGCGACGATCCGCCCGTCACCCCGCCCGGCCTCACCCTCCCCGACCCGGGCGCCGAGCAGGTCACCACGCTGGCCCGCCGCATCGTGACGCCGTCGGAGTCCACCGACCTGTCGGAGGAGACCGCCGACGACGGCAGGGACCTGAGCATCAGCCTCTCCTCCGACGTGCTGTTCGCGGTCAACCGGGCCACGCTCACGCCCAAGGCCAGGGCGGTGCTCGCGCGCGCCGCGAAGCTCGTCGACGCCTCCCCCGGCGACACCGTCAAGGTCGAGGGGCACGCCGACTCCTCCGGCACCGACGCGATCAACGACCCGCTCTCGGCGCGCCGCGCCCAGGCGGTCCGCAAGGCGCTGTCGGCGCTGGTCACCCGGGACGGCGTCACCTACCAGGCCCGGGGGTTCGGGTCGCGGCAGCCGCTCTACGACAACGGCACCGACGAGGGCAGGCGGCGCAACCGCCGGGTCACGGTGACGTTCGCCAAGCCGGAGCCCGCCCCGGCCGCCACCCAGCCGAGTGCGCAGCCGAGCGGCCGGCCGGCTGAGGGCCTGACCGGCTCGACCACGGCCGACGGGCAGCCGTTCAAGCTGGAGGTGACCGGCCTGCGGCGGCTGCCGGACGGGCTCGGCCTGCTCACCTACCGGGTGAAGAACGAGGGCGGCGCCGAGGCCTGGTACAACGAGCTGCACCGCGCCAAGGACTGGATGTCGTTCAAGTATCAGGCGGCCACCGCCGTCACGCTCACCGACGAGCGGGGCAAGCGCCGCTACCTGCCGGGGCGGCTCCAGGTGCCGGCCGAGAACGGCGGCGTCGACGCCTACTGCGCGTGCACCGACGTGTCCGGGGTGCGCCTGTCCAGCGAGAAGTTCGGGCCGGGGCAGGAGCGGGAGTTCTGGGGCCTGTTCGAGCTGCCGGCGGCGGCCGGGGAGCTCACCGTGGAGATCGCCGACTTCGGACCGCTGCGGGTGCCGCTCCCCTGACAGTTCCGCTCTGGGAATGCCGTGACGACGGCGAACGCCCGGTCCCTCGCGTGTGAGGGGCCGGGCGTCCGCGTGATCGGCTAGCGGTGGTGGTGGCGGCCGTAGACCTTGACCCAGTCGGTGTCGGACGACGGCTCCAGGTGGCGCGAGCCCTCGAAGACCGCCCGCCAGGTCCCGGACGAGCGGGCCTCGACCCGGGTGTGGAAGTAGCCGTCGCGGCCGGTCTTCAGCGTGTCGACGTACTCCCAGCGGCCGCTGTAGGACGGCTTGAAGAGGATGACGATCCGCTTCCAGCCGAGCCGGTGCCAGCTGCCTTCCTTGCAGCGGTTGTCGTGCAGGACCACGACGAGGCCGCTGGCGAAGTCCTCGTCGCAGTGCACGGACAGCTTGCCCTCGACGGTCAGCGGCTTGCCGCGCCAGGCGGGCTCGGGGTTGACGTCGAGGTCGAGCCGGGTCTGGCCACTGTCGTAGCCGGGGTCGGCCATCGCGGGCGCGGCCGCTCCCGCGAGCACGGTGGCGCCCATGGCGGCCGCCGCCACTCCGGCGGCGAGTCGTCGCATCATGAAACTGACTTCCTTCCCCGTATGGAACGCGCGCCGGGACGGCACACGTCACCGTCCAATGACGCGTAAGGGTAAAGAAAGGTTGCGAAACGGACGATCACAATTTCGCAACACCAATTCCGGTGATGTCGTTTATGGAGTTGTATTAGGGCTTTTATCCTGCGATTTCGTGGATTTTGGACTGGTCAGGCGCGTAGTGGCCGGTGCCCGCGTACCGCACCCGCCAGAAGCCGCCCGTCCGGTCGCGCACCGTGTGCGTGAACGAGCCCTTGGCGTCCGTGGTGACGTACCCGGCGTGCGCCCACTCGCCGGACGGGCTCTGCCGCCACAGGAGCTCAACCCGCTGCCCGCCGAACGGCGAGAGCCCGGTCAGGCCGCGCGCGTCGGCCCTCTTCAGCGAGCCGTGCAGCCGCACCCCCTCGGCGTGGCGGGACCGCTCCACCGCGACGTCCGACAGCCGCGTCTCCCGCCTGAGCTGGAACGTCTCGTACGCGGTCACGCTCGCGCCCTGCGCGCCCTCGGCCGTCGCGGTGATCGTCCAGGTGCCGGCCGGGTAGAAGCGGGTCAGCTCCTTGTCCGGCAGGAAGCGCCAGGTCTGCCAGCCGCCGCTCATCCGCATCGGGCTCGGCGCCAGCCGCCACACCAGCCGCACCGGCACCCCGGGCCGCCCCTCTGCGCCCTCTTCGCGCACCACCTGCGGCCGGAACGCGCCCGCCGCCGTCCGCACGGTCTCGGCGGCCGAGCGCACCGCCTCGGCCCCCGACCGGACGGCGTCCGCCCCGGGCCCCCCGGCCTCCCCGCCGGGCCGCCCGGCCTCCGTCGCCGGCCGGCCGGCGCCCTCGCCGGGCCGCGCCGCATCCGCGCCGTCCGCCCCCCGGTCCGCCGCGCCGTTAGCCACGCCGTTAGATGTGCCGTCCGCTGTGCCGGGCCGGGCCGGGTTCTCCTGTACGGCCTGCGCCGGTGGCAGGGCGTCGGCGCCGCCTTCGGTGACGTTCTCGTCCGGGGCGAGGACGCGGGGCCGGCCGGGCGGCGACGGGCGCTCCGCGCCGGCGGGCGGCGAGCCGGGCTCGACCGTGACGGTCACCCCGTCGCGCCCCCGCACCCCCTTGGCGACCACGTCGATCACCAGGCGGACGGAGTCGCCGGCCCCGACCACCGGAGCGGCCGGCCGTACGGTGATCTCCCGGATGGCGAGCTCGGTCGCGGCGGAGGACGCCGGTGCGGGCACCGTGAGCGCACCCGCCGCGAGCGAGACGAGAAGAAGGCTTCTGGTCATGATCAAGACGGTACGAACCGCCCGGTCATGACCTGGACCACGACACACGCCCCCGATGGCAACCGATGGCAAAAGGTCAGGAGTCGTACAGCCCGGCGATGAGGTCGGCGTACTTGGCGTGGACCACCCGCCGCTTGAGCTTGAGGCTGGGCGTCAGCTCCTCGGTCTCGGCGGTCCACTCGGCGCCGAGCAGCGCCCACCGCTTGACCTGCTGGACCCGGGCGAGCTTGGCGTTGGCGGCCTCGACGGCCGTCTCGACCTCCTTGAGCACGTCGGGGTGGGCGGCCAGGTCGGCGAGCGTGGCGAACGCGATGCCGCGCGCCTGCGCCCAGCCGGGCGCGACCTCGCCGTCGAGGGTGAGCACGGCCACCGGGTGCGGCCGGTTGTCGCCGTAGGCGAGGGCCTGGCCGATGAGGGGGTGCTCCTTGAGGTGGTTCTCGATCTCGGCCGGGGAGATGTTCTCGCCCCCGGCGGTGATGATCAGCTCCTTCTTGCGGTCGACGACCCGGTAGAAGCCGTCGGCGTCGACGGTGCCGATGTCGCCGGTGTGCAGCCAGCCGTCGGCGTCGATGAGCTCGGCGGTGGCCTCCGGGCGGCCGAGGTAGCCGGTGGTGTTGAGCGGGCTGCGGGTGAGGAGCTCGCCGTCGCCGGCGATGCGCACCTCGACGCCGGGCTCGGCGCGGCCGACGGTGCCGAGGCGGTAGCAGGCAGGGCCGTTGCCGGTGAACGCCCCCGTCGTCTCGGTCATCCCGTACACGTCGATGACCTTGAGCCCGAGCCCGGCGTAGAAGCGCTGGACCTCGCCGGCGAGCGGGGCGGCGCCGGTGGCGGTCCACTGGGCGCGGTCGAAGCCGATCATGCCGCGGATGACCGACAGGAGCGAGGCGTCGGCCTTCTCGTACGCGGCCTCGATCTCGGGGGTGAGGGTGGCGCCGTACTGCCCGGCCTCGACGTAGGCGACGCCGGCCGCCATGGCCTGCCGTACGGCCTCCTGCTGCTCCTCGGGCTGGGTGGCCAGGACGGCCAGGAGGCGGGCCATCATCTTCTCCCACACGCGGGGCACGCCGAAGAACAGCATCGGCCTTACCTGGCCGAGCGTGGCGCCGAGGTTGGCCAGGTCGGTGCAGAAGTGCACGTGGGAGACCTTGACCAGCGGCAGGTAGAGGCTGAGGACGCGCTCGGCGATGTGCGCGTAGGTGAGGTAGGAGATCTGGGTGCCGAGCAGCGGCAGCGAGGCCATCCGGTCGGTGGACTCGACCTCGTAGAAGATGTTGGTGTGGCTGAGCGGCACGCCCTTGGGCATGCCGGTGGTGCCCGAGGTGTAGAGGACGGTGGCGACGTCGGCGGGGGTGACGGCCCGCCAGCGGGCCTCGACGGTGGCGGGGTCCTCGGCCAGGCGGGCGCGGCCCAGGTCGAGGAAGTCCCGCCAGGACATGAACCGGTCGCCGTCGGGCGCCCCCTCCAGCATGATGATCGTGCGGAGGCCGGGCAGCCGGTCCAGGACGGACTCCCAGCGGGCGAGCTCGGCGGGGCCGCCGAGCACCGCGTAGCGGGCGCCGACGTCGCCGGCGACGAAGGCGATCTGGTCGGGCGCGAACGTGGAGTAGACGGTGCAGCCGACGCCGCCCGCGTGCACGGCGCCCAGGTCGGCCAGCACGTGCTCGCTGCGGTTGACCATCATCAGCGCGACCGAGTCACCGGGCTCCAGCCCGAGCGCGGCGAAGGCGGCGGCGATCTCCAGCACGCGGCCGCGCGCCTCGGCGTAGGTGAGCGTGGCCCAGCCGCCGGCCGGGCCCTCGACGGGATCGGAGTAGGCGGGGGCGTCGGGGTGGCTTTCGGCGACCTGTCGGAGCTGCTCGCACACGGTGCGGCCGGCGATGAGCCGCTCGATCTCCGCCCGGACTTCGAAGACTTCTGCCATGGCGCGGGCCTCCAGTCAGCGACCACTTACACATTTGGCATGCATCGCACCACACCGCGCGGGTAGCGGCAAGGGTCTGGCACATCTGTGACGTAGAGTAATCTTTCACACGCTTTGAGTGACCATCGGGGGCACGGATGAGTAACGGCGGCAGGACGTTCTTCGGTCACCCGTGGGCCCTGGCGACGTTGTTCGGCACCGAGATGTGGGAGCGGTTCAGCTGGTACGGACTGCGTGCCATCCTGGCGACGTTCATGGTGGCCTCCCCCGCCAACCAGGGGCTCGGCATGACCGAGGAGACCGCCCAGGCGGTCGTCGGCGTCTACGGCGCGCTGATCTACCTGGTGGCGCTGCCCGGCGGCTGGATCGCCGACCGGATCCTCGGGCCGCGCCGGTCGGTGTTCTGGGGCGGGTTCGTCATCATGTGCGGCCACATCAGCATGGCCATCCCGGTCCAGGGGCCGATCTTCGTGTGGCTCGGCCTGCTGCTGATCATCGCGGGCACCGGCCTGCTCAAGCCGAACATCTCCGTCATGGTGGGCAAGCTCTACCCCGACGACGCCGACGCGCGCCGCGACGCCGGGTTCTCACTGTTCTACCTGGGCATCAACCTGGGCGCGTTCTTCGCCCCGATCGTGGTGGGCTGGCTGGCCGCCGGCGACCGGTGGCACCTGGGCTTCAGCGCGGCGGCGGTCGGCATGGCGCTGGGCCTGGCGCAGTACGCCTGGGGCGGCCGCCGCAGCCTGCGCGGCGTCGGCGAGCGGCCGGGCATGCCGCTGTCGCCCGCCGAGCTGCGCCGCTTCGGCCTGATGACCTGCGCGGCGGTGGCGGTCGCGGCCGTGGCGCTGGGCGCGTGGGCGGCGACCGGCACGTTCACGCTCAGCCGGTTCACGCTCGTGGTGACGGTCGTGATCCTGGCCGTGCCCGTCGTCTACTTCGGCTACATCATGCTCGGCAGCCACGACCTGACCGAGGACGAGCGGTCCAGGATGAAGGCGTACATCTGGCTGTTCATCGCCGCCGCCATCTTCTGGATGATCTACGACCTGGCGCCGAGCAAGCTGCTGTTCTTCGCGCAGAACAACACCGACCTGTCGCTGTTCGGGGTGCCGATCCAGGCGGCGACCACGCAGTCGTTCAACCCGCTGTTCATCATGATCTTCGTGCCGGTGTTCGCGGCGCTCTGGGTCAAGCTGGGCAACCGGGTCAGCACGCCGCAGAAGTTCGCCTTCGCGCTGGTCATGGTGGGGCTCAGCTTCGTCATCATGGCGCTGGCGGCGTCGCTGGCGCAGAGCGGCCGGGTGTCGGTCTGGTGGCTGGTGCTGGTCTACCTGGTGCAGGTGTTCGGCGAGCTGTCGCTCAGCCCGGTCGGCCTCTCGGTCACCACCAAGCTGGCGCCGCAGGCGTTCAAGGGGCAGATGCTCGGCGTGTGGTTCATCGCGGTGTCGGTGGGCGACGCCGTCGGCGGGCAGACCGGGCGGCTCGGCAACGTGATGTCCGAGCCCGCCTACTACCTGCTGCTGGCGGCGCTGGCGATCGTCGCCGGGCTGGCGCTGTTCATGTTCACCCGCAAGCTGCGCGCGCTGATGGCCGAGCACCACGTGCCCGCCATGCCCCCCATCCGCTAGCCGTCGCGCGGACATCCTGTAGACATTGCCAACGTGTCAGAACTTCTCGATCTCGCCGGCATCTTCGTCTTCGCGCTGTCGGGCGCCCTCATGGGCGTGCGCAAGCGGCTCGACGTGGTCGGCATGGCGGTGCTCGCCGAGATGACCGCGCTGGGCGGCGGCATCGTGCGCGACCTGGTGCTCAACGTGCGGCCCGCCGCGTTCCAGAGCCTCGGCTACGTGCTGGTGCCGGTCGTGGCCACGGCCGTGGTCTACTTCTGGCACCCGCACGTGGCCCGCGTCATGCCCGCGATCCTCGTGCTCGACGCCGCCGGCCTCGGCCTGTTCTGCGCCGTCGGCACGGCCAAGGCCCTGGAGTACGGGCTGAGCCCGCTGCACGCCGCCCTGCTGGGCGTCGTCACGGCCGTGGGCGGCGGCATGCTGCGCGACGTCCTGGCCGGCGAGATCCCCACCCTCCTGTACGACCGGCAGCTGTACGCGCTGCCCGCCCTGCTGGGCTCGGCGGCGATGGCGATCCTGTCGGAGCTCGGCCTGCACGGCTGGCCGGCCACGCTGGGCGCGGCCGTCCTCGCCTTCGTGCTGCGGATCGCCGCCATGCGCCTCAACTGGCGCGCGCCCCTCGCCAGGGGGATCACCGAATGACGCCGCTCACACCATCGGGCTGAGGGAGTCGGGGACCCGGGCGGGGCCGATCGGGCCGTGCCGGTGGGCGGCGGCGACGCGGGTGACCGCCTCCCGCAGGAGCGCGGGCGGCAGCGTGTAGGGCAGCCGCAGGTAACCCTCCAGCGTGCCCTCCAGACCGAACCAGGGGCCGGGCGCGATCCGTACGCCATGACCGGCGGCCGCCTCGGCGAGGGAGACGGCGGAGCCGGAGCCGAGCCGGATCCACAGCGTGCCGCCGCCGCGCGGCACCGCGAACTCCCACTCGGGCAGGTGCGTGCGCAGCGCGGTGACCAGGGCGTCGCGGGAGGCGCGCAGGGCGCGGCGGCGTTCGGCCCTGGTCTCCTCCAGCCGGTCGAACAGCCGCGCGACGACGAGCTGTTCGAGCACCGGGCTGGCGATGTCGGCGGCGGCGCGGTGCAGCGCCATGCGCCGGGCCAGCGCGGCGGTGGTGCGGATCCAGCCGATGCGCAGCCCGCCCCACCACAGCTTGGACGCCGACCCGATGCTGATCACCCGGCCGTCGGTGTCGAAGGCCGCCATGGGGGCGGTGCGGGGCACGTCGTCCAGGGCCAGCTCGGCCCACGTCTCGTCGACGAGCAGCGTGGTGCCGCAACGCCGGGCGGCGCCGGTGAGCGCGGCGCGGGTGGCGTCGTCCATGAGCGCGCCGGTGGGGTTCTGGAAGTCGGGCATCAGGTAGGCGAGGCGGGCGGCCGGCTGGCGCATGGCGGCGGCGACGAGGTCGGGCTGCCAGCCCTCGTGGGTGACGCCGACGGGGACGATCCGGGCGCCGCGCAGGCGGACGGCGTCGATGGCGTGCGGGTAGGTGGGCGACTCGACCACGACGGGGTCGCCCGGCCCGGTCAGCACGCCGAGGACGAGCTGGATGGCGTTCTGCGAGCCGGTGGTGATGAGGATCTGCTCCGGCCGGGTGGCCAGGCCGCGCCCGGTGTAGTAGGCGGCGATCCGCTCGCGCAGCACGGGCAGGCCGAGCGCGTGGTAGCCGTTGCCCATGCCGTAGCGGGGCAGGTCGTCGACGGCGGCGGCCATCACCTCGCGCAGCGCGGAGGGCGCGGGCGGGGCGGCGGCGTGCATCTGGATGAGGCCGCCGTCGTCGACGGCCAGCCACGGGTTGTCGGACGACACGGCGGGGTCGGGCAGCGCGGTCCAGCTTCCCGAGCCCTGCCGGCTCTCCAGGTAGCCGCGCTCGCGCAGCAGGTCGTAGGCGGCGGTCACGGTGGTGCGGCTGACCTGGAGCGTGCCGGCCAGGTGCCGTTCGGCGGGCATGCGAACGCGGACCGGGATGCGGCCGTCCATCACGAGGGCGCGCACGGCGTCGGCGAGCGCCCGGTAGTAGGGCCGGGCGTCCGGTGGGACGTCGGCGAGCCGGGCCACCTGCTGAGCCGACAGATGCTTCATAAGGCCACTTTTCCTGATTGGCCCTGTAAGGGCAAACCGGGAGCGTGCCACTCTGGGTCCATCATGAGCGAAGCCACTGTCACCCCGATCGGCTCCCTGCCCCTGCGCCTGCTGCGGCTCTACGGCGGCCTGGCCCTGTACGGCACCGGCATCGGCCTCCAGGTCGAGTCCGGCCTCGGCAACGGCCCGTGGGACGTCTTCCACCAGGGCGTGGCCCGCTGGACCGGCCTCAGCATCGGGACCGTCATCATCATCGTCGGCGCGGTCGTGATGCTCGCCTGGATCCCGCTGCGGCAGCGGCCGGGCCTCGGCACGATCAGCAACGTGATCTTCGTGGGGCTCTTCGCCGACGCCGCCATCCTCCTGCTCCCCTCCTCGGGCCACCCGGTGCTCGGCTGGCTCTACGTGGCGCTCGGCGTCTCGTCGATCGCGCTGGCCACCGTGCTCTACATCAGCGCCGGGATGGGCGCGGGCCCGCGCGACGGCGTCATGACCGGCCTGGTCCGGCTCGGCCTGTCGGTCCGGCTGAGCCGCTTCCTCATCGAGATCACCGTGCTGGCGGCGGGCTGGCTGCTGGGCGGCACGGTCGGGCTCGGCACCCTGCTGTTCGCCCTCGCCGTGGGCCCGCTGACCCAGGTCTTCACCCGGTGGTTCCCGCTGCGGTGACCGCGCCCCGGGGCCGGTCATGACGCGACATGACCGGCCCCGGCGCGTGTAGCGTCGAGACATGCGGATCGAGGACTACGCGCTCATCGGTGACATGCAGTCGGCCGCCCTGGTCGGCAGGGACGGCTCCATCGACTGGCTCTGCCTGCCCAGGTTCGACTCCCCCGCCTGCTTCGCGGCCCTGCTCGGCAGCGACCGCAACGGCCACTGGTGGCTGGGGCCGACCGGGCGCAGGCCGGCCGACCGGCGCCGCTACCGGCCCGAGACGCTCATCCTGGAGAGCGAGTGGGACACCCCCACCGGCACCGTCCGGGTGATCGACTTCATGCCGGCGCGTGACGTCAACCCCGACGTGGTGCGCATCGTGGAGGGCGTGTCCGGCACCGTGGAGATGTCCACGCAGCTGCGGGTGCGCTTCGACTACGGGCGGATCGTGCCGTGGATGCGCCGCACCGACGGCCACCTCCAGGCGGTCGGCGGCCCCGACTCGGTCTGGCTCCACTCCCCGGTGCCGCTCAAGGGCGGCGACTACGCCCACGTGGCCACGTTCGAGGTCAAGGAGGGCGACCGGCTGCCGTTCGTGTTCACCTGGCACCCCTCGCACGAGCCGATGCCGCCCCAGATCCACTGCGAGAACCAGCTCGCCGAGACCGAGGCCATGTGGGCCGAATGGGTGTCGCGGTGCACCTACGACGGCCCCTGGCGGGAGGCCGTGGTCCGCTCCCTGATCACGCTGAAGGCCCTCACCTACGCGCCCACCGGCGGCATCGTGGCCGCCCCCACCACCTCGCTGCCCGAGGACCTGGGCGGCGTGCGCAACTGGGACTACCGCTTCTGCTGGCTGCGCGACGCGACGCTGACGCTCGACGCCCTGATCGGCTCCGGCTACCTGGAGGAGGCCGGAGCCTGGCGGTCGTGGCTGCTGCGCGCGATCGCCGGCCGCCCCCAGGACCTGCAGATCATGTACGGGGTCGCGGGCGAGCGCCGGCTGCCGGAGCTGGAGCTCGACTGGCTGGAGGGCTACGAGCGCTCCCGGCCGGTCCGCATCGGCAACCAGGCGGTCAACCAGCTCCAGCTCGACGTCTACGGCGAGGTCATGAGCTGCCTCTACCTGTCGCGCTCCTCCGGCCTGGCCCCCGACGACCGCGGCTGGGCCGTCCAGCGCGAGCTGCTCAACTACGTCGAGGAGCACTGGGACGAGCCTGACGAGGGGCTGTGGGAGGTCCGCGGCCCGCGCCGCCACTTCGTCCACTCCAAGATGATGTGCTGGGCGGCACTCGACCGGGCCGTCAAGTACGTCGAGAACTTCGGCCGCACCGGCCCCGTCGACCGGTGGCGGGCGCTGCGCGACAAGGTGCACGCGGAGATCTGCGACAAGGGCTACGACGCCGGCCGCAACACCTTCACCCAGTCCTACGGCTCGCACGAGCTGGACGCCTCGCTGCTGCTCATGCCGATCATCGGCTTCCTGCCGCCGGACGACCCGCGCATGATCGGCACCGTGGCCGCCATCGAGAAGGAGCTGATGTCCGACGGGTTCGTGCTGCGCTACCCCGTGGCCGAGGACAACGACGTCGACGGGCTGCCGGGCGGCGAGGGCGCGTTCCTGGCGTGCAGCTTCTGGCTGGTGGAGGTGATGGCCATGCAGGGCCGCCGCGACGAGGCGTGCGCGCTGTTCGACCGGCTGCTGGCGCTGCGCAACGACCTCGGCCTGCTCGCCGAGGAGTACGACCCGCGCTACGACCGGCTGGTGGGCAACTTCCCGCAGGCGTTCTCGCACGTCCCGCTCATCCACGCGGCCCGCGCCCTCAGCGGCGACCCGCGCGTGGAGCCCCGGGCGCTGAACGAGATGCCGCGCGAGCCCTAGACGGCCAGCCGGGCCAGCACCCGCGCGAACTCCGGCGGCGGGGCCACGACCAGCCGGGTCTGGCCCTGCTGCCGCACGATGTCGGCCCGGATGAGGGTCAGCCGCCCCTCGTGCCACCAGTGCACCTGCGGGCTGAGCCCGCCGGTGCGGGCCGCGTGCAGCCTCAGCCGCTCGATCGCCCGCACCACGCCGATCCCGTCCACCGGGTGCACGAGCAGCGTGTACGGGTCGGGCAGCACGACCAGGGCGCCGTCGGCGGGCACCGGCAGATAGTCCTCCAGCCAGCGCAGATGGGTCGCGGCGGCCGGGATGCGGCCGGTCAGCCGGGTCACCGGGGTGCCCGACAGCTCTATGGTCTCCACCGACAGCTTGTCGTCCAGCCTGACGTTGGAGACGGCCAGCTCCAGCGCCTGCCCGGAGGGCAGCGGCCAGCAGCCGGCCTCCTCGGGGCGCACCGGCCGGGAGCCGACCGTGAGCAGCTCCACCGCGTCGCCGTTGAGGTGGCGGCCCACCACCCGGGTCAGGTCGGCGACCTCGTCCACCGCCTCGACGCGGGTCCGCAGCAGCGGCTTGACCTGGTCGAGGTCGCACACGTCGAGCAGCTCGTCGGCCGCGGCCACGGCGCCGGCCAGGTGCTCGGAGACCAGCGTCGGCCAGTCCTCGCGGGCCCGGCGGCCGGCCTCGCGGCGCAGGCCGGTGAGCCTGACCAGGATCTCCCGCCCGCCGCCGAGCGTCAGTGACGCGCCGTCGGCGGCGAAGCGGCAGCTGTAGCCGAGCGAATCGGCCACGAGGGCGAGCAGGGAGTCGAGGTCGACGTCCTCGACCGCCCGGCGCGAGGGCTCCCGGTCACGTTTGAAAAAGTTCACGCGCCGCATCCCCCCAATGTCCGGTTCGTCCCCTATGTGAGTCCTACCTTGCCGGTTCGTCGTTCCCGATCGGGCCAGCCAGCGAGCACGATTCGGTATCGATAACCCCAAGCGCCCCAAGCCACACACTCATCTGGGGAGACCCATGCCCCACGGGCAGTCCTGCCACGATCGGCACCCCCAGCGGGAGCAGCCGGTCGCGCAGCACCGGGTAGGGGTCACCGCAGTCGACCCAGGAGCCGAGCGCGATCCCCCGCACGCCCTCGAACGCCCCCGACTGCAGGAGCTGGGTGAGCATCCGGTCGATCCGGTAGGGCTCCTCGGTGATGTCCTCCAGCAGCGCGATCCGGCCCGCGAACGACGGCTGGTGGCGGGTGCCGCACAGGGAGGCCAGCAGCGACAGGTTACCGCCCGTCAGCACGCCCTCGGCGCGGCCCGGCGCGAGCGCCAGCTCCCCCTTCACCGCGGAAGCCGTACCGGTCAGCGCCGCCCGCAGGTGCTCCCACGTCGCCGCCTCCGGCCCGTCCTCGCCGCCCAGCAGCAGGCCGCCCGGCATCGGGCCGTGCAGCGTCGGCACCCCCAGCTCGACCCCGAACGAGTGGTGCAGCGCGGTGATGTCGCTGGAGCCGACCAGCACCTTCGGACCGGCGGCCCGCATGGCGTCCCAGTCGAGCAGCCCGAGCAGCCGGGCCGCGCCGTAGCCGCCCCGGGAGCAGAACACCACCGACACCGCCGGGTCGCACCAGGCCGCCTGCAGATCGGCGGCACGGTCGGCGTCGGAGCCCGCCAGATAGGGCAGCTCCTGGCGGTCCAGCGCGTGGGCGCCCACGACCACCTTCAGGCCGAGCCCCTCCAGGCGCTCGACGCCCCGCCGGAGCTGGGCGGCGTCGGCCGGGCCCGACGGGGAGACGATCGCGACGGTGTCGCCTGACTGCAAAGCTGGGAATGGCACGTTCACCCGCCAAACGGTGTCACACTTTACCTTCCGGATGCGACTCGCGACCGGCTCACGGGCTGCCCGACGAGGCGAACTGAGTGCGGTAGAGCTCCGCGTAGAGGCCGCCGCGCTCCAGCAGCTCCTCGTGCCGGCCCCGCTCGGCGATGCTGCCGTCCTGCACGACCAGGATCTCGTCCGCCTCCCGGATCGTCGACAGCCGGTGCGCGATCACCAGCGACGTGCGGCCCGCCAGCGCCGTCTTGAGCGCCTGCTGGACGGCCGCCTCCGACTCCGAGTCCAGGTGCGCGGTGGCCTCGTCGAGCACCACCACGCGCGGCGCCTTGAGCAGCAGCCGCGCCAGCGCCAGCCGCTGCTTCTCCCCGCCGGACAGCCGGTAGCCGCGCTCGCCCACCACCGTGTCGAGCCCGTCGGGCAGCGACTCCACCAGGTCGCCGATCTGCGCCGCCCGCAGCGCCGCCCACAGCTCCTCCTCGTCCGCCTCGGGACGGGCGTAGCGCAGGTTGGCGCCGATCGTGTCGTGGAACAGGTGCGAGTCCTGCATGACGACGCCGATCGTGTCACGCAGCGAGGCGAACGTGGCGTCACGCACGTCCATCCCGTTGATCCGCACCGCGCCCTCGTTGACGTCGTAGAGCCGCGACACCAGCGAGGTGATCGTCGTCTTGCCCGCCCCCGAGTGGCCGACCAGCGCCACCAGCCTACCCGGCCTGGCAGTGAACGACACGCCGTCGAGCACCTGCTGGGAGGGGCCGGTGTCCTGCCGGGCCACCGACTCCAGCGAGGCCAGCGACACCTCCGCAGCGGCCGGGTAGCGGAAGCGCACGTCGTCGAACTCGACCGTCACCGGCCCCTCCGGCAGCGGGCGGGCGTCCGGCCGCTCGGCCACCATCGGCTTCAGGTCCAGGATCTCGAAGACGCGGTCGAAGCTGACCAGCGCCGTCATCACGTCCACGTGCACGTTCGACAGCGAGGTCAGCGGCCCGTACAGGCGCATCAGCAGCGCCGCCAGCGCCACCAGCGTGCCCAGCTCGAACACCCCGCCCACGGCCAGCACGCCGCCGATGCCGTAGACCAGCGCGGTCGCCAGCGCCGCCACCAGGCCGAGCGCGACCCGGAACACGGTGCCGTACATGCCGACCGTCACCCCGACGTCACGCACCCGCGCGGCCCGGCCGCCGAACATGCGCGCGTCGTCCTCCGGCCTGCCGTAGAGCTTGGCCACCGTCGCGCCCGCCACGTTGAACCGCTCGGTCGTCACCGAGCTCATCTCGGCGTCGAGCTGCATCTGCTCACGGGTCAGCGCCGACATGCGGCGGCCCACCCACTTGGCCGGCACGATGAAGATCGGCAGCAGCACCAGCGCGACCAGCGTCACCTGCCACGACAGCACCAGCATCGCGCCCAGCACCAGGACCAGGCTGACGACGTTGGACACCACCGACGACAGCGTGCTCGTCAGCGCCCGCTGCGCGCCGATCACGTCCGTGTTGAGCCGCGACACCAGCGCGCCGGTCTGCGCGCGCATGAAGAACGCCACCGGCATCCGCTGCACATGGTCGAACACCTCGGTGCGCAGGTCGTAGATCAGCCCCTCGCCCACGCGCGCCGAGAACCACCGCTGCACCAGCGTCAGCCCCGCGTCCACCAGCGCCAGCGCGGCGATCGCCACCGCCAGCCCCACCACCACGCCGGGCCGCTTCGGCAGGATGCCGTCATCGATGATCGCCTTCATCAGCAGCGGATTGGCGATCACGATCACCGCCCCCGCCACGACCAGCGCCAGGAACGCGGTGATCTGCTTGGTGTACGGCCGCGCGTAGCCCGCGATGCGCCGCACCGTGCCCGGCGCGAGCCGCTGCTTGGTCACGTCGCCGTCGCGTCGCAGCGACGCCCACACCTGAGGCCCGAAGCCTCCGCCCATCATGGCCATCAGGCAGCCCTCCTCCCCCAGCAGAGCGCCCCCGGACGGCCCCCCGATTCCCACATCCGCTCACCGCGAAACCGCCCACCCCGAAGCCCCCCGCACCCCAGGAGAACCCCCCACCTTGGGCACCCCCGCGGACCACACCGCCGCAGCCCCAGCAGGGGCGAGCCACCCAGCGGCGTGGCACCCAGTGGGGGTGGCGCCCCACCCTAAGAACGACGGGGCGGGGGCGTCACCCCAGGTGAAGGGGCATGGGCGTACCCCAGGTGGCGGCCCTCGGCGGCCCGGGGGCGTACAGGGTGTTCCCCTGGCGTCAGGCGGGTGTGACGGCCGGGTGCAAGGGGGGTCGGTGGGTCAGGCGGGGGTGTCGCCGAAGAGGGCACGCAGGCGGAGGGCCTGTTCGGCGCCTTCGGCGGCGGCCTGCTCCTCCAGGGTGCGCGAGCGCGCGCCCTGGAGGAGTCGCTTGGTCGCGGCGGCCGCGTCACGGTTGGTGGACAGCAGTTGCGCGATCTTGTCTTGTACGGCCCCGGCCAGGTCGCCCCCGGCGACCACCAGCTCGGCCAGGCCGATGCGCGAGGCTTCTTCGGCTTCCACGGTCCTGGCGGTCAGGCAGATGTCGATCGCCTTGGCCAGGCCGACCAGCTCGACCAGCGGCTTGGTGCCGGTCAGATCGGGCACCAGCCCCAGTGCGGGCTCTTTCATGCAGAACTTGACATCGTCGGCCACGATCCGCAGGTCACAGGCGAGCGCGAGCTGGAATCCCGCGCCGATCGCGTGGCCCTGCACGGCCGCGATGGAAACGATCTCGGGGCGGCGTAGCCACAGGAATCCCTGCTGGGCCTCCTTCAGCCGCTGCTCGAACGAGGTGCTGTCGAGCCGCGCCGCCGAACTGAACGAGCCCTGTCCGGGCACCCCCTCAGGTGTGAACATGCGCAGGTCGATCCCTGCCGAGAAGGACGGTCCCTCACCTTTCACCACGACCACGCGCACCTGCTCCGGCAGGCTGTCGCCGATGCGAGCCAGACCCGACCACATCGCGGACGTCTGGGCGTTCCGCTTGTCCGGCCGGTCCAGCGTGATCGTCGCTATCTCACCGTCCACCTCGAAGCGCAGACCGGCCTCCGCCAGTGTGGCGGCAGAGACGTCCTCCGCATTCCCCCCGCGCTGTCGTTGCGCCTTCGCTTCCGCCATCGCCTGCTCCCTCGTCGGCTTACCGTCGCGCCCGAGCTTACAGAATATGATTCTGGCTCGGGCGCGACGGCGGCTGACTAGGAACGGGCGGCTGCGGACGCACGTTCCGAGGCGGCCGTCAGCGCTTGGACTTGCCTCGGGTCGCCCCGCCGCGCCCGCGCAGAGTCACGCCGGACTCGCTCAGGATGCGGTGGATGAACCCGTAGGACCGGCCGGTAGAAGCGGCCAGGGCGCGGATGCTCTCACCCGCGGCATAGCGCTTCTTGAGATCGCCGGCCAGTTTTTCACGATCGGCCCCGGTGACCCGGGTGCCCTTCTTCAGTGTCTCGGCCACGAGTACCTCCTGTAGTGCCGGACTTCCGCAGCGTTACTCCGCCATGATCAGTCATTTCAGCGGGATCGGCTACCTACTCCACGGGAAAAGATCCGTACCCACCCAAATTAAGATCAGGCAAGTGCCACAAGATCGGAAAATTCCTCGCTCCACGCGTCTTCAGTTCCGTCTGGCAGCAAGATCACCCTATCCGGTGAAAGGGCATCAACGGCACCCTCGTCATGGGTAACCAGGACGATCGCTCCTGAATACGACCTCAGAGCCTCCAGAACCTGCTCGCGGCTGACCGGGTCGAGGTTGTTCGTGGGCTCGTCGAGCAGCAGGACGTTGGCGCTCGACAGCACCAGGATGGCCAGCGCCAGCCGGGTCTTCTCGCCACCGGAGAGCACCGAGGCCGGCTTGTCGACGTCGTCGCCGGTGAACAGGAACGAGCCGAGAACCTTGCGCAACTCGGTGTCGGTGAACGTGCCGCCCGCCGAGCGCATGTTCTCCAGGAGGGTGCGGGAGCCGTCGAGCGTCTCGTGCTCCTGGGCGTAATAGCCGATCTTGAGGCCGTGGCCGGGCTTGATCGCGCCGGTGTCGGGCTCCTCGATCCCGCCGAGCAGGCGCAGCAGCGTGGTCTTGCCCGCGCCGTTGAGTCCGAGGATGACGACCCGGTGACCTCGGTCGATGGCCACGTCGACGTCCGTGAAGACCTCCAGGGACCCGTACGACTTCGACAGGCCCTCGGCCATGAGCGGGGTGCGCCCGCACGGCTGCGGCTCGGGGAAGCGGAGCTTGGCGACCTTGTCGCCCTTGCGCTCCTCCTCGGTGCCGGCCAGCAGCCGGTGGGCGCGGCGCATCATGTCCTGGGCGGCCTTGGCCTTGGTCGCCTTGGCGCGCATCTTGTCGGCCTGCGCGAGCAGCGCGCCGGCCTGCTTCTCGGCGTTGGCCCGCTCGCGCTTGCGGCGCTTCTCGTCGGTCTCGCGCTGGGCCAGGTAGGCCTTCCAGCCGACGTTGTAGTGGTCGATGACGCACCGGTTGGCGTCCAGGTGCAGGACCTTGTTGACCGTGGCTTCAAGAAGCTGGACGTCGTGGCTGATGATCACCAAGCCGCCCTGATGGGATCGCAAAAAATCACGAAGCCACCCGATTGAGTCCGCATCTAGGTGGTTTGTCGGCTCATCGAGTAGGAGAGTTTCCGCTCCGCTGAAAAGAATTCGCGCCAATTCCACACGTCTGCGCTGACCGCCGGAAAGCGTTTCCAGCGGCTGCCCCAGCACGCGGTCGGGCAGGCCGAGGCTGGAGGCGATGGAGGCGGCCTCCGACTCGGCCGCGTAGCCGCCCAGCACGTGCATCTGGTCCTCCAGCCGGCCGTACTGCCGCACCGCCTTCTCCCGGGTGCGGTCGTCGGCGGAGGACATGCCGAGCTCGGCCTGGCGCAGCTTGCGGATCACCTCGTCCAGCCCGCGGGCGGACAGGATGCGGTCGCGGGCCAGCACCTGGAGGTCACCGGTGCGCGGGTCCTGCGGCAGGTAGCCGACGCTGCCGCTGGTGGTGACGCCGCCCGCGGCGGGCAGCGCCTCACCGGCCAGCACCTTGGTGAGGGTGGTCTTGCCGGCGCCGTTGCGGCCGACCAGACCGATCTTGTCGCCGGGGTTGACCCGGAAGGACGCGCTCTCGATGAGCAGCCGCGAACCGGCGCGCAGTTCGATGTCACTAGCAATGATCATGGTTGGCTCAGCACTCCCGAGCTAGGGAAACGAGGGATTTCAGAAGGCGTGCGACGCCGGTCAATCGGGAGTGTGCATACAGATCAGTGTAGGGCCCTGACCAAGAGTTATGACGGGCTCGGATGATCACCGCCGCCCAGGACGGCGAGCTACCTCGCACGTCACCACGAGACGGCTGTTGAATCGACTCAAACCGCCGGGACCTCACCCACCCCGGCGCGGCTCGCTGGACGCCCGCACGACCAGGTCGGGCTGGAAGATGACCTGCCGGTGGCGGTGCCGCTCAGACTCGGTGACCTCCTCCAGCAGCAGCTCGATCGCGGTGCGGCCGAGCAGCTCGCGCGGCTGGCGCACCGACGACAGCGGCACGGCCGCCGCCGCCGCGAACTCGATGTCGTCGTAGCCGACGATGGCCATGTCGGCGGGCACCCGCAGCCCGTGGGCCGCCATGGCCTGGAGGAAGCCCAGCGCCACCACGTCGTTGGCGCAGAAGGCCGCCGTGGGGCGCTCGCCGGGCGGCATCGCGGCCAGCCGCTCGCCCGCCCGCCTGCCGGTGTCGAAGCTCAGCGTGGGCATCGCGCACGCGACCAGCTCGACGCCGTCGCCGGCGGCCTCGACGGCGCTCATGACGCCCGCGTGGCGGTCGGCGACCTGTTTGATCGACGGCGGCCCGCCGATGAACGCGATGCGCCGGTGCCCGCGCTCGATCAGGTGCTCCCCGGCGATCCGGCCGCCGAGCCGGTCGTCGACCGCCACCGAGCACTGGGCGCCGGAGGCGGCGCTGTCGACCAGCACCACGGGCGTGCCCCGGGCGGCCAGCTCGGTGAGGCGGGGGCTGGCGGCGTCGACGGGGGTGATGAGGATGCCGAGCACGCGCTGCTGTTCGAGCTGGTCGAGATGGCGGCGCTCGCGGACCGGGTCGGCGCCGCTGTTGCACAGCACGACCATCGTGTCGTGCTCGTCGGCCGGGCCCTCGGCGCCCTGCGCGACGTCGGCGAAGAACGGGTTGGACACGTCCAGCACGACCAGCCCGACCGTGCGGCTGCGGCCGACGCGCAGGTGGCGGGCCACCTCGTTGCGGACGAAGCCCAGCTCGCGGATCGCCTGGAAGACCCGCTCCCGCGTGGCGGGCGAGACGATCTCGGGCCGGTTGAGCACGTTGCTCACGGTGCCGACCGAGACCCGCGCCAGCTGCGCGACCTCCTTGATGCTCCTGGTCCCCATTGATCCTCACGAGGCCGTGCCGCTGTGACGCGCCCCAGCATAGCGGCAATCAAGATTGTTTTGAATCGTCTCAAAGACCGGCTCAGGCCGTCATCCCGTCGAGCATCAGGCCCAGGAACCAGTCCGGGCGGGCCGCCACGTGCGGCGGCAGCGCCTCCGGATGGCAGGCGAACAGGTTGAGCGCGGCCACCACGTCGGCGGCGCCGACGTCGCCGCGCATGACGCCGTCGGCCTGGGCCCGGCGCACCAGCGCGTCGAGCCGCTCCAGCCAGCGGGCGCGGGCGCGGATGAACCCGTCCTGATCCTCGTACGTCCCGTCCGGCAGCTCGGCGAGCGCGGCGGCGAGCGCGCCGCGCCCCGGGTCGGCCGCCCACAGCGCGAACGCGCGCACCCCCTGCCAGGCGTCGGGCGCCTCGGCGGCGGCCCGCTCGAGCGCCTCGGCCAGCGAGCCGACGTAGTGCTCGGCCACGGCCGCCACGAGCGCCTCCCGGTCGGGGAAGCGCCGGTAGAGCGTGCCGACGCCGACGCCCGCGCGACGGGCGATGAGCTCCATCGGGGCTCCGGTGCCGCGCTCGGCCATCACGGAGGCCGCCGCCTCGACGATCTTGGCCAGGTTGCGCCTGGCGTCCGCACGCACGACGCCCAGCGTACCGGGAGACAAGTGGACGATGCGATTCCGGTTACGGTACGGTCCAAGCGGAATCTCATCGTCCACTTAGGAGGTTGCCGTGATCGTGGTCACCGGCGCGACCGGTTCCATCGGCAGGGCCCTGACCGGGCTGCTGCCCCGCGAGGAGGTCGTGGCCGTCGTCCGCCGCCCGGCCGGGCTCGCGTGCGCGGAGGCCGTGGCCGACTTCGAGCGCCCCGAGACGATCGGCGGGCTGCTGTCCCCCGGCGACCGGCTGTTCCTCAACAGCTCCCTCTGGCCCGGCGTCGCCGACGCCCAGCGCGCCGTCGTCGACCTGGCCGCCGAGGCGGGCGTGGCCCAGATCGTGTCCGTCTCCGTCCGGGGCGCCCGGCCCGGCGGGCCGCTCGGCGCCGACCCGCACGGGCGCATCGACGACCACCTGCGGGCGTGCGGCGTCCCGTACGCGATCCTGCGGCCGAGCGGGTTCATGCAGAACCTGCCGGGCGAGGTGCGCGACGGCCGCTTCCACGGCTCGTACGGGGAGGCCCGGGTCAACTACATCGACACCCGCGACGTCGCGGCCGTCGCCGCCGCGCTGCTGACCGCCCCGGTGGGGCCCTCGGCGGTCCACGAGCTGACCGGGCCGGAGTCGTACACGCACGCGGAGATCGCCGCCGTGATCAGCGCCGCCGCCGGGAAGCCGGTCGCCTACGTGGACCTGCCGGTGCCCGAGATGACCGCCCACCTGGTCGCGCGGGGCCTGCCGGAGCCGGCCGCGGGCGCGCTGGCCGCCATGATGAGGGACATGGGGCGTACGGACTGGTGGTCGCTGAGCACGGCGGTCCGCGACCTCACCGGCCGCCCGCCCCGCACGCTGGCCGCCTTCGCCGCCGAGCACGCGGCCGCCTTCGCCTGACACCCGGCGGACCGGGCGGGCCGGGCGGGCCGGGCGGGCCGGGCGGGAGGTCAGGCCGGGTCGGTGATCAGGATGCGGACGGCGCGGAACTGGCCTGGGGTGTCGCGGAGGACGGCCAGCCTGGGGTCCGGCACGTCCAGGAACGGCTCCGACTCCAGCGCGAACAGCGGCGCGAGCCTGCGGTCGGCGCGCAGCGCGTCGACCGCCTTGCGGTCACCGCCGAACACCACCGCCTCCAGCTCGCCGAGGTGCGGCGTCAGCACGCGCAGCGCCGTCTCGGCCGCCGCCTCGAACGCCTTGCCCGCCTGGTTCTCGCGGCGTCTGGCGAACCGCTGCTGCGACCAGCCGCCCGCCGCCGTGCGGCCCTGGACCAGCCGTGAGCCGACCTTGGAGGCGACCAGCTCGCCCCCGTGGAACACCCCGGCCGCGTAGCCGCCGAGCCGCACCAGCACCACGCCCACCCGGCGGTCCTCCCGCGCATGCCCGGCCAGCCGGGTGACGTGCGGCGGCCCCGGGCGCATCGGCGGGAACGGCACGTGCAGCTCGGCCACCGCCCCGTCGGCCGCCGTGAGCCGGACCACCCGCTCGTCGCCGGTCGCCTCGAACGGCCCGTGACGTCCGGCGAACCCGTCGATCCACGGGTGCACCCGCTCCGGCGGCACGCTCACCCAGCGGCCGCCGCCCTTCGCCGGCCGGGCCCTCACGCGGGCACGTCGCCGTCCGCCGCCGCCCTGCTGTGGCTCGGATCGCGGCCCGAATCGTGGCCCAGGCCGCGGCCGAAGGTCCGGTCGACGGCGATGCGGGTCAGCCAGCCGAGCCCGGCGGTGAACAGCGGCGGCCACACGACAGGCCCGAACGTGTAGCCGACCAGCACCGCCAGCGGGAACCACACGCGGTGCACGGCCTGGTGGACGAGGCCGGGCGGGCGGGCCCCGGCGAGCCCCGCCAGGCTCGGCAGCGCGAAGAACGCCAGCGCCGCGGCCGTCGTCGGCAGGCCGTACTTGACGCTCTCGAACACGGCGAACGCCGCCAGGAACAGGGCCGGCGCCCCCCAGGCGATCCGCCGCGGCAGATCGCGGCTCGCCGGCACGTCGCGCGTGTGTTCGGGTGTCACGGGACCAGCGTAGACCCGAACGGCATTCCCCTTCGAGCGGGTGGGAAATACCGCGAGAAATGTCGGTGAACTTCGCCGCACCGCCCTTCCCCGCGTGCTCGGGTGACACCATCATCTCAACGTGTCCTCCCTGCTCACCGGCCCTGTCGTGGACCTCGACACCGGATCGGTCATCGCCTACCCCGCGCTTCTGGACGCCTCGGGCCAGCTGCGGGCCGCGCCGCTTCCGATGGTGCTGGAGCTGCCCATGCGGGTGGTGCTGTCGGGCGCCGGGGCGCTCGTCCCGCTGCACGAGGCGCTGCGCCGCGCCCGGAGGCATCCGCGCGAGGCGATCCTGCTGCTGTCGGGGCCGTGCGCGGTGACCGACCGGCCGGTGCTGAAGGTGGCGCTGGACGGGCTGCGCAACCTCGGCTACCTGCTCGGCTTCGGCGGCGCCGGGGCGGAGAGCGTGCCGCTCGACCTCATCGCCGACACGGCCCCGTACCTGGTGGCGATGGCCCCCGACCTGATCGCGCGGGCGCCGCGCGACCACCGGGCGGCGGCGGTGGCGCAGGGGCTGACGGCGCTGGCGCGCGGCGTCGGCGCGCACGTGCTGGCCCCCGGCGTGGAGGACCCGGCGCAGCTGGAGGCGGCACGCGGGTGGGGGGTGCGGCTGGCGCACGGGCCGCTGCTCGCGCCCGGCCCGGACGGCCGGGTGCGGGTGCCGCTGCCGCCCGCCGACGACTCCCCCGCGGCCGTCATGCTCGGGCCGCGCGTGCAGGAGCTGCTGCTGCCCGCGGTGACGCTGCCGGTGGCGGCGACCGCGGAGGAGGCGGTGGAGGCGTTCGGGCACGAGCCGACGATCACCAGCGTCATCCTGGTGGACGAGTACCAGCGGCCCAAGGGCAGCCTGGACCGCAGCCGGTTCCTGCTGTCGATCGCCTCCCGCTACGGGCACGCCCTGCACGGCTCTAAGCCCGCGCAGCGGCTGGCCGACCCGCCGCGCACGGTGCCGAAGACCACCCCGGCGGTGGCGGCCATGCAGGCGGCCGGCCGCGACGCGCTGCGCGTCTACGACGACCTGGTGGTGACCGACGAGCTGAGCCGCTGCCTGGGCATCGTCCGCGTGTCGGACCTGATCCGCGAGGTGGCGGCGATGCGCGCGTAACGACTCGGTCCCGGAGCTGGGCACGGCCGCGGGGCCGGGATAGGAAGAGGGCGTGACTCCTCGGCTGAACAGACGGGCCCTGCTCGGCGCGGGAGTGCTGGCGAGCGTGGCCGCCTGCACGTCCTCCCCTGCTGCCTCCCCTGCCGCTCCGCCTCCCTCCGCTGGAGCCTCCGCCGGGGGGTCCGCCGGGGGTTCCGCGCCGCCTTTCGACCCTCAGGACTGGGAGTCCGTACGCGCCCAGTTCGCGCTCGACCCCAAGTACGCGCAGTTCGCGGCGTTCATCCTGGCACCCGCCCCGGCGATGGTCCGCGAAGCCGTCCAGAAGCACCGCGACGCCCTGGACCGAAACCCGCACTACCTGCCGGACGGCGGCGACCCCGACGAGGCGATCCGCGCGGCCGCCGCCCGCCACCTGGGCGCCGAGCCGTCCGGCATCGCGCTGACCGACAGCACCACGATGGGCCTCGGCCTGCTCTACTCCGGCCTGCGGCTGCGCGAGGGCCAGGACGTGCTCACCACCGAGCACGACTTCCTGGCCACCCACGAGGGCCTGCGCCTGCTCGCCCGGCGCACGGGGGCCGAGGTGCGCCGGGTCAGGCTGTACGACGACCCGGCGCGGGCGTCGGCCGGCCGGATCGTCACCGCGATCAGGGAGGGCCTGCGCGACCGTACCCGGATCGTCGCGATCACCTGGGTGCATTCGAGCACCGGCGTCCGCCTGCCCGTCCGGGAGATCGCCGACATGCTCGCCGACGTCAACCGGTCACGCGACGAACACGACCGGGCGCTGCTGTGCGTCGACGGCGTGCACGGCTTCGGCGCGATGGCCGACGGCGTGGCCGAGCTCGGCTGCGACTTCCTGGTCAGCGGCACGCACAAGTGGCTGTTCGGGCCGCGCGGCACCGGCATCGTGTGGGGCCGCGCCTGGGACGCGCTCGACCCCGTCATCCCGGCCTTCAGCCAGGGCGCGTTCGAGGCGTGGCGCACCGGCGAGCCGCCCGCGCGCACCGACGCCCGCCTGGCGACCCCGGGCGGCTACAAGGCGTTCGAGCACCGGTGGGCGATGCCGGCGGCGTTCGGGTTCCAGGAGGTCATCGGCCTGGACCGGATCCAGCGGCGCACCCAGGAGCTGGCCACCCGGCTCAAGGCCGGCCTGGCCGGTCTGCCGCACGTCACGCTCGCCACCCCCGCCGACCCCGCGCTCTCGGCCGGCCTGGTGTGCGTCTCGGTCGACGGCATGCAGCCCGGGGAGGCGATGCAGCGGCTGCGCGCCGGCATGATCGACACGAGCCTCACCCCGTACGACCCGCCGCTGTTGCGGTTCGGCACCAGCATCGTCACCACCCCCGAGCAGGTCGACCAGGCCGTCGAGGCGGTGAAGAAGCTCGGCTAGCGCCGCCCCGGGCCTCACAGGCGGGTCCATCGCTGGTTGGGCGCCCCGCTACAGGACCAGATCTGGAGCCTGGCGCCGTTGGCCGTGGCGTTGCCGGACACGTCCAGGCACTTGCCCGCGCCGACGGCGGTGATGCTGCCGTCGGCGTTGAAGCGCCATTTCTGGTTGCTCTGACCGTTGCAGTCCCAGATGATGACGCCGGTGCCGTCGGCGGTGGCGGCCCTGTCGACGTCCAGGCACTTGCCGCCGTAGACGCGCAGTTCGCCGGCGGCGGTGGCGGTCCACTGCTGGTTGCTCTGGTGGTGGCAGTCCCAGATCACCACCTGGGTGCCGCTGACCTGGGACGCGCCGGACACGTCCAGGCACCTGCCGGAACCGGCGCCCTGGATCCGGGTGGCGGGCGGCGCGGGGGTGCCGCCGCTGACCCGGAACACGGCGGTGCCGTGGGGCGGGACGCTCGCCGAGATGGTCCCGGTGGTCGTGGTGACGGCGTTCGTCCAGGCGTCGCGGAGCGTGAACGGGCCGCCGGTCAGGCCGACGGCGGAGGCGGTGGTGCTGATCGTGGTGGTGGCGCCGCCCTGGTTGAACAGCGCCACCGCGACGTCGCCGTTGCTGAGCCGCTTGGCCAGCACGCGGCGGGTTCCGTCGTGGCTGACCTGAGTGGCCTGCAGGCCGAGCGGGTCCTGGTTGACGGCGATCAGGTTCTGATTCTTCATGATCGTCGCGGTGGCGGCGTCCATGTTCCGGACGTCGTTCCCGGCGATCAGCGGGGCGGCCATGACGGCCCACAGGGCGAAGTGGCTGCGCATCTCGGTGTCGTTCATGCCGCCCCGGCCGACGACCATCATGTCGGGGTCGTTGAACTGCCCCGGCCGGGCGTTGCCCGCGAGGGGGACGTTGACGTCGACGATGTTCTGGATGCCCATCGGGTAGCCGTTGGTCTGGCCCGTGTTCCAGGCGTTGGTGATGTCCTCGGTCGTACGCCAGATGTTGGCCACGTCGCCCCAGTCGCGGCGCGGGCCGGTCTTCTCGTGAATGCTGTTGGGGTTGATGCTGTAGAGGATCGGCCGGCCGGTGGCGGCCAGGGCGTCCCGCATCTTGGCGAAGGTGCGCACCTGGTCGTCGATGGTGCCGGTGGGCGAGCACCAGTCGTACTTGAGGTAGTCGACGCCCCAGGCGGCGAACTGCCGGGCGTCCTGGACCTCGTGGCCGAGGCTCCCGGTCGCCCCCGGGTAGGAGCCGAAGTACTGGGCGCAGGTCCGGTCCAGGGGCGCCTGGTAGAGGCCGAACTTCAGGTTCCTGGCGTGCAGGTAGTCGCCGAGCGCCTTCATGCCGCTCGGGAACCGGGACGGGTTGGCCCGCAGGTTTCCGGCGGAGTCACGGGCCGGGTCGAACCAGCAGTCGTCGACCACGACGTACTGGTATCCCAGGTCACGCATGCCGGAGCTGACCAGCGCGTCGGCCGTCTGCTTGATCAGCGTCTCGTTGATGTTGCAGCCGAAGGTGTTCCAGGTGTTCCATCCCATCGGCGGGGTGCGGCCCACGCCGTTGTCCAGCGCCCGCGCGGGCGTGGCCGGGCCGACCGCCACGACTGCAGTCGCCAGGGCCAGGATGGCGGCGGCGGCGTGGACCAGGGGGAGGCGCGTTCGGTTCCTGTCCATCGATGTCTCACCTCGGGGGTCGAAGGGGCGGGGTCGGTCCTTCCGCCAGGTCACCGGAAGGAGGCGTCGTCGACGTAGAGGCCGTCGGTCCCCGCGACGGTCTCGACGTAGAAGGAGGCGCCGGTCAGCGTTCCGGTCCAGGAGACGGTCGTGGTGCCGGTGAGCTGGGTCCAGCCGTTCGCGCCGACGGTTCGCGCCGGGGTGAGCTGGTGGTAGTTCGTGGCGCCGTTCGCCGTGACCGCCAGGGTCGCCTTCGCGCTGGGGGTTCCGCTCTGCGACCGCACCCAGACGCTCGTGGTGTAGCTCCTGCCGTTGGCGAGCCGCCCGGTCAGGCTCTGGTGGGGGCCGTTCCAGGCCGCGGTACGGCCGGAGTTGAGCAGGGACCGGCTGCCCGTGCGGGCGACGTCGGCGGCGGAGGTCAGGGTGCCTCCGGAGGTGGTCCAGCCCGTCGTGCCGTCCTCCATGCCGCCGTTCGTCAGCAGCTCGGCGCCGCTGCCGCCGATCGGCGTGAACTGCCACCAGCCGAGGTTGAGCAGGTAGCCGCTGCCGCCGGCGAACCGGAGGTAGAGGTCATGGGTGCCGGTCGCCCCGGACACCGGGCAGGTGACCGAGGCCCAGTTCTGCCACCCGCCGGTGCCGGTGACGGCGCAGGTGCCCACGAGGGCGCCGGTGGCGCTGCCGAGCCGCAGCTCGATCCGGCCCCCGCTGGTGGCCGAGGCGACGCGGGCGGTGAAGGAGGAGGCGCCGTTGCCGAAGGCGACGCCCTTGACCTTGAGGTGGTCGCCGTTCTCGATGAAGCCCACGTTCAGGCCGCCTTCCTCGGAGGGTTCGGTCTCGACCCCGGAGGACCAGGCCATGGTCTCGGCCTCCTGCCGGACGAACGGGTCGAGGGTGCCGATCTGCGGCGGCCCGGCGGTGGTCATGTTGATGACGGGGATGGTGCCGTCGGCGTTGTACGTGAACTTCTCCACGGCCACCGACCTGGTGAAACCGCCTCCGCCGGGGAGGGCGCCGTTGTGGTAGAAGAAGTACGACCCGCCGGCGAAGTCGACGATCCCGGCGTGGTTGGTGAAGCTGCTCCCCTGCCTGGGCATGATCGTTCCCCGGTAGGTCCAGGGGCCGGTGGCGGTGGGCGCCGTCGAGTAGGCGATGAACTCGGAGCAGCATTCGGCAGCGAACACGTTGTAGTACAGGCCGTTGCGCTTGAAGACCCAGGGGGCTTCCTCGTAGAGGGTCGGGCGGGCGGCGTTGCCGGTGCGCGTGCCGTAGCCCGCGGTGGTGAGGGGGATCTGGGTGGGGCTGCCGGAGTAGGAGATCATGTCCGTGTTCAGCCGGACGTACCAGAGGCGGGGGTTGCCCCAGTACAGGTAGGCCTGGCCGTTGTCGTCGATGAGGACGTTGGGGTCGATCTCGCCGTTGTTGACCAGCGGGCGCCCGATGGCATCCCGGAAGGGCCCGGTCGGGCTGTCGGCGACCGCGACGCCGATGGCCATCGAGCCGCTGGCACGGTCGCGGACCGGCACGTACCAGTAGAAGCGGCCGTTGCGGTGGGTGACGTGACCCGCCCAGGCGTTGGCGTCGGCCCAGGCGAAGGTGGCCAGGCTCAGGGGCGAGCCGTGGTCCGTCCAGTTGGCCATGTCCGAGGAGGAGTAGACACGCCAGTCCCGCATGGTGAAGTACGTGGAGCCGTCCTCGTCGTGTCCGGTGTAGACGTAGACCCGGCCGTCGTGGACGAGTGGCGCGGGGTCGGCCGTGTAGATGGTCTGCACGATCGGGTTGTCGGCTCCGGCCGCCGACGGGAACAGCACGGCCGGAAGCAGCAGGCCGACGGCACACAGAAGCGTGCGCAGGGCGGATCTCACCGGTTGTCCTCCTCCGACTTGCGCTGTTAGCGCTAACATTCGGTACCGCAGAGCGCCCCTCCGAGGGGCCCGATGTGCCGGAGTACATCCGAGGTCCGGCCCCGCGTCAACGACAGGAATCCCCCTCGCCACCGGCCCCCTGCCTCACCTGGCGCTCTCTCCCCCGCCCGGGTGAAAGTTTCACCCGGGCAGCGGCGGCGGCGTGCGTCAGACGACGCGGCTGACCAGGCCCGTGTCGAGGCAGTAGTGGGCGCCCAGGACCGTCGCGCGCCCGCGCAGCAGCGGGTCGTCGCGCAACTCCCGCACCGTGGCGGCGGTGTGGGCGCGCGTCATCGCGGCCACGTCGCCACCCGAGCTCTCGTACGCGCCCGCCAGCGCCGCCACGACGGCGGGCAGCTCCCCCGGCAGCGTGGCGCGCTCGCGCAGGGCCGTCGCCGCCGCCGTCACCGCGCCGCAGCGCTGATGCCCGAGCACCAGCACGAGCGGCGCGCCCAGCGCGTGCGGGCCGTACTGGACGGCGGCCCTGACCAGCGGGTCGAGCGTGTGCGCGGCGGTGCGGACGACGAGCAGGTCGCCGAGCCCGGCGTCGAACACCACCTCGGGCGGCACCCGCGAGTCGACGCACGACAGCACCACCGCGAACGGCGCCTGCGCCCGCGCCACCTGCCGCCGCCGCTCCACGTCCTGCCCGGCCCGGCCGGGAGTCCCGGCCGCCCAGCGGCGGTTGCCGTGCTTGAGCCACGTCCACGCGTCGCGCACGGTGAAAGCGCGGCGGGCGCACCGCTCCGTAACAGGTCGGATACTCACGGACCGGTACGTTCCCGCCCGGAACAGGCGATTACCTGACGGCGCAGGCAGAGGTCACAGGCGGCAGGCGTAGATGTCGGTGACCAGAATGGCCCTTGCGCCGATGTCCCACAGCTGGTCCATCACCTGCTGGTGCCCCCGGCGCCGGACCATGGCGCGCACGGCCACCCAGCCCTCCCGGTGCAGCGGCGAGACCGTCGGCCCCTCCATGCCCGGCGTGAGCGCGATGGCCTCCTCGATCCGCTCGGCGCGGATGTCGTAGTCCATCATCACGAAGTCGCGGGCGTGCACGACCCCCTGCAGCCGGCGCACGAGCTGCTCGACGCCGTTGGTCGCCGGGGCGGTGTGCTGCTTGATGAGCACCGCCTCCGACTTCATGATCGGGTCGCCGAACACCTCCAGGCCGACGTTGCGCAGCGTCGTGCCGGTCTCCACCACGTCGGCCACCGCGTCGGCCACGCCGAGCCTTATGGCGGTCTCGACCGCGCCGTCGAGCTTGATGACGCGCGCGTCGACGCCCTGGTCGGACAGGTATTTCTCCAGCAGGCCCGCGTAGGCGGTGGCCACCCGCAGCCCCTGCAGGTCCTTGACGGACGTCATCGTGCCGGCCCGGGTGGCCAGACGGAAGGTGGAGGCGCCGAAGCCGAGCGGCATGACCTCCTCGACCGACGCGCCGGAGTCGACGAGCATGTCGCGGCCGGTGATGCCGGCGTCGAGCGTGCCCTCCCCGACGTAGACGGCGATGTCGCGCGGGCGCAGGAAGAACAGCTCGCAGCCGCTCTCCTCGTCGACGACGACGAGCTCCTTGCTGTCTCTGCGGGACCGGTAGCCGGCCTCCTTGAGCATGACTTGGGCGGCCTCACTGAGAGTGCCCTTGTTCGGTACGGCCAGGCGAAGCATGTCTGATTCCTCGGTGTCCAGAGTCGTTGCGGAAGACCGGAGGCGGGCGCGGGGGCGCCCTAGAGATGCTTGTAGACCTGGTCCAGGCCGATCCCCTTGGCGATCATGAGCACCTGGACGTGGTAGAGGAGCTGGGAGATCTCCTCGGCTGCCCGGTCGTCAGACTCGTGCTCGGCCGCCATCCAGCTCTCGGCGGCCTCCTCGACGACCTTCTTGCCGATGGCATGGACGCCGGCGTCGATGGCGGCCACGGTGCCGGAGCCGGCGGGCCGGGTCCGGGCCTTCTCGGACAGCTCGGCGAACAGCTCTTCGAAGGTCTTCATGATCTCTCTCGTCGATCGGCTGGCGTGCGGTAACAGCCTAGTCGCCGCGCGACCCCGCTTCGTGCCGCGTCCGCCAGCCGAGACACCCGCGAGTCGCGCGGGTCCCGTGCCTGGCGGCCGTCGGTGGCCGAGGCCGGTGACGGCGTGGCGGCGGCCGTCCGGACCGGGAACGGTCCGTACGTCGTGCAGGCAGGCCACCGGCGGGCGGGTGAGATGCGCCCGCCAGGGTGCGGGAACGCGGACGCCCGCCGTGCCCGGGAGGACCGGGCGCGGCGGGCGTCGGACGAACTCATGGGGCGGTGCCGCCCCGGGAATCAGCGCTCGTAGCGGCGGGCGGAGCCGCCCCGGCGGAAGCCGCCGTTGCCACGGTCGTCGGCGCGGAAGCCGCCCCGCTGGCCGCGGTCGTCGGGACGGGCGCCGCCGGAGCGGTAGCCGTCACGGGGACGGTCGTCCGTGCGGACGCCGCGCTCGCGGTCGGCCGAGAACGGGCGGCCACGGTCGGTGGAGTGGCGGCGGTCGTCGGAGCGGAACCCGCCACGCGGCCGGTCACCCTCACGGAACCCGCCACGCCCACGGTCGCCGCCGGAGAAACCGCCACGGTCGCCGTCGTTGCGGAAGCCGCCGCGGTCGCCACCACCGGAGTAGCCACCACGGTCACCGTCGTTGCGGTAACCGCCGCCGGAGTAGCCGCCGCGGTCGCCGTCGTTGCGGTAGCCACCACGGTCACCGCCGCGGTCGCCGCCACGGTCACCGCCGCCGAAACCGCCACGGTCGCCGCCGCCGAAGCCACCGCGGTCGCCGCCGCCGGAGTATCCGCCACGGTCGCCGTCGTTGCGGTAGCCGCCGCGGGGGCGGTCGCCGCCGGAGCGGCGGTCGTCACCGAACGTGCGGGGCTCGTCGTGACGGCGCGGGTAGCGGTCGTCGGTGCGGCGCTGGCCGCCGAACGAGCCGTCCTCGGTCCGGCGCGGGCCGGCGAAGGGCGGGCGGTCGCCGTCGTGGCGGCGCGGGCGGCGCTCGCCGTCGAACTCACGGCGCGGACGCCGGCCGCGGCGCTCGGAGCCGGCGTGGCCGCCTTCGCGCCGGGGGCGCAGCGGCTTGCGCACGTCGGGCTCCCACACGGGGATGGCCTCGCCGCTGGGCGTGCGGGCCCCGGCGATCTCGGCCAGGCGCGGGTGGCCGGGGGTCGCCTTGAGGCGGAACGGGTGGATGCCCGCCCGCCGGGTCAGCGCGTCGGTGGAGCGGCGCTCGTTCGGGAGCACCAGCGTGACGACGGTGCCCTTCTCGCCGGCGCGGGCGGTGCGGCCGCCGCGGTGCAGGTAGCTCTTGTGGTCCTGCGGCGGGTCGACGTGCAGGACGAGGCTGATGTTGTCGACGTGGATGCCGCGGGCGGCCACGTCGGTGCAGACGAGCACGTTGACCGAGCCCTCGCGGAACTCGGCGAGGATGCGGGTGCGCTGGTTCTGGCGCTTGCCGCCGTGCAGGCCGCCGGCCTTGACGCCGACGCGGGCGAGCTGCTTGCACAGCCGGTCGACGCCGTGCTGGGTGCGGACGAAGATGATCGTACGGCCCTCGCGGTTGGCGATCTCGGCCGTGACGTCGAACTTGTCGTCGCGCGTCACCTGCATGACGTGGTGTTCCATCGTGTCGACCGGGGAGGTCGCGGGGGCGACGGAGTGGGTGATCGGGTCCTTCAGGAAGCGCTGCACGAGCTTGTCGACGTCGCCGTCGAGCGTGGCGGAGAACAGCAGCCGCTGACCGTCGGCCGGGGTCTGCGCGAGCAGCTCGGTGACGACGGGGAAGAAGCCGAGGTCGCACATGTGGTCGGCCTCGTCCAGGACGCTGATCTCGATGTCCTCCAGCGAGCACTCGCCCTGCCGGATGAGGTCGCCGAGACGGCCCGGGGTGGCGATGACGACGTCGACGCCGCGGCGCAGCGCCTCGATCTGCTTGCCCATGGACATGCCGCCGACGACGACCTTCATGCGCAGGCCGAGGCCGCGGCCGAGGGGCTCGATGGCGTCGTGCACCTGGAGCGCGAGCTCACGGGTGGGGACGAGGATCATGGCGCGGGGCCGGCCGGGGGCCGGCTTGACGCCGGCGAGGCGGGCCATCGTGGGCAGGCCGAAGGCCAGCGTCTTGCCGGAGCCGGTCTGGCCGCGGCCGAGGACGTCGGCGCCGGAGAGCACGTCCGGGATCGTCGCGCTCTGGATGGGGAACGGGCTGTCGATTCCCTGCCGGGAGAGGCCGCTGATGAGCGGCTTGGGCAGGCCGAGCAGCTCGAACTCGGACGGGCCCTGCTCAGGGGTCGTCTCGGGCAGGGCAGCGTCAAGCATGGTCACGAACTTCGTGCCTTTCAGTCGAAGTGGCACGTCACTTCTGCGAAAGGACGAGCCAGGACGTACGGCGGCCTTGCCGTACACGGTGCAGTGCGCCCGCCGTGGGGGCGAGCGGAGGGGGAGGCGCACCTGGGCGCCGGCCGCAGGCGGCGCGGGACGCGCGATGAGGCGTCAGGTGTCCCTGGTGCCAACGCGGGGAGGATCAAGACTATTCCCCGTCGGGGCGCCGGACTTTCCGGATCCCCTGGCATGCTGAAGCGGCTGACGCGGAGCGCCAGCCGACCAGCGGTAAAAGATCAGACGTTGAAGCCTAGCATACGAAGCTGCTCACGGCCCTCATCGGTGATCTTGTCCGGGCCCCACGGCGGCAGCCAGACCCAGTTGATCTTCACATCGGAGACCATGCCCTCCAGGGCGGAGTGCGCCTGGTCCTCGATGACGTCGGTCAGCGGGCAGGCCGCGCTGGTCAGCGTCATGTCGATGGTGGCCACCGGCTTGGCGCCGCCGTCGGCCGGGTCGAGGTTGAGGCCGTAGATCAGGCCGAGGTCGACGACGTTGATGCCGAGCTCGGGGTCGACGACGTCCTTGAGCGCCTCCATGACCTCTTCGACGCTCGCCTCGCCGTCGAAGCCGGTCGGGGTCTCGACGGGCTTGCTCATCGTGCAGCACTCCTCACTACAGCGTCCTTGTAGGCCATCCACGACAGCAGCGCGCACTTCACGCGGGCCGGGAACTTGGCCACCCCGGCGAACGCGACCGCGTCGCCGAGCACGTCCTCGTCGGCCTCCACCTGTCCCCTGCCCTGCATGAGCCGGGTGAACTCGTCGACCACCGACAGGGTCTCCTCGACGGTCGAGCCGGCGGTCAGCTCGTGCAGCACCGAGGCGGCGGCCTGGCTGATGGAGCAGCCCTGGCCGTCGTAGGAGACGTCCTCGATGCGGCCCGCGTCGCCCACCTTGACGCGCAGCGTGATCTCGTCGCCGCACGTGGGGTTCACGTGGTGAACCTCGGTGTCGTACGGCTCGCGCAGCCCCCGCCCCTGCGGGTGCTTGTAGTGCTCCAGGATCAGCTCCTGGTACATCGACTCGCCGATCATGGCTATGCGAACACCTTCTGTACGTGGTGGAGGCCGCGCACCAGGGCGTCGACCTCGCCCGTGGTGTTGTACAGGTAGAACGACGCCCTGGTGGTCGCCGGTATTCCGAACCTGAGGTGCAGCGGGCGCGCGCAGTGGTGGCCGACCCGCACGGCGATGCCGAACCGGTCGTCGAGGATCTGGCCCACGTCGTGCGGGTGGATCCCCTCCAGCGTGAACGCCAGCGTGCCGCCCCGCAGGTCGAGGGAGTCGGGCCCGATCAGGCGCAGGCCGGGCACCTCGCGCAGCGCGTCGAGCGCGTAGGCGGTGAGCTCGCGCTCGTGGGCCTCCACGGCCGCCATGCCGATGCCGGTCAGGTAGTCGACGGCCGCGCCGAGCCCGATGGCCTCGACGATCGGCGGGGTGCCGGCCTCGAACTTGTGGGGCGCGGGCGCGTACGTCGAGCGGTCCATCCAGACCGCCTCGATCATCTCGCCGCCGCCGAGGAACGGCGGCATGGCCTCCAGCAGCTCGCCGCGCGCCCACAGCACGCCGATGCCGGACGGGCCGACCATCTTGTGGCCGGTGAAGGCCACGAAGTCGGCGTCCAGCGCCGCCATGTCCACGGGGTGGTGCGGGACGGACTGGGAGGCGTCGAGCAGGACCAGCGCGCCGGCCCGGCGGGCGAGCGCGACCACGTCGGCGACCGGGTTGACGGTGCCGAGCACGTTCGACTGATGCGCGACCGAGACGATCTTCGTGCGTTCGGTGACGACGCCGTCGGCGAGGTCGAGCCGGCCCTCGTCGGTGACGCCGAACCACTTCAGCGTCGCGCCGGTGCGCTGCGCGAGCATCTGCCACGGCACGATGTTGGAGTGGTGCTCCATCTCGGAGATGACGATCTCGTCACCGGGGCCGAGCGTGAAGCGCGGGTCGGCGCACGCCGGGTTGCCGAAGCTGTAGGCGACGAGGTTGAGCGCCTCGGAGGCGTTCTTGGTGAAGACCACCTCGTCGCGCGACGGGGCGCCGATGAACGCGGCGACCTTGTCGCGCGCGCTCTCGTACGCCTCGGTCGACTCCGAGCCCAGCACGTGCATGGCGCGCCCGACGTTGCTGTAGTGCATTGCCAGGTGCTCGCGCATGGTCTCGACGACCGATGTGGGCTTCTGCGAGGAGTTGCCCGAATCGAGGTAGACGAGCGGACGCCCGCCGGGCAGCTCGCGGGAGAGGACCGGGAAGTCTTTCCTGATCCTCTCCACGTCCAAGCTGGTGGAAGTCATGCAGATGCCTTCGTGTACTGCTCGTAGCCCTCGGCCTCGAGCTTGTCGGCCAGCTCCGGCCCGCCCTCCTCCACGACCCGGCCGGCCGCGAAGACGTGCACGAAGTCGGGCTTCACGTAGCGCAGGATGCGGGTGTAGTGGGTGATGAGCAGCACGCCGGTCTCGCCGGAGGCGCGGAAGCGGTTGATGCCCTCCGACACCACGCGCAGGGCGTCGACGTCGAGGCCGGAGTCGGTCTCGTCGAGCACCGCGATCTTCGGCTTGAGCAGCTCGAGCTGGAGGATCTCGTGGCGCTTCTTCTCGCCGCCGGAGAAGCCCTCGTTCAGGTTGCGCTGGGCGAAGGCCGCGTCGATGGCCAGGGCGTCCATGCCGCTCTTGAGGTCCTTGGCGAACTCGCGCAGCTTGGGCGCCTCGCCGCGGACGGAGGTGACGGCAGAGCGCAGGAAGTTGGACACCGACACGCCGGGGACCTCGACCGGGTACTGCATGGCGAGGAACAGGCCGGCGCGGGCGCGCTCGTCGACCGACAGCTCCAGCAGGTCGACGCCGTCGAGCAGCACCTCACCGCCGGTGATGGTGTACTTCGGGTGACCGGCGATCGCGTAGGCGAGCGTGGACTTGCCCGAGCCGTTGGGGCCCATGATGGCGTGGGTCTCGCCGGCCTTCACGGTCAGGTTGACGCCGCGCAGGATTTCCTTGTCCTCGACGGCGACCTTCAGGTCACGGATCTCAAGGGTGGACATGTGTTTATGACTCCTTCGAGAGCGAGACGAGGACGTCGTCGCCGTCGATCTTGACTGTGTAGACGTTCACGGGCTTGGTCGCGGGCGGGCCGGTGGGCTTGCCGGAGCGGATGTCGAAGCACGAGCCGTGCAGCCAGCACTCCAGGGTGCCGTCGTACACCTCGCCCTCGCTGAGCTTGACCTCGGCGTGCGAGCAGATGTCGTGCAGGGCGAACACCTCGTCGCCCTTGCGCACCAGCGCCACGGGGGTCTCGCCCACCTCGACGCCGATCACCCCCTCGTCGGGGATGTCGCTGACCTTGCACACCTTCTCGTAGCCGCTCATCGTGCGAGCTCCGCCTCCACCGCGTTCATCACGCGCTCGCGCAGCTCCTCGACCTGGATCTTCTCGATGAGCTGGCCGAGGAAGCCGCGGATGACCAGGCGGCGGGCCTCGTCGAACGGGATGCCGCGGGCCTGGAGGTAGAAGATGTGCTCGTCGTCGAGGCGGCCCGACGTCGAGGCGTGCCCCGCGCCGGCGACCTCGCCGGTGAGGATCTCCAGGTTGGGCACCGAGTCGGCGCGGGCGCCGTCGGTGAGGATGAGGTTGCGGTTGAGCTCGTAGGTGTCGGTGCCCTCGGCCGCGACCCTGATGATCACGTCGCCGATCCAGACGGCGTGGGCGCCCTCGCCCTGGAGCGCGCCGCGGTAGTCGACGTTGCTCTTGCAGTTGGGCTGCGAGTGGTCGACGAGCAGGCGGTGCTCCAGGTGCTGGCCCGCGTCGACGAAGTAGACGCCGGACAGGTCGGCGTCGCCGCCGGGCGCGGTGTAGGACACGCTGGGCGACAGCCGCACCAGGTCGCCGCCCAGGGTCACCACGAAGCTCCGGAACGTGGCGTCCTTGGCGAGCTGGGCGTGGTGGTGGGAGACGTGCACGGCGTCGTCGGCCCAGTCCTGGAGGCTGACGACCTTGAGCGTGGCGCCGTCGCCGACGACGAACTCGACGTTGTCGGCGTAGACGGCGCTGCCCTCGTGCTGGACGACCACGGTCGCCTGCGCCATCGGCTCGACGACGACCACGATGTGGCCGTACGCCGCGCCCTCGCCGCCGTTGCCCTTGATCTCGACGGTGATCGCGTCGCCGGGCACGGCCTCCTTCGGCACGGTCACGACCAGCGCCTTCTCGAAGCCGTTGTAGGCCTGGGCGCTGACCCGGTCGGCCGGCACGTAAGCCTTGCCGATGCGCTCGTCGTCGCGGCCGACCCACTCGGCCCGCACGCCCTCGGGCGTGTAGACCTGGGTGACCACCTGGCCGCTGGCCGCGGCCTGGCCGTTGTGCAGCCCCTTCAGGCGCGACAGCGGCGTGAAGCGCCACGCCTCCTCGCGGCCCGTGGGGACCTCGAAGTCGGCCAGGTCGTACGACGCCTTCTCGTGCAGGGTCGACAGGGGCTTCTCGTTCAGGCCCATCAGCCGACGGCTCCTTCCATCTGCAGCTCGATCAGCCGGTTCAGCTCGAGCGCGTATTCCATGGGCAGCTCACGCGCGATCGGCTCCACGAAGCCGCGCACGATCATCGCCATCGCCTCGTCCTCTTCGAGCCCGCGGCTCATGAGGTAGAACAGCTGGTCCTCGCTGACCTTGGAGACCGTGGCCTCGTGGCCCATCGAGACGTCGTCCTCGCGGACGTCGACGTACGGGTAGGTGTCGGAGCGGCTGATCTGGTCGACGAGCAGGGCGTCGCACTTGACGGTGCTGGCGCTGCCGTGGGCGCCCTCCTCGATCTGCACGAGACCGCGGTAGGAGGTGCGGCCGCCGCCGCGCGCCACCGACTTGGAGATGACGCTGGAGCTCGTGTTGGGCGCCAGGTGCACCATCTTGGAGCCGGCGTCCTGGTGCTGGCCCTCGCCGGCGAACGCGACGCTCAGCGTCTCGCCCTTGGCGTGCTGGCCCATCAGGTAGACGGCCGGGTACTTCATGGTGACCTTGGAGCCGATGTTGCCGTCGATCCACTCCATGGTCGCGCCCTCGTAGGCGACGGCGCGCTTGGTGACCAGGTTGTAGACGTTGTTCGACCAGTTCTGGATGGTCGTGTAACGGCAGCGGGCGTTCTTCTTCACGATGATCTCGACGACCGCGGAGTGCAGCGAGTCGGAGGAGTAGATCGGCGCGGTGCAGCCCTCGACGTAGTGCACGTAGCTGTTCTCGTCGACGATGATGAGCGTCCGCTCGAACTGGCCCATGTTCTCGGTGTTGATCCGGAAGTAGGCCTGGAGCGGGATCTCGACCTCGACGTTCGGCGGCACGTAGATGAACGAGCCACCGGACCACACGCTGGTGTTGAGAGCGGCGAACTTGTTGTCGCCCACCGGGATCACCGAGCCGAAGTACTCCTTGAAGAGCTCCTCGTGCTCGCGCAGGCCCGTGTCGGTGTCGACGAAGATGACGCCTTTCTCCTCAAGGTCCTCACGGATCTTGTGGTAGACGACCTCGGACTCGTACTGGGCCGCGACGCCGGCGATGAGGCGCTGCTTCTCCGCCTCGGGGATGCCGAGCTTGTCGTAGGTGTTCTTGATGTCCTCGGGCAGCTCGTCCCAGGAAGCGGCCTGCTTCTCGGTGGAGCGCACGAAGTACTTGATGTTGTCGAAGTCGATGCCGGTGAGGTCGGAGCCCCAGGTCGGCAGCGGCTTCTTGCCGAACAGGCGGAGCCCCTTCAGGCGAAGGTCGAGCATCCACTCCGGCTCGTTCTTGAGCGCGGAGATGTCTCGGACGACCTCCTCGGACAGGCCGCGCTTGGCCGCGGCCCCGGCGGCGTCGGGGTCGGCCCAGCCGAACTTGTAATTCCCGAGGCCTTCCAGCTCCGGGCGGTCGGTGACAGTCACCTTCCGGTCTCCTTGTTCTTATCGATGGCTCTATGTGCGGGCCCCAGCGTCTGGGGGCTGACGTGCGTGGTGCAGACCCCGTCGCCGTGCGCGATCGTGGCCAGGCGCTGCACCGGGGTGCCGAGCAGTTGCGCGAACGCCTCCGTCTCGGCCTCGCACAGCTGCGGGAACTCCGCGGCCGCGTGCGCCACCGGGCAGTGGTGCTGGCAGAGCTGGTCGCCGCCGGACTTGGCCTTGCTGGCCGAGGCCGCGTAACCCTCCGCCGACAGCGCCTGCGCCAGGACCTGGACCCGCTGGTCGGCCGGCACCGCCCGCATGACCGGCTCCATCCGCCGCAGCAGGCCGGAAACCTGTGAGCGGGCGAAGTCGGACACGGCTTCTTCTCCCATGCGCTCTGCCAGGAAACGCAGCGCGCTCCCGGCCAGATCGTCATAGGCGTGCTCGAAGGCACTGCGCCCCGCGTCGGTGATGGCGAACAGCTTGGCCGGCCGCCCGCGCCCGCGCTGACCGCGCTGGCGCCCGGTGCGAGGCTCGATCATCCCGTCGGTCAGCAGCGCGTCGAGGTGACGGCGGACGGCCGCGGGCGTGAGCCCGAGCCGCTCGCCCAGCGCCGCCGCGGCGATGGGACCGTGTTCCAGGATCAGCCGGGCCACGCGCGCACGGGTGCTGCGCTCGCTGCCTGGCTCGATCGTGGGCACGTTTTTCACAACATCAGTGTGCCGTAATTCCTTCCCGCATCTCAAATGAATCCGGAGGACCCGGCAATGCAATTTCTCACGCAGGGTAGGCTTACCTAATTTCGCTGGCGTCCCAGGATGCCGAAGCTGAGCGCCGAAGCGGCCATCAGGGCGAGCATCAGCGCGGCCATCGGCACGGCGGTGTCCTGGCCGGCCAGGCCCACCAGCGGGGCCGCGACCGCCCCCAGCGCGAACTGCAGGACGCCCAGCAGCGCCGAGGCCGACCCGGCGACCTGCGGGGGCTGCCCGGCCAGCGCCAGCGCGCCGGTGCCCGGCAGGACGAGCCCCTGGCCGCACATGATGACGAACAGCCCCGCCACGATACCCGCCAGCCCCAGCCCGGTGACCGCGGCGGCCAGCAGGAGCCCGCCTCCCGCCAGGCTCACGAACAGGCCGGCGAACACCAGCCGCGCCGGCCGGACCCGGCCCGACAGCCTGCCGCCGACCTGGGCCATCACGGTCAGGCCGAGCGCGTTGAGCCCGAAGATGAGCGAATACTGCTGGGGCGTGGCCGCGTACACCTCCTGCAGCACGAACGGCGAGCCGGAGATGTAGGCGAACATGGCGGCGAAGGCCAGCCCGGCCGTGAGCGCGCAGCCCATGAACGCGCGGTCGCGCAGCAGGGCCCAGAACGTGGCCAGCGTGTGCTTGAGCCCGCCGCCCTCCCGCTGCTCGGCGGGCAGCGTCTCGCGCACGCCCGGCAGGACGGCCAGCAGCAGCACCAGCCCGGCCAGGCTGAGCGCGACGAACACGCCGCGCCAGGAGGTGAAGGCCAGCAGCTGCGCGCCCGCCACCGGGGCCAGGATCGGCGCCAGGCCGCTGACCAGCATGAGGGTGGCGAAGATGCGGGCGATGGCGGGCCCGTCGTACAGGTCGCGGACCACGGCCCGGACGATGACCAGCGCGGCCCCGCCGAGCATGCCCTGCAGCAGCCGCAGCACGATCAGCACGGGCACCGACGGCGCGAAGGCGCACAGCAGCGACGTCAGCGCGAACCCGGCCACGCCGACGATCAGCGGCAGCCGCCGCCCGCGCACGTCGCTCACGGGCCCGGCGATCACCTGGCCGGCCGACACGCCGATGAGACAGGCGGTGAGCGTGAGCTGGACCTGGGCGGCGGGGCTGAGCATCTCGCCGCTGATGGCGGGCAGCGCGGGCAGGTACATGTCGATGGACAGCGGCCCGATCGCCGACAGCGCGCCCAGGATGAGGAGCAGGAGCCCCCGTCGCTCCTTGACGACGGCCGGTTGCGACTGCGTGGCCTCTGCCACGGACATGCGTACCCCTTTCCCCGCAGGCGGTGTGGCCCACGAGGGCCGAGGGGTCAAACCATCATCTGGTCCCCCGAATTCCCAATTATGGGATAAATTTCGGCCAGCTTGCCCTGCGGGCCGGACCGGCCCCGGCAGTCCCTAAACTCGTGCGCATGGAATCCCCAGCCGTCGAGATCGCGGACCTGGTCAAGCGCTATGGCGGCACCACTGCGGTCGACGGCCTCAGCATGCTGGCCGCGCGCGGCGCGGTCACCGCCGTCCTCGGCCCCAACGGCGCCGGCAAGACCTCGACGGTGGAGATCTGCGAGGGGTTCCGCAAAGCCGACGCCGGCACGGTGCGGGTGCTCGGCAGCGCCCCCGACGCCGCCGCGCTGCGCCCCCGGGTGGGCGTCATGCTGCAGTCCGGCGGGGTCCCGCCCGCGATGCGCTGCGCCGAGTGGCTGCGGCTGGTCGCCCGCTTCTACGCCCGTCCCCTCGACCCGGGCGCGCTGCTGGAGCGCCTCGGCCTCTCCGATCACGTACGGACCCCGTACCGGAGGCTGTCGGGCGGCCAGCAGCAGCGGCTGTCGCTGGCCGCGGCCGTCATCGGCAGGCCCGAGCTGGTCTTCCTGGACGAGCCGACGGCCGGGCTCGACCCGCAGGCCAGGCACGCGTGCTGGGAGCTGGTCGGCGAGCTGCGCGCCGCCGGGGTGTCGGTGGTGCTGACCACCCACCACATGGACGAGGCCGAGCGGCTGGCCGACAAGGTCGTCATCATCGACCGCGGCCGGGTGGTGGCCGAGGGCAGTCCCGCCACGCTGACCGGCGCCGAGCGGCAGCTCCGCTTCCGCGCCCGGCCGGGGCTGGGGCTGGAGGAGCTGCTCAACGCGCTGCCGGCCGGGAGCGCGGCCAAGGAGTCGCCGGCCGGCCACTACATCATCGAGGGCCAGGTGGACCCGGAGCTGCTGGCCACCGTGACGGCCTGGTGCGCGGCGGAGGGCGTCACGGCCGACGACCTGCGCATCGAGCGCCGCACGCTGGAAGACGTGTTCCTGGAGCTGACGGGCAGGGAGCTGCGATGAGCGCCACGCTGGACTTCACCCCCGCGCCGGGGGCGGCGCCGTTCCCGCGCATGGTGCTGGCGCAGGCCGGGGCCGAGATCCGGGCCATGCTGCGCAACGGCGAGCAGCTGCTGCTCACGATGATCATCCCGGTGCTGCTGCTGGTCGGCTTCTCGGTGGCGCCGCTCATCGACGTGGGCGGCGGCGACCGGGTGGCGTTCCTCGCGCCGGGCGTGCTGGCGCTGGCGGTGATGTCGACGGCGTTCACCGGGCAGGCGATCGCCACCGGGTTCGAGCGGCGCTACGGGGTGCTCAGGCGGCTGGGCGCCACGCCGCTGTCGCGGGGCGGGCTCATGCTGGCCAAGACGGCCGCGGTGATCGCGGTGGAGGCCATCCAGGTCGCGGTGATCGTCGGGGTGGCGCTGGCGCTGGGCTGGCAGCCGCACGGGTCGCCGTTCGCCGCCGCGCTGCTGGTGCTGCTGGGCACCGCCGCGTTCAGCGGGCTCGGGCTGCTCATGGCCGGCCTGCTGCGGGCCGAGGCGACGCTGGCCGCCGCCAACCTGGTCTACCTGCTGCTGCTGGCGGCGGGCGGGGTGGTGTTCCCGCTGGCGAAGTTCCCCGCGTCGGTGCGGCCGGTGCTGGAGCTGCTGCCGATCTCGGCGCTGACCGGCGGGCTGCGCGCGGTCCTGTCGGGCGGCGCGGCGCTGCCGCTGGGCGCGCTCGCCGTGCTGGCCGTCTGGGCGCTGGCCTCCCTGGGCCTGGCCGCCCGCACCTTCCGCTGGGAATGACGCGCGCCGGGACTGGCCCGCGTGACGACGCCCTGGCCTAACCGGGCGTCGCGTCCGGGACGAGGGCGCCGTAGCGGCGTCTGGCGAGGGCGGCCACGACGGTGAGGGGCAGCGCCGCCGCCGCGGCGAGCCCGAACAGCAGCCCGTAGCGGCCGTCCCCGGCCAGCGGCCCGGCCGCCCACGAGGAGGCGGCGCTGCCGACGAACAGCGCCGAGGCGAAGAACGCCACGGCGGTGCCCCTGGCGTGCGGCACCACGGAGGTGACCCACGTCTGCAGCGACGAGTGCATGAACGACCAGCCGCCGCCGAGCAGCAGCGCGGTGACCGTGACGGCGGCCACGCTCACCCCGGCGGCGACGACGGCGTACCCGGCGCACATCTGCGCGCCGCCCGCCGCGATGAGCCACCACGCGGGCCACCCACGCGACAGCCGCATGACCAGCCGGCTGAACAGCCACACGCCGAGCCCGTAGGCGGCGGCGCAGAGCCCGGCCACGGTGGTGGAGACGCCGTCGTGCTGCAGGGCGGTGGCCAGGAACGCCATCGTGCCGATGAGCACGGCCCCCTCCACGAACGCCAGCGCGAACACCAGCAGCGCCCACGGGCTGCGCAGGACCGCGCCGACGTGCCCGCCGCGCCCGGGACCGGCGGCCCTCCTGGGCGGCTCCGGCAGGGCGCGCAGCGCGACGGCGCAGGCCAGCGCGCACGCGGCCGGGACGGTGAACACCAGCCGCCAGCCCGCCAGGTCGCCGAGCAGCCCGCCGAAGCCGGTGGCCAGCGCGGTGCCCAGCGCCATCACGCCCATCAGGTCCGACAGGGCGCGCTGGCGGCCGGACGGCTGGACGGTGTCGCCGACGTAGGCGAGCGAGGCGGGCACGATCGCGCCGAAGCAGGCGCCCGCGGCGACCCGGGACAGGACGAGCGCGCCGAGCACCGGCATGAACGCGGAGACCAGGCCCGTCACGGCCGCGCCGAGCAGCGCGATCCGCATGACGCGCACCCGCCCGAACCGGTCGGACAGCACGCCCCACAGCGGCTGCACCAGCCCGTAGGCGAGGTAGTAGCCGCTGGCCACGGCGACGGCGGCGGCCAGCGGGACGCCGAGGTCGACGGCGATGAGCACGAGCATGGGCGTCACGGCGAAGCGGTCGAAGCAGCTGACGAACGAGGCCGCGGCGAGGGAGGACGGGGGCCTGTCGGGAGTGGCGGACATGGGTCCCTTTTACCGATTCATGGGGTTATCGGGCAGTCATATCACCTCGGCTGCGGCGACGCCGGAGGCGGTGGGTAGGCTGCGAGGGCCTTTTCGCTGTGAGGAGATCCGTGACCGCCTTCGCCTACGACGACCCGCTCGACCGCGGCGGCCGCCTGCCCCGGGCCGGCAGCCTGCTGCGCGGCGCCGCCGATTCCATTCCGCCGTCCGGGCTGGTGCTGCTGGGGATCTTCTCCGTGCAGCTCGGGGCGGGGTTCGCCAAGGAGCTGTTCGCGGCGCTCCCGCCGAGCGCGGTGGTGTTCCTGCGGATCGCTGCCGGGGCGCTGATCATGGGGGCGGTGGCCCGGCCCCGGCTGCGCGGGCTGGCGTGGCGCGACTGGGCTGTGGGCCTGGCGTTCGGCGTGACGCTCGCGGTGATGAACCTGACGTTCTACGAGGCGCTGGCGCGGCTGCCCATGGGCGTCGCGGTGGCGATCGAGTTCCTGGGGCCGCTGGGCGTCGCCGTGGCGGCCTCGCGGCGGCGGCTCGACCTGCTGTGGGTCGGCCTGGCCGCGGCCGGGGTGGTGCTGCTGGCGCCGTGGGGGCAGTCGGCCGGGGTGAGCTGGGCCGGCATCGGCTTCGCGCTGGTGGCGGGCGCCTGCTGGGCGGCCTACATCCTGCTGTCGGCGGCGGCCGGCGGCCGTTTCCCCGGCACCACCGGGCTGTCGTTCGCGATGATCGTGTCGGCCGTGGTGATCGCGCCAGTGGGCGTCACGACGGGCGGCGCCGACCTGCTCCAGCCGGAGCTGGTGCTCATCGGGCTGGGCGTGGGGCTGCTGTCGTCGGTGATCCCCTACTCGCTGGAGCTCAAGGCGCTGCGCCGGATGCCCAAGCACGTGTTCGGCATCCTGATGAGCGTCGAGCCCGCGGCTGCGGCGCTGATCGGCGTGCTGCTGCTGGGCGAGATCCTGAACGTGCAGCAGTGGGCGGCGGTGCTGTGCATCGTGGCGGCCAGCTTCGGCTCGACGCGGGCGGGCCGGGGCTAGGGCGGGCCGGGGCTGGGATTGCCGGGGCCAGGGCGGGCTCAGGCGTTGCTGGCCCAGATGCCGCGCACGTGCTGGATGTGCTCCGACATGATCAGACGGACGGCCTCCACGTCGCCGCCCTTGAGCGCATCGAGCAGCTCCACGTGCTCGCGGGCGGAGTCGGCCAGCGTGCCGCGCTGGGAGAGCTGCGACAGGCCGTAGAGGCGGGCCCGGGTGCGCAGGTCCCTGACGACCTCGACCAGGTGCGCGTTGCCCGACAGCGCGAGCAGCTCCAGGTGGAAGCGCAGGTCGGCGTCGACGTAGGCGAGCAGGTCGCCCTGCTCGGCGGCGGCGACGATCTCCTCGGCGACCGGGCGCAGCCGCTCGAAGTCGGCGGCGCGCCCGGTGTCGGCCAGCCGCGCCACGGTCGGCACCTCGATGAGCCTGCGGATCTCGGTCAGCTCGTCCAGGTCGCGCTCGGACAGCTCGGTGACGCGGAAGCCCTTGTTGCGCACCGCCTCGACCAGGCCCTCCTTGGCCAGGTCGAGCATGGCCTCGCGGACGGGCGTGGCCGACACGCCGAACTGCGCGGCCAGCACCGGCGCCGAGTAGACCACGCCGGGGCGCATCTCCCCCGTGATCAGCGCGGCCCGCAGCGCGTGCGCCACCTGCTCGCGCAGGCTCTGCCGCTCGCCCACCATCGGCAGGTCGAGCCGGTCCTCGGCAGCCATCCGCCCATCCCTTCCCTAGGTCCTCCGGGACCGGGTCCGCTGAAACCACGCCTCGTACGCGGCGGCCGCGACGACCAGGTCCTGCCACGCCATGCCGGTGCCCTTGAACACGCGGGGCCCGTCGCCCGGGACGACCCGGCCCACGACCAGCTCAGCGAGGTTTCCGGCGAGATGATGAGTGGTGATCGTACCGTGGCGGATGGGGATGACCACATCCCCCGCTTCGGCCAGCGCCGCGGATCTCGCCTCGACGACCACGCACGACCGGGCGATCAGCTCGCCGTCGAGCTCCCGGGCGTCCTGCTCGTGCGACCCGATGGCGACCACCGTGGCCCGATCGCGCACCAGCGCGCCGTCGAACAGCGGCTGCCTGGCGGTGGTGCAGCAGACGACGAGGTCCGCCCGCGCCACGGCCGCGCCGACCCGCTCACCGGCCTGATCACCGGCCTGATCACCCGGGCCGGTCAGCGCCTCGGCCTCCAGGCCCAGCTCGCGGCAGCGGGCGGCGAACGCCCCGGCCCGGCCGGGGTCGCGGCCCACGACCGTGACCCGCCGGACGGGCCTGACCTCGGCGAGCGCCTCGACGTGACCCCACGCCTGCGGGCCCGTGCCGAACACGAGCAGGTCGCCGGCGTCCGGCTCGGCCAGGTGGCGGACGGCCAGCGCCGAGACGGCGGGCGTGCGCAGCGAGGTGAGCGCGATCCCGTCCATCGTGGCGAGCGGCGCCAGCGTGCGGCCGTCGAACAGCAGGTACGTGCCCTGGATGCGGGGCAGCCCGAGCGCGGCGTTGCCGGGCGCCACGGTGGCGGCCTTGACCCCGGCGTACCGCCCGGCCGCCGCGGGCATCAGCAGGAGCTGACCGGCGGGCAGATCGACGACGGGCCGCTGCGGCGTCGCCTCCGGGTCCAGCCCGCCGAGCAGCGCCTCCTCCAGGAGCCGCACGGCGCCGGCCACGGGCACCAGCCGCCGCACGGTGTGGGCGTCGAGATGGGGAAGGGTCATCGCAGCGTGAACCCCGTGCCGATGGGGTCGTCCTGGTCGAGCTCGAAGGTGTGCCTGCCGGTGCGGTAGGCCATGCCCTCGATCTCGGGCACCACCCCGGCGGGCGTCTCGGCGGCCACCCGGGCGCGGAACACGCTGCCGACGACGCTCTCGTGCACGAGCGTGCCGCGGTGGCCGTCCTCGTGCAGCAGGGCGAGCCGGGCGGCGGTGCCGGACCCGCACGGCGAGCGGTCCACCTCGCCGTCGGCGAACACGGTGACGTTGCGCTGGCGGCCGGGGCCGAGGTCGTCGTAGAAGATCACGCCGTAGACGCCGGACAGCCGGTCGTCGCCGGGGTGCCGGGTGGCCGGGTGCCCCTCCAGCCCGGCCTTGATCCGGCGGCCCCAGGCGATGAGCTCGCCCACGTGGCGCGGCTCGACGGACAGGCCGACGGCCTTGGCGGGCACCGAGGCGTAGATGGCGCCGCCGTAGGACAGGTCGGTCTCGATCCCGGCGGCCGGGACGCCGCGCGCGATCACGTACGAGGGGACGCTGACGAAGGTGACGGCGGTGACGCGGCCGGCCTCGCGGCGGACGCGGGCGGTGACGCGGCCGGAGGGCACGTCCACGACGACGTCGGTCTCGCCGTCGGGGTCGCTCTCGACCAGGCCCTCGCGGACGGCGTGCACGCCGAGCGCGATGGTGCCGTGGCCGCAGGCGGTGGAGTAGCCGTCCTTGTGCCAGAACAGGACGCCGAGGTGGGCGCCGGGGTCGTCGGGCGGGACGAGGAAGCAGCCGTACATGTCGGCGTGGCCGCGCGGCTCGTGGCAGAGCAGCCGCCGCACGTGGTCGGCGGCGGCGGGGGCGTTGGCGCGGCGTTCGAGCACGGTGGCGCCGGGGATGGCGGGGACGCCGCCGGTGACGATCCGGAACGGCTCGCCGCCGGTGTGGTAGTCGACGGTGCTGATCAGGGGCGTGCTCGCAGGCGGGGTCACAGCTCGAACCCTTCGGGGAACGGGTCGCGCGGGTCGAGGAAGTACTGGGCGGTGCCGGTCACCCAGGCGCGGCCGGTGATCGACGGGACGACGGCGGGCCTGCCGCCGACGACGCCGTCCTCCAGCAGGCGGCCGATGAACCGGGTGCCGATGAACGACTCGTTGACGAAGTCGCGGCCCAGCGGCAGCTCGCCCCGGGCGTGCAGCTGGGCCATGCGGGCGCTGGTGCCGGTGCCGCACGGCGAGCGGTCGAACCAGCCGGGGTGGATGGCCATCGCGTGCCGCGAGTGGTGGGCGTCGGAGCCGGGCGCGGCGAAGTAGACGTGGTGGCAGCCGCGGATGCGCTCGTCCTCGGGGTGCACGGGCTCGTCGGCGGCGTTGACGGCCGCCATCGTGGCCAGCCCGGCGGCGAGGATGTCGTTCTTGGCCTTGCGGTCGAACGGCAGCCCGTACGCGTCGAGGTCGACGATGGCGTAGAAGTTGCCGCCGTAGGCGAGGTCGTAGCGGATCTCCCCGTAGCCGGGCACGGTGACGGTGGCGTCGAGCCGGTCGGCGTAGGAGGGGACGTTCCTGAGCGTCACGGACGTCGCCATGCCGTCGCGGACGGCCACGTCCACGACGACGAGCCCGGCGGGCACCTCCAGGCGGACGGTGGTGACGGGCTCGACGACCTCGACCATGCCGGTCTCCACCAGCACGGTCGCCACGCCGATCGTGCCGTGGCCGCACATCGGCAGCAGCCCGGACACCTCGATGAACAGCACGCCCCAGTCGGCGTCTGGCCGGGTGGGCGGCTGCAGGATGGCGCCGCTCATGGCGGCATGGCCACGCGGCTCGTTCATCAGCAGCTTGCGGATGTGGTCGAGGTGGTCGCGGAAGTAGACCCGCCGCTCGGCCATGCTCGCGCCGGGGATGACGCCGACGCCGCCGGTGACGACCCTGGTGGGCATGCCCTCGGTGTGCGAGTCCACGGCGTGGAACACGCGTTTGGTCCTCATCGCAGTCCTTCCGCGAGTGCCTTCTCGGTGGCGGCGCGCACGGCGGCGGCCTGCTCGTCCGTCAGCGGCCGCCGGGGCGGGCGGCAGGGGCCTCCCGGACGGCCCGCCAGGTCCATCGACAGCTTGATGGCCTGGACGAACTCCGTCTTGGAGTCCCAGCGCAGCAGCGAGTGGAGCTTACGGTAGAGCGGCAGGGCCGTGCCGAGGTCTCCGGCGACGGCCGCCCTGTAGAGGGCGGCGCCGGCGGCGGGCAGCGCGTTCGGGTAGCCCGCGATCCAGCCGGCCGCGCCGGCCAGGGCCAGCTCCAGCAGCACGTCGTCGGAGCCGATCAGCACGTCCAGGCCGGGGGCCAGCTCGGCGATCTCGTAGGCGCGGCGCGGGTCGCCGGTGAACTCCTTGACGGCCACGATCAGGCCCTCGTCGAACAGCCGGGCCAGCAGCGCGGGCGTCAGGTCGACCTTGGTGTCGTAGGGGTTGTTGTAGGCCACCACGGGCACCCCGGCGGCGGCGACCTCGCGGTAGTGCTCGGCGACCGCGGCCTCGTCGGCGCGGTAGGCGTTCGGGGGCAGCAGCAGCACCGACCCGCAGCCCTCCTCGGCGGCCTGCTCGGCCCAGCGCCGCGACTCGCCCGAGCCGTACGCGCCGACGCCCGCCATCACGTTGCGCCCGCCCACGGCCTCGACGGCGGTGCGCACGACGCGGGCCCGCTCGTCGGCGGTGAGCGTCTGGTACTCGCCGAGCGACCCGTTGGGCACGACGCCGTCGCAGCCCTGGTCCACCAGCCAGCGGCAGTGCTCGGCGTAGGCGTCGAAGTCGACGGTCAGGTCCGCGCGCAGGGGGAGCGCGGTGGCGACCATGATGCCGTGCCAGGCCTTGCTGCGTTCGGTCATGGATGTCCTCCCGTGGGGGGTTCGGCGGCTTCGGCGAGTGCTGCGAGGGTGATCGGCTGGGCGACGGGGCGGCGCGGCGGCGCGGGCCGCTCGCCGGTGAGGCAGGCGACGGGGTAGCCGCAGATGCGGCCCTGGCACCAGCCCATGCCGGGCCTGGCCAGCAGCTTGACCGAGCGCGCGTCGGTGGCGCCCAGGTCCTGCGCCTCGCGCAGGCGGGCCAGCGGCACCTCCTCGCACCGGCACACGAGCGTGTCGTCGCGCAGCCAGCCCTGCCAGCCGTCTTTCACGGGGTAGGCCGCCAGCAGCGCGCGGGCGAAGGCGCGCAGGCTGTCGCGCCGCCGGACGAGCTTGACGGGCAGTGCCCTGCCGGCGGCGGCGAGCCCGGCGAGGCGGCCTTCGAGCTCGGCCAGCCGCCAGCCGCCGACGCCGGTGGGCTCCCCGGCGGCCCACACGCCGGGGACGCCGGTGGCCTGGCGGCCGTCGACGGCGAGGACGGGGCTGCCGTCGGCGTCGTGCCGGGTGGCGCAGCCGAGCTGGACACCCAGGTCGATCTGGGGGGTGAAGCCGTAGCCGGTGGCCAGCGTGTCGCAGGCGACGCTGCGGGCGGACAGCACGTTCCAGTCGCGGCCGAGCCGGGCCACGGTCACGGCTTCGAGCCGGTCCCGGCCGTGCGCGGCGATCACGGCGGTGCGGGGCCGGTACGGGACGCGGTGCCGGGCGAGCGTGAGCGCGTACGAGGCGGCCTCCCCGGCCTTGCCCAGGGCGAGCACGGGGTGGCGGGCCAGCCCGAGCCCGGCGCTCGCCTCGTGCACGCCGAGCACGCGCGCCCCGGCCCCGGCCAGCCCGGCGGCGACCGGCAGCAGGAACGGGCCGGTCCCGGCGACGACGACGCGCTGCCCGGCGACCACGCCGTTGCCCTTGAGCAGCGCCTGCGCGCCGCCCGCGGTGAGCACGCCGGGCAGGTCCCAGCCGGGGAACGGCAGCGGCCGGTCGTGCGCGCCGGTGGCGATGAGCAGGCGCCTGCCGCGCACGTCCACCGGCCGCTCGGCGCCGTCCGAGGTGGTGACGCAGTGGGCGGTCAGGTCGCCGTCCGGCTCGCGGGTGACGCTCCACACCTGGTGGCCGAGCAGCACGTCGGCGCGTTCGGCCAGCGCCCGCGCCCGGCGGGCGAACCCGTCGAAGCCGGGCGTGCCGGGGTTCGGCGGGGCGGCGGGGTGGCGGAAGTACTGGCCGCCCAGCCGCGCCCCGGAGTCGAGCAGGGCCACGCGCAGCCCGTGCTGGGCGGCCGACAGCGCGCCCGCGACCCCGGCGGCGCCTCCCCCGACCACCACCAGGTCGTACGGGTTGCCGGTCATGAGGTGGTCACCTCGTCGCCGGGCCGGGCCTCCAGCAGGCAGGCGCGCTCGGGCGGCCGGCCGTTGACGGTGACCAGGCAGTCGAAGCAGACGCCGATCCCGCAGAACAGCCCGCGCGGCCGCCCGCCGAACCGGGTGGTGCGCCAGGAGCGCACGCCCGCCGCGTGCAGGGCCGCGCCGATCGTCTGGCCCGGCGTCACCGGCACGGGCCGGCCGTCGATCGTGATCTGGAAGGTCAACGCGGCTCCTCCGGGAATCGGTCGGGGCGGAACGGGTGCGGGTCGAGGGCGGGCTCACGGCCGGTGAGGAGCTGGGCGAGCAGGTGACCGGTGGCGGGGGCCAGGCCGATGCCGGCGCCCTCGTGCCCGCACGCGTGGTACAGGCCGGGCGCGCGCGGGTCGGCGCCGATCACGGGCAGGTGGTCGGGGCAGTAGGGCCGGAACCCGCAGTAGGACCTGATGACCCGCACGCCGCGCAGCGCCGGGAAGAGGGCGACGGCCTGCTCGGCCAGGCGCGCGAGCACGGGCACCGAGGTGGTGCGGTCGAAGCCGACGCGCTCGCGGCTGGCGCCGATGAGCACGGTGCCCGCCTGGGTGCCCTCGACGACGGCGGACGTCTCCAGCGCCGCCGAGTCGCTGGCCACGTTGGTGACGTAGGCGGCGGTGTAGACCTTGTGCCGGATCAGCGGCTCGGCCAGCGGTTCGGTGACCAGGATGAACCCGCGCCTGGGCAGCACCGGCAGGCTCACCCCGGCCAGCGCGGCGAGCTCGCCGCCCCAGGTGCCGGCCGCGTTGACGACGGCGCCGCCGAGGATGTCGCCCCGGTCGGTGCGCACGCCGGTGACGCGGTCGCCGGAGCGGACGAAGCCGGTGACGGTGACGCCGAGGCGCAGCCGGACGGCGCCGTGCCCATAGCTGTCGGCCCCGTGCCGCAGCAGCCTGGCGGCGGCCAGCATGGGCTGCACCTGGGCGTCCTGCGGGTAGAACACGCCGCCCGCGAGCCCGTCGGCCAGGTGCGGCTCCAGGTCGCGCAGCGCGCCGGCGGCGACGCTCTCGTGCTCGACGCCCTGCTTGCGGGCCAGCTCGGTGAGCCGGTCCTGGATCTCGGCGGTCTCGGCGACGACGAGCCCGCCCTTGGGCTCGAACTCGAAGCCGCCGCGGGTCTCGGCCAGCTCGCGCCAGAGCCCGTTGGACAGCAGCGCGAGCTCGAGCTCCGGTCCTGGTTCCTTGTCGGAGACGAGCACGTTGCCCTCGCCCGCCCCGGTCGTGCCGCCCGCGACGGGGCCCCGGTCGACGACGGTCACGTCCAGCCCGGCGCGCGCGGCGTAGTAGGCGCAGGCGGCGCCCACGACGCCGGCCCCGACGACGATCACGTCGGACATCGGCTCACCTCCACCTCAGTAATATGTCACATGTCCAGCGGAGGGAAAAGCCGGTGTCGGGACCGCCACACCCGCCACCTACCATCGATGACGTGAAGCTACCCGGGCGCTACGCCGACTCCTTCGTGTCATCCTTCTGGTCGCCGACCACGGCGACGTTGCGCGGATGGGCGCTGGCCGCCGTCGTGGCCAACGCGGGCATCACGGTGAGCGGCGCGGTCGTGCGGGTGACGAACTCCGGGCTCGGCTGCCCGACCTGGCCGCGCTGCACGCCCGACAGCTTCGTCCCGGTCGCGCACCCCGAGGTGGCGCCGATCAACATGGCCATCGAGTTCGGCAACCGGCTGGTCACGTTCCTCGTGCTGGTCATCGGGGTGGCCTGCTGGGTGGCCGCCCACCGGCTCAAGCCGCGGCGCGCCTCGCTGGTCAAGCTGGCCTGGCTGCAGCCGATCGGCATCATCGCGCAGGCCCTGTGGGGCGGCGTGGTGGTCAGCACCCTGCTCAACCCGTTCACGGTCGGCATGCACTACCTGCTGTCGATCGGGCTGACCGCCGCCTGCTGGGCCCTGTACGCGCGCGCCGGCGAGGGCGACGCGCCCGCGCGGCGGCTGGTCCACCGCGACGTACGGCGGCTCGGCCACGCGCTGCTGGCCGCGGTGTTCACGCTGCTGGTCGCGGGCGTGCTGGTGACCGGTACGGGCCCGCACTCGGGCGACGAGCTGGCCAGCCGCTTCGACCTCGACATCGAGAGCGTGGCCCGGCTGCACGCCGACGTCGCCTACCTGGTCGTCGGGCTGACCTTCGCGCTGCTGTTCGCCCTGCACGTGACCCGCGCGCCCCGGCGGGCCCGGCGCGCGGCGCTCGCGCTGCTGGTGGTCGAGCTGCTGCAGGGCGTGATCGGCTACACGCAGTACTTCCTCGGCGTCCCGGCCGCGCTGGTCGCCCTGCACGTGGTCGGCTCCACGCTGGTGTGGATCTTCACGCTGCGCGTCGTCTCGGCGCTGCGCACCCACGACCCCGCCGGCGAGACGGCCGGCGAAGAGGCCGGTGAGGCGGGCAGCCCCTCCCCCACCGAAGTCCCCGCCAAGTCCTGACGGGGTATGCCAGGGTATGGGGTGAGATGTCGGCCACTCCCCCACCAAGGTGAGGTGCCCTTTTGCGGGGATTCGTCCGCCCCACTCGTCAGACGATGCGGCGCGCGTACCAGGGACTCGTGCTCGCCAGCGTGCTCGCGCTGGCGCCCATGACGTGGGCCTGGTTCGGCAGCGACGGCCACCGCGAGGTGGCCGGCACGGCGGGCTGGCAGGCGCGGGTGCCCGCCTCGCAGGCCGCGCTCGTCCTCGGCGCCGGGCTGTACGGCGGGCGGCCCTCCCCCATGCTGGCCCGCAGGCTCGACATCGCCGCCGAGCTCTACCACGCGGGCAAGGTCAGGGCGCTGCTGCTGTCGGGCGACAACAGCCGGGCCGCCTACGACGAGCCGACCGCGATGCGCGACTACCTGCTGGCCAGGGGCGTGCCGGAGCGGGTGATGGTGCTCGACTACGCCGGGTTCGACACCTGGGACTCGTGCGTGCGGGCCCGCCGGGTGTTCGGCGCCGAACGGCTGACCGTGGTGACGCAGGTCTTCCACCTGCCCCGGGCCGTCACGCTCTGCCGGACGGCCGGGCTGGAGACGTTCGGCGTCGGCGACGACTCCACCGCGCACTGGCCGGGCCCCACCTACGCCTACGCCACGCGCGAGCTGGTGGCCACCGGCAAGGCGTTCGCCGACGCGCTGCTGCTGCGCTCCGACCCGGTCTTCCCCGGCCCCGTGGAGACCTCGCTGCGGCGCATCGTCGACGCGCCCGCCTGACCGGGCTCAGCCAGGCATGTAGCCGTGGCTGCCGGCCGGCGTGGGCGGCATCGGGAAGTCGGCCCTGGCCGTGCTCATGCACTCCAGCAGCGCCCGCTGCTCCTCGTGGAAGGTCTGGTCGTCGACCATCCGCCGGGCCGCCCGCTCGTGCAGCAGCCCCAGCTCCGTCGCGGCGAGCTGGTAGTCGCTCATCGCCCGCAGCCCGCGCTTGCCGCCGTACATCCTGGCCCACTGCCGGGCCCGGCGGCGCCTGGGCAGCGCCGACAGCATGATGATGTCGTCCTTGCTGACGAGCTTGGTCGGCTCGTACGGCGGCAGGTAGCGCTGGATGAGCTCGACGATGCGGCGCCGGTCGCGGAAGACGACCACGATGAGCGCCACCAGCACCATCATCAGCGTCACGTACGCGACCACGAGCCCCGGGAAGCCGCCGTAGGAGACCAGGCCGTTCCACAGGCCGTGCAGCACCATCGCGCCCGACCAGCCCGCCATGATGGAGAAGACCCGCTCCGACCCCTCGCGGGTGGCCGCGTGCGCCACCGCCACCCCGATCATCGAGGTGAACAGCGGATGGGCGAACGGCGACAGGATGCCGCGCAGCACCACGGTCACGGCCAGGCTCACGCCGCCCGCCTCGGAGTTGAGCGCCTGGAGGTAGTAGCTGACGTTCTCGCTCATGGCGAAGCCCAGGCCGACCATGCTCGCGTAGATGATGCCGTCGGTCAGCCCGTCGAGCTCGGCCCGGCGGAAGCGCAGCAGGCCGAGCAGCACCAGGCCCTTCATCGTCTCCTCGACCACCGGGGCGCCGAAGGTGGCGGCGATGTTGCGGGCGGTGTCCTCCGACAGCTTGACGGTGTCCATGATGTAGTGCAGGTTCAGCGAGTTGACCACGCCCGCCACGAGCACGGCGACGCCCGCGCCCCACGCGAAGGCGAAGACCAGGTTGCTGCGCGGCTCCGGCTCCATCCGGTCGAGCGCGAGCACGGCGGCCAGCAGCAGCGGCACCGGCGCCAGGGCCAGGCCGAGCGAGATGAAGAACTGGACCGGCTCCCCGTTGATCACGTCGATGGCGAACGAGGCCAGGGCGCAGATCCCGGTCAGCACCAGCCCGGTGATCAACGCGAACGACGGGCGGTCCTTCAGCACCCAGCGTGGATCACGGGACGGCATACGGTGACTGTAACGGATCAGGAATGCGCTGTCCTTCCAAGGCGGCACGGCAGGCCCGGATGGTGATGTGCCCGCTTTCCCGGCGGTCATGCGGCGCCGGGGTCAGGACAGCAGCGGGTCGATGGCGACCGCGAGGAACAGCAGCGCCAGGTAGGCGTTGGACCAGTGGAAGAAGCGCATCGGCCGCAGCGCCACGCCGGTCTTGCCGGAGTTGAGGCGGCTCAGCAGGCGGTGCACCTCCCACAGGCACGCCACGCCGAGGACGGCGGCGACGGCCGGGTAGAACAGGGTCGTGCCGGCCACCGGCCACAGCGCCAGCGAGCAGAGCACGGTGGCCCACGTGTAGGCGATCGACTCCAGGATGACCCGGCGCTCGGTGGCGACCACGGGCAGCATCGGCACCTTGGCCGCCGCGTAGTCCTCCTTGTAGCGCATGGCCAGGGTCCAGGTGTGCGGCGGCGTCCAGAAGAACACCACGCCGAACAGCACCAGCGGTGCCCAGTCGAGACGCTCGGTGATGCCCGCCCAGCCGATCATGACCGGCATGCAGCCCGCGATGCCGCCCCACACGATGTTCTGGGCGGTGCGCCGCTTGAGGATCATCGAGTAGACGAGCACGTAGAACAGGATCGCGCCGGTCGACAGCGCCGCGGCCAGCCAGTTGGTCGTCAGCCACAGCCCGGCCGTGGACAGCGCGCCCAGCACGATGCCGAAGATCAGCGCGCCGCGCGGCGACACCTGGTGCCTGGCCAGCGGGCGGCGCCGGGTGCGGCGCATCTTCTGGTCGATGTCGCGGTCGACGTAGCAGTTGAGCGCGTTGGCGCTGCCTGCCGACAGCGTGCCGAACACCATGACGGACACGGCCGTCCACAGCGGCGGCAGGCCGCCCGCTGCCAGGAACATCACCGGCAGCGTCGTGATCAGCAGCAGCTCGATGATCCGCGGCTTGGTCAGCGCGATGTAGGCCTTGACGACCGACCCGATCGAGCGCGGGCCGGCCGGGAGCGGCTCCCCGGCCTCGGGGGCCGGCGCCGTCGTCTGCCTGTTCGTCAGCACCGTCAAGGCGCTTCCAGCACGTGCGGAGTCAACGCGTAACCTCTGATTGGAGCTGATTCGTGAGTGGCCGCCGCGGCGACCAGGGAACAACCAAACTGTAGTCGCCGGGTCGGCCGGTCCGGCCAATGGGGGGCTCGCACCGCGAACGGACACGCTCCGGGGTGGGATGGGAATCGATCTCCAGTCCCACTCGGTTAGGGTCCGGTGTGGGCGGGATACGCCAACCGGCACCACCAAGGACAACTAGATTCCGGAGACCGAGCACTTGAGCACCGAACTCGTGCCAGCCCTTGAATGGACCGACCTGGACAAGCAGGCGGTCGACGTCGTTCGAGCCCTGGCGATGGACGCTGTGGAGAAGGCGGGTTCGGGTCACCCCGGCACCGCGATGAGCCTGGCCCCCGCCGCCTACCTGCTGTTCCAGCGCACGATGCGGCACGACCCGACCGATCCCACGTGGCTCGGCCGTGACCGCTTCGTGCTGTCGGCCGGGCACACCAGCCTGACCCTCTACATCCAGCTCTACCTGTCCGGCTACGGCCTGACGCTCGACGACCTGCGGCGGCTGCGCCAGTGGGACAGCCTGACGCCCGGCCACCCGGAGCACGGGCACACCGCCGGCGTGGAGACCACGACCGGGCCGCTCGGCCAGGGCCTGGGCAACGCGGTCGGCATGGCGATGGCGGCACGCCGCGAGCGCGGCCTGTTCGACCCCGACGCCGAGCCGGGCCGCTCGCCGTTCGACCACCACATCTGGTGCATCGTCAGCGACGGCGACATCGAGGAGGGCATCAGCCACGAGGCGAGCTCCCTGGCCGGTCACCAGAAGCTGGGCAACCTCGTCGTCATCTACGACGACAACCAGATCTCCATCGAGGACGACACGCTCATCGCCAAGTCCGAGGACGTGGTCAAGCGTTACGAGGCCTACGGCTGGCACACGCTGAGCGTCGACTGGACCCAGTCGGGCGACTACATGGAGGACGTGCAGGCGCTGCACGAGGCGCTGGAGGCGGCCAAGGCCGAGACCGACCGGCCGTCGTTCATCCGGCTGCGCACGATCATCGGCTGGCCCGCGCCCAACAAGCAGAACACCGGCAAGATCCACGGCTCGGCGCTGGGCGAGTCCGAGGTGGCCGCCACTAAGCAGGTCATGGGAATGGACCCGGCCAAGACGTTCGACGTGCCGGCCGCGGTGCTGGAGCACGCCCGCGAGGTGGCGCGGCGCGGCCGCGAGGCGCACGCCGAGTGGCAGCGCGGCTACGCCGCCTGGCGCGAGGCCAACCCGGAGCGGGCCGCCGAGCTCGACCGCATCTCCCGCCACGAGCTGCCCGCCGGCTGGGCCACGGCGCTGCCGGAGTTCGAGACCGGCGGCTCGATGGCCACCCGCAAGGCGTCGGGCGAGGTGCTGAGCGCGCTCGCGCCGGTGCTGCCGGAGCTGTGGGGCGGCTCGGCCGACCTGGCCGAGTCCAACAACACCACGATGAAGGGCGAGCCGTCCTTCATCCCGGAGGAGTACCAGACCAAGGACTTCCCCGGTAACCGCTACGGCCGCACGCTGCACTTCGGCATCCGCGAGCACGCCATGGGCGCGATCCTCAACGGCATCGCGCTGCACGGCGGCACCCGCCCGTACGGCGGCACCTTCCTGGTGTTCTCCGACTACATGCGGCCCTCGGTGCGCCTGGCGGCGCTGATGAAGCTGCCGGTCACGTACGTGTGGACGCACGACTCCATCGGCCTGGGCGAGGACGGCCCGACCCACCAGCCGATCGAGCACCTGTGGTCGCTGCGCGCGATCCCCGGCCTCGACGTGGTGCGGCCCGCCGACGCCAACGAGACCGCCTACGCGTGGAAGACCGTGCTGGAGCACACCGACCGGCCCGCCGCGCTCGCGCTCACCCGGCAGAACCTGCCGGTGTACGAGGGCACCAGCGCCGACGGCGTGGCCCGGGGCGGCTACGTCCTGCGCGACGCCTCCGACGGCCAGCCGAAGGTCATCATCATCGCCACCGGCAGCGAGGTGCAGCAGGCCGTCGACGGCCGTGAGCTGCTGGAGGCCCAGGGCATCCCGACGCGCGTCGTGTCGATGCCGTGTGTCGAGTGGTTCAAGGGGCAGGACTCCGCATACAGGCAGACCGTCCTGCCCTCGTCGATCAGGGCCCGGGTCGCGGTCGAGGCGGGCATCGCCCTCGGCTGGCACGAGTTCGTCGGCGAGTGCGGCGAGGTCGTCAGCCTGGAGCACTTCGGTGCGTCCGCGCCGTACAAGACGCTGTACGAGCAGTTCGGGCTGACGGCGGAGCGCGTGGCTGCGGCGGCCAAGGCGAGCCTGGCCAAGCTGGGCCAGGACAAGGGCGAGACGACGGGAAACTGAGGACATGAGCGAGATCCTGAACAAGCTGTCCGGCCAGGGCGTGTCCATCTGGCTCGACGACATCAGCCGTGAGCGCCTGCGCAGCGGCAACCTGGAGGAGCTGATCCGGGACAAGAACGTGGTCGGCGTCACGTCCAACCCGACCATCTTCGCCGGCGCGCTCAGCAAGGGCGACGCCTACAACGCCCAGCTGCACGACCTGGCCGTGCGCGGCGTGGACGTGGGCGAGGCCGTGCGCGCGATCACCACCTACGACATCCGCTGGGCCGCCGACGTGCTGCGCCCGGTCTACGACGCCACGCAGGGCGTCGACGGGCGGGTGTCGCTGGAGGTCGACCCGCGCCTGGCCCGCGACACCGAGAAGACCGTCGCCGAGGCGCGCGCGCTGTGGTGGATGGTGGACCGGCCCAACCTGTTCATCAAGATCCCGGCCACGATGGAGGGCCTGCCCGCGATCACGCAGGCGATCGGCGAGGGCATCAGCGTCAACGTCACGCTGATCTTCTCGCTGCAGCGCTACCGCGCGGTCATGGACGCCTGGCTGGCGGGCCTGGAGGCGGCCCAGGCCAAGGGCCTCAACCTGGCCACGATCGAGTCGGTCGCCTCGTTCTTCGTCAGCCGCGTCGACACCGAGATCGACAACCGGCTCGACAAGCTCGGCAAGCCCGAGCTGAAGGGCAAGGCCGGCGTCGCCAACGCGCGCCTGGCCTACGCCGCCTTCGAGGAGGTCATGAACTCCGAGCGCTGGCAGCGCCTGCGCGCCGCCGGCGCCCGCCCGCAGCGCCCGCTGTGGGCCTCCACCGGGGTGAAGAACCCCGACTACTCCCCCACGATGTACGTCGACGAGCTGGTCGCGCCGGGCACCGTCAACACGATGCCGGAGAAGACGCTCGACGCGACCGCCGCGGGCGGCAACGTCACCGGCGACACCGTGCGCCCCTTCTACGAGCAGGCGTGGAACACCATGGCCGCGCTGAAGGAGGCGGGCGTCGACTACGACGACGTGGTGCGGGTGCTGGAGGAGGAGGGCGTGCAGAAGTTCGAGGCGTCCTGGAACGAGCTGCTCGAGAGTGTCAGCAAGAACCTGGTTCCGTGACGAAGGCGTCCCGCCGCGGGGAGGGCGGGCCCTCCCCGCGCGGCGCCTCACTGGAGGTTTGAGATGAGTGACCCGGCAGGGCCCCCGGAGGAGGCCGTCGCCGTGGCGGCGGCCGTGGCCGGCACGTCCACGACGCTGGAGGTGGCCGCCGCCAACCCGCTGCGGGACCCGCGTGACAAGCGGCTGCCGCGGGTGGCGGGGCCGTGCGTGATGGTGTTGTTCGGCGTGACCGGCGACCTGGCCAAACGCAAGCTGCTGCCGGCGATCTACGACCTGGGCAACCGGGGGCTGCTGCCGCCGGGCTTCTCCCTGGTCGGTTTCGCCCGGCGCGACTGGCAGGACCAGGATTTCGCCAAACTGACGCACGACGCCGTGAAGACCCATGCCCGCACGCCCTTCCGCGAGGAGGTCTGGAAGCAGATCCGCGAGGGGATCCACTTCGTGCCGGGCGAGTTCTCCGACGACGGCGCGTTCGACGCGCTGGCGATGGCGTTGAAGGAGATCGACGAGCTGCGGGGCACGGGCGGCAACTACGCCTTCTATCTGTCGGTGCCGCCGAAGTTCTTCCCCGTGGTCGTGGAGCAGCTCAAGCGCACCGGGCTGGCCGAGGCGCCCGACGGCTCGTGGCGGCGGGTGGTCATCGAGAAGCCGTTCGGCCACGACCTGCGCTCGGCGCACGAGCTGAACGAGATCACCACCTCCGCGTTCCCGGAGAGCTCGATCTTCCGGATCGACCACTACCTGGGCAAGGAGACGGTCCAGAACATCATGGCGCTGAGGTTCGCCAACAACCTCTACGAGCCGATCTGGAACCGCAGCTTCGTCGACCACGTGCAGATCACCATGGCCGAGGACATCGGCATCGGCGGCCGGGCCGGCTACTACGACGGCATCGGCGCCGCCCGCGACGTGATCCAGAACCACCTGCTCCAGCTTCTGGCCCTGGTGGCGATGGAGGACCCGACCTCGTTCGAGGCGTCCTCGCTGCGCCGCGAGAAGGAGAAGGTGCTCAAGGCCGTGCGGCTGCCCGCCGACCTGGCCGCCAACACCGCGCGCGGCCAGTACGCGGCGGGCTGGCAGGGCGGCGAGAAGGTCGTCGGCTACCTGGAGGAGGAGGGCATCTCCAAGAGGTCCACCACCGAGACGTACGCGGCGGTCAAGCTGGAGATCGCCAACCGGCGGTGGGCGGGCGTGCCGTTCTACCTGCGCACCGGCAAGCGGCTGGGCCGCCGGGTCACCGAGGTGGCCGTGGTGTTCCAGAAGGCGCCGCACCTGCCGTTCAGCGCCGACGACACCGAGATCCTCGGCCACAACGCGCTGGTCGTGCGGGTGCAGCCGGACGAGGGCATCACGGTCAGGTTCGGCTCCAAGGTGCCGGGCACGGCGATGGAGGTGCGCGACGTGTCCATGGACTTCGCCTACGGCGAGTCGTTCCTGGAGTCGTCGCCCGAGGCGTACGAGCGGCTGCTGCTCGACGTGATGATCGGCGACCCGCCGCTCTTCCCGCACCAGCGGGAGGTCGAGCTGTCGTGGAAGATCCTCGACCCGATCGAGGAGTTCTGGGCCACCCAGGGCCAGCCGGAGCCGTACCCGTCGGGATCGTGGGGGCCGCCCGCGGCCGACGCGATGATGGCCCGTGACGGGCGCGTCTGGAGGAGACTCTAGTGACCACGTTCATGCTGGCCGACACGACGGCGGGCAAGATCTCGGCGCAGCTCACGCAGCTGCGCCACCAGATGGGCGCGCCCGCGATCGGCATGGTGCTGACGCTGGTCGTGGTGTGCGAGGAGCGCGACCAGTACGACTCGCTGCGGGCCGCCACCGAGGCCGCCCGCGAGCACCCGTCGCGCATCCTCGTGGTGATCAACCGGGAGACCGACGAGGCCAACCGGCTGGACGCCGAGCTGCGCATCGGCGAGTCGGCGCCGGGCGAGACCGTGGTGCTGCGTCTGTACGGCGAGCTGACCGAGCACGCCGACTCGGTCGTCAGCCCGCTGCTGCTGCCCGACACGCCCGTGGTGGCGTGGTGGCCGAGCCGCGCCCCTGACGTGCCGTCGGCCGACTCGATCGGCGTGCTGGCCCAGCGGCGGCTGACCGACGCCAAGAACGCCGACGACGGCGTCGCGTCCCTGGTGACGCGGGCCAAGGGCTACGCGCCGGGCGACACCGACCTGTCGTGGGCGCGGCTGACGCCGTGGCGCAGCCTGCTGGCCGCCGCGTTCGACCAGCCCGTGGGCCGGGTGCACGGCGGCGTCGTGGAGGCGTCGGCGGGCAACCCGAGCGCGCCGCTGCTGGCGTCGTGGCTGTCGGAGCGGCTGGGCGCCGAGATGGACGTGGCCGACTCGGGCGGGCCCGGCCTGACCGCCGTACGGCTCGCCACCGACGAGGGCGAGCTGTCGGTGGTGCGCACCGACGCCCGCCTGGCCACGCTGTCGCGTCCCGGCCAGCCCGACCGCAACGTGGCGCTGGCCCGCAGGCACCTGTCGGAGCTGCTGGCCGAGGAACTGCGCCGGCTCGACACCGACGAGATCTACGGGGCCGCCGTCAAGCGCCTGGCCCGCCTCCGCTAGACCGCACGACTCCCCGTGCCCGGGCGCCCCCGAGGTGCCCGGGCACGGCCGTATCCATGAAAGGGTGGCGCTCGTGAGCGTTCCCACTGTTGTTGTGCACCGCGACGCCGACGTGCTGGCCAAGGCCGTGGCGGCGCGGATCATCACCCGGCTCGTCGACGCCCAGTCCGCCAAGGGCTCGGCCTCGCTGGTGCTGACCGGCGGCACCGTCGGCATCGCCACGCTGGCGGCGATCCGTGACACGCCGGCGCGTGACGCCGTCGACTGGCGCCGCCTGGACATCTGGTGGGGCGACGAGCGCTTCCTGCCGGCCGGCGACCCGGAGCGCAACGAGACCGGCGCCCGGCAGGCGCTGCTCGACCACGTCGACCTCGACCCCGCGCGGGTGCACGTCATGCTGGGCCCCGACTCGGGGCTGTCGGCGGAGGAGTCGGCCGACGCCTACGCCACGGAGCTGGCCAAGGCCGCCCGGCCGGAGGACCACGGCGCGGCGCCCGCCTTCGACGTGCTGCTGCTCGGCATGGGGCCCGACGCGCACGTGGCGTCGCTGTTCCCGGGCATGCCGGCGCTCTACGACACCCGCGCGGCGGTCGCGGTGCACGGCGCGCCCAAGCCGCCGCCCACGCGCATCTCGCTGACGCTCCCGGTCATCCAGGGGGCGCGTGAGGTGTGGGTGGTCGCGGCCGGCGAGGAGAAGTCGGGCGCGGTCCGGCTGGCGCTGTCGGAGTCGGGGCCCGTCCAGGTCCCGGCGGCGGGGGCGCGCGGCCGGGGCGGCACGCTGTTCCTGCTGGACCGGGCGGCCGCGGGCAAGATCCCGCCGGGCCTGGGCCGCATCGCCTCGCCCTAACGGGCCACCAGGGCGTCGATCTCGCCGAGGAGCGCCTGCTTGCGCTCCTGCGGCAGGTAGCTGGCCCGCACGCCGTTGCGGGCCAGCTCGGCGAGGTCCGCCTCCGCCAGGCCGAAGACGCGGGCCGCGACGCGATACTCGTCGGCCAGCGTGGTGGCGAACATGGGCGGGTCGTCGCTGTTGAGCGTGACGAACAGCCCCTCCTCCAGCATGCGCGGCAGCGGATGGTCCTCGATGCGGGCGACCTGGCCGGTGCACACGTTCGAGGTGGGGCAGACATCCAGCGGGAGCTGCGTCTCGCGCAGGTGGTCCACCAGGCGCGGATCGGCGAGGCAGGCGATGCCGTGGCCGATCCGCTCGGCGCCGAGCCCCTCGATGACCTCCCACACGGTCTCCGGGCCGGTCATCTCGCCGCCGTGCGGCACGCTGTGCAGCCCTGCCGCCCTGGCCGCGGCGAACGCGTCACGGTAGGCGTCGCGGTGGGGCGCACGGCTCTGCTCGATCCCGCCCAGCCCGAAACCTACCAAAGCAGCGGGAGGTTCCTGGAGCGCGTGGTCGAGGGTGACCTTGGCCGCCTCCTCCCCGAACTCGCCCGGGATGTCGAAGATGTAGGCCATCTCCACCCCGTGCTCGACGGGCGCCCGCCGGGCGGCGAGGTCCAGCGCCTCGGTGACCTCGCGGGCCGGCATGCCGACGACATGATGGGCGTACGGGGTGACCTGCAGCTCTGCGTAGCGCCCGCCCTGCGCCGCCAGGTCGCGGGCCAGGCCGAGCACGAGTGTGGCGATGTCCTCCGGCTCCCGCACCAGCGCGTTGACCGCGCCGTACACCTGGGCGAAGTGCGGGAAGTCGCGGAAGGTGTAGAAGGCGCGCAGCTCCTCCTCGCTGGTCGGCACCGGGCTGCCGGGGTGGCGGCGCGACAGCTCCAGCACCGTGTCGACGGAGGCGGAGCCGATCAGGTGGACGTGCAGTTCGACCTTGGGCAGTGCGTCGATGAACGCGTCAGGACTCATGCGGACGACCCTAGGCCGCGCCCCGGCCTCGCCTCCAGGCTTACGGGGCGAATATCACATGGATGTGTAAAGTTTTGGCGTTATGCTGTCCGGGGTGACCGATCCCGAAGCTTACGAGCGCGGATTCGCCCGGCTCAGCGCCCACACCGTCGGCCCGCTCCTCGACCGGGCGAGCGTCCCCACCGGCCCGGCCGAGCGGCGGGCCGGGGTGCGGGTGCTCGACGCGGGGTGCGGGAGCGGCGTCGTGACGGCCGGGGCGCTGGCGCGCGGGGCCCGCGTGACCGCCTTCGACGCCGACGCCGCGATGGCGGGGCTGGCCGCGCGCCGCCATCCGGAGGCGGAGGTGGTGGTGGCGGCGCTGCCGTCGCTGCCCTTCCGGGACGGGACATTCGACGCCGTAGCCGGAAATTTCATCATCAACCACGCGCCCGACACCGCCGCCGCGCTCCTGGAGCTGCGCCGCGTCGCCCGGCCCGGCGCGGGCGTGGCGCTGACCTGGTGGGAGCCGTCCGAGATGACCGCCACCGGCGTCATCGCCGCCGCCGTCGAAGCCGCCGGCCACCCCTTCGCGTTCCCGCCCCGGCCCCTCGCCGCCGCCGCCGACCCCGGCCGCTTCGCCACGCTCATGCGCCGGGCGGGCTTCACCGGCGTCGCCGTCGACACCCTCCGCTGGCGCCACCCGTTCGACCCGGACGCCTGGCTCGCCGACGTCGTCGCCGCCGGCGGCCCCCGCTTCGGCCCCATCGCCGCCCAGCCCGCCGCCGTCCAGGCCCGCATCCGCGCCGCCTACCACCACCTGGCCGCCCCGTACATCCTGGACGGCTTCCCCGTAACCGCCCACCTGGCCCACGCCACCACCCCCTGACCCGACCGCCACCCTCTGCGCCCCTCCCTGGGCCCACGCCCCTGGCCCCCACCCGCCACCCCTGCGCCCGGCACCCGGCACCCGGCACCCGGCAGACGGGTACGCCGCGCGAGAAGTCCTGGCCCATCAGCGAGCCGGTGCGCTGCTCAGCCTCGCTGAGCAGGACCAGCTCGCCTCCGCAGTGCGGTCCGCTGGTCTCGCGCTCGGCGCCATGCCAGCCCCGCTGCTGGCCGATCTCCTCTCGGCAGTGGAGACAAGCGAGACGGTGATCGCGCGCGCCCTGGACACATCCACGAGGGTCGCCAGCGGACGCGCCCGGATTCCGTCACGCAGTGAAGGACACGCATGAACGTCCCTGCAAGCCCTGACGGCGGCTTCTACGGCTTCGCGCCGCCGGAGGCGCACCCCGCTGGGCGTGGGTCGCCTGGCTGTTCGGCTGCTCCAGCAAGTCGACCCGGCGTGCGGGCACCGACAGCTCGACCTCCAGCCACTCCCACGGTGCCCTCAGCTACACCAGCTCCGGCGGCACCTGCCACTGCCAAGGGCCGCGCGACGGCAGATAGAACTCTGGCTCGGCTAAGTAGCGATACTCCGCCTTGGGGAGCAAAAGCGTCGCTATGCGCTCCAGCGTTGGTTCGGCTACCAGATGTGGGCGCTGGCGGCCTCGTCGACGGCGTTCTCGTCCTCCCGGATGCGCTCGGCAGGACAGGTCGGCCAGGCGCTGCTGCGGCCGGGTGCGCTCGGCCATCGCCTCGGCCAGCCAGGCGGTCGCCGCGGCGGGCTGCTCAAGTTGCGGGGCGACCCGTTCATCCAGCGCGGCGGTGCGTTGGACCGCGTCGCTCATCGCGCCGTCCTGGCGGGCCCGGCGTTCGCGGTAGGCGCGCCCGGCAGGCGTCGGAGCAGTACGCGCGGTGCCGGCCCCGCACCGGGCAGGGCCGGCGGGTGCGTGTTGCCGCCGGACGGTTCGGCGCAGCGCGTGGACTCCTCGGCCGCGACGGCGTCCGGTTCGCCGTGCCCGCCGGGCTGCGCAATTGCCGCCCTGCTCAGCGATCTCCACGATCACCTGCGTGACGTGCTCGGTGATCTCAACGTCCGGGCCTGTCATCGGGGGTCACCTCGGCGGCCACGTGGACGGCGCCGCGCAGGAGCCGGAGCGGCTTGCCGCCGGAGTCGACGAGTTCGAGGTCTCACACGCCAAGTCCTCCACGTCCCGGAGGCCGGCACCGCGGCAGGGGATGAGCAGCGTGACGCGGTCGGTGGCCGGGTCGGTGATGGTCATGTGGCCGGTGTAGAGGGTAACCGTCCCCACCGGGCTTGGACCGGCGGGCCTTCAAGCTTGCTGGCCTAAGTCGCTACTCCAGGCGATTTAAGATTCGAGCTCTCTACTGTAGCCAAACTCTTCTGACCTGCGAGTTTACTCCCAATTCTCACATATGCAGGGATGACTACTCCGCGAATAGGGAAGGATGCCGTCCGCTAGTAAGCGCGCCGATCAGAAATGACTACTTAAAGCAAGCGTTGACAATTTCCCTTCTGAATCGCGCAAGACTCTCATCCTCCCCCATCTCAAAGGAGAATTCTGGAGTGAAGTACGGACTGCGTGCCGCCATCATCGCTTCATCAATTGCTGTCATGTTAGGGGCTATAGCTCCCAACGCTGCCAGCGCCGATCCCCATCCGGTAGACAGCAATGGTCAGTCAAACACGCCGACCCTGCCCGGCGAGCCGGACACCTCGGGCGCCGATGGCGAAGCATTCTCCAGCGCCGTTACAGACAAAAATAAGCTAGCGGCAGACGTTGGGTGCTGGGTGATCGCCGAAGCCCCGTTTACGCTCGTATACAACAAGGCGCCGATTCGCGCCGAAGGCTATATATCCAGATGTACACCCATCAAGCCAGACGATTGCCGCACGGAGACCGACCTCGAACAGAACATCGACGGAATCTGGACAGTGGTAGCCAATGGTCCCGTGAAGTGGGGTTGCAGCGTAGGCAGCGGCTCGAAGTCCAGCACGGCTTATAACTGCCGGCAGGACCTCAACGGACCGCACTCGTACCGGACGCGGACCTACCTCCTCACCCAGTACCGCGGGAAGTGGGCCCCCTCTCCTTCCGTAGCGACGAGCGGGACCAACAGTTGGTGGTGCGAATAGAATCCGCGCTCCAGCGGCAGCGAGTAACGACCACATAGTCTTTAGGTATACCGAGCTCATCTTCTAGTCCGGCTACGCCCGCAGACAGGATTCACTCACAGTCTGCGGGCCTATCCGTTCTCCCGCAATCTCTCAGCAGGATCATTCTCGGTCAAGCGAAGAAGGGGAATCTGCTTCTGGCGTCTCACTTCGTATCGCTCCGATAGTGACACTGTCTTCAAAAGGCGAACGAGCAAACCGTCGCAATCGCCCTTGCCTATTTTCAAAACACCCACCTTCACGAATCGCCCAAAAACGTCAATGTGAATTGAATCCTCAATATCAGCATTAGCTAGCTTCACGATTTCAGAGGCCCTCCTTGCGGAATCTCGATCAGCAAGAACCACATAGTCGGCCCCATCGGCCAGATAAGAAATCGCCATGCTATACGACTCAGAGGTCCTGGATTCGATCATCGTAAGGTTCAGGCTAGAAACTCCTCTGAACCGATGCAACACAAGATGCCCCCGGGTGATCTGAAAGATCATCCAATTGATACCGCCGACGACATGTACGAGCGCTGCTTCGAAGGTTCCTCTCATCGTCTCCTCTGATCATGGCTGGGAAGAACCGGACCGTCTGATGTAAGTATCCTCTCCTGGCCCAAATACTTCACTATCGTGGTCAAGTCCTCTTGGGAACATATTGATCACCGTGCAGGATGTCGGCACGGGTATGCCGTCCCCGAAGAGCACTCGACGCAGACCAGCATCCGGGCGGGCGCGAGATCGGTGGGGCCTGATGAAGTGCGGCCGCACCCGCTGCGGATGCAGCGCGGTCGTATCAGCAGGTCACGGCATCGGGACGGGGATGCATGGCTCGTTCTCGGCGTCCTCGAACAGGCGCATGTACCGGGCGCAGTTCACCGTGATGACGTCGGCCCGGCCGGTGGCCGCTGCCTGCATGAGGTTGGTGTTGTCGCGGGCGGTGTACCGGAGCATGTCCTGAGGCTTCTCAACACCCTCGCCAGGGTTGAACGTCCGAATCGGGTGGTGGCGGCCTGCCAGGCGTGAGCGCTGGTCGCGCTGGTGTTTTCGGTCATGGGGCGAGTCTGGCCACGAGGAGGAATTAGTCTCCCTCCGATTCGAGGCGCCAGCCTCCCAGGCCATACCGGAACGGAACCTTCCTTGCCGGTGATTGCCGTTCCGATGTTGCTTGCCCTCGAACACGCCAGCGCGGCGGCCGGAATGGGAAGATCCGATGATGGAGATGAACTTTCCTGACCAGATTGAGCTGCTCGGCGCGCGAGTGGAGGCCGGGCTGATCAGCTACCAGGAAGCCGTCCAGCAGTTGGCCGAGTGGAACAGCGACGTGCTCACCCCCGCCGGCGCAGACAGTTGGCTCCAGGACTGGCGGGGCGCGAGCGCACCTCACCAGGTCGGCCGACGCTGTGAGGCGGGCCGTCGACGCCATGGAAGTCGAGCTCACCGCCGCGACTCCGCAAGAGCGCACCGCCGCGTCGGCCGCGGCCGACCAGGCGTTGGCGGAACTGCGCGACATCTGACCTTCCGGGGGCGAGCGGCCGCCCGGCACACGCCTCCGGGTCGGCCATAGGCCGAGATCCTCACGGGCTAGGCGCGGCCTTCCGGCGGCGCGGGGCGGCACCCGGCAGGGGCACCGGGGCGGGGGTGGCGAGCTTGTCCACGGCCGCGCGGCGCGTCCGCTCCGGCCGCCGGTCGTACTTCGCCGTGGTGGCCGGGGAGGCGTGCCCGACGAGAGCTTGCGCGGTGGCCAGGTCCACCCCGGCGTCGAGCAGTTCGCCGATGAACGTACGCCGGAAGTCGTGAGCGCGCGGCGCCTCGTCCAGCCCGGCCTGGGCGGCGCGCTCGCCGAGCACCGAGGACAAGGAGCAGAAGTGGAACGCCGGGCCTCACCTGCAACCACAGGTCGTCGGGCTGCGGTAACGGTTAAGGAACCGTGGCACCGCCTGCACTCAGGAAGAGATCCAATAAGGACATGAGAGCCAGACAGCCGCGACCACCATCTCGGCAGGTGCTTGCGGCGGCGACCGCAGCCAGGGCACGTCGCATGGCCAAAGTCGCAGAAGCGACTCCTCCATCTGCCCCGTCCCGCTCGGGCCACTGGGCGCAGTGGTGGATACGCCGATTACTGTGGCTCATCCCCCTGCTGGTGGCGATTGCCGGGGCCGCTGTCGCGGCGACCATCGAGAGCATCCCGGACTGGGGACGCTGGACCCTGGCCGGGATCGCCCTGGCCGGCGTCGCCGTCCTCGGCATCGCCGTACTCATCGGGCCAGCCGCCCGCCGCCTGGCAGGCGAACGCCACCCGCTCACCCAGGACGAGCGCGGCCAGATGACTGCCACAGAACGCGTGGAGGCCGTCAACGCCGCCCGCCATACCCTGATTCAGGCCGCCACAGGGTTGGTCGTCATCGGCGGTGTCGTCTTCACCGCGCAGGGCTTGTGGTACACGGCGCAGTCCCTCGACGCCTCCCGGCAGGCCCAGCGGACCGCCGAGCAGGGGCAGATCACCGACCGGTACACCAAGGCCGTGGAACAACTTGGCTCCGCCAAACAGGACGTACGGCTCGGCGGCATCTACGCGCTCCAGCGCCTGGCCGCCGATTCTCCTCGTGACAAGGACACCATCCGCAACGTCCTGGCCGCCTTCGTCCGCAATCGCGACTTCTGTGTCCTCCGTGCAGGGCAGAAGGCACCCCCCGCACACTGCACTCCCGAAGCCCCAGCAGAACAACTCGACAAGATCCCAGACAGGAGGCTGGACGAGGACGTGTTCGCGGCCCTGACCCTCGTCCCCCACCTAGCACCCCGCGACCCCAGCGGCGCCTTCACCGTCCCTCCCCACTTCGCTCGGGTACGCTTCCCCCGAGCGGATCTGAGCTACGTGAACCTGGCCGGCGTGGACCTGGCTGGCGCGGACCTGCGCCGCGCGAACCTGCTCCGCGCGAACCTGCTCCGCGCGTACCTGAGCGTCGTGAACCTCAGCGGCGCGAACCTGCATAACACGTACCTGAACGGCGCGGACCTGAGCGCCGCGAACCTGCGCGGCGCGGACCTGAACGTCGCGGACCTGAGCGGCGCGGACCTGAGCGGCGCGGACCTGAGCGGCGCGTTCCTGAGCGGCGCGGACCTGAGCGGCGCGGACCTTCGCGGGGCGGATCTGCAGGAGGTGAAGGGAGCAACCGAGCAGGACATACGCCGCGTGGCAATCACCGATGCGGCCACTCGCTTCTGACGGCGCCGCCCCGTCGCATCGGCCGGACCGGAAGGATCGTCGGTTCACCTGCGCCTGATCTTCCTCCAGATGTTGAGCTGACTCGGGGCGTGGGCTATGTCCGGGATGCCGCTACCGACCATCGACGCAGGCCAGCAGCTTCCGAGCACAACGGACGGCCAGCAAGCCGGAAGTTCCGGCCGGATATGACCAGCACTCGCGTCCGGCCGCGGCCGAGATCATCACGAACTAGGCGCGGCCTTCCGGCGGCGCGGGGCGGCACCCGGCAGGGGCACCGCGTCGGGGGTGGCGAGCTTGTCCACGGCCGCGCGGCGCGTCCGCTCCGGCCGCCGGTCGTACTTCGCCGTGGTGGCCGGGGAGGAGTGCCCGACGAGGGCCTGCGCGGTGGCCAGGTCCACCCCGGCGTCGAGCAGTTCGCCGATGAACGTACCCCGGAAGTCGTGAGCGCGCGGCGCCTCGTCCAGCCCGGCCTGGGCGGCGCGCTCGCCGAGCACGTTGCTGACCGTCTGCGCGTCCATGAACGCGATCCGGCCGTGCTCGTCGCGGCGGATGTGCCTGCCTCGCGGGGTGAACGGCGCGAACAGGCCGCCCGGGTCGCGGCGGCGCACCGTCAGCCACGCCTCGATCCGGCCGACCGCGCTGGCCGTCAGGTACACCATGCGTTCCTTGCTCCGCTTGCCTCGGATGCGCAGCGAGCGGGCCGCCGGGTCGTAGTCGGCCAGCGCCACCCCGGCGAGCTCGAACCGGCGCACGCCGGTCGAGTACAGGGCAGCGATCATCGCCGCGTCCCGCAGCGCCACCCGCCGCAGCTCGTCCCGCTTGGCCGGGTCCTCAACGTCCGGCGCGTCGAGGTCGGCGTCGCAGGCGGCCATCAGCGCGCCGACGCGCTCGATCGGCAGGTGCCCGCCGGCGGGCAGGGTGCTGCCCTCGAACTGGTCGACGCGCTGGGCGCGGTCACGCTCGTCGGCGGTCATCAGCCCGAGGAGCCACGCCCGATCCAACACTTGCCGTAGCGCCACGACGTGCTTGTTCCGGTAGGCGAGCGACCACGGCTCGCGGGTGCCGTCCTTCTTCCGGCTGGTCGCCTGGCCGATCAAGGACCGGATGCGCTGGGTGTGCTCGGCCCGCAGCAGATGCCACCTGATCGTCTCGCCGGTGATGGCGAGCACGGCCGGGTCCTTCTTCCCGGTGGCGGGGTCGATGCCGGTGGGGTCCTGGTCGGCCATCAGCCGGGCGATCCGGTCGAGGCAGCCCTGCATGGTGCGGCGGGATTCGCGGCCGTCGAGGCTGTCGAGGTAGGCCCAGTACGGGTTCTTCTGCCGGTCGTCGGCGGCCGCCACGGCGGGCAGCGTCTCCGCGCCCGCCGTGGTCACCATCTCGGGAAGGTTGCCGCTCACCGCGGGCCTTCGGTCTCGATGGGCTGAACATGGGTGAGGGCGATCGGGCCCCCTTCGTCCTCCACCCAGACGACGGGGGTGTGGCCGCTGAGCACGACGGCCGGGGTGCGGGTCCGGCCTGGCTTCCCGACGCCGTGGCGGTCGAAGGCCCAGTAGCGGACGGGCGTGCCGACTGGCACCGTGGCGTTCCATTTCTCGACCACGGCCTTCCGCTCCTGCCGCCGCGCCTGCTCCAGCGCCTGCTCCAGCGCCTCGGCCGCGGCCTCGTGCGCATCGACCTGGACGTCGGCCATGTGCGCGTCGAACTGCTCGAACACGGCGTGGTCGTCCCACGGCGGGGTGGTCGGCATGGTGCTGCAGGAGCAGGTGCCGGACTTGAGGTCGCGGCCGGCCTGGGCGGACGCGATGGGGTCGAGGCCGAGCAGCAGCCGGTGAGCCTTGAGATCCACGAGCGGGTCGTCGGTGTAGTGCGGCAGGTCGGTCACGGCGTCTTCTCCTTGACGGTCTCGCGGGGGCTGGTCTCCACCAGGGGGAGGCGGGTCGGGGCCGCCCCGGCGCAGGATGTCTGCGCCGGGGCGGCTTGCCTCCTAGGGGCAACGCCGTTCAGTTAAGGGAGAGGGCTGTTCGTCAAGACCGGTGAACAAAGCAGCGGAGCCGCTGTAGAAGAGGTCTGTCACTCCAAGACATCCTCACCACAGGAGCTCCGCTGTTGGAACAGG
>NZ_JBGNUU010000016.1:0-194307 GCF_041950485.1 Nonomuraea sp. ATR24
TACGGCGGTTATGGCGGGAAGGAAACACCCGGTTACATTCCGAACCCGGAAGTTAAGCTTCCCTGCGCCGATGGTACTGCACTCGGGAGGGTGTGGGAGAGTAGGTCACCGCCGGACAATCTTTCAGAGAGGGCCCCGACAGGTTTGTCGGGGCCTTCTCTGCGTTGTGTGGCGAAGTAGGCCCTCGGGGTGTCCCCGGGGGCCTTTTCTGCGTTCACGATAAGGCAGCTCAGGCCGTGCCGACGCGCGCCGGCCTTGTCTTCCAAGACAAGCAAGATTGAGCAGTCGCGGGCCTACATTCAGGAGCACCTGGCAAGCGCTGGAGCCCGGAGCGGATCGTCCAGAGCTTGCGCAGGGTCTTCCCTGATCGGCCGGATATGCATGTGTGCCACGAGACCGCCTACCAGGCGCTCCACGTTCAGGGTCGCGCGATGCGCAAGCGCGCTGTCTGGCCCAGCAGCGCCGGTCGGCTACTGCGTGCCCATGGTGATGATGAGCGAGCGACCCGCCGAGGTCGACGACCGCGCCGTACCCGGCCACTGGGAAAGCGACTGCATCCCTGGAAAAGGCCAGGCCTCGGCCGTCGACACTCTCGTCGAGCGCACCACGCGCTACGTGATGCTCGTCCACCTGCTCGGCTGGCTGGGACACGCCCGCGGAGCGCCTCCGGGAGCTCGTGGCGCACCAGAGCCCGACATAGAAGAGGTAGGGGGCGGGCGCGGGTGGCGGGCATGGTCTGTAGGCGTCGGCCGGCGTCAGGGCTTTCTCGGCAAGTGACGACGTATGGACAGCTCTACCAGCACGGGGAGGCTATGCCTACCCGCGAGCTTCATGTTTGCCGTAGGGACACAGCAGCGCCCAGATGATCCACTGGTTGCCCTCCAACGAGAAGGGAACGGGACATGGAGCAGTGTGATCGGCGGGCTGCGATCGGAGCGGCGACCGCGCTGTTGGCGAGTGGCATGACCGTGATGGCGGGCAGCGAATCCGTCCGAGCGGAGTCGTCCGGCGAGGAGGCCCGAAAGTCGTTCCGGGTAGTGGACCGCCGAGGCCGACAGCGCTTCCTGGCGAGCTCAAGCAAACCTCCGGTGATCATTGGAGGTAAGACGTACCCCGCCGACCAACGTCAGGGGCCGGAAGGCACCTACCTGATTTTCAATGACGGCGACGGCAACGAGAAGGGAGGAATCGTTGCCTCCTCTGCCGGGGCCAGCCTCTCGCTCGACTACACCAACGCGCAGGCGATCACGATGGCCACCCGCTGGGAGGGCGTTCAGGGCGCAGCGCTGCTGGAGATGAAGCACATGCCTGATCCAGCGCTCCCGATCGACCAGGTACCCGCCATGCCGCCTCGCGTCCAGCTCGGCTACAGCACTCCGGAAGGAGCTTTCCTGGTGCTCAGCGACTCGCGAGGACGCCCGAGGATCGTGCTGGAGATCGACGGCGACGACCAACCGGCGATCAAGGTGCTGGACTCCGAGGGCAAGGTAGTCGGCCGGCTTCCCGAAACGCCAACCGGGCGGCGTTCGTAGCCGGCATCCATGATGGCCCGGCCCAGGCATGATGCCTCGAGGCCGGTCAAAGCGTGCATGACGCTCGGCCGAGATATCCAGCCGAGCGTCTTACTGTGCTGCAGCAGCCAATTGTCGGTCGTGTGTTGCGACCCCCTGGAATTCGCCGGTCTCCAGGAGACGGGGAGCTTCAGGGGCTGATGACCTGGCCGTGGGCGGTGCCTTCGATGGTGTCCGCGTAGATGCGGGCCAGGTCGTGTGCCGGGATGCCGGCTGTGCCGTCCATGCCCAGGGCGAGGCTGGTCTCGCGTACCCAGCCGGGGCTGATGGCGTTGAGGCGGATGCCGCGCGGCATCTCCGGGGCGGCGGCGCGTACGAAGGACTCCAGGCCGGCGTTGACCAGGTGGCCGAGGGTGCTGCCCGGCAGGGGGTCGGGGATGCGTCCGCTGGTGAGGGTCACCGAGCCGCCGGGCCGCAGGTGCAGGGCGGCGCGGCGGACCAGGTTGACCTGGCCGATGAGCTTGCCGTCGAGGCCGCGCCAGTAGTCGGCGTCCGGCAGGGTGACCAGCGGCGCCAGGGCGCCGGAGGCCGCGCAGCACACCACGGCGTCGACGTCGGGGACGGCGGCGAACAGGGCGTCGAGCGACGCGGGGTGGGTCAGGTCCACGCGCGCCGGGCCGCGGCGGGATGCCGGCACCACCTCGTGGTCCGCTGCCAGGAGGGCGGCGACCGCGCTTCCGATGGTGCCTGTCGCGCCGATCACGATGATTCTCACAGTTGTCTCCTCAGGCGGGTGGTTCGCATTCCAGCGTGGGGGCGGGCTGGTGGCCCAGGCAGAGGTCTGGTGTGGGTACATCTGGCAGGTGCAGGTTGGCGGGGGCGGGTGCCGGGATACTGGGAGTGTGGACGGGCGTGCGGATCTGGGGGAGTTTCTGCGGTCGAGGCGGGCGCGGTTGCGGCCGGGGGAGCTCGGGCTGCCGGTGTACGGGCGGCGGCGGGTGCCCGGGTTGCGCCGGGAGGAGCTGGCTCAGCTCGCTGGGGTGAGCGCGGGCTACTACACCCGGCTGGAGCAGGGGCAGAGTCCCAACGCCTCCGATGCCGTGCTGGACGCCGTAGCCCGGGTGCTGCGGCTGGACGACGACGAGCGGGGGCACCTCTACTCGCTGGCCAGGGCGAAGCCTCGGCCGCCGCGTCGGGCCGCCGAGGCGGAACGGGTGCGGCCGGGCGTCCGGGTGATGATCGAGTCGTTCCGGGACGTGCCTGCGCTGGTCATGGGGCGCTTCTGCGACATCCTGTGCTGGAACGCCACGGCGCACGCGCTGCTGGCCGGACACCTGGACTTCGACGCGCCGGACGACCCCGCCGGGCGGCCCAACGTGGCGGCCATGCTGTTCCTGGACCCGAGGCTGGGTGAGCTGTATGCGGACTGGGCGGGCAAGGCCCGCTCGACCGTCGCCGACCTCCGGCTGATCGCGGGACGGTATCCCGGCTCTCCCGAGCTGGCCGCGCTGGTCGACGAGCTCACCGTGGGCAGCGCCGAGTTCGCGGAGCTGTGGGCGGCGCATCCGGTGAGCGAGTGCGACACCAGGCCGCGGGTCTATCGGCATCCGACCGTGGGGACGATGGAGCTCAGCGCCGAGTTCATGACCCTGCCGGACGACGAGGGGCAGCGGGTGGCGGTGTTCAACGCCGCGCCCGGCTCGCCCTCCGAAGCAGCGCTCCGCCTCCTCGCCACCCGGAGCACGACGGTCGCCCGGACTGCGACGGCCGCCGGGATCACGACGGCCGCTCGGCGGTCCTGAGCGTGTCCGTACGGGCCGTAGGGCCCGTTACGGAGGCCCCGTAACCCTGGGTGCCGGCTCCGGAGGCGGGAGCCGTGTCTCAAGCGCTGGGAATCCCGGCGCCATCGGCGGCTCAAGGCTCAGTGACCTGCGGCTTTACCTTCATGATCAAATGTGATCAAATTGTGATCAGCGTCAGAGTGTGCACGTGGCCTGAGTGGGGCACATCCACGTGACTGATGAGGCCTCAGATGTGGAGGGTGCCGGTGACGACGGTGACAGCGTGTCCCGCGAGCTGGACGCGGTCGCCGTCGAGCGTCACCCGTACGACCCCGCCCCGTGCCGACAGTTGCGCGCCCGTCAGGGTGTCGCGGCCCAGCCGTGCCGTCCAGTACGGCGAGAGCGCGCAGTGCGCCGAGCCGGTCACCGGATCCTCGGGCACGCCGACGTTCGGGGCGAAGAAGCGTGAGACGAAATCGGTCGCCGAGCCGGCGGCCGTCACGATGACACCGCGCGCGTCGATCGCCGCCAATGCGGGGATGTCGGGCGTCAACGACCGGACGACTTCTTCGGATTCGAGCTCGACCAGCAGGTCGAGAGCGCTCCTGCCGACGCTCACCGGGGAAGCCCCGAGTGCTTTTTCCAAGCCGTCCGGAACTGTGGCGGGTGTCACTTCCTTGGCCGGAAAATCCATAGTGATCATGTTGTCCGGCATGCGATTCACGGTGAGCGGACCGCTCGCCGTGGCGAATTTCACCGGACCCGTCGCCGCGCCCGTCGAATACAAGACGTGGGCCGTGGCCAGGGTGGCGTGGCCGCACAGCGTGACCTCGACCTTCGGCGTGAACCAGCGCAGCGAATCGCCCAGCAGGAACGCCGTCTCCGACAGGTTCATCTCGGCCGCGACGGCCTGCATCCACTCGTCCGGAACTCGATCCTCCAGCAGGCACACGGCCGCGGGATTACCCTTGAATGCGGTGCTGGTGAAGGCATCGACGATGAACAGGCGCATGGCTCGATGCTATACGGGGCCGGATATCGGGGTGAAACCAGGACGCTAGCCGTACAAAATGGAATTAGTGCTGGGCGTGTCGCATGGCGAACGCGGAATCGTCGGTTACCGTCCAATGTGTCGGGACGTGCCGATTGCGGTGAGTTCCTGAGGAAAGGACAAGCCGATGGGGGCAGTGCGTAAGGTTGCGGGATACCTTGGCCTGGGCGGGATCGATCACTACGACGAGGGTTACGACGACGACGGGCAGTACGAAGAGGAGTACATGCCCGCGACGGAGCGGGCCGCGCGTAGGTGGCGGTCCACGATCGAGTCGTCGCGCATCGTGATGGTGCAGCCGCTCAAGTACAACGACGCACCGTTGATCGGCCAGTATTTCCGCGAGGGCCAGACGGTGATCATGGATGTGACGGGCATGGCGATGCCGGAGGCGACCCGGATGGTCGACTTCGCGGCCGGCCTGGCCTATGGCTGTGAAGGGCGGATCGAGCGCATCGCCGATCGGGTCTTCCTGCTGGCGCCCGCACACGTGGAGATCGAGACGAGCTGAGCCCGGCTTCAGGGGAAGCCGGGGCGGCTCGCCTCCGCCGCCTTCTCGGGGGGAGAAGGTGGCCACGCGCCTCGGGCGTCATGCCGTGGGGCCGGATGCTCAGCTCATGCGCCTCCGCCGTCTCGGGCGGGCGAGCAGGCGCTCACACGCCTCCATCCCCACTTTTGGGCCCTCCTTCCGAGCGGAAGCGGGCGCTCGACTCCGCCGACTGCTCCGGGAGCACGGTCCAGGAGCGAGCAGGGGCTAGGAGCGAGAAGAGCCCAGGAGCGACAATGGCTCAGGCGCCTCCGGGGAGAAGAGCCCGGTCAGGCGGCTCGGGGGCCGCGGCGGATCAGGCGGGTGAGCTCGGCGCAGTCTTCACTGGCCTGCTTGGCACGCCCCTCCGCCTCGTGCGCGTAGGCGTGCAGTGCCCACACGGCCCCGTCGGCCAGCTCCTTGAGCTCGGCGACCTGGGAGGCCACCCAGCGGGCGTCGGCCTCGGCGGCCTTGCGCCGCCGCCAGAGCAGCCAGGCCGCCGCGCCGAGCAGGCCGGCGCCCGCCACAGCGAGCAGCGGCGGCCCGAGCACCGCGCCGGCGAAGCACGCCAGCCCGGCCAGGACCAGCAATGCGACGTCCCACGGGCGGCGGCGCGGGGTGGTGCCGGCGCTGACGATGGCGGCCTCGGCGGCGGCCATCGAGCTCTCGTCCGGCCCTTCAGGATGCAGCTTGATGTGGTGGCCGAGCAGCGCGACGGTGACCGTGGCGGGCGGCTCCAGGCGGGTGTCGGCCTCCAGCTCCTCGGCGACGCCGCGCAGGATCGGGCCGGCCACGTGCAGGGCGATCGCCGCCAGGTGCGGGTCGGCGCCGGGGCGCAGGTCGTCGAGCAGGTGGGAGCTGAGCGAGGCCATCGGGCCGGGCGGTCCGCCCAGGCCGATGAGGGTGCGCAGGACGGCCAGCGGCTCGTCCTCCTGCCAGGCCGCGGCAGGGCTGGCGTCGGAGTTGGTGAGCGGCGTCGACGCGCTCTGCCCGGCCTGCGGGGTGGAGGTGATCTCCGCGCAGCGGGCGCGCAGCCGGTCGAGCCGGGCGGCGGCCTGGGCGGGCCGGGCCAGCTCGGGGATCTCGGCCATCTCCGGGAAGTCGACGAGCGAGGCGGGCACCACGACCGAGGGCTCGCCGGGCACGAGGGCCTGGGTCCACTGCGACGGGTCGGCGTGCTCCTGGACGGCGAGTGCGTCGAGCTTGCGCAGCACGAAGATCTTGCCTGCCGGGCCGTAGGCGCCGCGGGCGGCGGCGAGCCAGAGCGAGCGCTGGCCGTGGCTGACGGGCTGGTCGAGTGACAGGTCGCCGAACGCGGTGCCGAGCCAGGAGGCGTGGATGCGGCTGCCGTGGCCGGCCACGGCGAGCGCCAGGCACAGGAAGAGCGCGGTCTGCTGCTGGTCGCGGCCGGCGGCCTTGCTCAGCGGCTCCAGCGGGTCGTCGCCGGCCAGGATCGCCACCAGCGCCTCGACGGCGGGCGGCAGCCAGTTGCCCGGGATGTCGGCGAAGCCGGGCGGGGCAGGGGGCGCGGAGCCGTTGGCCGCCAGGTGGGCCAGCAGCGCCTCGGCGTAGCGGCGCAGCTCCGCCGCTGTCTGGGGGCTCGCAGTCAGGTCCGTGCTCAAGGCAGAGAACTCCCCCATTTCGGCCTCAGTTCATGACCGCGTAAAGCCTAACCGTTGGAGCGCGCCTTCGAGGTGGAGGCGCGCCCCAACGGAACAGGGGTCTTTCGCGCTAACCGCCTGTTACATGCGCTCGGGGACGGGGACGCCGAGCAGGTCGAGGCCGGTTTCGAGGACGCGCAGCGTCAGCGCGCACAGCGCGAGCCGGTGCGCCCGGATCTGCGGGTCGACGCCCGGCTTGACGACCGGGCACTCCTCGTAGAAGCCGCTGAACAGCTTGGCGGCCTCGAACAGGAAGGTGGACAGCCGGTGCGGCTCGGAGTGCTCGGCCACCTGCTCGACGATCTGGCCGAAGCCGAGCAGGTGCATCACCAGCGCGCGCTCGGCCGGCTCGGCGGGCACGATGCCGGCGGTGGCCTGCGACGGCTCCAGCTCGGCCCTGCGGAAGATGGAGCGGATCCGGGCCGTGGCGTACTGCATGTACGGGCCGGTGTTGCCGTGGAACTCCAGCATCCGGTCGAAGTCGAAGACGTACTCGGTGTCGTGGCTGACCGAGAGGTCGGCGTACTTCACCGCGCCCATGCCGACGTCGTTGGCGATCTCCCGGCGGGTCGCCTCGTCGTACTCACGGTCGGCGAGCTTCTGCTGGGCCCGGTCGACGGCCTCTTCGAGCAGGGCGATCAGCTTGACCGACTCGCCCGAGCGGGTCTTGAACCGGCGCCCGTCCTTGCCCAGCATCATGCCGATCTGCACGTGCTCGGCCGAGACGGTGTCGGGCAGCCAGCCGGCCATCCGGGCGGAGGCGAACACCATCCGGAAGTGCAGCGCCTGGTCGGCGCCGACGACGTAGAGGATCCGGTCGGCCTTGAGGTCGTGGACCCGGTAGCGGATCGCGGCCATGTCGGTGGAGGCGTAACCGTAGCCGCCGTCGCTCTTCCTGATGATGAGCGGCAGCGGCTTGTCGTCGGAGCCGGTGAAGCCCGGCGGGAACAGGCAGAGCGCGCCCTCGCTCATCACCGCCGTGCCCGCGTCCTCCAGGTCGCGGCAGGTCTTCTCCAGCATCGGGTTGTACATGCTCTCGCCGGCGATGTCGGCGTCGGTGAGCGTGACACCGAGCAGGTCGTAGATCTTGTTGAAGTAGCGGACGGTGGCGTCCATGAAGACGTGCCAGAGCCGCATCGTCTCGGGGTCGCCCGACTGCAGCGTGGTCACCCGGGCGCGGGCCCGCGACTTGAACGCCTCGTCGTTGTCGAACTTGACCCGGGCCGCCTGGTAGTACTCGGTGCCCTGGCCGGCTTCGAGCTGCTGGACCGCGGCCTCCTCGCCGATGTCGAGCAGGTGCTCGATGAGCATGCCGAACGGGGTGCCCCAGTCGCCCAGGTGGTTCTGCCTGATCACCTGGTTGCCGAGGTGCTCGTGCACGCGGGCCAGCGAGTCGCCGACGATCGTGGTGCGCAGGTGGCCGACGTGCATCTCCTTGGCCGCGTTGGGCGCGGAGTAGTCGATGACGATGGTCTGGGCCGGGGCGATCGTGCCCACGCCGGTGCGCGGGTCGGCGGCCATGCGGTTGACCTCGGACTCGATCCAGGAGCCGTCGAGGGTGATGTTGAGGAAGCCGGGGCCGCTGACCTCGACCGTGCCGGGGAAGTCGGACAGCTCGGCCCTGATCGCCTCGGCGACCTCCCGCGGGGACCGTCGCAGGCGCTTGGCCAGGCTCATCGCGACGTTCGCCTGGAAGTCGGCGAACTGGGAGGGCCGGATCAGCGGGTCTGCGTCGGCGTGCTCCGCACCGAACGCGGCGGCCAGCGCCTGCTGGACGCGCTCGGTGAGCACTAGCTGCGGGTCGGTCATGTCCTAAGGGTACCGGTGGCCTTGAGCACGGCGCTGAGCGCGGCGGCCGCCGCGACGGAGACGCCGACGGCGATCAGATCGGCCCGTACGCCGCCCGGTTCGAGCGTGAACAGCTCGCGTACGGCGGGGATGGCCAGGGCCAGTGCGAACAGCCCGGCCATCGCGGCGACCAGCACGATCCGGCCCCGGGTGAGCGGCCTGGCGACGAGCACGAGCACCCACCAGGTGGTCAGGAACAGGGCGAGCACGGCCGAGGTGCGGTCCTGCTCCAGCGAGCCGGTGGCCGCCGCCGCGTAGGCGGCCAGCACGGCGAGGGCGCAGAACACCCCGGCGGGCACGGCGAAGCGCAGCACTCTCGGCACGAACCCGGGCTTGGCCCGCTCCAGCGTGGGCGCCAGCGCCAGGAAGAGCGCCGGGATGCCGATCGTGAGCGCGTTGACCAGCGTCGAGTGGCGGGGGGTGAAGGGGAACATCATCCCGGCCACGCCGGTGGTGAGCGCCAGCACGATGGCGAAGAACGTCTTGGTCAGGAAAAGTCCTGACACGCGTTCGATGTTGGCGAGCACCCGGCGCCCCTCGCCGACCACGTGCGGCAGCGTGGCGAACGTGTTGTCGAGCAGCACCACCTGGGCGACCGCCTTGGTGGCCGGGCTGCCCGCGCCCATCGCGATGCCGAGGTCGGCGTCCTTGAGCGCCAGCACGTCGTTGACGCCGTCGCCGGTCATGGCCACGGTGTGGCCGCGGGCCTGCAGCGCGCCGACGAACAGGCGTTTCTGCTGCGGGGTGACGCGGCCGAAGACGGTGTTGGCGTCGAGCGTCTCGGCCAGTTCGTCCGGGTCGTCGGGCAGCGTGCGGGCGTCGACCGCGCGCTCGCCGCCCGGGATGCCCAGGTCGACGGCGATCGCGGAGACCGCCGCCGGGCTGTCGCCGGAGATCACCTTGACGGTGACGCCCTGTTTGTCGAAGTAGCGCAGGGTCTCGCGCGCGTCGGGCCTGATCCGCTGCTTGAGCGTCACCAGTGCGACGGGCTCGACCTCGGGTGTGCCGCTTTCCGGGAGTTTGTCCGTACGGCACAGCGCCAGCACGCGGGCACCGGTGGCGCTCAGGCCGGCGGCTCGCGCGTACCCCTCCTCGCCGTCGGAGAGCAGGACGTCGGGAGCGCCGAGGACCCAGACGCCGTGCGGTCCGAAGTCGGCGCCGCTCCACTTGCGGGCGGAGGAGAACGGGACGGCGGCGCGCGCCTGCCAGGGCGCGGCCGGGTGGCGCTCCAGGATGGCCCGGGCGGTGGCGTTGGGACGGGGGTCGGCGGCGGCCAGCGCGGCGAGCGCGTCGCCGACCGGCTCGCCGTCGCGCAGCGGCAGGACCTGGTCCAGCTCCATGCCGCCGGCGGTGAGCGTGCCGGTCTTGTCGAGGCAGAGCACGTCGACCCTGGCCAAGCCCTCGATCGCGGGCAGCTCCTGGACCAGGCAGCGGCGCCGGCCGAGCCGTACGACGCCGATGGCGAAGGCGATCGAGGTCATCAGCACGAGCCCTTCGGGGATCATGGTGACGATGCCCGCGACGGCGCCGGTGATGGCGGTGCCGAAGTCGACCGAGTGGCGCAGCTGGCTGTACATGAGCAGCGCGCCGATCGGGATGACCAGCCAGGTGACGTAACGGATGAACTTCTTGATGCCGTCACGCAGCTCGGAGTGCGACAGGTGGAATTTGGCCGCCTCCTCGGCCAGCCGCACGGCGTAGGCGTCAGTGCCGACGGCGGTGGCGGTGAACGCGCCGGTGCCGGCCACGGCGAAGCTGCCCGACAGCACCCGGTCGCCGGGCCGCTTGAGCACCGGGTCGGCCTCGCCGGTCAGCAGCGACTCGTCGACCTCCAACCCGGCGGACTCGACCACCTCGCCGTCGACCAGCAGGTTGTCGCCGGGCGAGAGCAGGACGAGATCGCCGAGCACCACCCGGTCAGGGGCGATCTCCTGCTCGCGGCCGTCGCGGCGGACCGTGACCGGGCTCTGGCTGACGACGGCCAGCCGGTCGAGGGTGCGTTTGGCGCGCAGCTCCTGCACGACGCCGACGAGCACGTTGGCCAGCATGATCAGGCCGAACACGCTGTCCTGCCACTCGCCGAAGATCAGGATCAGCAGCCATAAGACGCCGATGACCAGGTTGAAGAGCGTGCAGAAGTTCGCCCGTACGATCGCGGCGAGCGACCTGCTCGACCGTTTGGGCACGTGGTTGGGCTTCGCCGCGGCCACCTGCGCAGCCGTCAGCCCTTGCCCCGTTGTCACGACAGCTCCCCCCGCCATCCCCCTGGCCCTGCCACACCCTAGCGCGACCTGTGGGACCGGCCGGCGTGCGCGATCCGCTCGCCGATCTTGGTCACCAGGCCGCCTTCGGACAGGTCGGCGGCCAGCCGGCAGGCCGCGCTGATGCCCGCGGCCCGGGAGGAGCCGTGCGCGATGACCACGGTGCCGTTGAGGCCGAGCAGCACCGCGCCGCCGTGGGCCTCGGCGTCGAGCCGCCGGCTCAGCTCGCGCAGCCGGTTGCGCTGCATGAGCGCGCCCAGCCTGGCCACCGGGCTGTCGCCGATGGACTGCCTGAGCTCGTCGAAGGCGTAGCGGACCGCGCCTTCCATGGTCTTGAGCGCGACGTTGCCGGTGAAGCCGTCGGTGGTGATCACGTCGGCCTTGCCGGTCAGCAGGTCGTAGCCCTCGACGTTGCCGGCGAAGTGCAGGCCGGGCGCGGCCTCCAGCAGCTCGTGGGCGCGGCGGACGAGCTTGTTGCCCTTGCCCGCCTCGCTGCCGATCGTCAGCAGGCCGACCCGGGGCTGTTCGACGCCGTGGGCCAGCTCGGCGTAGGCGGCGCCCAGGTGGCCGAACTGCACCAGCGCTTCCGGTTTGACCTCGGCGTTCGCGCCGGCGTCGAGGAGCACGGTGGGGTGCGGCAGGGTGGGCAGGGCGACGGCGATGGCCGGGCGCAGCACGCCCTGCTGGGCCTTGAGCCGGAGCTTGCCGGTGGCCACGATGCCCGCGGTCGAGCCGGCCGACACGACAGCCGACACGTCGCCGCGCCGCAGCAGGTGGCAGGCGACGGCGATGCTGGAGCGGGGGCGGCGCAGGCTGGCCAACGCCCCCTCGTCCATCGCCAGCGCCTCCTCGGCGCGCACGATGGGCAGCTCGTTGGTGGCGCCGTGGTCGGCCAGCGACTCGTAGAGCACGCGCGGCGCGCCGACCAGCACGACCTGCAGCCCCCGCTCACGCACCGCGTGGACGGCGCCGGCCACGATCTCGTGCGGCGCGTGGTCGCCGCCCATGGCGTCGACCGCGATCGGCCTGCTGTCGGACAATGGTCACCTCGTACGGCATGTCTTCACAGGCCACTACCAGGTTAACCGGTCAGTAGTCGCACTATGCGTCGCCGTGCAGGTTCCAGTCCGTGACGGTGCGGGCGACGATGACCTTGCCGAACGTGACCCGCCCGGTGATCCTGATGACCGGGCCGTCGCCGCCGGAGCCGCCCGACACCTGGCGCTTGGCGAACACCGCGCCGACCTCGTCGATGACCTGGGCGTTCGGCGGCACCCTGACGATCGTCTTGGCGCAGAAGGCGCTGACGGAGACGGTGATCTCGCGGCCGGGGAGCACGGCCTGCGACAGGTCGACGATGAGGGCGCCGAAGGTGGCGGCCAGGTGGGTGTGGCGGGAGGCGATCCAGCGGCCGCGCTTGATCACCTTGCTGAACACGGCGCTGACCTGCTGGTGCTCCACGGTGGCCGGGGCGCCGCCCGAGGCGGGGGTCTGGGGGAGGTCCTTGGTGTGGGGGACGAGCTCGCCGACGGTCTTGGCGGTGTAGATGGCTTCGAGCCGGTCGGCGTGCTCGACGCTGGTGAGTCGTCCACTGGCGAACGCCTCGCCGAGCACCGTGGCCGCGCGGTCACGGTCGGCGTCGGAGGCGCGCATCGTCGGGTCGTCGGTCACGCCCGCCAGTCTAGGTCAGAACGCGATATGTCGCGAGAAGAAGTCTCCAGAGAAACTTGGAGCCCACGCGGAACCGTAGCCCCGGCATGCCGCGTCCCGATATAAGAGCGTTAGACGCGCGACGGAGGCATCAGGTTTACACGATCGAACAAAAAAGATGGGAACGGCCTAGTGATCTTGAACCAAGCAGGAACCCGACGCTTCAAGGCGTACACGTCCAAGCACCTCGACGACCTCCTGCTGCGAGCCGGGCTCGACGACGAGGAGCGGCTCAGGGTACGCGCCGTGGCCACGGTGCTCCCCTTCCGGACCAACGCCTACGTCGTGGATGAACTCATAGATTGGTCGGCAGCGCCCGACGACCCCATGTACCGCCTGGTCTTCCCGCAGGAGGACATGCTGCCCGCGGCCGACGTGGCCCGGCTGGCGGACCTGCTCAAGGCCGAGGCGCCCAACGCGGAGATCCAGGCCGAGGCCAACCGCGTGCGCGCGCAGCTCAACCCGCACCCCGCCGGGCAGAAGGAGCTCAACGTCCCCCGCATCGGGGACGAGCCGGTGCCGGGGATGCAGCACAAGTATCCGGAGACGGTGCTCTTCTTCCCCAAGCAGGGGCAGACCTGCCACGCGTACTGCACCTACTGCTTCCGGTGGGCCCAGTTCGTCGGCGACGCCGACCTGAAGTTCGCCTCGGACGACATCGACCAGATGGTCGGCTACATCCGCCGGCACCCGGAGGTCACCAGCGTCCTGATCACCGGCGGCGACGCCATGATCATGGGCGAGCCGGTGATCCGGCGTTACATCGAGCCGCTGCTGGAGCTCGACCAGCTCGAATCCGTCAGGATCGGCACCAAGGCGCTGGCGTACTGGCCGCAGCGCTTCGTCACCGACCCCGACGCCGACGCCACGCTCGGCCTGTTCGAGCAGGTGGTGGAGTCGGGCAAGAACCTCGCCTTCATGGCCCACTTCTCGCACCCGCGCGAGCTGGAGTCACCGCTGGTGGAGTCGGCGGTCAAGCGCATCCTCGGCAGCGGGGCCACGATCAGGACCCAGGCGCCGCTCATCCGGTCCATCAACGACGACCCGCACATCTGGTCGTACATGTGGCGGCGGCAGCTCCGGATGGGGATGATCCCCTACTACATGTTCATCGAGCGGGACACCGGCCCGCAGGACTACTTCGCGGTGCCGCTCGCGCGGGCGTACGAGGTCTTCAGGGACGCCTATGCCGGCGTCTCCGGGCTCTGCCGGACGGTCCGGGGGCCCTCGATGTCGGCGACGCCGGGCAAAGTGTGCGTCGACGGAGTCACGGAGATCGACGGGCAGCGCGTGTTCGTCCTCCACTTCATCCAGGCTCGCGATCCCGGCCTGGTCGGGCGGCCGTTCTTCGCCCGGTACGACCCCACCGCGGTGTGGCTGACGGATCTGCGTCCGGCATTCGCCGACCGTTTTCCGTTCGAGGCCGAGCAGGCCCTGCTGACGGTCTGACCGGTTCAAGCGCGTCTACCGCAACCGGAAAATCTGCGCCCCCGGCCCCTGGCATTTCGTTTTGACGATGATGCCGGCGGGCCGTGCGGGCGCACTTCCTTGTCCCGGGAATATCCGAAATCGCCTCCTGGTATTTCCCGCTTTGTCCGGCCGCGCATTACCTTTCCGCCGCTCGGTAACTTACCCACAAAGCCCGTGTCACGCGGGCTTCCAGCAGCTGCCCCGGGCTCGTACGGGGTGATAGAACTGCGTTAGTAGCTCAGCCGGGACGTCGCGCTTCGTGTGGTGCCCATAGCGCGGACGACTCGGCATTCGGGGGTTATCGATTCGCATTATTCGCTGCATTCGAGAGCGATCGATCAACGAGCCGGGAAGGCAATCATGAAACGCGCAATCAAGACGGCCGTGGCTGTCACATCATTCGGGCTTGCGGCGGCGCTGGCCCCGCCGGTGCACGCCGACGTCCAGGAGCTCGGTCACCGGGCCGCCCCCCAGGCCGACGAGCCGGGCGGCAAGGGCGGCGGGCCGCTGGGCGGCCTGCTCAGCCCGGTCACCGGCCTGCTGGGCGGCCTGCTCGGGGGCGGCGGGGGCCTGCTGGGCGGCGGCAAGAAGTCCGCGCCCGCCGAGAAGTACGAAGGCCAGGCCGAGCCCCGGGGCCCGATCGGCCCCAACTCCTACGAGGACGCCACCCGCTGGTCGGAGCCGCGGCCCGAGCTGGCCCCCAGGGTCGCCGGCCTGCCGCTGCTCGGCGGCCTCGGCAAGGGCCTGCCGCTGGCCGGCGGCCTCCCGCTGGGCGGCGTCGTGCCCGGCGCCTCCCGCCTGGCCGTGCCGCAGAACGCGAAGGTCAAGCCCAACGTCGACGGCACCCTGCACGGCGCGTTCGCGTCGGTGGCCGACCTGGTCGAGGGCTCCCTGAGCGGGGCCATGGCCAAGCTGTCGACCACCCGCCTGCTGCCCGGCGGCACCACCAGCGTCGTCGACGCGAGCAACACCACCACGGACACGCTCAACGGCACCACGCAGGGGCTGGAGAACCTGTCGCTGGAGAGCACCATGGCCGGCCTGGGCGCGGCCGCCAAGCACGCGCTGCCCCACGCCTCGCGCGGCGAGCTGTCGCCGCTCATCGGCCACCTGACCCCCGCCGAGGCCGCGCCGCTCATCGAGTCGCTGCCCGGCACCACCCAGATCGCGGCGGTCGACGAGGTGTCGCCGCTTGTCGAGGACGTCTCCAACGTCCTGTCGACCAACGGCACCAAGGCCACCGGGTCCTACAACGAGACCATCACCTCCCTGGGCTGGTCCACCGCCGCCCTCACCCGCCACGCGGCCGACGCCTGGCCCACGAACTGACACCCCGCGTGGTCGCGGCGGGAGTCTTCCTTGAGGTGCCGACCCCGCGTCTGCGGCCCGCCTGAGACCTTCTCGAACGCCCCTTGAGATGCCGGGGCCCGTTCGGAGGCTCATCCCCGCCGGGGTGTCACCCCGGCCCCGGCTCGCCGGAGCCGCCGCCACTGCAGGGCGGCGGCGCCCGCGGAGCCGCTCGTCAAAGGCCGCCGGCCCCTTCACCGGGCCGGCGGCCTTTTCGTGTGCGCGTGTGTGTGGTCAGGGCAGGCGCACGCCGGTGCGGCGGGCGATCTGCGCCTGCAGCCGGGCCATCTGCCAGTGCAACTCGAGCAGCTGCTCGACCAGCTGCGTCTTGGGTATCTCGGACACATCCTCGGTGGCCAGGTGGTCGATCGCGGCCGAGAGCTCACCCATCGCGCCCCCCACTCCATCGCCGTCAACAGCTCGAACCGACGTTCGAATCCTATCGGACCGGCCGTCTCGCTGTCAGTCTCTTGCCTCACGTGTCACGGCGCTTTTCGTACACACGAGCGATCGCGGGCATGCCGACGGCACCCTCCGGAGGGAGGGCGCACGGGCGGGAGGGCGGGCGTCAGCCCTTGGTGTAGGCGGCGAGGACCTCTTTGGGGTCGCCGTCCATCTTGATCTTGCCCTTGTGCAGCCAGATGACGCGGTTGCAGGTCTGCTCGATGACCCGCAGGTCGTGGGCGACGAGGAAGACGGTGCCGGCGGACTCGCGGATCTGCCGGATGCGCTGCTCGCTCTTCTTGCGGAACTCGCGGTCGCCCGTCGCCAGGGCCTCGTCGATGAGGAGCACGTCGTGCGTCTTGGCCGAGGAGATGGCGAAGCGCAGGCGGGCGCCCATGCCGGAGGAGTAGGTGGACATCGGGAGCTGGACGAACTCATCGATGCCGGAGAAGTCGACGATCTCCTGGTACTTCTCGCGCACCTCGGCCGGCGACATGCCCATGGCGTAGCAGCCGAGCACGATGTTGCGCTCACCGGTCAGCTCGCGCATGAGGGCCGCGTTGACGCCCAGCAGCGACGGCTGGCCGTCGGTGTAGACGGCCCCGGAGTGCGGGGGCAGCAGGCCGGCGATGGCGCGCAGCAGCGTGGACTTGCCGGAGCCGTTGCGGCCCACGATCCCGATGGCGTCGCCGTGGTAGGCCACGAAGGTGACGCCTTTGACGGCGTGCACCTCCTTCATCTGCGGCCGGCCCTGACGCTTGAGGATGCGCGTGAGGGCGTTGACCGCGTTGCCCTTCTCGTTGTCCGACGCCGCGCCGTAGACCCGGTAGATGATGTGCAGGTCGTCGACGATGACCGTCGGCGTCCCGGTGGGTGCGTCCAAGGGGCCCTTGGTCGCGGGCTCCGGGTTGGGGTGCACCCTCACGTCCTTGCCGGGGACGGCGGGCTCCTCGCCCTTCACCTTTGACAGCTCCTTGGTCAGCTCAGCCACGCCCGTACCTCTCCTCGGCTCGCCAGAAGTACCAGAAGCCGAATCCGAGTGCGAACACTGCCCAGAATACGCAAGACGCCCAGACCATCGTCGGGGGGTGGTGCCCGTAGTCGGGGTTGTAGGTCGTGATCATGATCTCGCGCATCCACTCGATGAAGGAAGCGGCCGGGTTGAGGTACATCGCGGTGGCGACCCACTCGGGCAGCTTGGCGACGTTGACGACCTTGTCGTGGATGGCGAAGAAGACGCCGGAGGCGTAGAGCCAGGTGCGGGTGATGAAGGGCAGCAACTGGTTGAGGTCGCGCATGGAGGCGCCGAGCCGGGCGATGATCAGCGCCGCGCCGATGTTGAACATCGTCTGCAGCAGCAACACCACGGGGATCATCAGCCAGGCCCAGGTCGGGAACTCACCGGTGGCCACCACGATGACGGCCAGCACGCCCATGGAGATCGCGAGCTGTTGCAGCTCCTGGATCGTGTAGGCGAGCGGCAGCGTGGCCCTGGGGAAGTGCAGGGCGCGGATCATCGACAGGTTGCCGGAGATCGACTTGGCGCCCGCGGTCACCGTGCGCTGGGTGAAGGTGAAGACGAACATCCCGGTGATGAGGAACGCCGGGTAGTTCTCGATGTTGCCCTTGCCGCCCAGGATGAGGCCGAACATCACGTAGTAGATGCCGGCGTTGAGCAGCGGGGTCAGCACCTGCCACAGCTGGCCCAGCGCCGAGTTGGAGTACTTCGAGACGTTACGCGAGGTCGCGTAGGTCATGACGAAGTGACGCCGCTCCCACAGCTGGCGCATGTATACGGGAAACCTCGGCCGCGCGATGGCACGGCGAAGACCGTATCTCTCGGCGAGCTTGGCCAGCGGCTCCTGCCCGCTTCGGCCGCCCGCCTGGGCGTCCGCGACAGCGGATTCCGGCTGGCTCATGGCAAGGACTCTATTGGATCCGGGTCGTTGGGGTGGCTGCCACGGGGACTGTGGCCGACTGTTGGACGGTCGTCCCGGGTGCCCGGTTCCAAGGCACCGTCAAGACTCGCTCAACCGTAGCTCAGCTAGAACGACTCTGCCCGGAACGGCGCGAGCACTGTTTGGTAGGAGGTATTTTTCATCAACTGTTCACGTCCACTCCTGTGCTCACATGACCGTTTCATGACCTTTGTCGCGGCGTGCGTTGTATGGGTGTGACGTGGGATAGGCGCACGTGTGACCGAACTGCAACGCGCCAGAGACTCCCTGGTGGCAAGTAGTAAGGGATAGTCGCGATCGACTGGCAGGGCGTCGGCTGGTTTGACCAGGTCAGCCAAACCCGGGGGATTACAAGGAACCCCCCGTCAGGCTGCTCACGATCATCGCAGCTCAGCGCTTACGCCCACTTGTAGAGGGAGGAAGTTTTTCACCATGCGTGTTACTCGAGGCGCACGAATCGTCGCCGGTACCGCGCTGCTCGCTCTCGCGGTCGCCGCGTGTGGCGGCGGCGCCACTCCGTCCGGCGGAGACCCCACTGCGGGCGGCGGGGAGACGCCGGTCCGCATGGAGCTGGGCGAGCCGCAGAACCTGCTGGTCCCCTCCAACACCACGGAGTCCGAGGGCGCCGAGCTCCTCGCGGCCGTCTTCGAGCCCCTGGTGAACTACGACGAGAACAAGCAGGCCGTCGAGGCCGCTGCCGAGTCGATCACCACCGAGGACAACATCACCTGGACGATCAAGCTCAAGCCGGGCTACACCTGGCACAACGGTGAGCCGGTCGTCGCGCAGAACTACGTCGACGCGTGGAACTACGCCGCCAACCAGGACAACGCCCAGGGCGCCGGCTACTTCTTCGGCCGTGTCGACGGCTACAGCGACCTCGCCCCCGGTGAGGGCAAGGAAGTCACGACCAAGGAGATGAAGGGTCTCAAGGTCGTCGACGACACCACCTTCACGGTGACGCTGGCAGCGCCGTTCTCGCAGTTCAAGGTGATGCTCGGCTACACCGCGTTCTACCCCCTGCCCAAGGCGGCCTTCGGCCCCGACGGCAAGGTCACCGACGCCTTCGGCGAGCAGCCGATCGGCCAGGGCCTGTTCAAGCTGGACAAGCCCTACAAGAAGGGCACCGACCAGACGGTCGACCTGACGGTGTACGACAAGTACCCCGGCACCAAGCCGACCGGCTGGACCAAGCTGCAGTTCAAGCTCTACAACAGCTCCGAGACGGCCTACAACGACCTCCAGGCCGACAACGTGGACATCCACGACTCGCTGCCCGCGTCGGCGATCGCCAGCGCCAAGACCGCGCTCGGCGACCGTTACCAGGACCAGCCCGACGCCGGCATCGGCTACGTCGGCTTCCCCCTGAAGTACAACGACGAGTACAAGGACATCAAGGTCCGCGAGGCCATCTCCATGGCCATCGACCGGAAGACCATCGCCGAGACGGTCTTCTCCGGCACCCGCGCCCCGGCCGACGACTTCATCAACCCGGCCATCGCGGGCTACCGCCAGGGCGCCTGCGCGGCCTGCACGTACGACCCGGGCAAGGCCAAGGAGCAGTACGCCGCGGCCAACGGCCCGAAGAAGCTGGAGCTCGGCTACAACTCCGACGGTGGCCACAAGGAGTGGATCGAGGCCGTCGCCAACAACCTCCGCGCCAACCTCGGCGTCGAGGTGACGGTCAAGCCGTTCGAGAAGTTCGCGGCGATCCTGGACGACCTGGACGCCAAGAAGTACAAGGGCATGTTCCGGATGGGCTGGGCGATCGACTACCCGTCCGCCGAGAACTACCTGACGCCGATCTTCTCCACCGGCGCCATGACCACCGGCTCCAACTACTCGGGCTACTCCAGCAAGGAGTTCGACGAGCTGGTGGCCAAGGGTGACCAGGCGCCGACGGCCGAAGAGGGCCTGAAGTTCTACCAGCAGGCGGATGACGTCCTGATCAAGGATCTCCCCTACATTCCGGTGTACTTCTACCGGAACAATTCCGGGTACTCAACCAAGGTCAAGAACGTCAAGATCAACCTTCTTAACCAGGTCGAGTGGGCCGACGTCCAGAAGGCCTGACGTTGATCCAGGGGTGGGCGGCGCGCTCGTCCACCCCTTGAGAGCCCGCCTCGAAGGCAGTCGCTTGGGCCGTTTTACCCCAGGTTCCCAGGGACTGCCTTCAGGCATGTACGGGAGGCTTGTATGGGCCGTTATGTCATCAGGCGCCTGATCCAGGCGATACCAGTCCTGCTGGGCGCCACCCTGTTCATCTTCGCCATCGTCTTCGCACTTCCCGGTGACCCCGTGGAAGCGCTGGCCGGCGAGAAGCGCCAGGACCCGGCCATCTTGGCCGTCATCCGGGAGCAGTACCACCTGAACGATCCGCTTCTGGTGCAGTACTGGCACTACATCACCGGGATCATCTTCGAAGGCGACTTCGGCAAGACCTTCGCCGGGGTCCCCGTGACCGAGCTGCTGGCCGGCAAGCTCCAGGTCACGCTGAACCTCGCGCTGGTGGCGCTCACCCTCGAGGCCATCATCGGCGTCGTGCTCGGTCTTTGGGCGGCGCTGCGTCGCGGGCGGGCCACCGACACCGCGATCCTGGCCTCGACCCTGCTGCTCATCTCCGTGCCGACCCTGGTCACCGGATTCGTGCTGCAGCTCTGGCTGGGCGTCTGGCTCAAGCAGGCCGTGGGCACCGAGATCTTCCCGATCGCGGGCGCCACCCAGGGTCTGAAGTCGTACCTGCTGCCCGGGTTCGTCCTGGCCGGCACGTCGATCGCCTACCTGACCCGGCTCACCAGGACGAGCCTCGTCGAGACGCTGAGATCCGACTACATCCGCACGGCCACCGCCAAGGGCATGTCCAGGCGCCGGGTCGTCGGCAGGCACGGGTTGCGCAACGCGCTCATCCCGATGGTCACCTATCTGGGCGCCGACCTCGGCGCGCTGATGGGTGGCGCGGTCATCACCGAGACGATCTTCAACCTGCCGGGCATCGGCAAGCAGCTCTACGATGGCGTCTACCTGCGAGAGCAGCCGATCGTCGTAGGTATCGTGACAATCCTGGTGTTGGTGTACATCGTGGCGAACCTCATCGTCGACATGCTGTACGCCGTGCTCGACCCGAGGATCCGCTATGAGTGACACACCAAGCCCGGACACCCAGACGCTGACGGCGGACCAGGCCAAGCCGGCGCCGCCGCCCCCGGTCAAGCACCGCAAGAAGGAAGCCCGGTCGGCCAGCCTGTGGAGCGACGCCTGGCACGACCTGCGCCGCAGGCCGATGTTCATCTTCTCGCTGGTCCTCATCGCGATCCTGCTGGTCATGTCCTTCTGGCCGTCGCTGTTCACCTCGATCGACCCGTTCGACGCCCGCACCTGCGAGCTGTCGACGGCCCGTCAGGGACCGAGCCCCGGCCACCTGTTCGGCCGCGACAACCTCGGCTGCGACGTGTTCGCCAGGACCATCTACGGCGCCAAGAACTCGATCATCATCGGTGTCGCCACCATGGCCATCACCGCGATCGTGGGCGGGCTGCTCGGCCTCATCGCCGGCACCCGGGGCGGCATCACCGACACGATCACCTCCCGCATCACCGAGGTCTTCTTCGCGATCCCGTCCATCCTGGGCGCGCTGCTCATCACGGCGACCTTCCGGGACGCCGAGCTGGGCATCTGGATCGTGGTCTTCGCCCTGTCGATCATCGCCTGGCCGATGACGTTCCGCATCATGCGGGCCGCCGTCATCACCGCCAGGAGCCAGGACTTCGTCATGGCGGCGCGGGCGCTGGGCGCGAGCCAGAGCCGGATCATGTTCAAGCACCTGCTGCCGAACGCGGTCGCCCCGGTGATCGTCGTGGCCACCATCAACCTCGGCGGGTTCATCGCGGCCGAGGCCGCGCTGTCCTTCCTCGGGGTCGGCGTGCAGTCGCCCGACATCTCGTGGGGTCTGATGATCGCCGACGCGCGCAGCCGGTTCCTGGAGGCGCCGCTGCCGCTGGTGTTCCCCGCGGTGTTCCTGAGCATCACCGTGCTCGCGTTCATCATGCTGGGCGACGCCGTGCGCGACGCGCTCGACCCGAAGCTCAGGTAGGAGGGGGGATAAGTGAGAAAGACATCGCTGGACACGTTGCTCGCCGAGGGAGGGCGCAGCAACGAGCCGCTGCTCGCGGTCGACAACCTGCACGTGGAGTTCGCCACGCGCGCGGGCCTCGTGCGGGCCGTCAACGGGGTGAGCTACTCGCTCAACCCCGGTGAGACGGTCGCCGTGCTGGGCGAGTCGGGTTCGGGCAAGTCCGTGACCGCCCAGGCGATCATGGGCATCCTCGACATGCCGCCGGCCCGGATCCCCAAGGGGGAGATCCGTTTCCACGGCACCGACCTGCTGAGACTGTCGGAGGAGGCGCGTACCCAGGTGCGCGGCCAGCGCATCGCGATGATCTTCCAGGACGCGCTCTCCGCGCTCAACCCGGTGTTCACCGTGGGCTGGCAGATCAGCGAGATGTTCCGGGTGCACCGCGGCATGTCCAAGCGCGACGGCATGAAGAAGGCCGTCGAGCTCATGGACAAGGTCCGCATCCCCGCCGCCAAGCAGCGCGTCAACGACTACCCGCACCAGTTCTCCGGGGGCATGCGGCAGCGCATCATGATCGCCATGTCGATCGCGCTGGACCCCGAGGTGCTGATCGCCGACGAGCCGACGACCGCGCTCGACGTGACGGTCCAGGCCCAGATCATGGAGCTGCTCGCCGAGCTGCAGCGCGAGAGCAACATGGGCATGATCCTGATCACGCACGACCTCGGCGTCGTCGCCGACGTCGCCGACAAGATCGCGGTCATGTACGGCGGGCGCATCGTCGAGAACGCCACCGTGCACGAGATCTACAAGTCCCCGGCCCACCCCTACACCAAGGGGCTGCTGGAGTCGATCCCCCGGGTCGACCTCAAGGGCCAGGAGCTCTACGCGATCAAGGGCCTGCCGCCCAACCTGCTCGACATGCCGACCGGCTGCGCCTTCCACCCGCGGTGCCCGTACCGCCAGGACAACTGCGTGACCGACGTCCCCCCGCTGCACGAGATCAGCGGTACGCGCAACAGCGCCTGCCACTACTGGAGGGAGGTCCTCGATGGCGACCAAAGGTGAGCGCATCCTCGAGGTCCGCGATCTGGTGAAGCATTTTCCCCTGACCCAGGGGATCATGTTCAAGAAGCAGATCGGCGCGATCAAGGCCGTCGACGGGGTCTCGTTCGATCTCGACAGGGGCGAGACGCTGGGCATCGTGGGCGAGTCCGGGTGCGGCAAGTCCACGCTGGCCAAGGTGCTGATGGCGCTGGAGCGGCCGACGTCCGGCTCGGTGAAGATCAACGGCCGGGACATCGCCAAGGCCAGGGGCGCCGAGCTCAAGCGGATGCGGCGCAACATCCAGATGGTGATGCAGGACCCGTACACCTCGCTGAACCCCCGGATGACGGTCGGCGACATCATCGGCGAGCCGTACGACATCCACACCGAGGTCGCGCCCAAGGGTGACCGGGCCCGCAGGGTGCAGGAGCTGCTGGAGGTCGTGGGCCTCAACCCCGACCACATCAACCGCTACCCGCACCAGTTCTCGGGCGGTCAGCGGCAGCGCATCGGCATCGCCCGCGGGCTGGCGCTCCAGCCGGAGATCATCGTCTGTGACGAGCCGGTCTCGGCGCTGGACGTGTCGATCCAGGCGCAGGTGATCAACCTGCTGGAGCGGCTGCAGAACGAGTTCAACCTGGCCTACATCTTCATCGCGCACGACCTGTCGGTGGTGCGCCACATCTCCGACCGGGTCGCGGTGATGTACCTGGGCAAGGTCGTGGAGATCGGCAAGGACGTCGACATCTACGACAAGCCCGCGCATCCCTACGCGCAGGCGCTGCTGTCGGCCGTGCCGGTGCCCGACCCCGAGGGTCGGGAGCAGCGCGAGCGGATCATCCTCCAGGGTGACCCGCCGTCGCCGGCCAACCCGCCGTCCGGCTGCCGGTTCCGCACCCGGTGCTGGAAGGCGCAGGAGATCTGCGCGACCGAGGAGCCGCTGCTGCAGATCCGGCCGGGGACCACGCACGAGAGCGCGTGCCACTTCGCCGAGACGCACGACGTGGTGCACGTGAGCTAGGCGCACTCCGCCTTCAGAGGCCCTCCGCGGACCGGTCCGCGGAGGGCCTCGCGCGTCTGCGGTGGCGCACGACGACGCGGGCGGCCAGGACGCAGGCGAGCACGAGCAGGCCCGCCACCACCGGCGTGCGCGACCAGGGCCGCTCGGGCGGCGGCAGGCCCGCGCCGAAGTGGGCGCCGGGGATCGGCGGCGGCGGGGCCGGGCCGGCCAGCCGGGCCGCCTGGCGCAGGGCCAGGGCCGCGTTGACCACGCCGTGGCCGTAGGAGCGGTCGTAGCCGCCGTCGGGCCGCCTGCGGGTGCCCGCCTCGATCGCCCGGCGCACCTGGAAGGGCGACAGCTCCGGGTGGGCCGCCCTGATCAGCGCCGCGATGCCCGCCACCAGGGCCGCCGCCGAGCTGGTGCCGTCGCCCACCACGTACGAGCCGGACGGGCCGGCGGTGACGATGCCGGTGCCGGGGGCGACGACCGACAGGTAGTCGCGGCGGTTGGAGAAGGGCGCGGGGCGGAGCCTGCGGTCGACCGCGCCGACGGCGATCACCCCGGGGTAGGCGGCGGGGAAGTTCTTCCTGTTGGCGCCCTCGCCGTCGTTGCCGGCCGAGGCGACCAGCACCGCCCCCTTGGAGACGGCGTACTGCACGGCCTCCTCCTCGGCGGCCGAGCCCTCCCAGGCGCCGCTGCCGCCGCCCAGCGACATGCTGATGACGTCGGCGCCCTGGTCGACGGCGTAGCGGATGCCCCGGGCGAGCGCGTCCCTGCCGCCGCCGCGCTGCTTCTCGCGCATCGGGTCGGAGCTCTCCAGCGTGACGCGGACCGACAGCACCCGGGCCGCCGGGGCCACGCCGAGCACGCCCTGGCTGCGGCCGTCGCCGTGGCCACGCCCGGCGATCAGGCTGGCCATCGCCGTGCCGTGGTGGCCCCATAGGCCCGCCCGCCTGCCGACGCCGGTCAGGTCGGGGCCCTGCCGCACCGCGCCCGCCAGGTCGGGGTGGGCGCGTACGCCGGTGTCGAGGACGGCGACGAGCACGCCCTCGCCCCTGCTGGAGCGCCACGCCTCCGGCAGCCGCAGCGCGTCGAGCTGCCACTGCCGGGCCCGTGCCGCGACGGCCAGCTCGTCGGCGGGGCTGAGCGCCGCGCCGCCCGCGGGTAACGCGGCCACCCCGACCAGGAGCAGCAGCGGCATGAGCGGCAGCAGCAGGGATCGGATCACCGGGTGAGGCTCCGGTGCAGCGTGGTGGCGAGCTGGAGGGCGATGCCGCGTAAGCGGGCGGTGGCCGGGTCGCCGGGGCGGTAGGGCCTGCCGTCGGCGTGCCCGGCGGCCGTGGCCACCAGGTAGCGCTCGTGGGTGGAGATCAGCGCGCCGGTGAAGTACTGGCGTTCGCCGAACCGTTCGGCAGGGCCGCCGGGGAAGGCGACGGGCCGGACGGTGGGCGGTCGCTGGCCCATGACGGTGGAGGCGGCGGCCGCGATCGGGGCGCGCTGCCGCGCGAGCACCGCGATGCCGACGGTGGCGACGAACGTGGACGTGCTGTCGGCGTAGGTGGCGCGCAGCGCCGTGACGCAGGCGGGCAGGGCGAGGACGGCGCCCGGCTGGAAGGCGGCCGGGCAGGGCGCCTCGGGCGCGACGCCGGTCAGGACGTAGGTGACCCGGGCGCCCGAGGGGCTGGTGCCGGCCACGGCCGGGGGGAAGACGCGCGTCACCGGCCAGGAGCGCCAGCGATCGGGAACGGGCGGTCCGGCAGTGGGCCAGGCCGCGGTCAGCAGGGCGAGCAGGGCAACGGACAGGTAGTACACGTCGACCTCGGAGGGAGGAGGCGCCGAACTGCCCTGCATTCTGACACGCGGCCGACGATTCGATGTGATGCTTCGGTAAACGGTCCGATACGCGGAGTAATTCCGTTCTGCGGCTTTCGTACTAGCTGACGGGGGCGAGCCGGACATGCGCTCCCGGAGGCAGTCCCAGCCGCTGGGCCGCGTCGCCCGAGTTCACCGCGAACGCGATCAGCCCCGCCGAGTCCGCGAACGCCACCAGCTCCCCGGGCGGCACCGCCGCGTACGTCTCCCGGTACGGCATCGACAGCCGGCGCCGCCCCAGCCACACCCCCACCGTGCCGCCGACCCGCAGCCCCAGCGCCTCCAGGTCGCCCGCCGGGATCGAGAGCTGCGCGTTGCCGTAGCGGTCGACCGAGACCACCTCGCCCTCCACCGCGCCGCCGCGCACCACCGAGGTCGGCTCCGGCAGCGAGATCAGCCGGTCGAGCGGCACCTCCGGCCCCAGGTCGGCCGGCCGCAGCCCGCCGCACAGCCGCGCCGCCACCGGCGCGAACACGTCACGCCCGTGGAAGGTGGGCGACACCGGGTGCAGGAAGTGCTCGTCGTTGCTGATCTCGTACGCCGCCGACGCGCCGCCGTTCGCGGCCACCGCCCACGACAGCAGCCCGTTGTCCGGCCCGATGAACACCCGGCCGCCCGCCTCGATCGCCACCGGCCGCCGCACCCCGCCGCCGCCCGGATCCACCGCGCCGATGTGCACACCCTGGGGCACGTACGGGATCGTCTGGGCGAGAATCGCCGCGCCACGCCGTACATCGCCGGAAGGAACCAGGTGACACACGTCGATCACCCGGACCTCCGGGGCGATGCCCGCGATCACGCCATGACACGCCGCGACATAGCCGTCTTCGAGGCCGTAGTCGGTGAGAAGTGTGATGACTGAGGTCACACTTGGTGACTGTACGTCTCCCAATCCGCCGTGAACAGCCGCACTCGGCACATTACGATGGCCACGGGCCGCGTGCGCGCGACGTGATCGTCACGCGCTCATCCCGAGGAGGAGACCATGGACACTGCACCGGTCAGCGGTGACAGTGCTGCCCAGGAACCCGTTCGACAGCCCCTCACCGACCGCGAACTCGAGCTCCTCGCCTTCGAACGCCACTGGTGGCGCTACGCGGGCGCCAAGGAGCAGGCCATCAAGGAGACCTTCGGGTTCTCCGCCACCCGCTACTACCAGTTGCTCGGCGAGCTCATCGACCGGCCGGAGGCGCTGGAGCAGGACCCGATGCTGGTCAAGCGCCTGCGCAGGCTGCGTGCCACGCGACAGCGCGAGCGCGCGGCCAGACGGCTTGGCATGCGTCCCTGACCTGTTGGGTACGGCAGGCGCGTGGAGAACATCCCTGGAATGGAAGCGATACTGAAGGATCCGGCGGGCGCCGTGATCGGGCTCGACTTCGACGGCACCCTCTCGCCGATCGTGCCCGACCCCGCGGCCGCCCGGATCCACCCCGAGGCCGCCGCCGTTCTCGCCGAGCTGGGCCGCCACGTCAAGGCGATCACCATCGTGACCGGCCGGCCGGTGGCCACCGCCCTGCGGCTCGGCCCCGGGCTGGCCGACGTGCCCGGCCTGGTGGTGCTCGGCCACTACGGGTTCGAGCGCTGGGAGCAGGGCGAGATCACCGGGCCGCCGCCCCCGCCCGGGGTGCCGAGGGCCGAGGCCGAGCTGCCGTTCGTGCTCGACGCGCTCGGCCTGACGGCGGGCGTCGCCGTCGAGGACAAGGGCCGCGCCGTCGCCGTGCACACCCGCCGCGCCCCCGACCCCGAAGGGACGCTGGCCAAGCTGCGCGAGCCGATGGCCAAGCTGGCCGAGAAGCACGGGCTGGTCGTCGAGCCGGGCAGGCTGGTGCTGGAGCTGCGCCCGCCCGGCATGGACAAGGGCCAGGCGCTCAGCCTGTTCCTGGCCGAGCGGGAGGCGCGGTCGGTGCTGTTCGCGGGCGACGACCTCGGCGACCTGGCCGCGTTCGAGGCGGTCAGGGGAGCCGGCGTGCCCGGCGTGACCGTCTGCAGCGGCTCGGCCGAGGTGACGGCGCTGGCCGAACGGGCCGACATCGTCGTGGACGGGCCTGACGGCGTGGTCGCCCTGCTCAAGGAGTTGACGTCGGCTTTCAGCCGTTCATGAGTGGCTTGCAAGTCGGCTCGGCTACCGTCGGGATCATGCTCAAGCGCTCACTGGCCGTAACCGCCGTCGCCGCCTCCGCCCTCCTCCTGGTCCCCGCCGCCGCCGCGAACGCGGCGCCCGCCCAGCAGCTGAAGCTGCGCGGCGGCCTGACCCTCTATGTGCCGATCAAGTGGAAGGTGTACGGCGGCGGCACCGACTACGTGCACGTCGTGACCGGGAAGTGCGCCCACCCCGGCGGCGGCTTCTTCACCCCCGACTGCAAGGGCTTCTGGATCTTCGGTCCGAAGGCCATCAAGAGCGGCGCCGAGGGCTTCGGACCCTACAACGCCCAGCGGGGCGGCTACTACCCGGCCTCCGACGTGCAGCGCTGCCCTGCCGACGGGCGGCTGCTGCGCGGCGAGCGCATCGGCAGGCACGTCAAGGGCCTGCGCCAGGTCGGGCCCGGCCACGAGGCCCACTACCACGAGTTCACCACCCGCTGCCGGACCCACTCGGGCAAGAGCACCAGGACCAGGTTCACCACCCGCGAGTGGTATCTGCCTGCCACGAAGGTGCTGGTCGTCGACGAGTGGAAGACGCCGGGCCTGACCGACACGCTGCGCAACGCCGACTGGCGGTGACCCGTCAGCCCAGCGCGTCGAGCTGGGCGGCCAGCCAGCGCTGCGGCGGCAGGGCCGTGGCCGCCGCCTCCAGCCGGGCCCGGCGGCGCGTCCGCTCCTCCTCGGGCATCACCAGCGCCCGGTGCAGCGCGCCGGCCGTGCCGCTGACGTCGTAGGGGTTGACCAGCAGAGCGTCGGCGCCCAGCTCGGTTGCCGCGCCCGCCTCCCGCGACAGCACCAGCGCGCAGCGCGGCGACAGCACCGGGCCCTCCTTGGCCACCAGGTTCATGCCGTCGCGGATCGGGTTGACCAGCAGCACGTCGGCCATCCTGTAGGCGGCCAGCGAGCGCGGGTAGTCGTCGTTGACGTTGAGGATCAGCGGGTCCCAGTCCTCGGTGGCGTAGGCGTCCTCGATCTCCTGCGCGCAGCGCTGCACCGAGGCGGTGTACTCGCGGTATTCGGGCAGGTCGTGGCGGCTCGGGTAGGCGAACGCCAGGTGCACCACCCGGCCGTGCCACTCCGGATGCGCGTCCAGGAACTCGCGGTAGGCGAGCAGACCGCGCACGATGTTCTTCGACAGCTCCGTGCGGTCGATGCGGACGATCAGCTTGCGGTCGCCGACCTGCTCGCGCAGCGCGGCCATGTGCGACTCGACGTCGGGCTCGCCGGCCCGCGCCCACAGCGCCTTGCCGTCGACGCCCAGCCCGTGGACGCCGATCCGGGTGACGCGCCCCTCGTGCGTGACCGTACGGGCCGCGCCGTCGACCTCGGCGCCGAGCAGAGCCGCGCAGCAGTCCATGAACGCCTCCGCCCACCGCCCGGTGAGGAACCCGGCGTGATCGGCGCCCAGGATGCCCTCCAGGACCTCGCGGGCCACCTCGTCGGGCAACAGCGAGAAGTATTCGGGCGGCGCCCACGGCGTGTGGCTGAAGTGCGCGATGCGCAGGTCGGGCCGCTCGGCCCGGAGCATCGCCGGGGTCAGCGTCAGGTGGTAGTCCTGCACCATCACCCGCGCCCCGTGGCCCGCCTCCTCGGCCAGCGCCAGCGCGAACGCGCCGTTGTAGTCGCGGTAGGACTCCCAGTCGCGCTGGAACCTGGTGCCGAACACCGGCGCGTTGGGGATGTCGTAGAGCAGATGGTTGACGAACCAGAGCGTCGAGTTGGCGATCGAGTTGTAGGCGCGGTGGAAGGTGGCCGGCGCGATGTCGAGCATCCGCAGCGCCCCGGTGTCGTAGCCCGCCTGGTCGAGCCGGCCGCCGGGGGCCTGCCGCACCGCGCTGCGGTCGCCGTCGGACAGCGCCGCGCATACCCACAGCACGCCCGCGTCCCGGGCGACTCCGGACAAGCCGGACACCAGGCCGCCGCCGCCGCGTCTCATCGTCAGCTCGCCGTCGTCGGAGACGGTGAACGAGACCGGGCCTCTGTTGGAGGCGAGCAGGACGCTGTTCATCGACGCTCCCAGGAGTTACGACGAGGAGATGTCACGGAGGTGTCTCCCGACCTTAGGATCCCAGCTATGGCGCTAGATGAGGCAACCGAAGAACTCGCCCGCTCGGCCGCCGTAGGAGATCATCGCGCACTCGGCGAGCTCCTGCGCCGGATCGAGCCGGACGTGCTGCGGCACTGCGCCCGCATCCTGCCCTACCACCAGGACGCGGAGGAGGCGGCCCAGGACACCCTGCTGGCCGTCGCCCGCAACATCGGGCGGTTCGAGGGGCGCGCCAGGTTCAGCACGTGGCTGCACATCGTGACCGCCAACTGCGCGCGGACCACGTACCGGTCGCTGAAGCGCAGGGCGGCGGAGCAGAGCTCCGACGAGCTGCCCATGCAGAAGCCCGACGTGCGGCGGGTCAGCGTGATCGCCGGGTCGCGGCTCGACCTGCTCGACGCGATGGAGGCGCTGGAGGCCGACAAGCCCGACCTGGCGCAGGCCCTGGTGCTGCGCGACATCGTCCAGCTCGACTACAGCGAGGTGGCCGAGCAGCTCAACATCCCGCTCGGCACGGCCAAGTCGCGCATCCACCAGGCCCGCAAATACGTGCAGGCGGCGCTCGGCGAGGACTATCGGTGAGACCGGTTGTCTCGCGGAGTGAGACGACTGGTCAGTTCACGGCTCGGATTGGGTAGAGTCCGAGTCAGCAACTCTAACTGAATATTGCTCATCCAGAGGGGTGGAGGGACCGGCCCTGCGAAGCCCCGGCAACCCTCCCGGCTTGTGACTCGCGACCTGCGAGGCCGACCGGGACAGGGTGCCAATTCCGGTCCGTGGTCAGGGTGGCCGCGGACGAAGATGAGGGAAGGCCTCGCTTCATGTCGCTCGACTTCGGTCCCGCCGTCGCTCTCTCCTGCCGCGAGTGCGGCACCCGCTACCCGCTGGGCCCCAGCTTCGCCTGCCTGGAGTGTTTCGGGCCGCTCGAGGCGGCCTACTCCTTCGGGAACGTGACCCGCGCCGACATCGAGTCGGGCCCGGCCAACATCTGGCGCTACCGCTCGCTGCTGCCGGTGCCGGTCGACGTCGCGTCCAAGCCCAACATGAACCCCGGCTGGACCAAGCTCGTCAAGGCGGGCAACCTGGGCCGGGCGCTGGGCATCAAGTCCCTGTACGTCAAGGACGACTCGGGCAACCCCACCCACTCCTTCAAGGACCGGGTGGTGGCCATCGCCGTCGAGGCGGCCCGCAACTTCGGCTTCCACACGCTGTCGTGCTCCTCCACCGGCAACCTGGCCGGCGCGGTGACGGCCGCCGCCGCCAGGGCCGGCCTGGATGCCTGCGTGTTCATCCCCGCCGACCTGGAGCAGGCGAAGATCGCCATGGCCCGGGTGTTCGGCGGCAAGCTGATCGGCATCGACGGCACCTACGACGAGGTCAACCGGTTCTGCTCGGAGCTCATCGGCGACCCGCTGGGCGACAAGTGGGGATTCGTCAACGTCAACCTGCGGCCCTACTACGCCGAGGGCTCCAAGACGCTCGCCTACGAGATCGCCGAGCAGCTCGGCTGGAAGTTGCCCGAGCAGATCGTCATCCCGATCGCCTCCGGCTCCCAGCTCACCAAGATCGACAAGGGCTTCAAGGAGCTCATCCAGCTCGGCCTGGTCGAGGACAGCCCGTACAAGGTGTTCGGGGCGCAGGCGCTCGGCTGCTCGCCGGTCTCGGCCGCCTACAAGGCCGGCCACGACGTCGTCCAGCCGGTCAAGCCCGACACCATCGCCAAGTCGCTGGCCATCGGCAACCCCGCCGACGGCCCCTACGTGCTCGACATCGCGCGCCGCACCGGCGGGGCGGTGGAGGACGTCACGGACGCCGAGATCGTCGCCGCGATCAAACTGCTGGCCTCGACCGAGGGCATCTTCGCCGAGACGGCCGGCGGTGTGACCGTCGGCGTGCTGAAGAAGCTCGTCGAGACCGGCCAGCTCGACCCCGAGGCCGAAACCGTGGTGCTCAACACCGGTGACGGGCTCAAGACGCTCGACGCGGTCACCGACGTCACCCCCACGGCCGTGATCCGGCCCTCTCTCGACGCGTTCCGCGCGACTGTCTGACAACCAGGAAAGGCGAGATTTACCATGAGCGTTTCTGTGCGGATTCCCACCATCCTGCGCACCTACACCGGCGGTAACGCGGAGGTGAGTGGAGAGGGCGCGACGCTGCGTGACGTGCTTGCCAAGCTCGACTCCGACTACCCGGGCATCGGCGCGCGCATTCTTGATGAATCGGGCAAGATTCGTCGTTTTGTCAACGTTTACGTTGGCGAAGAGGATGTCCGTTTCGCCGAGGGGCTCGACACTCCCGCCCCTGAGGGCACTCAGATCTCCATCATCCCGGCGGTCGCGGGCGGCTGAGAACCCCCCGATCTCCAGAACGACCCTCTAGAAGGCGCCCCATGCGGGCGCCTTCTCTTTTGTGAAATACAAGGTTGAACCAGTTAGCGTGAGGTGAAATACCCGATTTGCCGATTGACTCTGTTGCCAAACGCCTTCCCACAGGTATGGTCGAGTGCGATCGTACGGCTGATATCCATTAGTCAGGCGATTGTGGGTCTCGCGGAGGAATGGGCGGGATCTATGAGCCCAGTAAGAGGAGTCGGAAGTGGCGCAGGGCACCGTCAAGTGGTTCAACGCGGACAAGGGCTACGGCTTCATCGCGGTAGACGGTGGTAAGGATGTATTCGTCCATTACTCGGCAATCTTGATGGACGGGTATCGGTCTCTCGAGCAGGGCCAACGGGTCGAGTTCGAGATCACGCAGGGCCAGAAGGGACCGCAGGCGGAGTCCGTCCGCTCGGTCTGACGTGGTGAGCACGGGCGGCTCGCACGTCAGCGCAGTACGTGCGAACCGCCACCTCTCGTCCCCTCACGTACGGCGGGCTCACGGGCCCGCCGTACCGACGTGACCTGGGGCGGGGTGCTGTCGGCTTGCACTCGACCGGGTAGAGTGCTAAACAATTCGTTGGCACTCTCTGTCGCAGAGTGCCAACCCTGGGATCGAGACGATGGGGTCCGCCGAAGGAGCTGCGGGCCCACATGCCGTCGCGGGCGTCGGCTCGATCGCAGCAGCCACCCTGTGTCTGGGAGGTCTAGCCTTATGGCAGCCAAGATGATCGCGTTTGACGAGGACGCCCGGCGCGGTCTCGAGCGCGGTATGAACCAGCTCGCCGACGCCGTCAAGGTGACCCTGGGGCCCAAGGGCCGCAACGTCGTGCTGGAGAAGAAGTGGGGCGCCCCCACGATCACCAACGACGGTGTCTCCATCGCCAAGGAGATCGAGCTCGAGGACCCGTGGGAGAAGATCGGCGCCGAGCTGGTCAAGGAAGTCGCCAAGAAGACCGACGACGTCGCGGGCGACGGCACCACCACCGCCACCGTGCTCGCCCAGGCGCTCGTCCGTGAGGGCCTGCGCAACGTGGCCGCCGGCGCCAACCCGATGGCTCTGAAGAAGGGCATCGAGGCGGCCGTGGAGCGGGTCAGCGAGGAGCTGTCCAAGCTGGCCAAGGACGTGGAGACCAAGGAGCAGATCGCCTCCACCGCCTCCATCTCCGCCGCCGACCCCGAGATCGGCTCGCTCATCGCCGAGGCGATGGACAAGGTCGGCAAGGAAGGCGTCATCACCGTCGAGGAGAGCAACACCTTCGGCCTCGAGCTCGAGCTCACCGAGGGCATGCGCTTCGACAAGGGCATGACGTCGATGTACTTCGTGACGGACTCCGACCGTATGGAGGCTGTGCTCGAGGACCCGTACATCCTCATCGTCAACTCGAAGGTCTCGGCCAACAAGGACCTGCTGCCCCTGCTCGACAAGGTCGTGCAGTCCGGCAAGCCGCTCCTCATCATCGCCGAGGACATCGAGGGCGAGGCCCTGGCCACCCTCGTGGTCAACAAGATCCGCGGCCTGTTCCGCTCCGTGGCCGTCAAGGCCCCGGGCTTCGGTGACCGCCGCAAGGCCATGCTCGGCGACATCGCCATCCTCACCGGTGGCCAGGTCATCGCCGAGGAGGTCGGTCTCAAGCTCGAGAACGCCACCCTCGACCTGCTCGGCCGCGCCCGCAAGGTCGTCGTCACCAAGGACGAGACCACGATCGTCGACGGCGCCGGTGACGCCGACGCGATCAGCGGCCGCGTGAACGAGATCCGCGCCGAGATCGAGCGCACGGACTCCGACTACGACCGCGAGAAGCTCCAGGAGCGCCTGGCCAAGCTCGCCGGTGGCGTCGCCGTCATCAAGGCGGGCGCGGCCACCGAGGTCGAGCTCAAGGAGCGCAAGCACCGCATCGAGGACGCCGTGCGCAACGCCAAGGCGGCCGTCGAGGAGGGCATCGTCCCCGGTGGTGGCGTGGCGCTGCTGCAGGCCGGCGCCAAGGCCTTCGACAAGCTGGAGCTGACCGGCGACGAGGCCACCGGTGCCGCGATCGTCCGCAAGGCCCTGGAGGAGCCGCTCAAGCAGATCGCGGTCAACGCCGGCCTCGAGGGCGGCGTCGTGGTCGAGCGCGTGCGCAACCTCACCCCGGGTGAGGGCCTCAACGCGGCCACCGGCGAGTACGTCAACATGTTCGAGTCGGGCATCCTCGACCCGGCCAAGGTGACGCGCTCGGCGCTGCAGAACGCCGCCTCCATCGCGGCGCTCTTCCTCACCACCGAGGCCGTCATCGCCGAGAAGCCCGAGAAGACCCCGGCCGCTCCCGCTGGCATGCCCGGCGGCGGCGACATGGACTTCTAGGTCCGATCGCGTTCCACGTGGCGATAGCGTCAGCCCGGTCCGGATTTCCGGCTCGGGCTGATGTGTTTATCGGAGCCGTCCCTAAATAGGGGCGGCTTCTTCTCTTGTGCGCGACAAACAGGTCTGATCCACGCCAGCCAGGTTCCGGTCCGGGTGGAACTCTGGGGCAATGAGCGCTTGGGCAGTCATGGAGAAGTTTTACGCCGCCGAGGCCGCGTACGTCGCCGCCGGCGGATTCGGCAAGGCGTCGTACGACGACGTCGCCGTACACCTCGACCCTGAAGTGGTGCTGCACCAGGCGCCGGGATTGCCTTTCACCGGAACGGGAACCTGGCGCGGGCATGACGGGATGGAACGCTTTCTCGCCGCCTTCAGCGAGGTGTGGGAGTCGATGGAATTCCTGGAGCAGGAGCATTGGGGCGACGACAGCACGGTGGTCGTCCGCAACCGGGTCCGCTTCCGCGCCCGCGCCACCGGGCGGGACGTCGACGCCCTGATCATGCAGCTGATCACCGTACGGGACGGGCGCATGCTCGAATGCCGGCCCTTCTACTGGGACCCCCAGGCCATCGCCGACGCCTGCCGCCCGCCGGTCAGTCGTTCCGCCTGACGGCCAGGCAGCAGCGGACGAAGTCCTGGACGACGGGGTTGGCGTCGTCGGCCGGGGTCCAGGCGACGCCCACGCGGGTGGGGCTGACGCCGCTGACGGGGCGGTACGTGACGCCTGGGCGGGCGTAGAAGCGGGCGGCGGACTCCGGGGCCAGGGCGACGCCGTAGCCGTTGGCGATGGCGCTGAGCCAGTCGTCGGGCTGCTCCGTGACGGCGCCGACGCGCACCGGGTGGCCGTCGCGCTCGTCCGCCGCCAGCCAGTAGTCCCGCCACGGGCCCGTCTCCACCGGAGCCGCCACGAACGGCTCGTCCCACAGCTCCTCGAAGGCGATCACGTCGCGGGCGGCCAGCGGATGGGCCGAGGGCAGCGCCACCCAGCGCGGCTCGGAGAAGAGCACCTCCACGCGCAGCGCGTCCTGGCCGGGGAACGGCAGGCGCAGCAGGGCCACGTCGACGTCCCCCGTGGCGAGCCCGGCCGTCGGGTTCGACCAGGCGGCCTGGCGCAGGTCGGCCCGCCAGCCCGGCCTGGCACGGGCGAACTCCGCCACGATGCGCTGGGTGGCCTCGTTGGCGGCGCTGGCCAGGAAGCCCACCCGCAGCACGCGGGCCGCCCGGCCGGCCGCCTGCCTGGTGCGCCGCAGCGCCACGTCCCAGTCGGCCAGCAGGGCGGGCGTCCGCTCCGCCAGCGCCCGGCCCGCCTCGGTCAGGGACATCCCGGCCCGGGAACGATGGAACAGCTCGGCGCCGAGCAGCGCTTCGAGCTGCTTGATCTGCTTGGTCAGCGCCGGCTGCGACACGTACAGGCGAGCTGAGGCCCGGGTGAGGCTGCCTTCCTCCGCCACGGCGACGAAGTAGCGCAGCAACCTCGTGTCCACATCCATGCCCCCAGGTTATAGACGCAGGTATTGGACGCCGGTGGGGGCGCGGGACAAGGCTGGGATGTGGGAGGAAAGGGGGAAAGGCAATGTACGTCGCCTATGTGGTCGTCACGGTGGCCACGATCGTGATCAACCTCTGGGCCGCCGTCGCCGACTTCGCCCGCGCCGAGATCGTCCTGGCCAACGCCGCGGCTGTCGGCATCTCGCCGTCCTGGATACCGCTGCTGGGCCTGCTCAAGGCGGCCGGGGCCGTGGGACTGCTCCTCGGGCTGGTGGGGGTGCCGTTCGTGGGGGGCGCCGCCGCTCTGGGGCTCGTGCTGTTCTTCGTGGGGGCGGTGGCTCTCCACGTCCGGCAACGGGTGTTCGGGAACATCGGCTTCCCGGGGGTCTTCCTCGCGTTCGCCGTCGCGTCCCTCGTGCTGGGGGCCGCCGGGTGACGCCCGGTCAGGTGGCCGGTGCGATCGCTTCGCACTCCGACGGGTCCACGGGATCGAGCGCCGAGGTGGTCGCGAGGATGGCGTCCAGCCGGTCACGGGCGGCCATGAGGTCGGCCGCGGCGGCGCTGAGCCGCTCACGCTCGCGCAGCAGGTCGGGGATCATCCCGCCACAGGCCGGCGCCAGCATCCCGCCGTCGTCGACCATGCACGGGAGCACCTCGCCGATCGTCGTGGTGCTGAGCCCGGCGGCGAGCAGGAGCCGGATGCCCCGCACCGTGGCGGCGTCCTCCTCGCGATACTCCCGATAGCCGCTGGGCCGGCGCAACGGCCGGAGCAGGCCCTGTTCCTCGTAGTAACGCAACGAGCGCACACTGGCGCCCGTGAGCCGCGACAGTTCTCCGATCCGCATGTGACGACCGCCACTTCGAGTTGACTCTCACGCCGATGTGAGAGTCCAGCCTATGTGTATGACAGAACAGCATCCATCCGGACAGAACAGCACCGCGGTCACCGTCATCGGCCTGGGCCCCATGGGCTTGGTCCTGGCGGAGACGCTTCTCGGCAAGGGCCTGACCCTGACGGTGTGGAACCGCACCCCCGGCAAGGCCGACGCCCTCGCCGCCAAGGGGGCGCGCCGCGCGGCCACCGTCGCCGAGGCCGTGGCCGCCAGCCCCGTCACGATCCTGTGCCTCAACGACTACCCGACCACGCACCGCGTCCTCGACGCCGCCGGTGCCGCCTTCCAGGGCCGCACGCTGGTGAACCTCACCTCCGGGACGCCCGCGGAAGCGCGCGACACGGCGGACTGGGCAGCCGGGCGCGACCTCGGCTACCTCGACGGCGCGATCATGGTGCCGCCGCCGCTCGTCGGCGAGCCCGGGTCGGTCTTCCTGTACGCCGGGCCGCAGGACGTCTTCGACCGGCACCGGGAGACGCTGGCGCTCCTGGGCGACCCCCGCCACCTCGGCGCCGACCCCGGCCTGGCCGTGCTGTTCAACACCGCCATGCTGGAGATGATGTACGCGACCGTGAACGGGTTCCTGCACGCCGCCGCGCTGGTCGGCTCGGCGGGGGCGCCGGCGGCCGAGTTCTCCGAGCTCGCGCTGGGCTGGTTCATGCCCGTGGTGCTCAACCCCGCCTGGCTCGCCCAGCAGGCGCCGAGCCTGGACGAAGGGGCGTATCCGGGAGATCTGGGGACGCTGCAGATGAACTTCAACGCGCTGGAGCACATCGTCCGGACCAGCGCCGAACAGGGCGTCCATTCCGAGCAGCCCCGGTTGATGAAGGAACTCGCCGAACGGGCGATCGCGGAGGGGCACGGGAGCGAGAACTACTTCGCCATGTTCGAGATCTTCAAGCAGGGGTGAAGGTGGTTCTGGGCCTGCTTCGGGGTGGCGGGTGGCCGCTCTCGTCCGCGGTTTCCGTGGGGGTGGGACGAGGTGGTCACGTTGCGGGCCTGGCGAGCGGGGCGCTTGTGGCGGGGCGTCCCTTGGACGCGGCCCGAGCCGCCGGCGCGCGAAGCGCGTGGGTCGAGGACCTTGGGGGTGGGGGCCGGAGACCCTGCGGGGCGGTCCGGGCGGTGGGGCGGTCAGGGCAGGGGCTTGACCCAGCGGGACCACTCTGGCTGGGGTGAGTAGCCGGCGGCGGACCAGGCCGGGTGGGCGAGGGTGTTGTCGTGCAGCACCATGGCGTCGGCCCGGAAGGCGCCGAAGGCGGTGAAGCGGCGTTCGGCGGCGGCGAGCAGCGCGGTGGCGATGCCCTTGCGGCGGTGGGCCGGGTGGACGGCGAGGCGGTACAGGTGTGCCCGCCAGCCGTCCCAGCCGGCGATGAGGGTGCCCGCGAGCGCGCCGTCGAGCTCGGCGATCAGCAGCGCCTCCGGGTCGCGTTCGAGCAGGGCGGTGACCTTGTCGGGGGAGTCGCGGCGGTCGGTGCCTTCGGCGGCGTGGAGCCAGAAGTCCAGGACGGGCTCCACGTCGCCCGGGCCGCCGAACCGGATGTCCACCCCGAGGTCTCTCATGGTTCGCGAACTTATCAAATGGCCGCGAACCGATCAGAGCCGGTCAGACGCCGTAATGGGCGATGATGTGGCCGCGCGCCAGGGTGTTGGCGGTGATGTTGAAGCCGACCGCGGCGGGGGAGGTGTCGCTGTCGACGCCGAGGCTGTCGACCGACAGCGCGTGCACGGTGAAGACGTAGCGGTGCGGGTCGCCGGGCGGGGGCGCGGCGCCGCCGTACTCCTTGGTGTTGTAGTCGTTGCGGGCGTGGACGGCGCCCTGCGGCAGGCCCTTGAACTCGGGGCCGGTGCCGGCGCCGGTGGGCAGCTCGGTCACCGAGGAGGGGATGTCGAACAGCACCCAGTGCCAGAACCCGCTGCCGGTGGGGGCGTCGGGGTCGAAGCAGGTGACGGCGTAGCTCCTGGTGCCGTCGGGGGCGCCGGACCAGCGCAGGGCGGGGGACAGGTTCTGGCCCGTCATGCCCCAGTCGTTGAAGACGTGGAGGTCGTTCAGCCGGTCGCCGTCGGTGATGTCGTCGCTCTGCACGACGAGCGCCGGGGCGGACGGCAGGTGTTCGTGTGGCAGCGGTGCCGGCACGGTTTCCTCCTAGGGGTGATGGCTTTTCCCCGTCATCCTAGGAGCGATCGGCGCCGCTGCCACTGCCCCGCGCGCCGTGTCAGCCGGTGAGCTGGGCGGGCAGGGGTTTGGCGTGCAGGACGGTCAGGGACGTCACGGCACGGGTGAGCACCACGTACAGGCGGGCGAGCCCGCGGGGCTCGGCGTCGACGATGTCGGCGGGCTCGACCACGATCACGTGGTCGTACTCCAGGCCCTTGGCCAGCGTCGCCGGGACGATCAGCAGGCGGTGCTCGTCGGCCGCGTCGGGGTCGAGGACGGCGTGGGCGACGCCGTCGAGCGCGGCGGACGCGGACGCCACCTGCGCGTCGGGGACGATGACGCCGATCGAGCCCTCCTTGGCCAGGGTTTCGGTCACGGCCTGGCGGAGCTCGCCGCCGGGCCGTACCGAGAGTGAGCCGGCGCCGGGGCGCAGGGAGCGGGGGGCGGCCAGGCCGGGGGCGATGGAGGGGAGCAGGCGGGCGGCGTAGTCGAGGACCTCGCGCGGCACGCGGAAGCCGAGCGTCAGCTCGGTGACCTCGCCGGTGTCCTGGCCGAGGTGGCGCAGCACGTCCTCCCAGGAGCTGGTGGACCACGGGGTGGTGCCCTGGGCGAGGTCGCCGAGCACGGTGGCGGAGCCGTTGCGGCAGCGCCGGCCGAGCGCGCGGAGCTGCATCTGCGACAGGTCCTGGGCCTCGTCGACCACCAGGTGGCCGAGTGAGGGCGTGCGTTCGACGAGGTCGGCGAGCTCGTCGAGGAGCGCGGCGTCGGCCGCGGACCATTTCGCGGACTTCCAGCTCCGGTACGGTTTCCGCCAAAGGATCATTTGCTGCTCGTCGGGCGACAAATCGGATTTGGCGGCCTTGGCGAGGAACTCCGCGTCCGACAGCAGCCGATACAGCACCTGCTCCGGCGTCAGCTTCGGCCACACCGCGTCGACGAGCTGCTTGACCGGCTTCGACCGGGCCACCGCGTCCTGCACCCGGTCGTCGGGCGACTCGCCGCGCTGCTCCATCCGTACGAGCACCAGGTGCGCCAGCCGCTGGGCCAGTGCCGCCCGGCCGGGACCGTAGCGGGTGGTGCCGCGCAGCGAGGCGACGATCTCGCGCACCTCGTAGTCGGCCACCCGGTGCCGGTAGGCGCCCTTGGTGAACACCAGGCCCTCTTCGGGCTTGACGATGTGCAGCCACAGGGCGCGTTCGAGGACGGCGGCCATGCGGGCGTCGCCCTTGACGGCGGCGACCAGGGGGTCCTCGGCGGCGGCGTGCTCGCCGAGCAGCCCGGCCACCGTCGTCTGGTCGACCTTGACCTCGCCGAGCGCGGGGAGCACGGAGGAGATGTAGGACAGGAAGGCGCGGTTCGGCCCGACGATCATCACACCGGACCTGGCGAGCCGCTCGCGGTGGGTGAACAGCAGGTAGGCGGCCCGGTGCAGGCCGACCGCGGTCTTCCCGGTGCCGGGGGCGCCCTGCACGCACACGGTCTGGGCGAGCGCGGCGCGGACGATCTCGTCCTGGTCGGGCTGGATCGTGGCCACGATGTCGCGCATCGGGCCGGTGCGGGGGCGTTCGATCTCCTCGGTGAGGATCCTGGAGGGGCCGATGTCGCCGCCCTGGCCGAGCGGCTCGTCCTCGAACGCGGTCAGCGCCCCGCCGTGATAACCGAAGCGGCGCCGCAGCACGACGCCCATCGGGTCGGCCGGGCTCGCCTGGTAGAAGGCCCGCGACACCGGGGCCCGCCAGTCGATCACCAGGGGCCGGCTGCCGCCGTCGTGGACGTGGCGGCGGCCGACGTAGATGGTGGGCGGCAGGTCGTCGTCGGCGCCCCGGTCGAGGCGGCCGAAGAACAGCGGTGTGTCGGGGTGGTCGGCCAGCGCGGCGACCCGCTGGTCGAGCAGCGACTGGAGGATCTGCTGCGACACCCAGTCGCCGGCGGCGTCGGCCGACAGCGACTGCGCGTGGGCGCGCATGGCCTTCAGCGCGGCGCGGGACTCGGCCAGGTGGGCCTGTTCGGCCGCGAGCACGTCGGAGGGTATGTCGGGAGCCAGTTGGTCTGTGGGCATGCGAAAGCGCCTCCCGGTGGTGGTCGGAGGTGGTGGTAACAGGTAGCGAATCCGCCAGTTTAGTGGCCGTGCCGGTGGGCCTCAAAAGCATTTAGCCGGGCGCGCGAGGGGGTAGGAAACCGGCGTGGCGCGCGTCCGGCTCGGCATCTCGCCGATCATTCCCACCGTCGCGAGCTTCCTGCTGGCGGCGCTGTGGGGGCTGTCGGTGTTCGCGGGCTGGGGGCTGCAGGCGTTCTGCTCGGGGACCGAGCTCGCCGCCGACTGCTCGCGCCGGCTCGCCGGGGTGTCCGCGGTGTCGGGGCTGTTCGCCGTCGCCGCCGCGGGCTGCACGCTGGCGGCCTGGCTGGCCGGAGCGGCCCGGCGCGACCCGCGGCTGTTCGGCAGGCTGATGGGAGCGGGGGCCGCGGCGTGGATCGCGGCCGAAGGAGTGCTGTTCCTCGGCGGCCTGCTGCTCCGCACCTAGCTGTAACGAAGCTGGGAAATACCGAAAAATCCGGGCATACCAGGTGCGTTTGTCGGATCATCAGGGTATGTCGCTGCCGGACTGGCAGCGCCGATGAGAGGACGCAGTGAGGGGGGTGGTTCGATTGTCGACGGCCCGCGGAGTCTCGTGGACGTGAGGCACTAGACCTGGCCTGGCCGCTCTTACGGAGCGGCCGGGCTCACACCCCGCCCAGCACGTCGTCGGCGTCGATGATCTGGTACGCGTATCCCTGCTCGGCCAGGAACCGCTGACGATGCGCCGCGAACTCCTGGTCGACCGTGTCACGGCTCACCACCGTGTAGAAGCGCGCGCCGCCCCCGTCGGACTTGGGCCGCAGCACCCGCCCGAGCCGCTGCGCCTCCTCCTGGCGCGACCCGAACGTGCCCGACACCTGGATGGCCACCGCCGCCTCCGGCAGGTCGATGGAGAAGTTGGCCACCTTCGACACCACCAGGACCTGGATCTCCTTGTCGCGGAACGCCTGGTAGAGCCGTTCGCGCTCCTTGATCCGCGTCTCGCCCTTGATGACCGGCGCGTTCAGGTGCTCGCCCAGCTCGTCGAGCTGGTCGATGTACTGGCCGATGACCAGCACCTGCTCGCCCAGGTGCCGCCGGACCAGCGCCTCCGTCACGTGCGTCTTGGACGGCGTCGTCGCGCAGAACCGGTAGCGCTCCTCCGCCTCGGCCATCGCGTACGCCAGCCGCTCCTCGTCGCTCAGCGTGACCCGCACCTCGACGCAGTCGGCCGGGGCGATCCAGCCCTGGTTCTCCATCTCCTTCCAGGGCGCGTCGTAGCGCTTGGGGCCGATCAGCGAGAACACGTCGCCCTCGCGGCCGTCCTCGCGCACCAGCGTCGCCGTCAGGCCGACGCGGCGGCGGGCCTGCAGGTCGGCGGTCATCCGGAAGATCGGCGCGGGCAGCAGGTGCACCTCGTCGTAGACGATCAGCCCCCAGTCGCGGGCGTCGAACAGCTCCAGGTGGCTGTAGACGCCTTTGCGCCGGGTCGTCATCACCTGGTAGGTGGCGATCGTGACCGGGCGGATCTCCTTCTTCGAGCCGGAGTATTCGCCGATCTCGTCCTCGGTCAGCGAGGTGCGCTTGAGCAGCTCCTGCTTCCACTGATGGGCGCTGACCGTGTTGGTGACCAGGATGAGCGTCGTCGCCTGGGCGTGGGCCATCGCGGCCGCGCCGACGATCGTCTTGCCCGCGCCGCACGGCAGCACGACCACGCCGGAGCCGCCGTGCCAGAACGCGTCGGCCGCCTCCTGCTGGTAGGGGCGCAGCGACCAGCCGTCCTGCGCGAGCTTGATCGTGTGGTGCTCGCCGTCGACGTAACCGGCCAGGTCCTCGGCCGGCCAGCCCAGCTTGAGCAGCGCCTGCTTGACGTTGCCCCGGTCGCTCGGGTGCACGACGACCGAGTCGCCGCCCAGCCGCTCGCCCAGCATCGGCTGGATCTTCTTCGAGCGCAGCACCTCTTCGAGCACGGCCCGGTCGGTCGAGGTCAGCACCAGGCCGTTGACCGGGTCCTTCTCCAGGCGCAGCCGGCCGTAGCGGGCCATGGTCTCGGCGATGTCGACCAGCAGGGCGTGCGGCACCGGGTAGCGGCTGTGGCTGATCAGCGCGTCGATGACCTGCTCGGCGTCGTGCCCGGCGGCACGCGCGTTCCACAGCGCCAGCGGCGTCACGCGGTAGGTGTGGACGTGCTCGGGCGCCCGTTCGAGCTCGGCGAACGGCGCGATGGCCTTCCGGCACGCGTCGGCCTTCTCGTGGTCGACTTCGAGCAGCAGCGTCTTGTCGGACTGGACGATGAGCGGGCCGTCGTTCACCAGCATCCCTTCTACGGTTGACGCCTATCCAACACGCGCGAAGGCCAATACAGTCCCCGGACTGGCTAGTCGTCCTCTAGATAGCCGTTGACGCCGAGGAAGACGAACAGGCCGACGGTCAGCACGAACCCGGCCCCGAACAGCACCCAGCTCCACACGACCATGGACCGGGCGGACTCGGGGGAGGCCGAGGCCCGCATCGACAGGCCGGCCAGGATCGCGCCGGGGATGCCGAGCAGGTTGCAGCAGCTCACCACGGCCAGCAGGTTGAGGACGAGGGAGACGATCGCGTTGGCGCTGGGCTGGTTGCGCGGAGGCGGCGGTGGATAGCCGTAGCCGTAGCCATAGCCGTATTCGGGAGGTGGCTGCGAGCCGTAGTCTGCGCCGTAGGGCTGGTACGGATAGCCGCCGGGCTGATCCTGCTGGCTCATGCCACCTCCTGTCCGGTCAACATTTATCACGGATTGGTCAGGTGCCCTGCCCGAATGCGGGCCCTCAGGGCCTTGCGGTCCAGCTTGAGCACGCTGGTGACGGGGATGGCGTCGACGAACGTGATCTCGCGCGGATACTTGACCCGGCCGACCCGGTCGCGGGCCCAGGTGATCAGCTCGTCGGCGGTCGCCGTCGCGCCCGGCCCGAGCTGGACGAAGGCCACGACCTCCTCGCCGTGGCGCGGGTCCGGCCGGCCGACGACGCCGGACATGACCACGTCGGGGTGGGCGTTCAGGGCGTCCTCGACGTCGCGCGGGAAGACGTTGAAGCCGCCCCGGATGATCAGGTCCTTCTTCCGGTCGACCACGTACAGGTAGCCGTCGTCGTCCACGCAGCCGAGGTCGCCGGTGCGCAGCTCGCCGCCGGCCAGCGCGGTGCCGTCGGGGTCGGGCTCGTGCTCGCCCCAGTAGCCGAGCATCAGCGCCTCGCCGGCCACGCAGATCTCGCCCACGTCGCCGGGCTCGACGGCCTCGCCGTCCGTGTCGCGGATCGTGATCGTGTAGCCGGGCAGGGGCAGCCCGGCGCTGCCGGCCTTGGGCCGGTCCGGCGGGTTGAAGGTGGTGACGGCGCTGGTCTCGGTCAGCCCGTAGCCCTCCAGGACGCGCACGCCGGGCATCCGGCGCTCGAACTCCGCCAGCGTCTCGCGGCCGAGCGGCGCCGCGCCGCAGGTGAGGAAGGCGAGGTCGGGCAGCGGGTGCTCGTCCAGCGGCTCGGCCAGCAGCATCCGCAGCATGGCGGGCACCACGGTGCCGTACTGCACGCGCTCCTCGGCGGCCAGCCGCAGGAACAGCCCAGGGTCGAACCAGCGCATGAGCACGGCCTGGGGCGGCTCGGTGGCGTGCATCCCGGCGACGGTGACGATCAGCCCGTAGGCGTGGGAGAGCGGGACGGGGACGATGGCGCGGTTGATCCCGGGCTGGTGTGACATGTCGTAGGAAGCCTTGGCCACCTGCCACAGGCCCGCGTGGCTGAGCATCACGCCCTTGGCCCGGCCGGTGGTGCCGCCCGTGTACATGAGCGCGGCGAGGTCGCCGGGGTCGCGCCGCACCGGCCCGTGCTCGGCCGCGCGTTCGAGCTCGGCGGTGCCGACATGGATGGGTACGTCCACCTCGGCTGCCTCGACGGTGGGCAGGAGCTCGGGGGAGGTGACGATCGCGCGGGCGCCGCTGTCGCGCACGATGTGGCGCAGCTCGGCGGCTCCGACGAGGAACACGACCGGCGTCACCACCGCCCCGGCGGCCCACAGCGCCTGGCAGACGACGGGCACGTCGGGCGAGGTGGCCATCATGACGACGACCCGGTCACCGGGCCGGATCCCGGCCGCCACGAAGCCGCCGCAGACCTTCCTGGCCCGCTCGGCCAGGCTGTGGCTGCGGTGCCAGTTCCCCTCGTAGAACAGCGAGTCGTAGTCCTCGAACCGGTTCCAGGACTCTTCGGCCAACCGGCCCAGCGTTTGCTCGGTCACAGGTCCCAACTTGCTGCGCGCCTCGGCATGGAGTCAACCCTGTCCGCATCGACCGGACGGCTTTCCTGACTGGTCATTGTGGAGTGTGGTCCGCCTGCCCTTAAATAGGCATAAATCCGCCTCTGGCGTGATTCCTGTGCCCAGTGGGGGCCCGATCCACTTTTGAGGTGACTTATGGGGATAATGTGGCGCAGGTAGGCAACTCCGTACTTGTCAAACCCTGACTGTCCCGAGCAAGGGAGAGCATGATCGACATGGTCCAGCACCCATCCGCCGCCGAAGGTGCCTGGTCACGCCCCTCCGACGGGAAACCGGAACAATCCGTTGGCCCGCGATTACTGACGAAGGAAAATTACACCGCCGCACCGGTCGCGACTTTCCGTGAAAGTTCCAGAGGTGTCCAGTGACGAACGACACCGAACCCCGCCAGGGCGAAACGACGCTCGCCGACGGATTCCCGCCGCTCACAGACGTGACGGCCGCCCGGCTGACGCCCTGCGACGTGGCGCACCTGCTGCGCACCTACCTGGAGCCCGCCTGCTTCCCGCCCGCGGTGCGCCGCCTGGCCGAACGCCACCTCCTCGCGCTGGTCGGCCCCGAGGCGACCGGCAGGCGGCTGGGCGCCATCGCCCTGTTGTCGCGGATGCCGCTGGCCGAGGGCAGCATCACCATCCTGTCGCCCGCCACGACCGTGCCCGACCTGCTCGCGCGGATGCCGTTCGACCCCGGCCGCGCCTACCTGCTGCCCGACTGGCCGCACGCCGGGCAGCCGCTCACCCCGCTGGCCCGCGCCCTGGCCGAGATCGGCGCGTATCTCGTCGTCACCCACACACACCCCACCGACCTGCAGCATCCCTGGGCGCCGCCGCCGGGAGGCGACCTCTACGACCTCTGCCTGGCGACCTTCGGCACGCCGCCGCACCGATGCGCGGCCGACCTCGCGGCGGGCCGTGACCACGCCGCCACCCTCACCTCACCGGCCGCCATCGTCGCGCTCGCGACCCAGGTGACCCGCCTGGACACCCCGATCGCCGAGCTCGTCCCCGCCGGGCCGGCCGACGTCAGATCCCCGAGACCCCGGTGATCCGGTGCAGCGCGAACCGGTGCACCGCCGCTCTCGTCTCGTCGTAGGCGGTCAGATAGCCGCCCTCCATGCGCGCCGGCTCCAGGATGCGGGAGGTCGCGTTGCCCTGGGAGTCGAGGTAGCCGATCCACACCCGCACGCCCTGCCGGATCGCGTCCTGGAGGGCGGAGATCGTCGCCGTGGCCGGGGTGCGGGGGAGCTGGCCGCCGGGGGAGTCGACGGGCTCGCGGCGCGCCAGGTGGGCCGCGTCACCGGCGCGCAGGGCGCGGACGGCCGCCACCGCCACCTCGGGGTCGAGGCCGTTGGGTGAGCTCAGCGGGCGGACGGGCGGGCCGCCCTCGGTGCGCCGGCTGTCGAGCTGGGTGATGATCACGTCGCCGTCGAGCGACTCGGGGACCGGCGCGTACCCCATGGCGCGCAGCGAGTCGACCAGGGCCGCCCGCGACGAGCGGGAGGCGATCACGGTGGGCGCCAGGCGGCGCAGCCGCAGGGCGGCCGAGCGGCGGTCGGCGGTGAGCTGGTCGAGCAGCGCCGGGTCGTCACAGCGGACGTACGCGCTGGCCGTGCCGACCCGCATCCGCCCGTGCCGTCGGGCCACGTCGGTCACCAGGTAGGACAGCGCCTGCGGGACCGGGGTGGCGGAGTGGCGTTCGAGCATGGCCAGCAGATCCTCGGCCGCCTGCCCGGCGTCCAGGGCCCGCCGGATGGAGCTCTCGGCGAACCGGTAGACCGTCGCGCCGCCCTTGGACTCGACGTCGGCGGCGAGCGTCATCCACCGGTTGAGCTCGCTGGTGAGCGGGCCGGGGGCGACGGCGGTGAGGTCGGCCTGGAGCAGGACGTGGTCGACCGGCTCGGGCAGCAGCGGGGCCAGCGCCGAGGCGGGGTCGTCGCCGGTGAGCAGGGCCCGTCCGTGGCCGGACAGCGCGCCCAGCCCGGTCAGCCCGAGCTGCTCGGCCTCGCGCAGCGCGAACTCGGTGAGCTGCTCGCGCAGCGGCCCCCGGCGGCGCGGCTGCTCCCAGGCGAGGCGTTCGAGCACGGAGTCGCGCGAGGGCGCCAGGCCGGGCGCGGCGGCGAGCACGCCGAGCGTGGCGGCCCGTACGGCCGGGGCCGACGAGCGGCGCAGATCGGTGTGCAGGGCGTTGAGCGGCCGGTCCCGGTCGTCGCGCTCGCCGACGAGGCCGGGCACCCGGTCCATGTGCAGCCAGGTCGAGGCCAGCGTCACCCACCGCTCGGCGGTGCCCCTGACCCGCCACAGGTCGTAGCCGGGCGTGGGCAGCCACTCGCCGTCGACGTTGCCGCCCGCCGCGACCAGCCCGGCCGCGTGGGCGACCTCCACGACCAGCGCCGCCGCCCACTCGGGCAGGTCGAGCTCGGTGGCGGTGCGCTTCATGTCACGCACGCCGAGGCCGCCGGTGCGCAGCACGCCCGGCGGGTCGATGCTCCACCGCTCGCACAGCTCCTCGACCGCCCGGACGAACATGAACGCCTGCCCGGCCGCGGTGCCGTCGCTCAGCTTCGGGTCACGGGCGGCGCCGTCGAGCGCGGGCGGCACGGCCAGCAGGTCGCGGTGCACGCGCCCGCCGCGCAGGTAGAGGCCCACCTCGCGGGGCAGGACCACGCTCTCCTCGCCGGTCGCCGCCAGCAGGCCGCGCGCCAGCAACTGCTCGATGGGCGAGCGGGCCGAGCCGATGCGCACCTCGCGCCTGGCGTTGGGCACCCGGCCGGTCGGCGGCCCCCAGGCGAGCTGGTCGAGCGCGGCCCTGGCCTCCGGCGAGACGGCCTCGACCAGGGCGGCGGGCTCGGCCAGCACGGCGGCCAGCCGCTCGCGGCCCGGCCCCTCGGTGCCGGGCGCGATGTCGTCGGCCATCTCGTCGAGCTGCTCCGGCGGATGGTGCCGGAACGCCGCCTCGGCCGTCGGACCCAGCCCGGCCGGGTCGTCGAGCGCCTTGCGCACGCCCGGGGCCAGGTCGAGCGCCGAGTCGGGCCCGTACACGAGTGCCAGGCCGCGCAGGTGGTCGAGCGCGGCGGTCAGCGCGGGCTCGGGCTTGCCCGCCGCCAGCGCGCCGCCGATCAGCTCGCGCAGCGCCGTCTTCCTGATCGGGCCCGGTTGTACGGCGAGCGTCTCGACGACGGCGAGCCGGAACCGGTCGAGCCGGTCGAGCACCCTGGCGATCGCCGACGGGCTGCCCGCCCGGGAGGCCAGGCCCTCCAGGTGGGCCGGCACCGGGGTGATCAGCTCGGGGCGCGCTGACACCAGCGCCCGCAGCTCCTCGTCGGAACGCCCCCTGATCCACTCCGTGAACTCCATCGTTGCCATGGTATGTCCCTGCTCGTTGAGGCAGCATTGCTTGGCGTGATGGAGCGAGCGGACCAGCTCATACTCAACTACGTCAGCAAGGCCGCTGACGCGGCGTACGGCGTGCTGAGGCCGGAGCAGCGGCTCGACTTCACCAGGCGGCTGCGCGCCCGCATCGAGGAGGAGCGCGGCGGCAGCCAGAACGCCCGCGACGTGGCCAGGGTGCTGGCCCGGTTCGGCGATCCGGCGGCGCTGGTGGAGCGCGAGGCGCGCCGCCTGGCGGACGCCTCCGCGCCGTCCCCGGCCTCGCCTGGAGCGGGTACGGGAGCCGCGCGGTCCGGCACGACGGCGGCCTTCCCCAGGGCCGTGGACGACGCCGTGCCGCCGGGCGTGGCGCACTACCGGCGCGCGGCCAGGACCGTGACCAGGACCGTGGTCAAGGACCGTCCGCGCGAGGCCGCCGCCCTGGTGGTCCTGGTGGTGGCCGCGCTGCTGGTGCCGTTCGACCTGCCGGCCGTCGCGATCTTCCGGCCGCCGGCGATCGCCTGGGGGGTGGCGGCGGCGCTGGTGATGTCCAGCGAGACCTGGACGCTGCGCGACCGGCTGATCGGCGCCGGTGCGCCGATGCTCGGCTACACGGCGGGCGGCGTGGTCGTGGGCGGCCTGCGGGTCGGCGACCGGCCGGGGCTGGAGGCGTTCGTGCGGGAGTTCTTCAACACCAGCGGGATCATGTTCATGATCGGCGCCGGGGCGGGGGTGTGCTGGCTGTTCCTCCGGCTGCTCGACCGCGACTGAGCCTCAGGTGACGGGCGCGGGGGTGGGCGTCAGGCCCGCCGCCAGCCGCACCCAGGCCGCGACGAACTGGTCCTTCTCGGCATGGCCCGGCGTCTCGCCCACCGTCTCCTGGAACAGCCGGTACTGCACGACCGACCCGCCCAGGACGGCGGCGATGCCCGCCCAGTCGAGCTTGACGTCGCGATACTCCGGCTGGGTCTCGAACCAGCTGACGATCGCGTCGAACATCGGCTGCAACAGCCCCTGCCGCACCACCGCCACCAGCTCGGGGAACTGGCTGAGGTCGCGGAAGAAGACCCGGGTCAGCTCCGACTCCTCGCGCACCTTGGCCAGCCCCGCCCGGCACAGCAGCGACAGCCGCTCCTCCAGGCCGGCCGAGGACTCCATGCCGTTCAGCTCGGCCAGGCTCTCGGCGATCTGGCCGCTCGTCCTGGCCGCGTGCTCGTTGATCGCCGCGGCCAGCACCTCGTACTTGGACTTGAAGTGCCGGTAGAGGCCGCCCGCGCCGGGGGAGAGCCCGGCGGCGGCCTCGATCTCGGCGACGGACGTGGCGGCGTAGCCGCGCTCGGCGAACAGCCGCAACGACTCGTCGATGATCCGCTCACGCGTGCTCGTGGCCATCTGTTTCCCGCTACCTCCGGCAGATAAGTAATTCCTTTCCTACGGTCCCACAACAACCGCCGTTACACGTATCACCCCGTTCTTTGGCATCCTTCACATGTGGCGACATCGGTGGGTTTTGATCTGGACATGACACTGGCTGATACGCGAGCGGGGATCGCGGCGGTCTACGACGAGCTCTCCTCGCGGCTCGGCGTCCCGATCGACAGCGCGCTGGTCGTCACGCGGCTCGGCCCGCCGCTCGAACAGGAGCTGGCCTACTGGCTGCCGCCGGAGGAGATCCCGGCCGCGGCCGACCTCTACCGGGAGATCTACCAGGACGTCGGCGTGCCCTCGCACGTGGCGATGGAAGGGGCGCACGAGGCGATCGAGAGCGTGCGCGCGGGCGGCGGCCGCGTCATCGTGGTGACCGGCAAGAACGAGCGCGACGCCACCAGCACCGTGCGGCACCTCGGGCTGGACGTCGACGAGGTGGCCGGTTCCGTCTTCGGCGCGGCCAAGGGAACGGCGCTCGCGAGGTTCGGCGCGGCGGCTTATGTTGGTGACCATGTGGCGGACATCGCGGCGGCGCGGGCCGGAGGCGCGTTCAGCGTCACGGTCGCGACCGGCCCCTACAGCGCGGGAGAGCTGCGCGAGCACGGCGCCGATGTCGCCCTGGGCGACCTGACGGAATTCGCCACCTGGTTCGCCGGATGGCGCCCGCACGCCGAACTCGTGTAATTCATCGGCATTTACCCGGTCGCCCCGTCGCTCTACGGGGCATAACCTACGTCCATCCCTATCACGACTGTTTGAACGAGGTCCTCCTGTGCCGAGTGGCAAGGTCAAGTGGTACGACGCCGACAAGGGTTTCGGCTTCCTCACCCGCGACGACGGCGGTGAGGTCTTCGTGCATTCCTCCGCGCTTCCTGCCAATGCCGGGCCACTCAAGCCGGGGCAGAAAGTCGAGTTCGGCGTCGCCGAGGGCCGCCGCGGTCAGCAGGCGCTCTCGGTGCGCATTCTCGACCAGCCGCCGACCCTGGCCAAGACCAAGCCCAAGGGCAAGCGCAAGAAGCCGGACGAGATGGTGGTCATCGTCGAGGACCTGATCAAGTTGCTCGACGGCGTGTCCACCTCCTACCAGCGTGGCAAGCATCCCGAGGCGGCCCACGCCAAGAAGATCGCGCAGGTGTTGCGGGCGGTCGCCGACGACCTGGACGCCTAGCCGTTCGGGTTCGTCAGCGGCTTGGTCCTGTCGAGCGGCTCGGTCCGCGGCTCCGGCTCGGGATGCCGGACCCGGACCGCCCGCTTGGCGGCCCGGACGCGGCGGCGCCGGGTCACCACCAGCCAGCCGAGCACGGCGGTCAGCGTCACGGCCAGCGTGACCAGGCCCGCCGTGCTGCTCTCGGTCAGCGACAGGACCAGCCCCACCAGCCCGCCGAACACCCAGGCGAGCTGCAGCATCGCCTCGACCACGCCGAACGTGGACGAGCGCATCTCCTCGCCGATCTCCCGCTGCACGATCGCGTCGAGGGCCAGCTTGCCCAGCTCCTGGGCGAACGCGGTGACCAGCGAGATCGCGACCGCCGCCCACAGGCCGAAGAACACCGCCGACACGATCATGGTGACCACCGTCAGCGCCAGCGTGACGAGCACGAGCGCGCCCGGAGCGTGGTTGCGCGCCCAGTTGGCCACCACCGCCCCGATCAGGCCGCCCAGCCCGGCCGCCGCCGCCAGCACCGCGATCGTCTTCGGCACGTCGAAGAACGGGTCGGGCTCCGCCAGCCACGGCACCCCGCCGTCCTGCACCAGGAACAGCAGGAAGAACAGCAGGAACCCGGAGAACAGCCGGATGGCCACGTTCGCCCACACGGCCTCGGCCACCGCCGGGCCCACGTTGAACAGCGTCCGCCAGCGCGGCGCCCGGCCCTCCGCCGGCGTCTCCTCCTCCAGGTCCGGCGAATCCACGTGGCGCGGCAGCCGTACGGCGAAGACCCCCGCCACCAGGAACGCGACCATCGCCACCCGCAGGATCGCGGCGCTGCCCAGCCACGCGGTCAGGCCCGCGCCGACCGGCACCATCACGCCCGCCGTCACCAGCGAGAACAGCGCCACCCGCGCGTTGGCCGAGACGAGCGTGATGTCGGCGGGCAGCACGCTCGGCATGATCGCCGCGCGGGACACGTTGTAGGCCTTCGACAGCACGAGCACGCCCAGCGCCCCGGCGAACAGCGTCGGCAGGTCCTGCGGGCCCACCGCCGCCGCCATCGCGAAGCACAGCAGCCCGCGGCCGAACAGCGTGCCGGCCATCACGTAGCGGCGGCCGGACCTGAAGCGGTCCAGGATCGGCCCCACGAACGGCGCCAGCAGCGCGAACGGCAGCATCGTGATGACCAGGTAGAGGGCGACGGGCCCGCGCGCCTCGCCGACCGGGAGCCCGAAGAACACGGTGCTGGCCAGCGCGACCGTGACGAGCGTGTCACCCGCGCTGTGCCCGGCGGTGAGCTCGATCAGGCGGCCCAGGCCGGTGCGGTCGGCGCCGTTGGCGTGGGTGAGCCGCCGGGTGGCCCGGCCGACCTTGCGCGCCCCGCCCGCGGTGGCCCGGCCGGCTCGCGCGGTGCCGCCCGCGGTCGCCTTCGCGGCGCGCGCGGTCGCACGGCCCGCGCCGGCGACGCCGCGCCCCACGCGCCGCGAGATCTCCCGTGCTCGCTCCCAGCCTCCCTCCACGCCTACCAGTCTTACCCGATTCCTTGGCGATCTCCGCGCCGGATCCCCTCCACAAGGGTCCCCTCCCACCCGCTCGGGGTCCTGGTGGGCGCGGATCTCGTGCCCGGATCCGCGTCAGTCGGCCCCGCGAGGTCCGGGCATGGGTGAGAATGAAGTGTGAGCGAACAGCACCTTTCGGCGGAGGCGGGCCGATGACCCGTGCCAGGACCCGCGTCTCCGCCCCCGACCAGGCCTGTGTCGCCGCCGTCGATCTGGCGCGCACCGCGGCCGAGGAGCTGGCGCGTCCGGGCGAGCCGGGCGAGCACCTCGGTTTCGAGAGCGAGGGCGACCGGATCGTCACCCATTACTTCGCCTGCCTCGACCGCGCCTATCGGGGCTGGCGCTGGGCCGTGACCGTCACCCGCGCCTCGCGGGCGAAGAAGGTCACGGTCAGCGAGGCCGTCCTGCTGCCCGGCGCCGGCGCGCTGCTGGCGCCCGAGTGGCTGCCGTGGAGCGAGCGGCTGCGGCCCGGCGACCTCGGCGTGGGCGACCTGCTGCCGACCGCCGAGGACGACGACAGGCTGGAGCCGGGCTTCACCGAGACCGACGACGACGTCGAACACCAGATGATTTTCGAGTACGGCCTGGGCCGGGCCCGTGTGCTCTCGGCCGTCGGCAAGGACCGGGCGGCCAGACGCTGGCACTCGGGCGAGCACGGGCCGCACACTCCGATCGCACACGCCGCGCCCGCGCAGTGCTCCACCTGCGGCTTCTACTGGCCGCTCGCGGGTGGGCTCCGGCGCACGTTCGGGGTGTGCGCCAATGAGTACGCGCCCGACGACGGCAAGGTGGTGGCCGCCGACCACGGCTGCGGCGCTCATTCCGAGGCCGCGGTCATGCCGCCGCCCGTGGAGCAGGCCACGCCCATCCTCGACGACCTGGGCTACGACCTGATGGAGGAAGAGGCCGGCTCGGTCGACGAATCCGCCTCCGAGGAGCTCGGCCACTCCTGATCGTTTCTGGCGGGGAGTGTCGGCGCGGGCCGCTAGCCTACGGTGGCCCCCAACTCTCTACCCCGGGATCGTGATCGATGACCGACACCTTTGGCGCCGACCGGATGCGAGCCGCCGTGCTCGCCGCGTGGACGGCCTCGCCCGCCAGGTTCCGCGAGGACGCCAACGCCGAGGAGGACTTCGCCCTCGGCGGCTACCGCGACCGGCTGATCGTGGAGCTGGCGCAGAACGCCGCCGACGCGGCGCTGCGGGCAGGCGTGCCAGGGGTGCTCCGGCTGACGTTGCGCGGCAGCGTGCTGACGGCCGCCAACACCGGCGCGCCGCTGGACGCGACCGGCGTGGAGGGCCTGTCCACGCTGCGCGTCTCCGGCAAGCGTGACGAGGCGGGCGCGGCCGGTCGGTTCGGCGTCGGGTTCGCCGCCGTGGTGTCCGTCTGCGACGAGCCCGCCATCGGCTCGCGTGAGACGGGCGCCGTCCGTTGGTCGCGCGCCGAGACGGCCGCGCTGGTGGGCGCGGTGCCGGAGCTCGCGGGCGAGCTCGCCTCGCGCTCCGGGCACGTGCCGCTGCTGCGCCTGCCGTTCGCCGCCGACCCGCTCGACGTTCCCGAGGGCTTCGACACGCTCGTACGGCTCCCGCTGCGTGACGAGGCGTCGGCCGTGGCGGTGCGCCGCATGCTGGAGGAGACGAGCCCGGCGCTCCCGCTCGGCATGCCGGCCCTGGCGGCCATCGAGATCGACCTCGACGGCACGGTCCGGACGGTGTCGGCCGACGGCTGGCACGTGGTGTCCGATTCCGGTGAGTTCGGCCCTGACGAGGTGGCCGAGCTGTTCGCCGACCGTCCCACCGAGGAGCGGGCCCGGCCGTTCTGGTCGGTTCGCTGGGCGGTGCCGCTCACGGCCGGCGGCGAGCCCGCCGCGCCGCCCGCGACGGTGCCCCCGGTCGTGCACGCGCCCACGCCCAGCGACGAGCCGCTCGACCTGCCGGCGCTGCTCATCGCGTCGTTCCCGATGGCCACCGACCGGCGTCACGTGGCGCCGGGGCCGCTGACCGACTTCCTGGTCGAGCGGGTCGCCGACGCCTACGTCCGGCTGATGCGCGAGCTGCCGCGCACCCCGAAGCTGCTCGACCTGGTGCCCGCGCTGATGGGCAAGGGCGAGCTCGACGCCCGCATCCGGCGGGCCGTGCTGCGGCGGCTGCCCGGCACGCCGCTGCTGCCCGCGCTGTCCGCCCCGGCGCCCGCCGTGCAGACGCCGTCGTTCGCCGACGCCGAGGTCTACGAGCCCGACGCCGAATGGCAGGTCGAGCACCCGGCGCAGGAGCCCGGCGCCGACGGCTGGGTGGTCGCGGGCAAGGAGGCCGCCGTGGTCGCCGGGTCCGGCGAGCTGCTGGCGGCCGTCGCCGACTTCGTGCCCGGGCTGCTGCCCGCCGGCTGGCCTGCCCGCCATTCGGCGATGGCCTCGCTCGGCGTGCGCCGCGTGGAGCTCGCCGACGTGGTCGACCTGCTGTCGGGCGAGGCCGTCGAGGGCAGGGAGCCGTCGTGGTGGCGCTCCCTCTACGACGTGCTGCCGGCCGACGACCCCGAGTCGCTCGGCGCTCTGCCCGTCCCGCTGACCGACGGCCGCCTGGTGCGCGGCCCGCGCGGCACGCTCATCCTGGAGCCCGGCTCCGTACGCCTCGACGCGGGGCTGGACCTGGCGCCGCTCGGGCTGCGGATCGTGCACCCCGACGCCGCGCACCCGGTGCTGCTGCGGCTGGGCGCGGCCGAGGCGAGCCCGCGCACCATCCTCGAAGACCCGCTCACCAAGGCCGCCGTCGGCCAGTCGCTCGACAGCCCCGACCCGGAGCCGGTGGCGCGTGCCGTGCTGTCGCTGGTCGAGGCCGCCGGGCTGGCTCCCGGCGAGGCGCCGTGGCTGGGCGCGCTGGCGCTGCGCGGCGCTGACGGCGAGCTCTACCCGGCCGGTGAGCTGATGCTGTCCGGCGGCGCGCTGGCCGGGCTGCTGGAGCCCGACACGCATCTCGGCGTGGCCGCGGGCGAGCTGGAGGAGACCTACGGGCCGCGCGTGCTGGCCGCCGCCGGGGTGCTCGACGGGTTCGCCGTCGTGCACGACTCCGACGTGCTGCTCGACCACGACGACTGCGACCACGACCTGGACGGCGAGGACGAATGGCTCGACCACGTCCTCGACCTGCTCCCCGAGCTGGACGTGCCGCCGGTGGTGCCGGAGTTCGCCGCCGTGCGCGACCTGGAGCTGGTGGCCGACTGGCCGGCCGCGCTGACGCTGCTGACCAGGCCGCCGCTGCGCGCTGCGCTCCACCCGCTGCGCGTCGAGGGCGTCGAGGTGCCCTCCTACACCGCGTGGTGGCTGGCCGGCCACCCGGTGCTCGGCGGGCGCAAGCCGCGCGAGCTGCGGCTGCCGGGCGCCGACCCGCTGCTCCAGGGCCTCTACGGTGACGCGCCCGCCGGGCTGGACGAAGGCGCGCTGGCGATGCTCGGCGTGCGCACCACGCTGGCCGAGCTGCTCGACTCCCACGGCGGCCCGGAGGAGCTGCTCGACCTGATGGCCGACGAGTCCATCGTGGTCGACCGGGCCCAGTTGCGGGCGCTGTGGGTCGCGCTGGCGGGGGTCGAGCCGTCCCGGGTGGCGCCGCCGCCGAGGCTGCGGGCGGTGCTCGGCGGCGACATCGTGGTGGCCGACGCCGAGGACGTCGTCGTGGTCGAGGCCCCCGACCTGCTCCAGCTGGTGACCCGTCATCCGCTGGTGCTGGCCCCGTACGACCTGGCCGAGTCGCTGTCGGAGCTGCTCGACCTGCCGCTCGCCGGCGAGCTGACCTCCGGCGAGGTCACCTCGTCCGGAGAGACGCGGCCGGTGCCGCCGCAGGTGCGCTCCCTGCTGCCGACGGCGCCCGAGACGTACGTCGAGCACGAGAAGCTGCTGGTCGACGGCGCGGAGTGCACGTGGCGCTTCTTCGAGGGCACCGTCCACTGCACCGGCGTCGACGGGCTGGCCCGCGGCCTCGCCTGGGCCACCGGCCAGTGGAACGACCGCCTCGCCGTGGCCGCGCTGCTCCGCGACCCGGCCGCCGTCCCTCTGCTGCTGGCGGAGGCGGATCTGTCGTAGCCGGAAAGTTTTTCCGGGTAGGTGTCCTTCTGGCGGTGTCCCGTTCGTGGTTATGGCATGCGGCGGTCCTGCCGCACCTGACACGACGGGACATCGAGGAGTTCGAACATGAAGTACATGATGCTGATCATGGCCAACACCGCCGACGACAGCGGCCAGGCCCCCGGCTGCACGCCCGAGGACTGGATGGCCTACGACAAGGAAGTGCGGGACGCCGGGATCTGGGTCTCCGGGGAGTCGCTGGCCGACCTGGTCACCGCCACGACCGTCAGGGTCGGCGCCGACGGTGAGCGCACCGTGACCGACGGGCCGTTCGCCGAGACCCGGGAGCTGCTGGGCGGCTTCTACGTCATCGACGTGCCCGACCTCGACGCCGCCCTCGACTGGGCGGCCCGCTGCCCGGGGGCGCGCGACGGCTCCGTGGTGGTCCGGCCGGTCGCCGACTTCGGGGTCTGACTCCCATGAGCGCGGGCACCGGCTCCCCGGCCGGACCTGGCGGGGGCGGGCTGGGGCCGGTGGCGTCGGTGGAGGCGGTGTTCCGGGAGGAGCGCGGCCGGCTGCTGGCGGCGCTCGCCCGGCGCTTCGGCGACCTCGACCTGGCCGAGGAGGTCACCTCCGAGGCCATCGAGGCGGCGCTGGAGCGCTGGCCCGTCGACGGCGTGCCGCCCAAGCCGGGCGCGTGGCTGATGACCACCGCCCGGCGGCGGGCCGTCGACCGGCTGCGGCGCGACCAGGCGTACGCGGCCCGGCTGGCCATCCTCCAGATCGAGGCCGAGCGGGCCGGGCCCGCCCAGGCCGCGGGGCTCGACGACGACCTGCCCGACGAGCGGCTGCAGCTCTTCTTCACCTGCTCGCACCCGGCGCTCGCCGCCGAGGACCGGACCGCGCTGACGCTGCGCTGCCTGGCCGGGCTGACCATGTCCGAGGTGGCGCGGGCCTTCCTGGTGCCGTCCCCGACGATGGCCAAGCGCATCACCCGGGCCAAGAAGAAGATCCGCGAGGCGCGCATCCCGTTCCGGGCGCCGGACGTGGACGAGCTGCCGCAGCGGTTGCCCGGCGTCCTCCAGGTGATCTACTCGATCTTCACCGAGGGCTACGCGGCCAGCGAGGGGCCGCTCCTGCAACGGCTCGACCTGGCCGAGGAGGCCATCCGGCTGGCCCGGATCCTGCGCCGGCTGCTGCCCGCCGAGCGGGAGGTCGCCGGGCTGCTCGCCCTGATGCTGCTGGTCCACGCCCGGCGTGACGCCCGCACCGGGCCCGGCGGGGAGCCGGTGCTGCTGGAGGAGCAGGACCGGGGGCGCTGGGAGCGGCCGATGATCGAGGAGGGGGCCGCCCTGGCGACGGTGGCGCTGACCGGCGGCCCGCCGGGGCCGTACGGGGTGCAGGCCGCCATCGCCGCCCTGCACGACGAGGCGGCCGACGTCGCCGCCACCGACTGGGCGCAGATCGTGGCGCTGTACGACGTGCTGCTCGCGCTCACGCCGTCGCCGGTGGTGGCGCTGAACCGGGCGGCCGCCGTGGCGATGCGCGACGGGCCCCGGGCCGGGCTGGCGCTGCTCGACGAGCTGGCCGGGGAGCCGCTGCTGCGCGGCCACCACCCCTACCCGGCGGCGCGGGCCGACCTGCTGCATCGGCTCGGCCGCCACGCCGAGGCCGCCGCTGCCTATCGCGAGGCGCTCGCCCTGGCGGGCACCGCCCCCGACCGCGCCCTCCTGCGCCGCAGACTGCGGGAGGTCGAGCACGCCGGCTCGTAGACAGGGAGGGGTCAGGCGGCGGGGCAGGTGGTGCCGGAGCCGGGCATCGTGCCCTTGAGCAGGTAGGAGTCGACCGCGCGGGTGATGCAGGTGCTGCCGCTCAGGTAGGCGCCGTGGCCTTCACCCTCGTAGGTGACCAGGACGCCGGTCTTGAGCTTCTCGGTGAGGGAGACCGCCCACTGGTACGGGGTGGCGGGGTCGCCCTTGCCGCCGATCACCATGATGGGCGCGGAGCCGGTGGCATCGATGCGCTTGGCGTCGTCGGTGCCCTCGACGGGCCAGTGGGCGCAGGCGGAGCTGGCGCCGTCGGCGGCCAGGATGGGGAAGATCTTGCTGACCTTCTCGTTGATGGCGGCGGTCTCGGCCTTGGTGGGCCGTTCGGCGCTGTCGACGCAGTTGATCGCCTGGAGGCTGGTCATCATGGTCGAGTAGGTGCCGTCGTCCTTGCGGCCGGTGTAGGAGTCGGCGAGCGTGAGCAGCATGGCGCCGTCGCCCTTGAGCGCCGCGGCGGCGCCCTGCTCCAGGATGGGCCAGGTGGCCTTGGCGTACAGCGGGGTGATGATCGAGAGCTGGGCGAGGCCGTAGGTGAGCTCGCGGTCGCCGACCTTGAGCGGCTTGGTCTTGAGGCCGTCCAGGAGCTTCTCGACGGTCTGCTGCACGGCGGCGGGGGTCTTGCCGAGGTCGCAGCCCTGGGCGACGCAGTCGTCGGCGAAGGCGTCGAAGGCGTCGGCGAAGCCGGTGGCCTGGATGACGGCCCGCTCCTCGAAGGTGACGGACGGGTCGTAGGCGCTGTCGAGGACGAAGCGGCCGACGTTGCCGGGGAACTTGGTGGCGTACACGGCGCCGAGGTGTGTCCCGTACGAGAGGCCGAAGTAGTTGAGCTTGTCGTCGCCGAGCGCGACGCGGAGGCGGTCGAGGTCCTGGGCGGCGTTGACGGTGCCGACGTGCGGCAGCACCTTGGCGGAGTCCTTCTCGCAGGCGGCGGCGAACTCCTTGGCGAGCTGGTCGGAGCCGTCGCCGGTCATCTGGAGGAGCTTGTCGATCTGGCCGCCGCACTTGACGCCGGAGCTGCGGTCGACGCCGCGGGGGTCGAAGCTGACCAGGTCGTAGGAGGAGCCGAGGCCGGCGAACGCCTGGCGGGCGAGGGCGAGCGTGTCGACGCCGGACCCGCCGGGGCCGCCGAAGTTGAAGACGAGGGAGCCGAGCTTGTCGCCGGTGGCCTTGACGCGGATCAGCGCCAGGTCGATCGTGTCGCCGCTGGGCTTGGTGTAGTCGAGCGGCACCGGGACCTTGCCGCATTCGACGGCGGGATCGGGGGCCATGGGCTTGCCGTCGGCGCCGGTCAGGTCGGTGCACGGGCTCCACGCGACGGTGCCGGTGTCGCGGCCGGCCTCCTTCTTGGCGGCCGGCTCGGTGCCGGTGCCGCAGGCGGTGGCGGCGGTGGCGCACAGGAGCAGGGCAATCATGGACTTCTTCATGGCATCCAGCATGGTACGGCCACTTTTGCCCAGGTAGTGCCGTGTAACAGCAGTTGCCGATGACATCCGGGACCTGCCGGATGTGACAGATGTCAGCGTTTGCGGACCATCCACATGCCGAGCAGGCCGAAGCCGACGCCGGTGGCGCAGGTCCAGATCCACCAGGTGTTCTCGGGGGCGGGGCGGAAGATCAGCAGAGCGACCAGGGCGAGCGCCCACAGGCCGGTGCCGGCGGCGATCGCCGCGGTGTCGTTGGTCTCGATCGGCTCGGGGTCGGGGTGCCACTGCTGCGTCACGGGATCCAGCCTAGCTTCCAATCGGGTCTCGATACGATTACCGGCATTTGTCACAAAACCCGTTCACTGTCACTCTTCGCGCGTGAGTGACACTCGTAACGCAATCGATCGATACTTCGCAATCACCGCACGTGGTTCGACCATGTCCCGGGAGATCCGTGGCGGCTTGGCCACGTTCTTCACCATGGCGTACATCGTCGTGCTGAACCCGATCATCATCGCCAACGGCACCGACGTCGAGGGCCAGGTCATCGGGGACGGCACGACGCCCAACACGGCGCTCGTCGCCGCGGGCACCGCGTTCGTGGCCGGCGTGCTGACCATCCTCATGGGCGTCATCGGCAAGGTGCCGTTCGCCATGGCCGCCGGGCTCGGGCTCAACGCCTTCGTCACCTTCAACATCGCCACCCAGATGACCTGGGAAGAGGCCATGGGCCTGGTGTTCCTCGAAGGGATCATCATCGGCCTCCTGGTGCTGACCGGGTTGCGGGTGGCGGTGTTCAAGGCCATCCCGGGCCAGCTCAAGACCGCCATCAGCGTGGGCATCGGCCTGTTCATCGCGCTGATCGGCTTCGTCGACGCGGGCTTCGTGCGCCGCGCCGCCGGGACGCCGCTGGAGATGGGCATCGCCGGCAGCCTGACGTCGTGGCCGATCTTCGTGTTCATCGTCGGGTTGCTGACCACGGCCGTGCTGGTGGCGCGGAAGGTGCGCGGCGCGATCCTGATCGGCATCGTAGGCACCACCGTGCTGGCCATCGTGGTCGAGCTGATCACCAAGTCCGGCGCGTTCGGCCCCGACAACCCCGGCGGCTGGCAGCTCAACGTGCCGTCCGTGCCCGAGCAGATCTTCGGGCTGCACAACGTGTTCACGCTCTTCACCGAGTTCGACCCGTTCGGCGCGTTCAGCCGGGTCTCGGTGCTGCTGGTCGTCCTGCTGGTGTTCACGCTGCTCATCACGGACTTCTTCGACACGATGGGCACGATGGTCGGCGTCGGCCGCCAGGCCGGGCTGGTCCAGGAGGACGGCACGCTGCCGCGCACCCGCGAGATCCTGCTCGTCGACTCGCTCGGCGCGGTCGCGGGCGGCGCCGGCTCGGTGTCGTCCAACACCACCTACATCGAGTCGGCCGCGGGCGTCGGCGAGGGCGCGCGCACCGGCCTGGCCAGCGTCGTCACCGGCCTGCTGTTCCTGGGCGCGATCTTCTTCGCGCCGCTCGTCACGGTCATCCCGTACGAGGCCGCCGCGCCGGCCCTGGTCATCGTGGGCTTCCTGATGATGACCGCGATCCGCGAGATCGACTGGACCGAGTACGAGATCGCCATCCCGGCGTTCCTGACCATCGTCATCATGCCGTTCACGTACTCGATCTCCAACGGCATCGGCGCCGGCTTCATCAGCTACGTGCTGATCAAGATCGTGCGCGGCAAGGCGAAGGAGCTGCACCCGCTGATGTGGGCGGTCGCCGGGCTGTTCGTGGTGTACTTCGCGCTCGGGCCGATCAAGGTTCTGCTCGGGCTCTGACGAAGGATGGGGCCGCCATGCTCGGCGGGGCGGCCCCGGGGTATCAAGGAGTGAGACACGCACCGTTTGGGAGAAATATCTTGTCTTCCTGTATAGTTAGCAAAGGTAATGACTCGTGCTAACCAGACCCCAGCAGCCCAAGATCAACCTGCGCAGCGACGCAGGACTGGCTACGGCTTTGCGCGTCTCCCTCGCAAGGCTGAACAGGCGACTCCGACGACAGGGAGCGGCGCACCCGCTGACGCCCACGCAGTTCGCGACCCTCGCCGCCGTGGAACGGCATTCCGCGATAACCCCCGGCGAATTGGCCGAGCTCGAGAAGGTGCAACCGCCCTCGATGACGCGCGTGATCGCCGCGCTCGAGGAACGCGGCCTGCTGCACCGCACCCCGCATCCGACCGACCGGCGCCAGGTGACCGTGACCGTGACCGAGGCCGGCCAGACGCTGCTGAAGGAGGAACGCCGCCGCAAGGAGGCGTGGCTGACCAGGCAGTTGAAGGAGCTCACGCCCGAGGAGCGGTCGATCCTCAGGCAGGCGGCGCCGATCCTGGAGAAGCTCAGCAGGATATAGAGCCTGAACAACCCAAGACCGGGATGTTCCGGTCGCTCAAGATTCGCAATTACCGCATGTTCGCGGTCGGCGGCGCTGTGTCCAACGTGGGCGGCTGGCTGCAGCGCACCGCCCAGGACTGGCTGATCCTCGAACTGACCGGGGGCAGCGCGTCCGCGCTCGGCACCGCCACCGCCCTGCAGTTCCTGCCGATGCTGCTGTTCGGGATGTTCGGCGGCGTGCTCGCCGACCGCTACCCCAAGCGGCCCATCCTCATCACCGCCCAGTCCATGATGGCCGTGCTCGCCCTCGCGCTCGGCGTGCTCACGATGACGGGCACCGCGCAGGTGTGGCACGTGTACGTGATGGCGTTCGCGCTCGGCCTCATCGCCTGTGTCGAGGTGCCGGCGCGGCAGGCGTTCGTCGTCGAGATGGTCGGCAGGCGCGACCTGCCCAACGCGATCGCGCTCAACAGCTCCAGCTTCAACCTGGCCCGCGTGCTCGGCCCGGCGCTGGCCGGCGTGCTCATCTACCTGCTCGGCGGGACCGGCCCGATCTTCCTGGTCAACGCGCTCACGTTCGCCGCGGTCATCTCCAGCCTGGCCTTCATGCGCAAGTCGGAGCTGAACCTGGCCGACCCGGTGCCCCGGGCCAAGGGGCAGCTCCGCGAGGGGCTGAAGTACGTGATCCGGCGCGAGGAACTGCTCATGCCGATCCTGCTGATCGCGTTCGTGTCGATGTTCTCGCAGTCGTTCTCCATGTCGATAGCGCTCATGGCGCGCGAGGTGTTCGACGCGGGGGCGTCCTCGTTCGGGCTGGCGTCCAGCATGTTCGCCGTCGGGGCGCTCGGCGGGGCGCTGCTGGCCGCGCGCAGGGTCAGGCTGTCACGCAAGGTGCTGTTCGCCGGGGCGATCGGGTTCGGGCTGTTCCAGATCGCGACCGGGCTGGCCCCGGTCTACCCGGCCTACCTGGCGCTGCTGGTGCCCACCGGCATCGCGCTGATCACCATCAACACGGCGGCCAACGCCAGCGTCCAGCTCGCCACCTCGCCCGAGATGCGGGGCCGGGTGATGGGCATCTACATGCTGGTCTTCACCGGAGGCGCGCCGCTGGGGGCGCCGCTGATCGGGTGGCTGTCGGACCTGGCCGGGCCGCGGGCGGGCGTCATGCTGTCCGGCGCGCTCGTGCTGGTCGGCACCGGGCTGGCGGTGCTGGCGACGCGCCTGATCCGCAACCGGCTGGCCCGCCGCGCGACGGTCACCGCCTGACCGCGCGGCACGGGCGGCGGGGGCACAATCGGAGGGCATGAGACTGTTCGCGGCCGTGGTGCCGCCCGCCGAGGTGCTCGACGAGTTGGAGCGGGCGATCGCGCCGCACGTCGGGCAGGTGCCGGAGCTGCGCTGGCCCGACCGGGCCACGTGGCACGTCACGCTGGCGTTCTTCGGTGACGTGCCCGAGCGGGCGCTGCCCGACCTGCGCACCAGGCTGGCCCGCGCCGTCGCCCGCCATCCCGCCGCCCGCCTGGCCTTCACCGGCTTCGGGGCGTTCTCGTCGCTGCGCCGGGCCCGGGTCTTCTGGGCCGGCCTGTCCGGCGACCCGATGAACCGGCTGGCCGACTCGGTCAAGGCGGGCGCCCGCCGGGCCGGCGCCTCGCAGACCGACGAGAAGCGGTTCCACCCGCATCTCACGCTCGCCCGCGCCAAGGCCGAGACGGACCTCCGCCCGCTGGCCGAGTCGCTGTCCGGGTTCAGCGGCTCGCCCTGGCGGGCGGAGACCGTACGGCTCGTCAAGAGCGAGATCGGCGCGCAGGTGAGGTACGAGTCACTCGACGAATGGGACCTGGCACCCGCGCCGCGCGGCTAGGCTCCAGGGCGTGGACCGTCCCCGTTCCTGGCTGCTGCCCGTCGTGCTGGGCCTTCTGATGCTGATCGTGATCGTCGGCGCACTGGTGACCTGACCTACCAGGCGTAGTCCTCGGGAGCCGTGCGGTGACCGGGGAAGATCTCGTCCAGGCGGGCCAGCGTCTGCTCGTCCAGCGTGATCTCCAGCGTGCGCATGGTGCCTTCGAGCTGCGCCAGCGTGCGCGGGCCGATGATCGGCGCGGTGACCGCAGGCTGCGCGAGCAGCCAGGCCAGCGCCACGTACGCCGGGTCCTCGCCCAGCTCGTCACAGAGCTTCTCGTACGCCACGATCTTGTCGCGGTGCTTGTCGAGCTCCTTGGCCATGTGCTCGCTCGCCGAGCGACCCTTGTCCAGCTTGCGCAGCACGCCGCCGAGCAGGCCGCCGCCCAGCGGGCTCCACGGGATCACGCCGATCCCGTAGTCGAGGCAGGCGGGCAGCACCTCCAGCTCGACCGCCCTGGTCAGCAGGTTGTAGTGGCTCTGCTCGCTGGTCAGGCCGAACGAGCCGCGCCGCGCCGCCGTCTCCTGCGCCTTGGCGATGTGCCAGCCGGCGAAGTTGGACGAGCCCACGTACAGGATCTTGCCCTGCTGGCGCAGGATCTCCATGGCCTCCCAGAACTCCTCGAACGGGGTGTTCCGGTCGATGTGGTGGGCCTGGTAGACGTCGATGTAGTCGGTCTGCATGCGCCGCAGCGAGGCGTCGCAGGCCCGGCGGATGTTCAGCGCCGACAGCCCCCGCTCGTTGGGCCAGTCGCCCATGTCGCCGTAGAGCTTGGTCGCGATGACCGTCTTCTCCCGGCGTCCGCCGCCCTGCGCGAACCACCGGCCGACGATCTGCTCGGTGATGCCCTCGCCCTTGACCCAGCCGTAGACGTTGGCCGTGTCGAAGAAGTTGATGCCCAGTTCGTGCGCCTTGTCCATGATCGCGAAGGAGTCGTCCTCCGAGGTCTCGGGCCCGAAGTTCATCGTGCCGAGGCAGAGCGGGCTGACCTTGAGGCCACTGCGACCGAGGTTCACGTAGTCCATGGATTCAACCCTAAATACCTGGAGTGGACTCCAGGCCATAGGGTGATCGCGTGAGTTCGGTGACCGGCCTGTTCAAGGCCGCCGCGCCGCTGTTCCTGTCCATGGTGACCGGGCTGGTGGGGACGCTCGTGGTCACCGCTGTGCTCGGCCGCCACGCGACCGTCACGCTGGCCGCCTTCGCCGTCATGACCGCCGTGCTCACCCCGGCCTCCACCGCCGTCGCGGGGGCGCTGCGCGGGCTGGCGCCGTTCGTCGCGCCGCACCGAGACGACCCCGACACCGTGCTGCCGATCCTGCGTGACGCCCGCTGGCTCAGCCTGCTCGTCGGGGCGGCCGGGGCGCTGGCCGTGCTCGGCGTCCCGGCGCTGGCGGGCGTGAGCGGGGTGCCCGGCGAGGTGGTGGCCGAGCTCGGCGCGCTGCCCTGGCTGCTGGCCCTCTACCTGCTGGTGTTCGCGGCCGGGGGCGGCGCCACGTCGGTGCTCGTCGCCATCGGGCGCAGCCGGCCGGTGCTCTGGGCCGGCCTCGCGGGCACGTCGGTGATGGTCGTCCTCGCCCTCACGCTGGTGCCCCGGCTCGGGCTCACCGGCGTCGGCGTCGCCTGGCTGCTGTCGGGCGTCGCCTCCGTCACCGTCGCCGACCTCTGCCTGCGCCGCGCGCTCGGCCGCCGCATCGGCAGGGGACGGCCGCGCCCGCGCGAGATCGCCAGGCTGGCCCGGGTGAGCGTCCCGCTGGCGGCCACGGTGCTGATCAAGTTCGGCGCGCTCGGCGTCGTCACGTTCGCCGCGAGCACCACCAGCACCCGCGACACCGCCGCGCACGCCGTGCTGACGACGCTCACCGGCTTCACCATGCTGGCCTCGCTGGCCGTGGCGCAGGCGTCGGTGCCGGACGTGGCCCGCGCCGCCACGCCCGCCGCCGCGCGCCGCGCCAACCGCACCGCCGCGCTGCTCGCCGTCGCCGGCACCACCCTGGCCGCGCTCGCGCTGCTGGCGCTCGGCGATCCGCTGCTCGGCCTGTTCAGCGACGACCCCGGTGTACGGGCGCGGGTGCTCGGGCTGATGCCGCTGATGCTCGTCTCCTCGATGGCCGACGCCGCCCAGGCCGTGCAGGGCTTCGGGCTGACCGCGCTCAAGCGGTCCGGGGCCAGCCTGATCTACTTCGCCGCCGGCTACGGGCTGCTCGCGCTGGCGGCGGTGCCGGTGGCCGCCACCTGGGGCGTCACCGGGCTGTGGGTCGCGATGGCCGCCGGGAACGCGCTTCTCCTGGCGTTGCAGGGCGCGGGGTTCCACCGGCACAGCGCTCGCGTGGGCACCGCCCGGGCTGCGGCATGATGGCGACGTGGTCCTGATCCGAGCCTGCGCCGTGGCGGTGACGGCGCTCGCCGCCTGCGCGGCCCCCGCCGCCGCGTCCGACGTGTCCGCCGTCTCTCCCGTGCCGCGCGACGGGGAGAAGCTGTTCACGTTCAAGGACCCGCGGATCACCGAGTCCAGCGGGCTGGCCCTGTCGCCCACCCGCGACGACGTCTACTACACGCACAACGACAGCGCCGCCCAGCCCGAGTTCTACGCCGTCGGCCCCGACGGCCGCACCCGGGCCACCTTCCGCCTGCGCGGCGCCGAGGCACGCGACTGGGAGGCCATGGCGGCCACCCGCGACCCGCAGACCGGGCGCGGCGTGCTCTGGTTCGCCGACATCGGCGACAACCTCGACGGCGCCTGGCCCGACGTCTCGATCTACAAGGTCGCCGAGCCGGCCACGCTGGCCGACGCCACCCTGCCCGCCACCCGCTACCGGTTCCGCTACGAGGGCGGCGGGCGCAACGCCGAGGGCATCATGGTCAACCCGGTGACCGGGCGGCTCTACGTCGTCTCCAAGGAGTTCAGCGGGTCCGTCTACGAGGCGCCGAAGAAGCTGCGCACCGGGCGGGTCAACATCCTGCGCAAGGTCGCCGCCGCGCCCATCATGGCCACCGACGCCGCCTACGCCCCCGACGGCTCCTCGTACGTGATCCGCACCTACTTCTCGGCGACCGTCTACAAGCCCTCGGGCGAGGTGTTGACCCGGGTGTCGATGCCCGACCTGGAGCAGGCCGAGTCCATCGCCTACACGCGTGACGGCAAGGCGCTGCTGACCGGGTCGGAGGGCGAGAACAGCCCCGTCTACAAGGTGCCGATCCCGGCGGCCGGCGCGCCCTCGCCCGCCGCCGAACCGCCGTCGCCCTCCGCCGGGCGGCCGGAGGCCGAGGGCACCCGGGCCGCGGCCGACGCACCGGCGGCCTCTCCGGGGCTGACCGTGCGCGACGTGCTCATCTGGCTCGCGGCGGCGGCGGTCGCGATCGGCTTCATCACCTTCCTGGCCCGCCGCACCCGCTGACGCCGCCGCTCAGCGCGAGGTGTCGCGCATGGTGGCGGTGAACATGTCGCCCCGCAGCGCCCGCTCGACGGCCTCGACCGAACGCGACAGGCGGACCAGCCGGGGCCCCTCCTCGCGGTAGGCGTCGAGCACGGCCTCGATGGCGTGGGGCGGCAGGTGGCCCTTGAGGTCGACGGCGGCGCCCCGATAGCCGGCGCGGGCCGCCTCGATGGCCGAGCGGACGTGATGGCCGGCCATGCGGGCCAGCGCGACCGGGTGGCGCCGGAGCACCTCGTAGGCGCGGTAGTCGGGCGGGACGGCGTCGAGCAGCCACGCCACGGCCGAGGTCTCCCAGTCGGGGACGCTGGGCGGCCGGACCTCCGCGGGCCAGTCGGGCGGGACGTACATGCCGCCATCGTACTCGTGTTCGATTGTCGAGCCGAGTAGCACCTACCGTTTCGGATACATTGCCCCCGAGAGCGGACGAACGGCTGCCACGCAGGCACACTGGCCTCGTGACGGAGAAGATCGGAGTCGTGGGGGCCGGGATCGTCGGCCTGGCGGTGGCCCGCGAGCTCGCGGGCGCGCGGGGCGCCGAGGTGACCGTGCTGGAGAAGGAGGGCCGCGTCGGCGCCCACCAGACCGGCCACAACAGCGGCGTCGTGCACGCCGGCCTCTACTACCCGCCGGGCTCGCTCAAGGCCAGGTTGTGCCGCGAGGGCGTGGCCATGCTCAAGGACTACTGCGCCGAGCACGCGCTGCCGTACCGGGAGGTGGGCAAGCTCGTCGTGGCGAGCACCCGGGCGGAGCGGCCGAGGCTGGCGGCGCTGGCCGAGCGGGCCAGGGCCAACGGCGTGCCGGGGATCGCCGAGCTCGACGCGCTGGCGCTGCGCGAGGTCGAGCCGCACGCGGTGGGCGTGGGCGCGGTGCACTCGCCGCACACGGCGATCGCCGACTTCCCGGCCGTCGCGCGCCGGCTCGCGGTGGACGTGGCCGAGCTGGGCGGTTCGGTACGGCTCGGGCATCCGGTCAGGGGGATCAGGCAGGGCGCCTCGGGTGTGGAGGTGCTGGCCGGGAGGCGCAGGTTCGTCTTCGACCGGCTGGTGGTGTGCGCGGGGCTGGGCACCGACGCGGTGGCGCGGATGGCGGGGCAGCCGGGTGACGTGCGGATCGTGCCGTTCCGGGGCGAGTACTACGCGCTCGGGGAGTCGGCCAGGGAGCTGGTGCGGGGGCTGATCTATCCGGTGCCCGACCCGCGGTATCCGTTCCTGGGGGTGCATCTGACCCGGCACATCGACGGGGAGGTGCTGGTGGGGCCGAACGCGGTGCTGGCCGGGGCGTACGAGGGCTACAGGTGGCGAAATTTCCGTAATGTCGGGCAAATTCTGCGCTGGCCCGGCACCCTCCGCATGGCCCGCCACCACTGGCGCACCGGCGTCAAGGAGGTCTACGGCTCGCTCGCCAAGGCCGCCTTCGTCCGCGCCGCCCGCCGCTACGTGCCCGAGCTCACCTCCGCCGACCTGCACCGGACCGAGGGCGGCGTGCGCGCGCAGGCCGTCGCCCGCGACGGCAGCCTGGTCGACGACTTCGCCGTGGACGTACACGGCGACGTGGTGCTCGTGCGCAACGCCCCGTCGCCCGCGGCCACGTCGAGCCTGGCCATCGCCCGGCACATCGCCGGAATTGTCCCAGCACCTGTCCGATGAGGGCATCCTTGAGGGGGACATCATCCCCTTCGAGGACGAAGAGGACACCGGCCCCTTCCAGGCCGACAGGTGCAGACAGGAGGACAGGTTGAGGTTCGCGGCTCGTCCGCCCCGGCAATCCGGAGCGTCCCCGCGCGGCTCCCGCACGTCAGGCCCGGCGGGCCGGCACCCGGCGGGCGGCCGATGATGGAAGCGCGCCTGCTGATCGTCGAGGACGACCCGAACATCCTCGAACTCCTCGCCGCCAGCCTGCGGTTCGCCGGATTCGACGTGTGCACCGCCAAGAGCGGCCACGACGCGGTCGCGGCGGTGCAGCGGCAGCGGCCCGACCTGGTCGTGCTCGACGTCATGCTGCCCGACCTGGACGGCTTCGAGATCGTCCGGCGCATGCGCGGCGGCGGCGTCCACACGCCCGTGGTGTTCCTCACGGCCAGGGACGAGACCGAGGACAAGATCCGCGGCCTGACCATCGGCGGCGACGACTACGTGACCAAGCCGTTCAGCCTGGAGGAGGTCGTCGCCCGCATCCACGCGGTGCTCCGCCGCACCAGCGGCGAGGCGCAGCCGCCGCCGCCCCGGCTGACGTTCGCCGACATCGAGCTGGACGAGGAGAGCCACGAGGTGTGGCGCGGCGGCCACGCGGTCGCGCTGTCGCCCACCGAGTTCAAGCTGCTGCGCTACTTCATGACGAACGCCGGGCGGGTGCTGTCCAAGCCGCAGATCCTCGACCACGTGTGGGACTACGACTTCCGCGGCGAGGTCGGCATCGTCGAGTCGTACGTGTCGGTGCTGCGCCGCAAGATCGACAACCGCAGTCCCCGGCTGATCCACACCCTGCGCGGCGTCGGTTACGTCCTGCGCCTGCCCTCGGGCCCGTAGATGCCGCTCAGGATCAAGCTGATGGCCGTCATGCTGGCCCTGCTGGGGCTCGGCATGACGTTCATCGGGGTGGTCAGCGTGTCGGTCCTGCACGGCTACCTGCTCGACCGGGTCGACAGCCAGGTCAACCTCGTCTCCGTACGGGTGCACAAGCGGCTGGTCAACGACGCGCAGCGGCGCGCGGCGGGCAAGCAGAACACCGAGAAGCCGCTGCTCATCGAGTCCGACACGATCGTCCTGGTCAAGGACGCCGCCGGGGTGCTCACGCCCACGCAGAGCGAGCGCGACGTCGACGTCAAGCCCAAGCCGGTGCTCGACCCGTCACGCGGACGCGACATCTACACCGCCCCGGCCGCCGGTGGCGACGGCGAGTGGCGGGTGCGGCAGAGCACGACGCCGCAGGGCACGTTCGTCGTCGCCACCGACCTGGGCGAGGTCAACGAGATCACCCGGCGGCTCGTCCTCATCGAGCTGCTGGGCGGCGGCGGCATCGTCATCCTGCTCGCGATCGTCGGCGTGGCGACCGTGCGGCGCAGCATGCGACCCCTGGCCGAAATCGAGCGCACCGCGGGCACCATCGCCGCCGGGGAGCTCGGCCGCCGGGTGCCCGACGGCGACCCCCGTACCGAGGTGGGCCGCCTGGCCGCCGCGCTCAACGGGATGCTGGCACAGCTCGAAAGCGCGTTCACCGCGCGGTCGGAGGGCGAGGCGGCGGCGCGCCGGTCGGAGGACCGGATGCGCCAGTTCGTCGCCGACGCCTCCCACGAGCTGCGCACCCCGCTGACCTCCATCCGGGGCTTCGCCGAGTACGCCCGCCAGAACCCCGGCGCCGACCCCGCCGAGCTGATGAAGCGGGTCGAGCACGCGGCCGGGCGCATGAGCCTGCTCGTGGACGACCTGCTGCTGCTCGCCCAGGTGGACCAGTCGAGGCCGCTGAAGATGCGGCCCGTCGACATGCTGGCGCTGGCCGCCGACGCCGTCCAGGACGCCCGCATCCTGGCCCCCGACCGCGAGATCGGGCTGGACGTCGTGGGCGGCGCCGCGCTCATCGTCTCCGGTGACGAGGTACGGCTGCGCCAGGTCGTCGGCAACCTGATGTCCAACGCGCTCATCCACACCGACCCGGGCACGCCCATCACCATCCGGGTCGGGGCGGGCGACGGCACGGTCTTCCTGGAGGTGGCCGACCAGGGCCCCGGCCTCACCCCCGAACAGGTCGAGCGGGTCTTCGAACGCTTCTACCGGGCCGACTCGGCCAGGTCCAGACGCCGGTCCGGCGAGGACCGGGGCAGCGGCCTCGGCCTGGCCATCGTCCAGGCGCTGGCGCACGCCCACGGCGGCACCGTCGTCGTCCGCAGCACACCGGGCGAGGGATCGACCTTCCGCGTCGAACTCCCACTCGCCTTGGAGTGAGCATTCAGCATTCCCTCAGGTCGCTGGGTCACCCTGGAAGGGTGAGCAAGAGCGAAGCGCTGATCATGGTGGTGGACGACGAGCCCAGCATCAGGGACCTGCTCTCGGCCAGCCTGCGTTTCTCCGGGTTCGAGGTGCTCACCGCCGCCGACGGCAACGAGGCCGTCGAGGTGGCCCAGCGGGCCGCACCCGACCTGGTGGTGCTCGACGTCATGCTGCCCGACCTGGACGGGTTCGAGGTGGCCAGGCGGATCGACGCGCCCGTGCTCTTCCTCACCGCCCGCGACGCCACCGAGGACAAGATCGCCGGGCTGCGCGTCGGCGACGACTACGTCACCAAGCCGTTCAGCCTGGAGGAGGTCCAGGCCCGCATCCGCGCCGTGCTGCGCCGCACCCGGGGCGAGGGCGCGCCCGCCACCCGCCTGAAGGTGGCCGACCTGGAGCTGGACGAGGACGCGCGCGAGGTGTGGCGCGGCGGCCGTCAGGTGCGGCTGTCGCCGACGGAGTTCAAGCTGCTGCACTATTTCATGGCCAACGCCGGGCGGGTGCTGTCCAAGGCGCAGATCCTCGACCACGTGTGGAACTACGACTTCGGCGGCGACGCCGGCGTGGTCGAATCGTACGTGTCCTACCTGCGGCGCAAGGTCGACGACGTGGAGCCGAGGCTCATTCACACGCTGCGCAGCGTCGGTTACGTGCTGAGAGAGCCACCCGCGGGCTAGCGTGGTCCGTATGGACCTGCTCGGCGCGCTGGAGGAGCTGCGGCAGCCGCTCGACCGGGAGCTGTTCCCGCTCGAGATCGGCGACGCCGCCACCGATCGGCGCGCGCTGCGCGAGCTGACCGGGCAGCTCGACGACTACCTGCTGCCCCGGCTGCGGGCGATCGACGCGCCCCTGCTCGCCGTCGTCGGCGGCTCCACCGGCGCGGGCAAGTCCACGCTGGTCAACTCGCTGGTCGGCGTCGACGTGACCGAGCCCGGCGTGCTGCGGCCCACCACGCTCGTGCCGACGCTCGTGGTGAGCCCGGCCGACCGCGACTGGTTCATGGCGCAGAACGTGCTGCCCGGCCTGTCCCGCGCCACCGGCGTCGGGCCCGGCGCGCTGCGCGTGGTCACCGCCGACGCGCTGGGGGCCGGGCTGGCGCTGCTCGACGCGCCCGACATCGACTCCGTCGTGACCGCCAACCGCGAGCTGGCCGCGCAACTCCTGGCCGCCGCCGACCTGTGGCTGTTCGTCACCACCGCCGCCCGCTACGCCGACGAGGTGCCGTGGAGCTTCCTGCGCTCCGCCCGCGAACGCAGCACCGCCCTCGCCGTCGTGCTCGACCGCGTGCCGCCCGAGGCCGCCGGGCCCGTCGCCCGCGACCTCGAACGCCTCCTGGAGGAGAACGGCCTGGCCGGCAGCCGCCTGTTCACCGTCCCCGAGGCCGCGCTGCCCACCGAGAAGGCCCGGCTGCCCGCCGACGCCGTCGCGCCCATCGCCGGCTGGCTCGCCGGGCTCGCCGCCGACGCCGCCGAACGCTCCCGCGTCGTACGCCAGACGCTGTCCGGCGCGCTCGACAGCCTCGCCACCCGCGTGCCGTCGCTGGCCACCGCCGTCGAACGGCAGGAAGCCGGCTTCGACGCGCTGCGCTCCATCGTGACCGCCGCCTACGCGGGCGGGCTCGCCGACTTCGACGAGGGCATGCGCGACGGATCGCTGCTGCGCGGCGAGGTGCTGGCCCGCTGGCAGGACTTCATCGGCACCGGCGACCTGATGCGCTCCCTGGAGAGCCGCGTCGGCTGGCTGCGCGACCGCATCGTCGGCTTCTTCACCGGGCGCGCCCCCGAGGTCGAGCTCCGCGACGCCCTGGAGAGCGGCGTCGAGACCCTGATCAAGGGCGTCGCCGACAGCGCCGCCGAACGCGCCCTCGACGGCTGGGCCGCCGCGCCCGGCGGGCCCGGCCTCCTCGAACGCGCCGGCCCCGTCGAGTCCGCCCGCCTCGGCCGCGCCTCCGCCGCACTCGGCGAACAGGCCGAGACCGCCGTTCGCGGCTGGCAGGAGTACGTCCTCGACCTCGTACGGGAGGAAGGCGCCGAACGGCGCACCACAGCACGGATGGCGTCGTTCGGGGTGAACGGCGCGGGGCTGCTGCTGATGCTGGCCGTGTTCGCCTCCACCGGCGGGCTGACCGGCATCGAGGTCGGCATCGCGGGCGGCACCAGCGTGCTGTCCCAGAAACTCCTCGAAGCGATCTTCGGCGACCAGGCCGTCCGCACCCTCACCGCCCGCGCCCGCGACGACCTGCGCGAACGCGTCCGCGAACTCCTCGACCACGAAGCCGATCGCTACCTGGACCTGCTCGCCACCGTCGAACCCCCGCCCGGCACCGCCGCCGCCCTGCGCGACGCCGCCGCCACCGTCCGCCGCCACCGGGCCGAACTGCCAGGCGGTGACCAGGCGTGAAACTGCTGCGCCGCAAGGACCGGCCCACCCTGGAAACCCGGCTCGACGCTCTCCTCGAAGCCGCCTCACTCGGCGAAGGACGGCTGGCCGACGACGCCGTCCAGGCCGCCCGCGAAGTCGCCGAACGAGCCGGGACCCGGCGGCGGCTCTCCGTCGCCCACACCGTGGCCGCGCTCGCCGGAGCCACCGGCAGCGGCAAGTCGTCCCTCTACAACGCGCTGGCCGGGGCCGAACTCGCCGGCGTCGGCGTCACCCGGCCCACCACCGCCACCGCCCAGGCCGCGCTCTGGGACGGCGAAGGCGCCGGGCCGCTGCTCGACTGGCTGGAGGTGCCGCACCGGCACTCCGCGTCCGGTGGCGGGCTCGGCGGGCTCGTCCTGCTCGACCTGCCCGACCACGACTCCATCCGGCTCACCCACCGGCTGGAGGTCGACCGGCTGGTCGAGCTCGTCGATCTGCTCGTGTGGGTGCTCGACCCGCAGAAGTACGCCGACGCCGCCGTGCACGAACGCTACCTGCGGCCGCTCGCCGGGCACCGGGACGTCATGGTCGTCGTGCTCAACCAGATCGACCGGCTGCCGCCCGAGGCCGTCGAGCGGTGCCTGCGCGACCTGCGCCGCCTCCTCGACGACGACGGGCTCACCGGCGTGCCCGTCCTCGGCGTCTCGGCCCGTACGGGGGCCGGGGTCGCCGACCTCCGCGCGCTGCTGGCCGACCGGGTGGCCCGCCGCAAGGCCTGGTCCGACCGGCTCGCCGCCGACGTCCGCGACGCCGCCACCCTCCTCACCACCGCCTCCACCCTCCCACCCCACCCCGAGAGGAGCGCCGCCCCGCCCGAACAGACCACCACCCCCGAGGCACCGCCTCCCAGCGCGGAGGGCGCGGGCGCTTCCCCGCAGGGGCGGGTCGCCGCGTCCGCAGGGGGGTCGTTCGGTGCGGAGGGGACGGGGGTTCTGGCGTTGGGGCGGGCCGCGCTCGCTCAGGGGGGACCTCAGCAGGGGGAGACAACCGTGCCCGGGGAGCAGGGCGTCGGGGGGTTGGCGGGGGCGTTGACGGCGGCGTTGTCGAAGGCGGCCGGGGTGCCGCTGGTGGTGGCGGCCGTGGCGAAGGGGCACCGGCATCGGGCGGTCGTGGCGACCGGGTGGCCGGTGACGCGGTGGGTGCGCAGGTTCCGGCCGGACCCGCTGCGCAGGCTGCGGATCGGGGTGGCGGCCCCGTCCGGGCGCGGCCGAGGCGACCGTGCGGACCGCGCGGCGGCCCGTACGGGGCAGGGGGTCGAGCCGGTGAGCCGCACGTCGGTGCCGGCGGCGTCGGCGGTGCAGCGGGCGCAGGTGGAGACGGCGATCCGGGATGTCGGCGAGCAGGCCGCGCGGGGGCTGCCGGCGGCGTGGGCGGCGGCGGTGCGGCGGGCGGCCCGGTCGCGGTCGGCGGAGCTGGCCGACGCGGTGGACCGGGCGGTGGGGCGCACGTCGCTGGGGGTGACGCGGCGGCCGCGCTGGTGGCGGGCGGTGAACGTGCTGCAGTGGCTGGTGTTCGCGGGCATGGTGGCGGGCGCGGGCTGGCTGGCGGCGCTGTTCGGGATGGACTACCTGCGGTTGCCGGAGCCGCCGATGCCGACGGTGTGGGAGGTGCCGTGGCCGACGGCGCTGCTGGTGGGCGGGGCGCTGGCGGGCGTGCTGGTGGCGCTGCTGTCGAGGCTGGCCGCGTGGCTGGGCGGGCGCCGTCGTGCCCGTAAGGCCGCGCGGGCGTTGCGGGCCGCGATCGGCGAGGTGGGTCAGGCGTACGTGCTGGGGCCGGTGGAGGAGGAGCTGGCCCGTCACGCTCGCTTCACCGAGGCCGTGGAGAGGGCTCGCGCCGAGTAGGGGCGGCGTGCAGGACTGCCGGTGTCTCATCCGATCCCGAGAGAGCCGGAGATCTGCTGGAGGCTGTCCAGCAGCGGGCGCAGCAGCGGGTGCGACTCGGCCCCGCGCCGGACGGCGGCGAACACGCGGCGCTCCATGCCGGCCGCGAGCGGGCCCGGCGTGTGGTGCACCGTGACGCCGGGCAGCGTCATGTCGCGCAGCGCCAGCCGGGGCACCAGGGCGATTCCCGCCCCGGCCCCGACCAGCGCCACCACGGCGCGGAAGTCGTCCGAGCAGTGCGCGAACCGGGGCGAGAAGCCCGCCTGCTCGCAGGCGAACGCGATCACGTCGTGCACGGGGTTGCCGGGGTAGGGGCCGATCCACGTCTCCCCGGAGGCGGCGGCGAGGTCCACGGCGGAGCCGGACAGCGGGTGGCCCTCCGGCAGCACCAGGTCGAACGGCTCGGCGTACAGCGGGACGCGGAACAGGCGGCGGTCGGCCGCGTCGGGGCCGCCCCGGTACTCGACGGCGATCGCCACGTCGGCCTCGCCGTCGAGGAGCATCGCCAGGCTCTGGTGCCCCTCGGCGTCGCGTACCCGCACCTGGACGCCCGGCGCGGCGGCGCGCAGCGCGACGATCGCGGGGGAGAGCACGGCGCTGATCGCGGTGGCGAAGCAGGCCGCGGTGACCTCGCCCGCCGCGCCCGTGGCGTAGGCGGCGACCTCGGCCTCGGCCCGTTCGAGCTGGGCCAGCACTTCGTTCGCGTGGGCCAGCATGATCTTGCCGACGGCGTTGAGCCGGACGCCGCGCCCGTCGCGCACGAACAGCCGGTGCCCCACCTCGTGCTCCAGGGCGACGAGCTGCTGGGAGACGGCCGACGGCGTCAGGTGGAGGGTGGCCGCCGCGGCGGTGACCGTGCCGTGGTCGGCCACCGCGCGCAGCGTGCGCAGCCGCCGCGTGTCTATCACGCTGCGAGGATACGGGTCAGGCGCGCGCCCGTACGAACGCGGTCACCGCCCGGTCCACGTCGGCGGCGGAGTGGGCGGCCGAGAGCTGGACGCGGATCCTGGCCTGGCCGTGCGGCACCACCGGGTAGGAGAAGCCGATCACGTAGACGCCCAGTGCCAGCAGCCGCTCGGCCATGGCGGAGGCCTCGGCGGCGTCGCCGATCATCACGGGGACGATCGGGTGGTCGCCCGGCAGGATGTCGAACCCCTCGGCCGCCATCCGGCTGCGGAACCGCTCGGTGTTGGCGCGCAGCCGCTCGCGGGCGTCGCTGGAGGTCTCCAGCAGGTCCAGGATGCGCAGCGACGCCGCGGCGATCACCGGGGCGAGCGAGTTGGAGAACAGGTACGGGCGCGAACGCTGCCTGAGCAGGTCGCAGATCTCCTGCCGGGCGGCGACGTAGCCGCCGCTGGCGCCGCCGAGCGCCTTGCCGAGCGTGCCGGTGATGATGTCGACCCGGTCGCTCACCCCGTGCAGCTCGGGCGTGCCGCGCCCGGTGGGGCCGACGAAGCCGACGGCGTGCGAGTCGTCGACCATGACCATGGCGTCGTAGCGCTCGGCCAGGTCGCAGATGTCGGCGAGCGGCGCCAGGTAGCCGTCCATGGAGAAGACGCCGTCGGTGACGATCAGCCTGCGCCGCGCGTCGGCCGACTCCTTCAGCCGGGACTCCAGCTCGGCCATGTCGCGGTTGGCGTAGCGGTAGCGGCGGGCCTTCGACAGCCGGATGCCGTCGATGATGCTGGCGTGGTTGAGCGCGTCGGAGATCACCGCGTCCTGCGCGTCGAGCAGCGTCTCGAACACGCCGCCGTTGGCGTCGAAGCACGAGCTGTAGAGGACGGTGTCCTCCTGGCCGAGGAAGTCGGACAGCCGGGCTTCGAGCTCCTTGTGCACCTCCTGGGTGCCGCAGATGAACCGCACCGAGGCCATGCCGAACCCCCACCGGTCCAGCGCCTGCTTGGCGGCCTCGACGACCTCGGGGTGGTCGGCCAGGCCCAGGTAGTTGTTGGCGCAGAAGTTGAGCACCTCCTGGCCGGCCACGCTCACCGCCGAGCTCTGCGGGGTGCTGATCACCCGCTCGGGCTTGAGCAGCCCGGCCTCGGTGATCTCGTCAAGCGTCGCACGCAGCTGCTCGCGTACGTTCGTGAACATCAAGCGCTCCAATCCAGGATGACTTTGCCCGTGCGGCCACTGGCGGCGGTGTCGAAGGCGGCGTCGAACTCGTCGTACGGGAAGCGGTCGGTGATCACCGGGGTGAGGTCGAGCCCCTTCTCCAGCAGGACCGACATGTTGTACCAGGTCTCGAACATCTCGCGGCCGTAGACGCCCTTGATGGTGAGCATCGAGGTGACGACCGTGGCCCAGTCGATCGCGAACTCCTCGGCGGGCAGGCCGAGCATGGCGATCCGGCCGCCGTGGGTCATGTGCGCGATCATGTCGCGCATCGCCGCCGGGTTGCCGGACATCTCCAGGCCGACGTCGAAGCCCTCGCGCATGTCGAGGCGGCGCATGCCGTCGGCGATGGTGTCGCGGGAGACGTTCAGCGCCAGGTTGACGCCGAGCTTGCCGGCCAGGTTGAGCCGCTCGTCGCTGACGTCGGTGATGGCCACGTGGCGGGCGCCGACGTGGGTGGCGACGGCGGCGGCCATGAGCCCGATCGGGCCGGCCCCGGTGATCAGCACGTCCTCGCCGACGAGGGGGAAGGAGAGCGCGGTGTGCACGGCGTTGCCGAACGGGTCGAAGATGGCGGCCACGTCGGGGTGGACGGAGGTGCGGTGCACCCACACGTTCGTGGCGGGCAGCGTCACGTATTCGGCGAACGCGCCGTCGCGGTTGACGCCGAGGCCGATGGTGTTGCGGCACAGGTGGCGGCGGCCGGCCATGCAGTTGCGGCACTTGCCGCAGACGATGTGGCCCTCGCCGCTGACGAGGTCGCCGACCGCGATGTCCTCGACGCCGGGCGCCACCTCGACCACGTGCCCGGAGAACTCATGTCCCACGATGAGCGGAAGCTTCAGCGTTTGCTGCGCCCAATCATCAAATTTCCGAATATGCAGGTCTGTGCCGCATATGCCGGTCCGCAGGACCCTGATCTTCACCTCGCCCGGCCCCACCTCGGGCTCCGGGACGTCGACCAGCCAGAGCCCCGGCTCCGCCCTCTCCTTGACCAGCGCTTTCATCGCGTGCATCCCCCTCGATCCGAACCTAACGCACTGTGCCGCTTCCCCTCCCGCGTGTCCATCGAGGGATTCTTAACTGCCCCCCAAGCTCTGCTTCACGCTGAAGGGCGTACGCGGTCTGAGCAGGAGATCATCAACCCTGATGCGCATTGATGTGCAAAAATGCCGACTTGCAGGCACAAAGAGACCAGAGGGGCATCCGTGGAAGACCTGCGATTCGGCGTCATCGGCCTCGGCCTGCGCGTGAGCCTCGCCGTGGCCGCCCACCAGCCCGGCCGGGGCTCGGTGGTGGCCGCGGTCTGCGACACCGACCCGGCGACGCTCAAGGAGCAGGCCGCCCGCTTCGGCGACCCGGTGACCACCACGGACCACCGCGACCTGCTCCGCCGCGACGACCTCGACGCGATCATCGTGATGACGCCCGACGACACCCACGAGGAGATCGCGATCGCCTGCCTGGAGGCGGGCAAGGCCGTCTACCTGGAGAAACCGCTGGCCATCACCGTCGAGGGCTGCGACGCCGTCCTGCGCGCCGCCCGCGACACCGGCACCCGCCTGTACGTGGGCCACAACATGCGGCACATGGGCGTCGTCCGGCTGATGCGCGACATCATCGCCCGCGGCGACATCGGCGAGCCGAAGACCGTCTGGGTGCGCCACTTCGTCTCCTACGGCGGCGACTACTACTTCAAGGACTGGCACGCCGACCGGTCCCGCACCACCGGCCTGCTGCTGCAGAAGGCCGCCCACGACCTCGACGTCCTGCACTGGCTGGCCGGCGGCTACACCACCCGGGTCAACGCCCTCGGCGACCTCGCCCTCTACGGCGACCTGCCGCGCCGCGCCCCCGGCACGCCGCGCCCCGACGGCTGGCTGCGCGAGTTCGACTGGCCGCCCACCAGCCGCCGCGACCTCCACCACGTCGTCGACGTCGAGGACGTCTCGGTCATGAACATGCGCCTCGACAACGGCGTCGTCGCCGCCTACCAGCAGTGCCACTTCACGCCCGACTACTGGCGCAACTACACCGTCATCGGCACCGAAGGCCGCCTGGAGAACTTCGGCGACGGCCCCGGCGACACCGTCAAGGTGTGGAACACCGGGCCCACCGGCTACCGCGACGACTGCGACATCGCCTACCGGGTCCCGCAGGCGCAGGGCAGCCACGGCGGCGCCGACCTGGACATCGTCGCGGAGTTCCGCCGGTTCGTGCGCGAGGGCGGCGTCACCGACACCTCCCCGGTGGCGGCCCGCATGAGCGTCGCCGCCGGCTACATGGCCACCCTGTCCCTGCGCGACGGCGGCGCCCCGTACGACGTGCCGCCCCTGGACCCGGAGCTGGCCGCCTACTTCGACGGCGGCCAGCGCTGACGAAAGGCCCGCGGCGGGCGGGTCAGCGGCCGGATTCGCGGTGGCGCTCGTCCAGGTCGGCGGGGGCGGCGTCGCGGTCGACGCCCGGGAAGGGCGACGGCTCCTGGGCGGCCTGGGTGAGCTGGCGGGGGCCGTTGGGGTTCTCGGCGTCCTGGGCGTCGGCGACGGCCTCGGCGGCGGCTTCGGACGCCTTGGCGATCTCCTCGTCCATGGCCGACGTCTCCGGGGCCTCCTCGCGCGTGGCGGCCGAGCGGGGGAGCGCCTCGGTGAAGGCCTTGGAGACGCCCTGGAGGGCCGAGGTGACCTCGCTGGGGATGACCCAGAACGTGTTGCCCTCACCCTGCGCGAGCTGCGGCAGTACCTGCAGATACTGGTAGGCGAGCAGCTTGGGGTCGGGGTCGTTGCGGTGGACGGCCTGGAAGACCTGGTCGATGGCGCGCGACTGGCCCTCGGCTTCGAGGATCGCGGCGGCGCGCTGGCCCTCGGCGCGCAGGATGCTGCTCTGCTTGTCACCCTCGGCGGTGAGGATCTGCGACTGGCGCTGGCCCTCGGCGTTGAGGATGGCGGCGCGCTTGTCCCGCTCCGCGCGCATCTGCTTCTCCATCGCGTCCTTGATGGTCTTGGGCGGGTCGATGGCCTTGATCTCGACCCGGTTGACCCGGATGCCCCACTTGCCGGTGGCCTCGTCGAGGACGCCGCGCAACTGGCTGTTGATGGTGTCGCGGGAGGTCAGCGTCTTCTCCAGGTCCATGGAGCCGACGACGTTACGCAGGGTGGTGACCGTGAGCTGCTCGACGGCCTGGATGTAGTTGGCGATCTCGTAGGCGGCGGCGCGCGGGTCGGTGACCTGGAAGTAGAGGACGGTGTCGATCTCGACGACCAGGTTGTCCTCGGTGATGACCGGCTGGGGGCGGAACGACACCACCTGCTCGCGCAGGTCGATCATCGGATAGACGCGGTCCACGTACGGGATGACGAAGTTGAGCCCGGGCTTGAGCGTGCGGTGGTAGCGGCCGAGGCGTTCGACGTTGCGCGCCCGCGCCTGCGGGATGATCCGCACGGCCTTGAGCACGGTGAACACCGCGAAGAGTATGACGAAGATGCCGACGAGCAACAGCGGATCCATGGCTCACTCCCGGGGATATACGAGGGCGGTGGCACCGTCGATCTCGATGACGTCGACGGTGGCGCCGGTGGGGATCACGAGGGTCTCGTCGTAGGCGCGAGCCGACCATTCCTCGCCGCCGATGCGGATGCGGCCGTCCCGCCCGGTGACCTCGGACAGGACGTAGGCGGGCTTGCCGACGAGGGCTTCGACGCCGAAGCGGCGCAGTTGCGGCTGGCGGATGTGACGTGCGGCGATGGGCCGGATCACGACCAGGCCGGCCGCGGACGAGAGGGCGAACAGCAGCAGTTGGAGCGGGACGGGCAGGCCCAGCGCGGCGCCCGCCGCGGTCAGGAGGGAGGCGACGCCGAGCAGGCCGAGGGCCGCGGTGAGCGTGAAGATCTCGGCCACCCCGAGGACGACTGCGAGGATAATCCAGATGATCCATTCATCCATGCTCCGGCCTCCTATAGGGACAACGGGCCTGCGCAGGCACCAGTTCCCCCCCTGTTCCACCGTAATGCCGGAAGCGGCGCTACGGCAGGGGCGGGGCCGAACGCAGGGCGCTTCCGCGCAGCCACTGCTCCCACGACAGTTGCCAGAAGCCCCATCCGTTGTCCCATTCGAGCCGGCGATCGGTGCCGGTGATCGTCACGGGGTCGCCGCGCAGTGAGGTGTCGTAGAACCAGGCGGCCTGGTCGGGGCGGGCGTTGACGCAGCCGTGGCTGACGTTGGCGCGGCCCTGGGCCCACACGTTGTCCTTGGCGTGCACGTACTCGCCGCTGTCGGAGATGCGGACGGCATGGTCGATCATGACGTCGTAGTAATCAGGGTCGCCTTCGGAGCGGCCGGGGGAGATCATGCGGACCGGGTTACCCTTGTCCATCGTCAGGTGGACGCCGCTGGTCGTGGTGTATTCGCGGGTGGTGGCCATGCCGGCGCTGATGGCCATGCGCTGCACCACCCGCCCGTCGCGCCGGACGGTCATTTGGTGAGTGCGGGTGTCGATGGCGCTGGTCTGCGCGCGGCCCACGGTGAAGGCGAAGGTCTGGTCGCTGACGCCGTAGACGCCGGGGGCCAGGCGGATGCCGGCCAGGTGGGCGGTGACCGTGACCTGCTGGCGGGGCCGCCAGAACCGCCGGGGCCGGTAGACGGCCCGGGTGTCGTCGATCCACCGCCAGGCGCCTTCGGCGGGCGGCTCGGCCCGGACCTCCAGGGCGCGCTCGACGGCCGCCTTGTCGCGGATGGGCGTGTCGAAGTCGAGGATGACCGGCATGCCGATGCCGACGGTCTCGCCGGGCTGCGGGGTGGTGGCGGCCAGGCCGAAGGAGCGGGCGGCCTGGCGGGTGCGGAAGCGGCCCATCGTCACCGTCGAGGGGCCTTCGGCGCCCGCGGCCTTGACGGTGACGGTGTATTCGGCGCCGGGCTTCAGCGTCCAGGAGGAGCGCCAGGTGGTGCGGGTGGGGTCGAGCGTGCCGCGCACGGGCACGCCCGACACGTACGCGAGCACCTGGCTGAGTGTGCCGCCCTTGGCGCTGACCACCAGGCCCTGGTCGGGGCGGGCGCGCTTGGTGTCGAAGGCGGGGGAGACGTGGACGACGGGCGGGCGGGGCGGGGGCTCGGCCGAGGCGCAGCCGGCTGCCGCGAGCAGCACGGCCACGCAGATCGTCGCGGCACGCCGCAGCATGACACTCCTGCTTTCCGGGGACCGGGGAGCCTCAAGGGTAGCGGGGAGTCATAGCTCAAGCACGCCGAGTCACTTATCCGACAGTTCCGGTTACCTCCCCCAAGGAGATGTCGCCGGCCTTGGCGCTGATCGTCACCGTGTCGCCGTCCTGGAGGAACGTCCTGGTGTCGCCGCCGGCGAGCTTGAGCGGGTCGGTGCCGTTCCAGGTGATCTCGATGAGCGAGCCGCGCTCGTCCACCTGGCCGCCGGAGACGGTGCCGCTGGCGAACAGGTCGCCGGTGCGCAGCGGCGCGCCTCCAGAGGTCAGGTGCGCGAGCATCTGGTCCGGCGTCCAGTACATGTCCCGGTACGGCGGGCGCGAGATGACCTCGCCGTTGAGCCGGATCTCCATGGTCAGGTCGAGTCCCCAGTCGCCCTTGCGGCGCAGGTAGTCGAGCGGCGGCGGGTCCTGCTCGCGGCCGGGGACGCGCGGCAGCGCCTCCAGCGGCGTGACCCACGGCGAGATCGACGTGGCGAACGACTTGCCCAGGAACGGCCCGAGCGGCACGTACTCCCACGCCTGGATGTCACGCGCGGTCCAGTCGTTGACCAGCGTCACCCCGAACACGTGGTCCTCGAAGTCGCCGGTCCCCGGCACGCCGACCACGAACCCCAGCTCGGCCTCGATGTCGAGCTTGGCGGTCGGCCCGTAGGAGCCGGCGCCGAGCTGCCCGTGCGGCCGCCTGATCGGGGTGCCGGACACCACGACGGTGCCCGCCCTGCCGTGGTAGCCGACGGGCAGGTGCCGCCAGTTGGGCAGCAGCGGCTCGCTGCCGGGCCGGAAGATGCGGCCCAGGTTGCCCGCGTGCTCCATCGAGCAGTAGAAGTCGACGTAGTCGGCCACCTCGAACGGCAGGTGCAGCTTCACCTGGTCGAGCGGCACCAGGTGCGGCTCGGTGATGGCCAGGTCGCCGGTGAGCTTGTTGCGGATGAGCGTGCGGGTGTCGTGCCAGGCGCTGCGTCCGCGGGCCATGAACGGGTTGAGCGTGGGCGCCGCGAACACCTCGTCGTGCAGCGCGGCCGCCAGGTCGAGCACCCGGTCGCCGTATCGCACCCCCACCCTCGGCGCCTCACCGTGCCGTGAGAACACCCCGTAGGGCAGGTTGTCCACTCCCCAGCTCACGCTTCCTCCTCGATCAGTCCCAGGGCCCGCAGGTCGTCGACGGGCGTGCCGGTGCTGCACGAGCCGTAGCTCACCAGCAGGTGCCTGGCCCGCTTCGCGGTCTCCTCCGGTACGTTGCGCGCGAGCTGCACGAGCTGGCCCACGTCGGTGGAGCGCAGCACGGGCGCCGGGTCGCGGCCCGCGACGGCCTCGCACACGGCCAGCACCAGGTTGAGGAAGCCGTAGCGGTCCACGCCGAGCGTGGGGTCGAAGTGCCGTACGGCGTGGTGCAGCCCGGCGGTCGCCTTGAACGGGATGTCGTTCTCGACGCAGAACCGGATGAACGCGGCGACCTGCTCGACCGGCGGGAAGGCGTCGGCCGCCTCGCCGCCGCAGCGGATCTTCAGCCCCACCCCGGCGGGCACGTCCGGGACGAACTTGCCCGGCGGCACCTCGACGAACAGCCGTATCCCCGAGGGCAGGTCCAGCTCGCGGGCCACGTCCTCGACAGTGCGCTCGGCGGGCAGCCTGGCCTCGACGAAGTCGACGGGCAGGTCGTCGAAGGGCGGCAGCTCGGGCGTGTCCTTGATCAGCCCGATGCGGCGCGGCTGCCAGTCCTCGGCGCGCAGCCGGTCGAGTCGGCTGGCCGGGCACAGGAAGCGGTGCGTGAGCACCTCGACGTTCTCCTCGACGCCGCGCCGGTTGCGGGCCAGGGCTTCGGACATGTGCAGCGACGTCGGCGGGAACAGGCCCGCGTCGTCGACGAGTGCGGTGAAAAGCGTCATCGTGACCAGGTCCAGGCGTATCCGGGGTCCTCGCAGGACAGTGCGCCCTGCCCGAGATCGAGCGGGCGGAAGGTGTCGACCATCACGGCCATCTCGCTGGTGGTCGTGACGCCCTTGGCGACGGCGTCGATGACCGCCTCGACCGCGCCGGGCTGCGGCCCGTGCGTGAATCCGGCCGGGTGCAGCGAGATCGAGCCGACGTCGATGCCGGATCCCTGGCGCGCGGAGTAGTCGCCGCCCACGTAGAACATGAACTCGTCGGAGTCCACGTTGTGGTGGTTGTAAGGGATCGGCACGGATTCGGGATGGAAGTCGAGCGGCCGGGGGCAGAACGAGCACACGACGAAGCCGGGGCCCTCGAAGGTCTGGTGGACCGGCGGCGGCGCGTGCGTCTTCTTCACCACGGGCTCGAAGTCGTTGATGTTGAACGCGTACGGGTAGAGGCAGCCGTCCCAGCCGACCACGTCGAACGGGTGATTGCGGTAGACCAGCCGGGTGAGCCCGCCGCGGGTGCGGACGAGCACCGGCACCTCCTCGCCCTCGACAGTCAGCGGCTCGGCGGGGGCGCGCAGGTCGCGCTCGCAGTAGGGGGCGTGCTCCAGGAACTGGCCGTGCTGCGACAGGTAGCGCTTGGGCGGCCTGATGTGCCCGGACGCCGCGATGACCAGCGCGTTGACGGGCCCGTCGGGCACCCAGCGGTGGATGGTGCCGGTCGGGATGACGACGTAGTCGCCGGGCCCGGCCTCGATCACCCCGTACGTGGACTCGAACCGGGCGCGGCCGGCCTGGACGTACACGCACTCGTCGCCCATCGAGTTGCGGTAGAGCTCGCTGGGCCGGTCGGTGGTGGCGTACGACAACCGGACGTCGCCGTTGCCCGCCAGCAGGACGCGCCCGGACACGAGGTCGCCGGCGCTGGTGAGCTGCTGGGTGCGGAAGTGGCGCGGCGACAGCGGCAGGTTGGGCTCGAGCCGCGTGCTGATCTCGGGGGTGACGGCCTCGGCCTTGAGGATGGCGGTCGGCAGGTGGCGGTGGTAGAGCAGCGAGGAGTCGGACGAGAAGCCTTCCTCGCCCATCAGCTCCTCGGCGTACAGGCCGCCGTCGGGCCGCCTGAACTGGACGTGGCGCTTGCGAGGCACCTCTCCCACGACGCGGTAGTACGGCATCCGCTCCTCCACCAACTGTCCGCTAATCGGACGCATGTGTCCTTTATGTGTAACAACCGTCCGTCATAGCCTCCGCAATGTCAACCCAGCGCGTCGGCGAGCCCGGCCGCCGCCTCGACGACCAGCGCGCCTGTCGAGGGAGGCAGCGGCCCGAACGTCACCACCCCGACGGACGCCTCCAGCCAGGGCAGCCCCGTCACCGGCGCCGCCATCCCCCGCGCACCCTCCTGCAACTGCCCCTCGGTGACGAGATAATCGGCCCGGCCCTCGCGCGCCGCCAGAATCGCCTGCCCGGCCGCGCCTTTGGCCAGCGGATGGCGCGAGCCCTCGCGGTAGGCCACGTGCATATCCGTCCACGACGGCTCGACCACGGCCACCGCGAGCCCGTCGTCGCCCTCGGCCACGGTCAGGTGCGCGGTCGCGCCCACCTGCTCGGCCAGCCGCCGCAGCGTGGGCAGCGCCGCCGCGCGCAACAGCGGCTGCACGGCCTGCGCCAGCACGAGCACGCCGAACCCCAGGTGCACCCGCCCTTCGGCGTCGCGGCGGACGAACCCCTCGTTGAGCAGCGTGGTCAGCAGGCGGTAGACCACGGGCCGGCTCAGCGACAGCTCGGCGCTCAGCTCGGTGGGCGTGCGGCCGCCCTTGCCGTCGGCGAGCAGGCGCAGCAGGCGCAGCCCGCGTTCGAGGGTCTGGGCGGATTCGGCGGCCATGACAACGATTATCTATGCGTGAGCCGAGGGTGACGTAACGCGATGAAAGGGGTACGTAACGGAGCAGAAGCACCGGGGGGTAAAAATGCGGTCAACGTGGATACTCCTGGTTGCCGGGTTGGCCATGTGCGGGTTGCTTCCGGCCCTTCCCTCCGACGGCGCGCAGGCGATCTACATGGCCCGGGGTCTGCCGGTGGCGACCCCGTCCGACCGGCTCGTGGAGGACACCTTCTACGTCACCGAGGGCATCGAGGTGGCGCGTCAGCTCCTGCCCGTCGAGAAGGGCGTCGCCTTCCGCGCCGCGGCGGAGCTCGTGCCCGGCATCGGGGTCGACGCCGCGGGCAGGCTGTACGGCACGCCCGACCGGGCGGGCACGTACGCGGGGCACGTCCAGGTCTGCGCCGGCCAGAGCTGCACCGAGGAGCGGATCACGTTCGTCGTGCTGCGCAACGTGCCGTGGGACCCGGGCGTGCTCACCTTCCCCGGCTCGGCCGGACGGCCGCTGACCGGGCGCATCCAGATCAAGGGCGGGCCGTCGGGCGTGCTGCCTACCGTCAGCGTCACGAACCACGACGCGCTGCCACACGGCGTCACGATCGGCCCCGACGGGAACATCAGCGGCGTGCCGACGGCGGCGGGCGTGACGCGGGTGCCGGTGCGCATCTGCGTGGCGGGCAACTGCGCGGGCGTCGTGGTCACATTCATCGTGGTCTGACCCTTGCGGCGGGACCGGCTTTCCGGTCACCGTGAATCCCATGAAATCGGTCATTGTGGTCGGGGCAGGGATCTGGGGATCGTCGCTGGCCTTGCGGCTGGCCGAGACCGGCTGGGCGGTGACGCTGGTCGAGCAGCACACCCCCGGGCACGTGCGCCAGGCGAGCGCGGGGGAGACCAGGCTGCTGCGCTGCTCGCACGGCTCCGAGGAGTGGTACGCCCGGATGGCCTGGCGGGCGCGCGAGGGCTGGCGGCGGCTGGAGGAGCGGGCCGGCGAGCCGCTCTATCACGAGGCGGGCCTGATGTGGTTCGCCGGGACGCCGGACGGCTGGGAGCACACCAGCGCCCAGGTCCTGAAAAATCTCGACATCCCGTGTGAGGTGCTGGACCCCGCCGACGGCGCCAGGTTCTTCCCCGAGTTCCGCGGCGACGACCTCAGCTTCCTGCTCTGGGAGCCGCACGCCGGCGTGCTGCGCGCCCGCCGCGCCACCCAGGTCACCGCCGCCCTCGCCGTGTCGGCCGGCGTCCGCCTGGTCCGCGCCCGCGCCGTGCCCGCCCCGGACGGCGTCCGCGTGGGCGGCGACGTGCTCACCGCCGACCGGATCGTGTGGGCCTGCGGCGCCTGGCTGCCCGAGCTGTTCCAGGTGCCGATGACCGTGACCAAGCAGGACACGCTGCACTTCGCCGTGCCCACCGCCTGGACCACGCCCGGCACCCCCGCCTGGGTGGACCACGGCGCCTCGGCCTACGGCCACGGCGACGTCGACGGCGTGGGCATGAAGGCCACCTCCGACGCCGAGGGCAGGCCGTACGAGCCCGAACACGGCGAGCGCGTGGTCGACGAGGCCAGCGTCGCGAACGCCCGCGCCTACCTGGGCCGCCGCTTCCCGTCGCTGGTGTCGGCGCCGGTGCTGTTCAGCCAGGTCTGCCAGTACGCGCTCACGCCCGACGCCGAGTGGATCATCGCCGAGACGTCGCCCGGCGTGTGGCTGCTCGGCGGCGACTCCGGCCACGGCTTCAAGCACGCCCCCGCGCTGGCCGAGTACGTGGCGGGCGTCCTGGACGGCGACCACGCGCCGGAGCCCCGCTTCGCCCTGCGCGAGCGGGTCCCGGCACGCGGCCTGCGGACCAGCGGCTCAACGTGAGGCGTGCTCCGGCGCGCGCAGGTTGCGCACCCCGGGGGACAGCAGCGCGGCGCACGTCGAGAGCAGCACCAGGACCCCGCAGCCGACCAGCGCCGCCGGCGCGCCCACCCGCTCCGCCACCGGCCCCGCCAGCATGAGCCCGACCGGGCCGAACATCAGCGAGCCCAGCGCGTCGTACGAGCTCACCCGCGACAGCGACTCGGACGGGATCTCCCGCTGCATCGTCGTCTGCCACAGCACCCCGAACACGTCGAAGCAGACGCCCAGCAGGAACGCGCCCGCCACGCCGGCCCACAGCGGGGCCTGCCCGCCGAGCAGGAAGTACGGCAGCGCCACCGGCAGGCAGCACAGGGTGCCGACCAGGATCGGGCGGCGCGGGCGCAGCCGCAGCGACACCACCACCCCGGCGATCGTGCCCACGCCCTCCCCGGCCAGGAACGCCGACCAGGCCGCCGCCCCGCCGAGACTCTGCTCGGCCAGCAGCGGCCCGAGCACCCCGTGACCGGCCTGGATCGCCATCACCAGCACGGAGAACTGTGCCACCACCACCCAGATCCACTGCCGGGACCTGAACTCGCGCCATCCTTCCCGCAGATCGGCCAGCACGGAGTCGCCGGGCTTGGCACGTTCCGACCGGGTCATCCGCAGGCCCGCGACGAGCACGCCCGCCAGCGCGTACAGCCCGGAGCTGACCGCCAGCGCCCAGCCGCCGCCGACCAGCACCACCGTGCCGCCGCCGAGGACCGCGCCGCCCACGCGGGAGACGTTCGCGCCCAGGCCCAGCAGCGCGTTGCCGGCCTGCAGCCGCTCCGGCGGCACCACCTCGGGGATGATGCCGGTCAGCGCGGGGAAGATCACCGCGATCCCCATGCCGGTCACCGCCGCTGCCGCCGCCATGAGGGGCATCGGCGTCCAGCCGGTCAGCATCATGGCCGCCAGCGCGGCGAACCCGGCGGCGTTCACCCACTCGCCGGCCATCATCACCCGGTTGCGCGGCAGCCGGTCCGCGATCACCCCGCCGAACAGCAGTAACAGCACGGTCGGCAGCGACTGCGCGGTGAGCACCACCGACAGCGTGGTGGCGGTCGCGCCGGGCAGGCGCAGCACCCCGAACGCCAGGGCGACGGGCGCGAACGTGCTGCCCAGCACCGAGAGCGTCCGGGCGGACAGCAGCAACGCGAACCGGCGGTCCCGGAGCAGCGCGAGATCCCCGAGCACGCCTCTTCCCCCTTGCTGAGCCCCGCACTCGCCGTGGAGGACAGTCGTAAAGCAACCCCGTTGATGTGATTGAACGATACTGATTCGGCCGATAGTGTGCGATATGCCCGGCGATCACCCCCCTCGGAAGGCGCCATGAGACTGAGGCAGATCTTCGTCATCGGCCTGACCCTGTCGCTGCTCGGCATCGGCGTCCCCGCCTGGTCGCAGGACGACCCGCGCAGCTGCAACGACCTGATGGACGCGGACGCCCCCGCCTATGTCGTCTGCACCTGGCTCGCCACGCCCGAGGAGGCGGCCGACATCGCCAGGTTCTGGGCCGGCAACGACGGCCAGAACATGAAGGACTCCGGTCCCATGGACAAGGGCACCGTCGACTGCACCCAGCCGGGCAACGTCTGCCCCGGCGGCGGCGAGGGTGACGGCGAGATGCACGAGATCGGCGACCCGCTCCCCGAGGACGCCGAAGAGGGCGGCACCCCCGAGTGCGAGGGCGCCGAGCCCTGCTACGTCGACCCCGACAACGTCACGCCCGCCCAGGCCAAGCAGGCCGCCGAGAGCCCCACCGGCCAGAGCGTCAAGACCGCCGCCGCAACCGGCATGCGCATCTGGATCGACGCCGAGCTGGCCGACGACTACAAGGCCGGCAAGCTCGCCGAGGCCGCCAAGCAGGTCGCCGCGCTCGCCGTGCAGCCCGGCGTCGTCGGCGTCCGGTTCAGCTCCCAGCTCGGAGCCAACAGCACCTTCGAGAGCGCCGACGAGATCGACGCCTTCCTGACCGAGGCGTCCACCGCCCTGCGCAACTCCGCCCCCGGCAAGAAGCTCGCCGTCCACACCGTCGTGCCGGTCCTCGGCTGCGGCGCCGACGACGCCTGCAAGGCCGAGCTGACCAAGAAGCACCCGCTCCTCGACCCCGAGCGCGTCGGCGGCTGGCTCGCCAAGGGCCTCGTCGACCAGCTCGCCCTCGACGGCGGCCACCTGGCCACCGAGTACGCCACCTGGCAGATCTCCGCCGCCGACGCCCAGCGCAACCAGTGGATCCAGGTCCGCGCCCGCGCCTGGGACGCCTACGGCCAGATCGCCGCCGAGGACGCCGGCTTCGCCGCCCCCGGCGGCCCGCAGCTCACCGCCGAGCAGGCCACCCAGTCGATCACCGACCGCGTCGCCGCCCCGCTCCAGGCCGACGCCGCCGAGACCGTCACCCTCTGGACCCGCTGGCAGAACGACCAGGGCCAGGTCAACCGGGCCTACGGCGAGAAGTGGGCGGCGAACGCCACCTGGGACGAGCTCAAGAAGCTCACCTCGGTGCGGCCCCGCCTGGCCACGCTGTACAACCCGGCCGCTCCCGAGGTGGACGCGGCGACGGACCTGAAGAACCTCGCGCAGGTCTTCGGCCAGGTGTACCTCCACAGCGGCCTCTGAGCCACCCGGCGGACATGGACACCGCCGGGCGCTACCGAGGCTTCGCCCTGGAAGCCCGCGGCCACTCGCCCGCCTACGAGCTCCTGGCGAGCAGGATCGCCGACGACGACGGCCTGCTCGCCCTGATCGACCGGCTCCCCGAGGCCAAACGGCAGCCGAACCTGCTGCTGGGAGCCGTACGCCACCACGGCGGCCCGCACGACGACTACGCGACCTTCCGCGCCTGGACGACCGCCCACTGGGACCTGGTCAGCGCCACCATGCGCGCCCGCAGCACCCAGACGAACGAGCCGGGCCGGTGCGCCACCCTCCTGCCGGTCCTCGCCGCCCTGCCCCAGCCGCTGGCCCTGATCGAGGTGGGCGCGTCGGCCGGCCTGTGCCTCTACCCGGACCGGTACGCCTACCGCTACGACGACCGCCCGGTGCTCGGCTCCGCCGAGGTCGTCCTCGACTGCCGCACCGGCGGCCGGGCCCCGCTCCCGCGGGAGGTGCCCGCCGTCGCCTGGCGGGCCGGACTCGACCTCAACCCGCTCGACGTGCGCGACCCCGGCGACGTGCGCTGGCTGGAGTCGCTGATCTGGCCCGAGCGGCACGAACGCCTGCGCCGCCTGCGGGCCGCCGTCCGCGTGGCCGGCGCGGACCCGCCCCGCCTCGTGCGCGGCGACCTCAACGAGGCGCTCGCCGGCCTGATCGCCCAGGCGCCCGCCGGGGCCACCCCGGTCGTCTTCCACAGCGCGGTGCTCGCCTACCTGCCGCCGGAGGCGCGGGCGGCGTTCGCCGGGACCGTGCGCACCCTGCCCGGCCACTGGATCTCCAACGAGGCCCCCGGCGTGCTGCCGCTCCCGGGCACTCCCGAGCCGCCCGCCGGCCGCGCGGTGTTCGTGCTCGCCCTCGACGGCAGGCCGCTGGCGTTCGCCGGCCCGCACGGCCAGTCGCTCGACTGGTTCGCTAGTGAGCCGCCGCCAGCGACCGGTCCAGCAGCTCGCTGAGCGCCCCGCGCGCCTCCTGCAGCTCGTCGATCCGCTGGTCGAGGTCCGTCAGATGACTCCGTACGTGATCGAGCACGCACGCCTGGAGGCCCACGCCGTCGTCCAGGAAGCACGGCATGACCTCCCGGATGACCTTCGTCGGCAGCCCGGCTCCCAGCAGCGCCCGGATCTGCCCCACCCTGGCCGGGGCGTCGGGCGCGTAGGTGCGGTGACCGCCGCTCGTCCTGACGGACTCCAGCAGCCCCTGATCCTCGTAGTAGCGCAGCAGGCGTACGTTGACGCCGGTGACGCGCGCCAGATCGCCGATCTTCACGTGACCCACCTCACCTTGAACCTCACACCGTTGGAGATCCTAACGTGGGCGGCATGACACAGATTTCCCTCTACGGCTTCCTTCGTCCCCGGCCCGAGCGCATGGACGAGGTCCGGCGCATCCTCACGTCGCTCGTCGAGCCCAGCCGCGCCGAGCCCGGCAACCTGCACTACGACCTGCACGAGCAGGAGGACGGCCGGTTCTTCCTCTACGAGGTCTGGCGCTCCCGGGAGGACCTGGAGCTGCACAACCAGTATCCGCCGCTGCGCGACTTCCTCGGCAACCTGTCCGACTACCTGGAGGAGGCCCCGGAGGCTTACTCCGGCACCCCGCTGAGCCCGCCCGCGCACGAGCGTCCGTGAGCATATGATCAGCGCATGGCGTGCCGCATCACCGAGCTCGTGCTCGACTGCCGTGACCCCGAGCGCCTGGCGGCGTTCTGGTGCGACGTGCTGGGCTATGTCGTGCTCGACCGCGATGAGGGCAGCGTGGGGATCGGGCCGGAGCGGCCGGGGCACCTGCCGGCGCTCGTGCTCAGCCTCTCCGACGACCCGAAGACGGGCAAGCTGCCGCTGCACATCGACGTCAACGCCACCGACCGCGATCAGGACGCGGAGCTGGCCAGGCTGCTGGCGATCGGCGCCCGGCACGCCGACGTGGGCCAGACCGGCGAGGAGACGTGGATCGTGCTGCAGGACCCGGAGGGCAACGAGTTCTGCCTGCTCCGGCGCACGGTCAAGGCTTGAGGAAGCTGCCGAACTCCTCGACGTCGATGAGCCCGTCGCCGTCCTTGTCGAGGCGCCGGACGCCTGCCTGGGCGGCTTCGAGGGTGATGGGCTGACCCAGCACCTCCATCAGCCGCACCAGCTCCTCGGCCGAGATGCGGCCGTCGTCGTCGGAGTCGATCAGGTCGAAGGTGATCGCGTAGTCGCTCATGGGTCAGACCTTAGTGGCGATCCGGCGGAGCGCGTCCACGAACCCGGTCACTTGCGGGCTGCGGTTGCCGGCCCGCCAGGCGATGGCCAGCCGGGCGGGCGGCAGGCCGGTGACCGGGCGGTGGAGCAGGCCGGGCCGCTTGTACAGTTTGGCGTTGCCCTCGGCGACGAGCACGACGCCGAGGCCGCCGGTGACGGCCTCGAAGACCTCCTCGGGGGTGCTCGCGGTGACGCCGACGACGGGCCCCGCGCCGGGGGAGGCGTCGCGGCCCAGCCAGAAGTCGCGCATCGGCCCGGCGGCGGCCGGCAGGGCGATGAACGGCTCGTCACGCAGCCGGTCGAACGGGATCTCGTCCAGACCGGCGAGCGGATGGTCGGCGGGCATGACGACGCATCGGCGCTCGGTGACGAGCACGTGCGTCTCCAGGCCGGGCGGGGCGGGCAGCCAGAGGAAGGCCACGTCGGAGCTGCCGTCCGCCAGGCCGCCGCTGGGGTCCTCCCAGCTCACCAGCCGCAGCGCGACCTCCCAGCCGGGCATGGCGGCGCGGAAGCCGCGCAGCGCCTCCTGCTGCAGGCCCCGGCCGACGGCGGTCTGCAGGCCGATGACCAGCGTGCCGGTGGGTGCGGCGGCCCTGGCGGTCTCGTAGCCGGTGTTCCACCGGTCGAGCAGGTCGACGGCCACGGGCAGCAGCGCCGCGCCCTGCCGGGTGAGCGTGACGCCGCCGGGCACGCGGTCGAACAGCGGGCAGCCGAGCTGCCGTTCGAGCGCCCTGAGCTGCTTGGACATCGCGGGCTGCGAGACGAACAGCCGTTCGGCGGCCCGGGTCACGTTCAGCTCCTCGGCGACCGCCACGAAGTACCGCAGATCCCGCAAATGCACGTCCATAGCTGATGGTTATAGCAAAGGGTCTTGGACGGGACCCGGCCCCCGGCAGCAGGATCGGCGGCATGAAGACACGTGAACTCGGCGGTTTGACGGTCCCGGCACTCGGCTACGGTGCGATGGTGCTGTCGCCCGGCATCTACGGCGACATCGACGAGGAACGGGGTGAGGCGGCGATCCGGGCCGCGCTGGACGCGGGCGCCACCCATGTGGACACCAGCGACGCCTACGGGCCCGACGGGCAGAACGAGCGCCTGGTCGGCCGGGCGATCAAGGGCCGCAGGGACGAGGTGGTCGTGGCCACCAAGTTCGGCCTGGCCGTGCCCGAAGGCGAGGACAGCAGGGCGCAGCCGGTCGGCTACGCCTTCGGCGAGCTGCGCGTGAACGCCGAGCCCCGGCTGGTGCGGCGCTACGCCGAGGCGAGCCTGCGCAACCTGGACACCGACGTGATCGACCTGTACTACCTGCACTACGCCGACCCCGGCGTGCCCGTCGAGGACACCGTCGGGGCGATGGCCGAGCTGGTCAAGGCCGGGCTGGTCAGGCACCTGGGCCTGTCCAACGTGACGGCCGCGCAACTGCGCCGGGCGCACGCCGTGCACCCGGTGGCGGCCGTGCAGAACGAGTGGTCCATGTGGCGGCCGATCGACCCGCTCCTGCTGCGCACGGCCGGCGAGCTCGGGGTGGGCATCGTGGCGTGGAGCCCGCTCGGCAACGGCTTCCTCACCGGCACCGTCCAGCAGCTCGGCGAGAACGACTTCCGGCACAACGCGCCGCGCTTCTCCGCCGAGAACCTGGCCGCCAACAACGACCGCTACGCGCCGATCCGCGGCCTGGCCGACCGGCTCGGCATCACCCCGGCCCAGCTCGCCCTGGCCTGGCTGCTCCACCAGGACGACCACGTCGTGGCCATCCCCGGCAGCCGCACCCCCGCGCACATCAGGGAGAACGTGGAAGCGGCCGGCATCACGCTGCACGCCGACACGCTCGCGACCATCGACGAAGCGCTCGGCCGCTTCGAGGTGACGGGCGGGACGCTTCTTTAACCGCATTTGGGGGTAGCTGGGCCCCCATGCGAATGACGTACACCAGCGACCTGTGGTGGAAGAACGCCGTCGTCTACTGCCTCGACGTCGAGACGTTCAAGGACGGCAACGGCGACGGCATCGGCGACTTCCGCGGGCTCACGCAGGAGATCGACTACCTCGCCGGCCTCGGCATCACCTGCCTGTGGCTGATGCCGTTCTACCCGACGCCCAACAAGGACGACGGCTACGACGTCACCGACTTCTACAGCGTCGACCCCAGGCTCGGCACGCTGGGCGACTTCGTGGAGTTCATGCGCACCGCCCACGACCGCGGCCTGCGGGTCATCGCCGACCTCGTCGTCAACCACACCTCCGACCAGCACCCGTGGTTCGTGGAGTCCAGGTCCGGCCGCGACTCGCCCAGACGCGACTGGTACGTCTGGTCCGACACGCCCGAGCCGAACCCGAAGGAGGTCGTCTTCCCCGACAAGGAGGACAGCGTCTGGGAGCACGACCCGCACACCGGCCAGTACTACCTGCACACCTTCTACCGCCACCAGCCTGACCTCAACGTCGCCAACCCCGAGGTGCGCGACGAGATCGCCCGGGTGCTCGGCTTCTGGATGGAGCTGGGGCTGTCGGGGTTCCGGGTGGACGCGGTGCCGTTCCTCATCGAGAACGTCTCGCCGGAGCTCGCCGACCCGCACGACTTCCTGGCTGAGCTGCGCGCGTTCATGACCCGCCGCAAGGGCGGCTCGGTCCTGCTCGGCGAGGTCAACCTGGAGTACGACCAGCTTCTCGAGTACTTCGGCGACGGGCTGGGGGACCAGCTCACGATGTGCTTCGACTTCGTCGCCATGCAGCGCGCCTGGCTGTCGCTGGCCAGACGCGACGCCGGGCCGCTCGCCTCGGCGCTGCGCGAGCGGCCCGAGCCGCCCAAGGACTGCCAGTGGGCGATGTTCCTGCGCAACCACGACGAGCTGACGCTGGACAAGCTCACCGAGGACGAGCGGCAGGAGATCTTCGCCGCGTTCGGGCCGGACAAGGACATGCAGATCTTCGGCCGGGGCCTGCGCAGGCGGCTGCCGCCCATGTTCGGCGGGGACGAGAGGCGGATCAAGATGGCCTACAGCCTGCTGTTCTCGCTGCCGGGCACGCCGGTGCTCTTCTACGGCGAGGAGATCGGGCTGGGCGAGGACCTGTCGGCGGAGGGCCGGATGGCTGTGCGAACCCCCATGCGCTGGTCGGCCGAGGGCGGCTTCACCCAGGCCGAGCGGCCCGTGCGCGCCATGCCCGACGGGCCGAACGTCGCCGACCAGAGGCGCGACAACGACTCGCTGCTGCGCTGGATCCAGCTGCTCATCGAGCGCTACCGGGAGTCGCTGGAGCTGGCCTGGGGCGACCACACGGTGCTGGACGCGGGCGACCCGGCCGTGCTGGCCCACCGCTGCGACGCCGACGGGGCGACCATCGTGGCCGTGCACAACCTGGACGACCGGGAGTGCGAGGCCGAGCTCGACCTGACCGGCCTGGAACGCTGCGTGCTCACCGACCTCCTGGTCGACGGCACGGTGAAGGTGCCCGGCTCGGGCCGGGTGCGGCTTCCGCTGGACCCGTACGGCTGCCGCTGGCTCCGGGTGTCGGCCCCCGAGGTCTCCCCGGAGGACGCCTCCGTCAAGGCCCAGTGACGTCAAGCCCAGTGACGTCAAGCCCAGTGACGTCAGGGCCCCGTGACGTCAGGCTGCCGCGGTGGCGGGCCAGGCGCGCATGGCGAGCGCGGCCAGCTCGGTGAGCGCCGCGGGGGAGGCCCCGTCGCGCGCCTGGTTGGACATGCCCTGCAACACCGCCGCGTAGTAGGTCGCCAGCGCGGCCGTGTCGGTGCCCGGGGGCAGCCGCCCGGCCGCCGCGTCGTCGTCGAACCGTGCCTGGATCGCCGCCTTCGTCCGCTCGCGCTGCCGCCGCAGCAGCTCCTGCACCTCGGCCGACTCCGGCCCGCAGTTGACCCCGGCGGAGACGACCATGCAGCCGGGCGGGTGCTCCGGGGCGGAGAACTCGGTGGCCGCCTCGCGCAGCACGCGTTCGATCGCCTGGCGGCCGGTCGGCTCCTCGGCCAGCGCCCGGGCGGTGAACGCCCCGTAGGTCTCCTGGTAGAGGCCCAGCGCCTCCTCGAACAGCCGCCGCTTGTCGCCGAACGCCGCGTACAGGCTGGGGGGCCTGATGCCCATGGCGGCGGTCAGCTCGGCGACGGAGGTGGCCTCGTAGCCGTGCCGCCAGAACGCCAGCACCGCGCTGTGCAGTGCCGTGTCCCGGTCGAACGCCCGTTGTCTCGCCATCCCCCCATTCTAGAGCGATCGCTATAAAACGAGCACCTCGGTACGGGGCGTCGTTTGTGTAGCGATCGCTATGTTATGGTTCTTCTGTATCGATCACTACAGAAAGAGCTCGTCATGAAGGCTGCCCTCGTCACCGGTTCCAGCAGGGGAATCGGCCGTGCCATCGCGCTGCGCCTGGCGCGTGACGGCTTCCGCGTCATCGTCAACTACGCCGCCGACGAGGCCGCAGCCAAGGAAGTCGTCCGGCTCGTGGAGGAACAGGGCGGCAGCGCGCTCGCCGTCCAGGCCGACCTGGGCGACCCGGCCCAGGTGGAGGCGCTGGCCGAACGGGTCAAGCTGGAGAGCGGCGTGCTGGACGTGCTGGTCAACAACGCCGGCGTCGCCGTGCACCGGCCCATCGAGGAGGAGACGCCCGAGTCCTTCGACCGGCACTTCGCGGTCAACGTCAAGGGCCTGTTCTTCCTGACCCAGCGGCTGCTGCCCCTCATCCCCGACGGCGGCCGCATCGTCAACGTCACCTCCGGCGTCACGCGCATCGCCTTCCCCGGCGCGATCGCGTACTCGATGACCAAGGGCGCCGTCCAGACGTTCACGCTGGCGCTGGCCAAGCAGCTCGGCCCGCGCGGGATCACGGTCAACAACGTCGCCCCCGGCATCATCGACACCGACATGAACGCGGGCTTCCTGCGCGACAACCCGGAGGGCCGGGCGAACGCGGCGGGCTATCACGCGGTGGGCCGGGTCGGCCGCCCGGAGGAGATCGCCGACGTGGTGGCCTTCGCCGCGTCGCCCGAGGCGAGCTTCATGACCGGCACCACGCTCGACGCCACCGGCGGCGGCAACCTCTAAAGGCCCTAGAGGTACGACGGGCCGGTCACGCGGTGGCGGAACGTCCACCACACCCACGCCTGGGCCGCGACCAGCAACGGGATCATCACCAGGGTCACCGGCACCAGCAGCGCCCCGGACGTTCCGGCCACCGGCTCCAGCCGCACCCCCGCCAGCACGCCGACCGCGGCCAGCGCCACCGCCGTCAGCGCGAACGTGCGCAGCTCGCCCGCGCCGCCCGACAGCACCGCCGCCCGCTCGCGCAGCACCCCGCGCAGCCGCAGCGCGGCGAACGCCAGCCCGTGCGTGCCGAACAGCGCGGCCAGAGCCAGCGCCGGCAGCGCCAGGAGCGGCCCCTGGATGCCCAGCGCCACGACGCTGAGCAGCGCCCCCCAGCACAGCGCCAGCCCCCAGCTCCCGGCGACGATCGCGCCGTCCCACACCGCCTGCCAGCCGCGCCCCGGCACCCGGCCGCGCAGCCACAGCCCCATGTCGCGGATCACCCACGCCAGCAGCAGCACCACGACCAGCGGGTAGTTCTCGTGCAGCAGCTCCGCCTCCAGCGCCGGGAACAGCCCGGCCAGCACGCCCGCGGTCACCACCAGCCACACCTCGTTGCCGAGGAAGAACGGCGCGATCGCGGCGATCGTCTCCCGCCGCTCTCCCGGCGTCCGCCCCAGGTACGGCAGCACCATGCCGACCCCGATGTCGGCCCCGGCCAGCACCAGGTAGCCGAGCGCGAAGAAGGCCAGAACGAAGATCTCCATGTCGGCTCCTCAGAAGGTCAGGACGGGCTGGGGGGCGTCGATGGGCCGGTCGCCCAGGGCCACGGCCGCCGGCCCCGCCTTGGCGGCCCTGGCCAGCAGCCAGTAGTTGATCAGGACCAGTACGGCGAACACCGAGGTGAAGGCGATGACCGAGAACCGCATCTGCCCGGCCGACACCGGCGACATCGCCTCGGAGGTGGTCAGCAGCCCGTAGACGGCCCACGGCTGGCGGCCCATCTCCCGGAAGATCCACCCGGCCAGCATCGTGGCGAACGGCACCGGGATCATCGCCACCAGCAGCCAGTGCCACACCCGCAGCCCGCGCACCACCGGCCTGAACAGCATGAGCAGCGTGCTCGGCGCGGCCACGAACAGCATGAGCGCGAACAGCCCCATCATCCAGGTGCCGCCTGCCTGCACCCAGCCCACCGGGGGCAGCCAGTCGCCCGGCCCGTGCCGGGCCACCATCTCGGCCTGGGCCGCCGCCAGGTCGCCCGACCAGGCGGCGAGCTTGGTCACCTGCATCGTGCCGAACCCCATGCCGCCGAACGTCGCCGTGACCATCAGCGCGGGCGCGGCCACGCCCAGCCCGAGCCGCAGCGACTTGCGGAAGAAGTCCTGCTCGGAGGTCCGCTTGCTCAGGTGGTAGGCGCTCACCCCGGCCATGAAGAACCCGCCGACGACCATCGCGCCGCTCAGGATGTGCGCGAACGCCACCAGCGCCGCCGGGTTGGCGACCATCGCGCCGAAGTCCGCCAGGTGCAGCACGCCGCCGTCGAGCCGGTAGCCGACCGGGTTCTGCAGGAAGCCGTTCGACACCATGATCCAGAACGCGGACGCGTACGCGGTGAGCGTGACCACCCAGATCAGCGCCAGGTGCGCCCACCGGTTCAGCTTGTTCCAGCCGAAGATCCACAGGCCCAGGAACGTGGCCTCGACGAAGAAGGCGACCATCGTCTCCAGGGCCAGCGCCGAGCCGAACGCGTTGCCCGCGAACTCCGTGAGCCCGCTCCACGACAGCCCGAGCTGGAACTCCATGACGAGCCCGGTGACGATGCCCATCGCGTAGTTGATGATGTAGAGCTGCCCCCAGAAGCGCGTCATCCCCTGGTGGACGGGGTTGCCGCCGAAGGTGGCCCGGGTCTGGATGACGGCCACGAGCGTCGCCAGGCCGAGTGTCAGCGCCACGAACAGGAAGTGCGCGCCCGCGGTGAGCGCGAACTGCAGGCGGGCCAGTTCAACGGTGTCCATGCGTAGCAGGATCCGATGACGGTTACGCCCGGGTCGTCCACCTCAGGCGGGCACCCGCCGTACCCCTGGGGTGACACGGCGGGCCGCGGCGTACACCTCAGGTTGTAAGCCAGCCCGGGGTGATCATGCCGGCCTCGTAGGCGAGGACCACGAGCTGGGCCCGGTCGCGCACGCCGAGCTTGGTCATGATGCGGCTGACGTGCGTCTTGGCCGTCGCGGGGCTCAGCACGAGCCGGGCGGCGATCTCGTCGTTCGACAGGCCGCCCGCGACCAGGCTCATGACCTCGCGTTCGCGCTCGGTGAGGGAGTTGAGCTCGGGGCCGGGCTCGGGGCGCTTGACGCGGCCGGCGAACTCGGCGATCAGCCGCCGGGTGATCGACGGCGCGATCAGCGCGTCGCCCCTGGCCACGACCCGGACGGCGTGGATCAGCTCGGCCGGCTCGGTGTCCTTGACCAGGAAGCCGCTGGCCCCGGAGCGCAGCGCGCCGTAGACGTAGTCGTCGAGGTCGAACGTGGTCAGGATGATGACCTTGACCTCGTCCAGCCGGGGGTCGGTGACGATCTGGCGGGTGGCCTCCAGGCCGTCGAGCTCGGGCATGCGGATGTCCATGAGCACCACGTCCGGCCGGGTCTCGCGGGCCAGGGTCACGGCCTGCGTGCCGTTGGCGGCCTCGGCGACGACCTCGATGTCGTCCTCGTCGCTGAGGATGGACCGGAAGCCGGCCCGTACCAGGGTCTGGTCGTCGGCCAGCAGCGTGCGGATCATGTGGCTCCGTTCAGGGGTAGTTCGGCGACGACCCGGAAGCCGCCCTCGGGGCGGGGGCCGGCGTCGAGCCTGCCGCCCAGGGCCGTGGCGCGCTCGCGCATCCCCTGCAGCCCGTAGCCGCTGCCCTCGGTGAACACGGCCCCCGGTCCATCATCCTCCACGCGGATCAGGATATTTCCGGACGTGTTGCTGACGGAGAGTGTCGCCGCCTTCGTCCCGGAGTGCCGTGACACGTTCGTCAGCGCCTCGCGGATGATCCGCGTCGCCGCGAGGTCCACCTCGACCGGCACCTCGTCCAGCGGCCCCGACAGCTCGGTCCGCACCTCCAGCCCCGACGCCGCCACCAGCGCGTCGATGCGGCCCAGGCTGTCGGCGGGCGCGGTCGGCGCGTCCTCGTCCACCTGGCGCAGCACCCCCAGCGTGGTGCGCAGCTCGCGCAGCGTCTCCTTGCTGGTGTCCTTGATCGCGCGCAGCGCCGCCTCGGCGTCCTCCGGCCGCTTCTTCAGCCCGTGCAGCGCCGCCGACGCCTGCACGTTGATCATCGAGACGTTGTGCCCGAGCACGTCGTGCAGCTCCCTGGCGATGCGCAGCCGTTCCTCGCCGGCCCGCCGCCTGGCCTCCTCCTCACGCCCGTGCTCGGCCTCGCGCACCCGGCGGTCGGCCTCCGCGAGGTAGGCGCGGCGGTTGCGGCTCACGCTGCCCGCCGCGATGGCCGCCACCACCCAGCCCGCGATCATCGCCAGCGCGCTGTCGTCGACGTGCCGCACGTCACCGGTCTCGCCGAGCCCCATGAGCAGCAGCGACGCCGACCCGGTGGTGATGGCCGCGGTGAGGTGCCCGTGGTCGGCCGCGGTGTAGAGCATCAGGAACGGCACGAAGATGAGCGGCCCGTCCAGCCGGGCGAACGGGTAGTAGGCCACCACGGCGGCCGACACCACGATCAGCGTCAGCACCGGGTAGCGCTTGCGCAGCAGCACCCCGGCCGCCGTGATCAGCGGCAGCACCACGTCGAGCACGTTCGGCTGCTGGTCGGCCCGGATGATCCAGGCGGCCAGGACGCCGAGCAGCGTGATCGCCACCGCGGCCACCGAGACGATGGTGCTCCTCCGCATGTCTCCCATTCTGTACGGGACGTGACCCGGGCCGGTCGCTGGGTAGGTGCGGAAGATGAGCACAGAGGACGAGCTCGCCCGACTCGACGAGGAGCTGGCGAAGCTGAAGCGGGACAACCAGGAGCAGCGCGACCAGATCCGCGACCAGGGCGCCACCGACCAGTTCGAGATCTCGGCCCAGATCGCCCAGGCGGACGAGCAGGCCGAGATCATCGCCGAGCTGGAGCAGCGCAGGGAGGCCCTGCGCCGGCGCCTGGAGCAGGGCTGATCACCTCAGCGCCGCGCCGACCTCGTGCAGGTGCTGGAGAGCCTGGCCGTACGACCTGAACAGGCCCGTCTCCAGATAGCTGACCCCGATCTCCGCGCAGTAGCGCTGGACGATCGGCTGCGCCTTGCGCAGGTTGGGGGCCGGCATGTTGGGGAACAGGTGGTGCTCGATCTGGTAGTTGAGCTGGCCCAGCCCGATGTCGGTGAGCAGCCCGCCCTTGACGTTGCGCGAGGTGAGCACCTGCTTGCGCAGGAAGTCGAGCTTGTCCTCGGCGGTGAGGATCGGCATCCCCTTGTGGTTGGGCGCGAACGAGCAGCCCAGGTAGACGCCGAACACGCCCTGGTGCACGACCAGGAAGGCCACCGCCATCCAGAACGGCAGCACGGCGAAGACGAGGCCGAAGTAGAGCGCGAAGTGCGCCAGCAGTAGCGCGCCCTCCATGCCCCGGCGCTTGGTCGTCGGCTTGAACACGGCCTTCACGCTGGCCACGTGCAGGTGCCAGGCCTCCAGCGTGAGCAGCGGGAAGAACCAGTAGGCCTGCCACTTGGCGATGAACTTGGGCAGCCCGACACTCCTGGCCACCTGGTCCTCCGACCAGACGATGACCGCGGGGGAGACGTCGGGGTCGTGGTCCTCGTGGTTGGGGTTGGCGTGGTGGCGGTTGTGCTTGGTGTTCCACCACCCCCAGCCGAGGCCGATGGCGAGGTTGCCGATCAGCAGCCCGGCCATGTCACTGGCCCGCCGGGTGCGGAACACCTGCCGGTGGCCGATGTCGTGGGCGACGAACCCGATCTGGGTGAAGACCACGGCCATGAGGACGGCGACGAGAAGCTGCAGCCAGGAGTCGCCGACCCAGACGAACAGCCCCCAGCCGCCCAGATAGGCGCCCATGACGAGGCTGATCCTGACCGCGTAATAGACGGGACGCCGGTCCAGAAGCCCGGCTTCGGTGATCTTGGTGGCGAGTCTGGCGAAATCGCTGCCCCGCGTCTCTAGCTTGACGGGATCGGCCACTGGTCTCCTCATGTTGCGACGGTAGCTGTCCCCAGACTGGCTTATCCGCCGACATTGCGGAAGATCGCCTGTCGCGCCGGGCGCCCGTCACCCGGAGCGTACCCGACCCGCTACAGTGCGCTCCCCGCAGTCAGGCGAAGACCTTGGCCTTGAGCGACGGAACCCGCTGGACCGTGCGCAGGAAGGTCTTGAAGCCGAAGCGGGCCAGCCGGCCGCCGCCGACGAACTGCTCGGCCGCGCGCAGCGAGTCGCGCACGGCGGTGAAACCGTACCCGCGCATCTCCGCCTCGTAACGTCCGATGGCCTGGACGGGGTCGCCGCCACCGGCGAGTGCCTGGGCCAGGAGGCGGGCGTCGCGCAGGGCGGTGTTGGCGCCGATGCCGCGCATCGGGGTCATGCTGTGGATGGCGTCGCCGAGCAGGGTGATGGTGGACGGCTCCCAGGCGTCGACGGGGACCGACGTGCGGATCGGCAGCAGCGAGACCGTGTCGGGGTCCGAGTCGGCGACGAGGCGGCGCAGGTCGGGGTGCCAGGAGGTGATCATGGCGGAGACGGCGTCGCGGAGCTGCTGGCCGGACATTTCTGAAATGTCGCCCGGGAAGCGGTCGAGGGCCGCGCCGACCGCCCACAGGATGTAGCTGCTGCCGTTGTCCATCAGCGCACCCTCCTGCTCGGTGCGCCCGATGCCGGTGGCGGGCGCGTCGCTCAGGTCGTGCGGGGCGCAGAACAGGCCCAGGCCCGACGGCGGGATCACGTTGTTGGGCCCGTCGACCAGCCGGGGACTCAGCAGCCGCCGCGTCCGCTCGGTGAGCGGGAACTTGCCGGCGACCGTGGTGATGCCGGTGTCGACCCGCCGCGCGTGCGGCAGATACTGCCTGCGCACCCGCGAGTTGCCGCCGTCGGCCGCCACCACGATCCCGGCCGTCTCGCTGGCGCCGTCGGCGAAGAACAGCCTGACCCGTCCGTCGGGCAGCCGTTCGTACCTCTCGTACGCCCTGCCGAACCGTACGACGTCGTCCAGGTCCGACAGCAGCACCTGCCTGAGCGTGATGCGGCTGACCGAGTGGTGGTCGTCGGCCGGGTCGGCGGCGGGCGGGGTCTCGATGAGCGCGAGCAGGTCGAGCTGTTCGGTGAGGAAGCCGAAGTCCTGGCCGCCCTGCCCGGTCGTGTCCAGGAACGCCTGCCACAGGTGGGGCGGCAGGCAGTCGCGCAGCGCCCGCGCGCCGTGGGGGTCGATGTGCACCCGGTAGCCCTGCAGCCGGTCGGCCGGGGTGCGGTCCCGCTCGTAGACCGTCACGTCGAGGCCCGCCTTGCGCAGTCCGTGCGCCAGGCAGAGCCCGCCGATGCCGCCGCCGATGATCGCGATGTCGTTCGTCATGCCGCAACTATCACCCGTACGGATGAAACTGTCAACCAAACGGATGGATGATAAAGTGGGCCGGTATGAGGCGAGCACCCGAGGAGAAGCAGCGCGACCCCGAGCGGACCAAGGCCCGCATCCTTCAGGCGGCGCTGGAGGAGTTCGCGGCCAAGGGGTTCGCCGGGGCGAGGGTCGGCGAGATCGCCGCCAGAGCGGGGATGAACAAGCAGCTCATCTCTTACTACTTCGGCGGAAAAGAGGGCCTTTACCAGGCGCTCAGCGCGAGCTGGCAGCGTGAGGAGAGCGCGTTCGCCGACCGGGGCGCCACGCTGGGCGAGCTCGCGGCGGGCTACGTGCGGGCCAACGCCGAGCGGCGCGACTACGGCAGGCTGATGGCCTGGCAGGGGCTCACGGACGACGCCCCGCCCGACCCGGGCTTCGCCGACGACCTGCGCCGCGACGTCGAGCAACTGCGCCGGCGGCAGGAGGCGGGGGAGCTGCCCGCCGACCTCGACCCGGCGGCGGTGCTGGTGGCGCTGTTCGCGATGGCGGCGGCCGGCATCACGTTCCCGCAGGTCGTCAGGGCCGCCACCGGCCTCGACCCGGAATCGCCGGAGTTCGCCGGCCACTACGCCGAGCAGGTCCGGCGCCTGGTCGCGCACCTGGCCGGGACATGACGGAAGGCCCGGCGCCGATCAGGCCCGGGCTGACGCGGCTCGGGGGATCAGTCCGCTGAGATGCGCTCGAACAGGGCCAGCGCCGCCTGCCGCACGTCGTCGGGCGTGACCCCGTCCAGGGTCTGCCTGGCCTGCGCGATGTCGCGGGTCGTCGCCAGCGTGATCGCCACGGACTTCGCCGCCGCCCGGTCCAGCGAACCGGCCGGCGCGGCGTCGGCGAGCTGCTGGGCGCTCGCGGCGAGGTCGAGGTTGTCTCTCAACGGGCCTCCTCGGATGGTCGTCGGCTCATTGCATCACCTGATGTCATGCTCCATCCACCATTCGGTGAATTCCCGGCACCTGCCGTCGGGAACGAACCGGATCACCCAGAGGTTGCTGTACGTCTTGTCCGGATATGTCGTGACGCCTTGGATGACGCTCACCTCGGCCGTCACGCACACCGGATGCCACTGGAACGTCGTCTCACCTGGCCTGTCCTGCCTGGCCAGCCAGTTGGAGACGATCGCGTCCCGGCCGCGCACCGGCATGCTGTACGGCTCGTTGTAGTACACCGCGTCCTCGATGAAGAGGGCGGCGATCTCGTCCGGATCGTTGGACTCCCAGGCCCGCAGGTAGCCCGCGATCCAGTCCTGCGGCTGGATCATCGCCTATGCCCGCAGCGGGTCGTGCCCCGCGGACATCAGCATGTGCCGCGCCTGGTCGTCGCTCTTGTTGCCGACCGTCTCCACCAGCTCGACCACCCGGCGCATCACGTCGCGGTCGGCGTCGGTCAGGTCCATCTTCCGCTTGCTCAGCACGTGCAGCACGCCCCTGCCGAGCTCGTCGATGCCCAGGTCGGGATCGGCGCTGAAACCGTCCTCGCCCGAGGCGTCGGCCAGCAGGTAGGAACGCAGCTCCTCGGAGTTCATGTTGACCACCCGATGGAACTCGTCCCAGAGCATGTCCGTCTCGAAGCCCTCACTCATACGAGCCCGCCTACCCGTCCGCGGGTCCGTTACGCTCCCGGCACGGCCAGCCCCGACTCGTACGCGGCGATCACCGCCTGCACCCGGTCACGCAGCCCGAGCTTGGTCAGCAGGTTGCTGACGTGCGTCTTCACCGTGTGCTCGCTGACCACCAGCGTCCGCGCGATCTCCGCGTTGGACAGGCCGCGCGCGATCAGCTGCAGCGTCTCGCGCTCCCTGGCCGTCAGCACGTCCAGCGCCCCGGGAGCGGCGCCCGGCCTGGCCGCCGGTCGCGAGGTGAACTCGTGGATCAGCCGCGTGGTGACCGCCGGCGCGAGCAGCGACTCGCCACCGGCGACCACCCGCACCGCGTTCACCAGGTCGTCGCGGCGCACGTCCTTGAGCAGGAACCCGCTGGCCCCCGCCCGCAACGCGTCGAACACGTAGTCGTCCAGGTCGAACGTCGTCAGCATGAGCACCCGGCAGGCCGTCTCGGCGCACACGATCCGGGCCGCCTCGATGCCGTCCATCCGGGGCATGCGGATGTCGAGCAGCAGCACGTCGGGCGCGTGCTCGCGCACCGCCGCCACCGCCTCGACGCCGTCGCCGGCCTCGGCCACCACGTCGATGTCGGGCTGCGCGGCCAGGATCATCGCGAACCCGCCCCTGACCAGCTCCTGGTCGTCGGCCACGACCACCCGGACCGTCATGCCGGCAGCCGGGCGGTGACGCGGAAGCCGAGACCGTCGGTGCGCGGCCCGGCCGTAGCGGAGCCGCCACAGGAGGCGGCGCGCTCGCGGACGCCGATCAGCCCGTTGCCGCCCGAGGGCAGGGCCCGGCCCGAGCCCCGGCCGTCGTCGGTGATGTCGATCATCAGGGTGTCGTCCTCCCAGGTGAGCCGGATGTCCGCGCGGGTCGCGCCGGCGTGCTTGACGATGTTGGTGAGCGCTTCCTGCGTGATCCGGTACGCCGCGACCGCCGAGTCGGACCGGAGCGGGCGCGGCTCACCGGTGGTCTCGAAGGCGACCTTCAGCCCCGTGCCCGCCACCTGGTCCGCCAGGCCGGGCAGCTCGTCGAGTGTGGGCTGGGGGGCGAGCGGCGCCTGCTCCTCCTTGAGCGCGCCGAGCATCCGCCTGAGCTGCACCATCGCGTCGCGGCCCGCCCCCGCGATCGCGTCGAACGCCGCCTCCGCGCGGTCCGGGTCGGTCCTGACCGCCACCGGGCCCGCCTCCGCCTGCACGACCATGAGGCTGACCGCGTGGGCGAGGATGTCGTGCATGTCGCGGGCGATCCGCGCCCGCTCGCGTTCGGCCGCGCGTTCGGCCTCCATCTCGCGCTCCCTTTCCAGCCTCGCGGCCCGTTCCTCCAGCGCCGCCGCGTGCGCGCGCGACGTGGCCGCCGCCCTGCCGATCGCGTACGCGGCCACGTACAGCACGGTGCTGCGCAGGGCCGTCTCCGACGAGCCGACCAGCGCGAACATGCCACCGGCCATGAGGCAGAGCGCGGTGACGCGGACCCAGCGGGGCGAGCTCGTGGCCACGGTGTAGAGGGCGACCAGGGAGCCGTACCAGATCGGCTGGTCGGCCACGCTGTCGGCGAGGTCGTACAGCCCGCTCACGATCAGCGACGTCACCAGCACGGTCACCGGGAAGCGGCGGCGCCACAGCACCGGCAGCGACGAGCCGACCGCCACCGCGTAGCCCCACCAGGACCACGGCACCCCGAAGTAGCTGGTGCTCGACAGCAGCGGCCAGAGCTGGGCCAGCGTGATCGCGCCGGTGAGGGCCACGTCCAGCAGCGGCTGGGGGAGCGCCCGATAGCGGCGGCGGAGCACGGTGACGAGCGGAGGTTCGGGCACGATGTCCCAGTTTCGCGCAAGATCAGGCATGTGCGGGGACTCGCCGGTCACGTACCGCCAGCGGCAGGAACGCGATCAGCGCGAGCAGCCCGCCCAGCGGGATCAGGTCCAGCGACACGAACGGCAGCAGCACCTGGACCAGCACCAGCGCCGGAACCCAGACCGGCACCTGGCGCCGGACCGCGAGCATGGCCACGAGCACGACCTGCGCGACGTAGAAGAGGACCGGCCCGGCCTGGTAGACCAGCAACGACACCCCCGGCACCGCCTGCACCTGGTCGAACAGCGGCCCCATCGCCTCGTGGTCGGCCGCCATGAACCCCACGACGACGTCGATCGCGAACTGGACGAACGCCAGCCCGGCCCCTGCCGCTCCGGCGACGAGCACGGCGGTGGCGGCCCGGCTGCGCCCGAGCATCAGCCACATTTCCCGAAATATGTAGACAAAGAGCACCAGTGCGCCCATGAACGCCAGATGGCCGGCCGTCCAGGCCGGTCCCGGCCCTCGGCTGCCGTCGATCCCGTCGATGAGCCGCAGGATTCCGTAGCCCGTGGAGAGCAGTGGCGCGGCGAGGTAGGCGGGGCGGATCCGCATGATCTTCTCCTGGGGGAGGCGCTGGTTGACGTCCCCATCCTCGGATTTCCCGCCGCGAAAAGGATCGCCGCCCGGGGCGATCCTGGCTCTCACTCTCAAGAGCGAGGCGGCCTCACCGGCACGGCCGATCCGCCTCACCGGCACGGCCCGGCCGGGAGGTCACGCCTCGCCGGCGGCCAGCTTGGTGATCGCGTCGGCGACGCGGCGCTGCCGGGTCTCGGCCTTCTTGGCGCCCTCGACCTGGAGGACCACCCGGCGCCGCCGGGAGTAGGACAGGCCGTCGAAGAACGCCTTCGCCTCCGGCGCCCGGCCGAGCGCCTCGGCCAGGTCGCCGGGGACCGCCACCTCGCGCGGCGCGGTGTCGAGCTCCAGCGTCACCTCGACCTCGTCGCCCGCCGCCACCCCGGCGCCCTGCCGGTGCTCGGCGCTGAGCGGCAGCAGGTAGCGCCCGCCCATGACGGCGACCGTGCTGCGGTAGCTGTAGCCGTTGACCGTGACCGTCACGGCGGGCCGCCTGCCCGAGCAGAGCGCCTCCACGATGCCGGCGGGCACCTCGAACCCCGTCGCGGTCCTGCCCGCCAGCTCGACGGTGGTGCGGAAGCTCATGCGAAGAAGCCCTTCAGCACGGGGGCCAGCGCGCGCGCCTTGACCAGGTGCGTCTGGCCGTCGAGGGTGCGCGCGGCTGCGTCGGGCAGCACGCGGGCCAGGTCGGCGGCGCCGTTGCGGATCCAGGCCGGGCTCTTGCCGCCGTCGATCACCAGCGCGGGCACCTTCACCGCGTCCCACTCGTGCTCGGGAAGCGGCTTGCCCTGCCCGAAGCGCGCCACGAACGCCGCGTCGTAGGCCAGCGTGTGGGCGATCGCCTTCATGCCGGACCAGCCGGGCATGAGCCGCATCATGGCCACCATGATGCCCGGCAGCCCGACGCCCGTGCGCATGAAGTAGCGGATGGCGTCGGCCGGGCGGCCGGCGGCGATGAAGCCGCGGATGCGCTCCTCGTAGTCGTGGGGCATGGGAGCGCGGGTGCCGTCGACCACGAACGGCGGCTCGTACACGGCGACCTTGGTGACCGGGAGCCCGGCGGCGGTGGCGGCCAGGGCCAGCGCCGCGCCGGACGAGATCCCGTACAGGAAGACGGGCTCGCCGATCGCCTCGATCAGCGTGGCGAGGTCGTCGATCTCGCGCTCGACCGCGAACGGCGCGGTGTCGCCGCTGCCGCCGCGCCCGCGCCGGTCGTAGGTGTAGACCGTGTGGCTGCCGGCGAGCTCGGCCGCCAGCGCGGGGTTGGGGCCGGAGGCGCGGTGGCACATCGCCCCGTCGACGAGGATGACCGCCGGCCCGTGGCCGACGCGGGTGTAGGCGATGGTGGTGCCGTCCTGGGAAGTGACTGTGTTCTCCATGCCCTGAGCGTCTCACCGACAAATAAAATTGTCAAGGCGCTTACCTGCGACGTAATGGCGCCCCGGGCCGCGCCCCTGCCAGGCTTTCCAGGTCGTCCAAACGGGGAGGAAGCACCGCATGTCCACACGTGACGTCGTCCAGGAGCTGCTGCGCAGGATCGGCGAGGGCGACCCCCGGCGCATCGCGGAGCTGTACGCCGACGACGCCGACTGGAAGCTCGACTGGCCGGAGGCCGAACACGGCCGCGCCGCGACCCCGTGGATCCGCCACCGCGTCACCCGCGCCGACGCCGAGGCGCACTACCGGGAGATCGCCGAGCACCACGTGCCCGAGGAGGTCGCCACGGTGGTCGAGCGGGTGCTCGTCGACGGGGAGCACGCGGTCGTGCTGGGGGAGATCCGCCAGACCGCCCGCCCGACCGGCCGCGCCTACCGGTCCAGGTTCGCGCTCCACCTCACGGTGGAGGACGGGCTGGTGACGCGGCACCACGTGTACGAGGACAGCCTGGCGGTGGCGCAGGCCTTCGACGGCGCCTGAGCCGTACGATGGGCGGGTATGAGGCGAGTCGTCGGCGCGGTGCTGCTGCTGGTGACGCTCGCCGCCTGCGCACCCCCGCCCGAGACCCGCAACCCGCCCGCCACGTCCGGCCCGCCTGTGACGTCCGGTCCGCCTGTGACGTCCGGCCCGCCCACGACGTCCGGCTCGCCCACGACGTCCGGTCCTGCGACGCCCGGCCCGCCCACCACGTCCGGTCCGCCCGCGACCTCGTCCGGCCCGTCGGCGGGTGAGCCGGTTGACCGGGGCCGGCCCGGCGACCTTGACGGCGACGGCTATGCCGACCTGGTCTTCGCCTCGGGTGACCGCCTCGACGTCGTCCGCGGCTCCCGTACCGGCCTGGACCCCGCCACCCGCGTGTCCGTGCCCGCCGACCGGTTCCGGGTGTGGCTGATCAGCCAGAGCGTCCATGCCGACCTCGACGCCGACGGCTACGGCGACGTCGTGGTGCACGGCGGCCCGCCCGAAGGGGAGATGGCCCCGCACGTCCTCTGGGGCGGCCCGCAGGGCGTCGGCCTCGTCCCCGTGCGCGTGGGCAGGAAGAGCCTGCTGCACCCGGTGACCGGCGACTTCGACGGGGACGGCGTGGCCGACGTGGCGGCCCCGGCCTCGGGGCGCACGGCCCTGGTGCTGCTGTACGGCCCGTTCACGCGCGAGGGCGTTCCGGCCCGCGAGGAGACCCGGCCGTCCCCGTCAGGCGGGGAGTTCTGGCGCCTGGCCGCCGGGCCGATCGGCGCAGGGCGCCGTACCGGGCTGCTCGTGTACGAGGGCGACGACGGCGAGCAGGTCGCGAGCCGGCTCGTCCGGGGGCCGGGGGAGCCGGTCCGCAGGCTGAACGCGGGGATGGCGTCGGCGTTCGGCGACTTCGACGGCGACGGCCGGGAGGACGTCGCGGTCGGCGACGACGGCGGCCGCAACAACGAGCCCGGGTTCGAGACCGAGCCGCCGGGCGTGGACCGGACCCTGACCGTCTACTACGCGGGCGGCCGCGTCGAGAGCCTGCGCGGGGCCAAGGGCGGGGCGGTGGCGGGCGACTTCGACGGCGACGGTGACGACGACGTGGCCTTCGGCGGGTTCTGGCCCGACACGCCGTCGGGGCCGCGCCTGTTCCGGGGTGGTCCCGGGGGGTTGCGGGACGCGGGGCCGATCGGCGCGGGGCGCGGGCTGTCGCCGCTGACCGCCGGGGACTACGACGGTGACGGGGGCGACGAGCTGGTGCTGGCGTCGGAGAAGAGCGTCGCGGTGTCGGACGGGCGGGGGGCGATGAGGTCGTTCAGCAGGTGAGCAACCTTTTTATGACGATTTATCAATACGAAGCCGTGCATAATGCGTCCAGCTCCAGGAGAGGCAGGGACCAGCATGGCTCGGAACGCCATCGTGGCAGCGCGGGCCGCGGCCGTCACCTTGGCGGTGCTGTCCCCGCTGCTCGAACTCGCGGCGCTGGCGATCTGGCGGTCACTGCCGCCCGAGTGGACCCCGGCGCAGACCGCGACCCCGCAGTCGGCCGCCGCCCTGGCGTTCCCCGTGGTCGGCGCCGTCCTGATCTTCCACCGGCCCAAGCTCGGCATGGCGTGGGTCATGTGCCTGGGCGGGCTCGCCGGCGCGGCCAGTGACATCACCAACGCGCTGCTCTTCCACTACGCCGACCTCGGCCGCTACGAGGTGTCGAGCTGGCTGCGGATCGCGACGCTGATCCCGTGGGGGATCTGCGGGGCGACGCTCACCGCCGTGCTGCCGCTCTACTCGCCCGACGGCCGGCTGCTGTCGCCGCGCTGGCGCTGGGTCATCGTCCTCAGCGTCGCCGGGCTCAGCCTGAACATCCTGCGCGCCGTCGTGCGCCCCGACCCGTCCCTCGCCGACTACCCGTACCCGGTCGTCATCACCAACCCGCTGGCGGTGCCCGCGCTCGGCCCGTACCTGCAGGTGATGACCGTGGCCGGGTGGACGCTCATCTACACCTCGATGGCGCTGGCCGCGTGCTCGATGGCGTTGCGGATGCGGCGGGCCGACCCGGTCGGCAGGCGGCAGATCGGCTGGCCGATGTACGCCTTCGCGGGCTACATCGTGTTCCTGGTCGTGGGCGGGGCCGTGCCGGAGCTGATGTGGCTGTCGATCACCTGGGCGGCGCTGATCCCGGTCGCGATGGCGTTCGCGGTGATGCGTTACCGGTTGTACGGGATCGACACCGTGGTCAGCCGCACGTTCGTGGCGGCCGGGCTGCTGGTCGTGGTGAGCGCCGTGTACTTCGGCGTGGGCGCCGTCTCCTCCGTGCTGGTCTCCGGGTACGACCAGATCGCCGGTCTGGCCTCGGCCCTGTTCGCGGGGGCGTTCTTCCAGCCGTTGCGGCGGTGGTTGCAGCGGCTGGTGGACCGGATGCTGTACGGCAGGGTCGGTGACCCCGCCCTGCTGGCCGAGCGGCTGACCCAGGCGATCCGGCGCGGTGATCCCGCCGAGGCGCTCACGTCGGTCGTCGCGGTGCTGAAGGACGGGCTGGCGGTGGAGGGCGTGGCCGTCGAGGTCGCCGACGGCGAGCCGCGCTACGTCGAGAACGGCCGTGTCGGCGCAGCGCCGCGGCGGGTGCCGCTGGTCTGGCACGGTGAGCAGGTCGGCCGTCTGCTGGTGGGCGCGCCCGGTCCGCGGCGTTTCCCGGCCGCGCACAACGAGCGCGTGCTGGCCACGCTCGCCCCGTACGCCGCCGACGTGGCCCACGCCGTGCGCATGGCCGCCGACCTGCAACGCTCACGCGAACGGATCCTCAGCACCCGCGAGGAGGAACGTCGCCGCCTGCGCCGCGACCTGCACGACGGGCTCGGCCAGAGCCTGTCGAGCATGGCGATGATCATCAACATCGCGCGCAGCCGGCTCAAGGACTCGCCCGATTCGGCCGACGCCCTTCTGCAGGATCTGCGTACCGGCATGGACGCGGTGGCCGGTGACGTCCGCGAGCTGGTGCACGGGCTGCGCCCGCCCGCGCTCGACGATCTGGGCCTGGCCCGCGCGCTGCGTGAGCTGGCGGGGCCGCAGGTGCCGGTGCGGGTCGAGGGGGCGCTGTCGGATCTGCCGGCGGCCGTCGAGGTGGCCGTCTACCGGATCGTCCAGGAGGCGCTGACCAACATCCGTCGGCACGCCGAGGCCGAGACCGTCACCGTCACGCTGCGCCGGGAACGGTGCGTGCTGCGGGTGACCGTCACCGACGACGGGCGTGGCCTGCCCGAGTCCCACCGGCCCGGCGTCGGGCTCTCCTCGATGCGGGAGCGGGCGGCGGAACTGGGCGGCATCTGCGTCATCACCGGCGAACCTGGCCGGGGGACGCGGGTGGAGGTGATGCTGCCCCTGCCGACGACGGTCTCGGCGGGGGTGCCGGCCGGGGCGGCGGTGCGTGCAGAAAGTAGGAAAAGTAGGTAAAGTCATACCCATGACCGGAAAAATGATCGAAGGGCCGGACGGCCGGTACATCGTGGGCACCGTGAAGATCAGCGAGAAGGGTCAGATCGTCATCCCCAAGGACGCCCGTGACCTGCTCGGCATCGAGCCCGGCGACACGCTGCTCGTCCTCGTCGACCCCAAGCAAGGCATCGCGCTCGTCGACAACGAGAGGTTCCGGCAGTTCGCCACCGGAGTCCTCGCCGCGCAGAGCGAGCCGGACCAGTGACCCCACCGGTGAACCCCTACCACGGCCTGCGCGAGCCGCTGCCCGCCGCGCTGTCCGGCTTCCGCCAGGAGTCCGCCGAGCTCGACGGCGTGCTGATCAACTACGTCCGCGGCCCCGAGTCGGGTGTCCCGCTCCTGCTGATCCCCGGCCAGATGAGCCTGTGGAGCAGCTACCGCAGCGTCATGCCCGAGCTCGCCCGCCGCTTCACCGTCTACGCCGTCGACGTCCGGGGCCACGGAGCCTCCTCGTGGACCCCGGGCGACTACTCGTGGGACTCCGCCGGCGGTGACCTGGCGCGATTCCTGCGCGACGTCATCGGCAGGCCCGCGATCGTCAGCGGCAACTCCTCAGGCGGCGTCCTCGCCCTGTGGTGCGCCGCCAACGTCCCCGACCTGGTCGCCGCCACCGTCCTGGAGGACCCGCCGATCTTCTCGGTCGAGATGCCGCGCTTCCGCGACCGCGACCGCTGGGTCTACGCCAGCCTCGTCCACACCGCCGAGGTCGCCGAGAACGGCCGCCCGGCCGACATCTTCCGCCAGGACATCCCGATCGCCGAGGACAAGAGCATCCGGATGCCCGACCGGTTCGTCGACCTCCTCGACCGCCTGGTCACCCGGCACGCCCGCCGTCACCCCGGCCGCCCCGCGAGCCTCGGCGTCCGCTGGCTGCCGCGCTCCCTGGACGAGACGATCCGGGCGGTCTCGATGTTCGACCCCGACTTCGCCAGGGCGTTCGTCGACGGCCGCTTCTACGGCGACTTCTCCCACGAGGCCGCCCTCCGGGCAGTGAGCGGCCCCGTCCTCCTCATGCACGCCAACTGGAACCGCTTCGTCAAGCACGGCCTCGTCGGCGCGATGGACGACGACGACGCCCGCCGCGTCCGCGACCTCGCCCCCCAGACCGTCTACCGCCGCATCGACGCCAGGCACGTCATCCACGACGACAAACCCCGCGCCTTCCTCACGGCCCTGACGGACTTCGCCTCACACGCGCGGGTCTAGCACTCCCCGCGCCACGTCACCTTGGTCACCGTACGGATCGAGGCCGGCGGCGCCGAGATGTTCCCCTTGCCGTCCGGGTCACCGAAGTGCACGCACCGCGTCCCGACGAACGCGACCGTGAGGTTGACGTGGTCGTAGCCCTCCTGCGCGTAGGCGTTGTTGAAGTAGGACCGGGCGGAGACGCTGCCGCTCCAGTTCTGGTTCGTCTTGTACGACATGCCCTCGCTCTGGTTGTAGCCGTAGTAGAAGCAGATGTAGCCCTTCGGGCAGCTCTCGGCGGCCTGCGCCGCCGACGGCACCACCGCCAGCCCCCCGAACGCGACGGCGGCGGCCAGTGCGGTGAAGACTCGATTACGCATGTGTCACCCTTCTCGGTAAGAACCCCGTGAGGTGATCTTCACGCGCCCCGCTTCCCCTGTGAACCTGTGTCCTTACAGGGGGATCACCCTGGGCAGGATCGGGGCGTCGAACCAGGTGGGCTTGTGCTTGCGCAGCAGGGCTTCGCCGTCGCGCTGCCAGGAGAAGCCGGGCTTGTTCAGCAGCTTGCGGAAGACCTGGTCGGCCTTGGCCGGGTCCGGGGCGGCCAGGCGGCGCAGGATGCCGGGGCCGGTGTCGGCGCCGCGCAGGTAGCCGCTGATCACGTCGCGGTACGGGCGCCGGACCAGGAGCGACGGGTCGGCGAACGCCGCCTGGGCGAGGTCGAAGCCCGGGAAGAAGCTGAGCCCCTCCTCCTTGTCGAAGACGACCGCGAGGCTGGGCGCGCCGGACAGGCCGAGGTCGGGCAGCTCGGGCTCACGCCATGCGCCGGGCTCGCCGCCGTTGCGTTCGTGGTCGTGGCGGTAGAAGGCCAGGATCGTCTCCTGGACCGCGTCGCCGGCGACGATGACCAGGTCGCTGCCGTACAGGTCGATGAAGGAGGCGCGCTGCCGCGCCTGGAGGGCGCGGGCCTGGGCGAGCTTGTCCGGGTTGCGGAAGACCATGCGCGGGTTCTGCAGCTGGAGGGTGCGCACGCCGGCGAGGACGGCGGCGACGTCGTCGGCGGAGTAGGCCGTCGCGGCGCCGCTGATCATCCAGTCGTCGCCGACGGGCACGAGGCCGCCGACCATGACGACGCCGGGCGTGAGCTGTTCGACGCCCTCGGCGCCCATGTTGGACCTGATCCGGTAGGTCAGCTCGTCGACGTGGTTGACGGCGATGACGCCGTCGTCGCCGTACGGCTCCTTGATCTCGAACACGCCCTGGACGTAGTCGGCCCACGACAGCAGCAGCGCCCGGTCCGCGCCGGTGAAGCGCTCGGCGAACGAGCTGAGGACGGTCTGGCCGCCTTCGAGGCGTTCGGTGAGGACGAAGGCGTCGAGAGCGGTCGAGAAGACCATCTCGTCACTGACCCCGTCGGGGAACGCGCGCTGGATCATGTTTCTGGTGGCCCGCTGGAACCTCGGCGACCTCGCATACTCCGACAGCTCGCCCTTGAGCTCCCCGGCCCGCTGCATCAGATCCATGCGCCCAACCTAGCGCCGGGCCGTCGCCGAAGTCCGGGAAAAGATGACAGACGCTGTCGGGTATCGCGGTTACGTTCGGCTCATGCACAACACGTTGAAGGGCAAGGTCGCGCTGGTCGCCGGGGGGACGCGGGGCGCCGGTCGGGGCATCGCGACAGAACTCGGGGCGGCGGGGGCGACGGTGTACGTGACCGGCAGGACCACCGGCGAGAGCCGCTCGGAGTACGGCAGGCCGGAGACCATCGAGGAGACCGCCGCCCTGGTGACCGAGGCAGGCGGGGAGGGCATCCCCGTCCGGGTGGACCATCTCGAACGCGACGAGGTGCGCGCCCTCGTCGAGCGGATCGAACGCGAGCAGGGGAGGCTGGACGTCCTGGTCAACGACATCTGGGGCGGCGAACTGCTGGCCGAATGGGACACGCCGCTGTGGGAGCACGACCTGGACAAGGGGCTGCGGCTGCTCCGTCTGGCCATCGACACGCACATCATCACCAGCCACTACGCGCTTTCGCTGCTGATCCGGCGGCCGGGCGGCCTCGTGGTCGAGATGACCGACGGGACGAAGGCGTACAACGACGACAACTATCGGGTGTCCTTCTTCTACGACCACGCCAAGAGCGCGGTGATCAGGCTCGGCTTCGCGCAGGCGCACGAGCTGCGGCAGCACGGCTGCGCGGCGGTGACGCTGACGCCGGGCTGGCTCAGGTCGGAGATGATGCTGGACCTGTTCGAGGTGACGGAGGACAACTGGCGCGACGCCACCGCCCGCGAACCGCACTTCGTGATCTCCGAGACGCCCCGCTACGTTGGCCGGGCCGTCGCCGCGCTGGCGACGGACCCGGACGTGATGCGCTGGAGCGGCCAATCGCTGTCCAGCGGGCAGCTCGCCCGCGAGTACGGGTTCACCGACGTGGACGGCTCCCAGCCGGACTGCTGGCGCTACCTCGTCGAGGTGCAGGACCCGGGCCGCCCCGCCGACGCCACCGGCTACCGCTGAGCGGGCAGGGTCAGGATCACCAGCACGAGCGCCAGGGCGGTGATGCCCAGGCCGACCGTGAAGGCGGCTCCCATGCCGTCGGCGACGGCGACGGCGCTCCCCGTGCTTCCGGCGCTTCCCGTGTTCCCGGCGACCGAGGCGTACACGCTGGACAGGATCGCGATGCCGAGTGACGCGCCGGTGAGCATCGCGGTCTGGAGCACCCCGGCGGCCGCGCCCGTGTCGGCGGGGGCGACGGTGGACATGATCGCCAGGTTGAACGGCACGACGACGAGCCCGAGCCCGGCCCCCACCAGCAGCAGGGGGCCGGCGATGCCGGGGACGTACCCGGTCGTCGCGGAGATCGGGACCAGCCAGGCGACGCCCGCTCCGATCAGGGCCACGCCGGTGATCGCGACGGCCCTGGCGGTGAGCCGGGTGATCACCCTGGGCGCGCTCTGCGCGGTCAGCAGCATGCCGAGCGCCATGGGCAGGAACGCCAGGCCCGCTTGCAGCGCGTTGTGGCCGAGGACTTCCTGAAGGAACTGCACGATGAGGAACTGCGTGCTCATCGTCACCATGGGGAGCAGCAGGAGCCCGGCGAAGGCGCCGGCGCGGGCGCGGTCGGCGAACAGCCACAGCGGCAGGATCGGCTGCCGCGCCCGCGCCTCGACCCGGACGAAGGCGGCCAGCAGCCCGGCGCCGCACGCCAGCGCGACGAGCGCGGCGGCGTCCCGCCAGCCGTGCTCGGCGGCGCGGGCCAGCGCGAAGGCCACCGCGCCGAGCCCGGCGACCGAGGTCAGCGCCCCTGCCACGTCGAAGCGCCCGGGCCGGCGCGGCGCCTCGGCGAGGACGCGCGGCGCCAGCGCGATCACGACCAGCCCGATCGGCACGTTGACGAACAGCACCCAGCGCCAGGACAGCGCCGTGGTGATGATCCCGCCCAGGACCAGCCCGAGCGTCATGGCCGACGCGGTGACCGACGAGTAGACGCCGAGCGCCTTCGCCCGGCCCTCACCCTGGAAGTTCGTGGTCAGCAGCGCGAGCGTGCTCGGCGCGGCCAGCGCGGCGCCGAGTCCTTGCAGGGCGCGGGCGGCGACGAGCCATCCGGGAGCGGTCGCCAGCCCGCCGGCCAGGGAGGCGACGGTGAACACCGACATGCCCGCGAGGAACATCCGGCGGTGGCCGAGGATGTCGCCCGCACGGCCACCCAGCAGCAGCAGACCGGCGTAGACGAGCAGGAAGGCGTTGCTGACCCACGACAGCCCGGCCGGGGTGAACCCGAGCCCGCCCCGGATCTCGGGCAGCGCGACGTTGACGATCGTCGCGTCGAGCATCAGCACCAGTTCGCAGGACACGATGACGGCCAGCGTCACCGCGCCGGCGCTGCGGACGGCGGTTCTTTCGCGCAGGCGGGACACATTCACTCCTCAATAGGGAACCAGGTGGTTCACTATAGAGCGAGGGTAGGGTGGGATCGCAAGGAGGAGGTGCTGATGGCCACCACGGCCGAACGGTCCGCCCGGCCCGAGCCCGCCGAGCCGCCCGAGCCGCCCGCGTCACGGCGGCGCGGCGAGGAGCTCCGGCGAGTGATCTTCGATGCGGTCATCGAGCAGCTCGGGACCGTCGGCTACGCCAAGCTGAGCACCAACCGGATCGCCGCGGCGGCGGGCACCGGCAAGGCGGCCCTCTACCGGCGCTGGCGCAACAAGGACGAGCTCATCCGCGACGCGCTGCGCGAGCTGATCCCCGGCCCGCCCGAGGTCACCCCGGCCACGCCGCTGCGCGACGGCCTGGTGATGCTGCTCTCCTACCTGAACCGGGTGCTGTACGACTCCAACGGCGCGGCCTTCCAGGCGGTCGCCGCCGCGGGCGTGGCGCAGACCACGCAGCTACGCGCCCTCTTCCGCGAATCGGCCACGGAGCCGTGCGAGAAGCGCATCGCCGAGCTGATCGGCATGCACGGCGGCGCCGCCCCGGGCCGCAACGAGACGGCGATCGCCACGGCGGGGCCCGCGATGATCTTCTACCACTGCCTCAGCGGTCAGCCCAGGAGCACCGACGAGCAGATCGAAGCGATCGTCGACGACCTGCTGCTGCCCCTCATCGGCGCCTGACGCCGCCGCCTCCGCTCAGTCGAAGTCGAAAATGGAGTGCTTGTCGTAGAAGTGGAGGATGTAGCGGCAGCGCGTGCAGATCATCAGCGTCATCCGGTGGGAGGTCATCCCCCACCGGCTGTCGAGGCGGCCCTGCTCCTGCTGGAACTCGGTGCCCTGGCAGAGGGGACAGGCGAGCTGAGGTCTCGTCATGTCCGGTGAACGCGCGGCCTGGGCGCCCGGGTTCCGGGCCGCTTGGTGGCCCAGGCGATCCGCTCCTTGGCCGTCCCGCGCAACCCCGGCTTGGCCCGGCGCGCCACGTACTCGAGCTGGGCCAGCGCCGTGGCCGTGCCGATGTCGCCGAGCACGCCGGTGACGTCCTTGGAGATGTTCGCCGGGCCGTTCAGCGCCAGGCAGCCGAGCCGGCCGGTGACCTCGTCGTCGGCCAGCCAGATGAGCTGATCGACCACCCAGCGGTTGCCGGACGGCGCCCCGGCGGCCTCCCACGCCTCGTACACCGCCCAGCCGAACGCCGCCAGCGACGTGCGTTCGCACAGGTCGAGCACGTCCTGCAGGCCGGGATAGATCTCGGCCGGGGCGTTCCACTGGACGCCGGGCGACAGCGTGAGCGCGCCGACCAGGTTGCGCACCGCGTCGGCGGGCAGCGGCCGGCCGTCGCGCAGCCTGACCTCGGGCAGCGTGTCCACGTCGAGCCAGGAGAGGGCGCGCGGCCTGCTGGTCGGTGCGCCCCCGTCCAGGATCAGCGTGACAGCGTCCGCGACCTCGTCGCCGTAGGTCCTGGCGGCCGCCACCACGGCCGCCCTGCCGTGCCCGGAGACGATGTGGAACAGCGCCGCCCCCGCCTTGTCGCGTGCGGCCCGCCTGGTGCCGAGCGCGTCCGGCACCAGGTACGGCACCGCCGCCGTCCCGTGCCGGGCGAACCACTCCCGGGCATGGTGGCGCGTCGCCGCCCTGCCGAGCCAGGCGGCCATCAACCGGGCCACCTCGACGTCGCGGAACGGCATCAGCGCCCAGCCGGACCGGTGCGTCTTCGCGTTGGGGAACACCACGGGAAGGGCGTCGGCCTCGAACCGCACGGTGACGGTCCGCAGGATCGAGAAGTCGGACGAACGCCTGAGCTTCAGCTTCCAGCTCCCCAGCAGCGGCCGGACCAGCTCCTCCGGAGCCAGCTCGAACAGCGAGAACTGCGCCGATTCGCGGACGATCCGCCCGTTCACGAACTCCCGTACGACACCCTCCCACCCCTCCCGCTGGAGGACCTCCTTGAGCTCGGCCGTCAGATGGGAACGGCCGGGCAGTCCTTGCCTGAGCTCCTCGCGTTCCCCCGGTAACCAGTCGACCACCCGTCCCGCGGGAGGCAGCAGCCCCGGGATCACCGGGGGCTTCCGCTCCCACGGGGGAGTGACCAGAAGGGGAGGAAGCGCGTCGCGCATATGTCAGCCTTTCGAGCACAGGACTTCGGCGACGGCATTCCTACCGAAGCCCGGTATGTCGCGAGCATGTCGTCTCCGGGGCACGGCTCCACCGGTGGGGACGACCGCCTACAGAGGACAGGTGCCGCCGGCGTAGACACGAATACCGGAGATCTTGCGCGGCTGCGAGTAGGTTTCCGTCTCGCCCGGCTGCAGACAGCCGATGTTCACGCCCTCGGCGGGGACCAGACGCGCCGCGTACGGGCTGCTGTTACGCGCGGACGTGATCTCGCGCGCCAGCGGGATGTAGCCGGGCGACGGGGTGACGCAGACGGACTGGATGCCGGAGTAGAGGCAGATGGAACCGCTGGTGGCGGCGGCGGGTGCAGCCATCCCGATCGCGGCCAGGAGCGCGGCGGCGGCGATGCCCGCCGGCAGGTGTTTCCGTGCTCGCATTCTCGGACCCTCCTCATCGGATTCGTGGTCGTGAGAAACGATAGATCGGGCCGCTTTACTTTTGATTTCACCGCACTTTCGGCACCGGGTCGGCTCCCGCCCGCTGCCCGGAATTCTTCAGCGAAGGGCGCCGAAGACGAGCCGGATCATCGAACGGGCGAGCGCCTCCGGGTCGCCGCCGGAGCTCTCCGGCAGGGCGCCGCTCAGCCACAGACTTGCGAAGCCGTGGGCCAGCGACCAGGCGGCGATCGTGGTCATCCGGTCGTGCTCCGCGCCGGGTGACAGCGTCCGCGCGCTGTCGACGAGCACCCCGGCCGCCCGCTCCTGCGCGCTCCGCACGCCCGGGTCGTCGGCGCGGTAGAGCTCGGGCCGGAACATCACCTCGAAATAGGGTCGATGGTCAATGGCGAACCGGACATAGGCGACACCCACCTCCCATACGTCGGCCGCCGCCGCCTCTAGCGCGTCGGAGAACAGTGTGAAGCCCTCGACCGCCACGGCCGTCAGCAGCCCCTGCTTGTCGCCGAAGTGGTGGGCGGGGGCGGCGTGCGAGACGCCCGCGCGGCGTGCCAGCTCGCGCAGGCTCCACCCGGCCGGGCCGGACTCGCCGATGGCCTGGAGCGCGGCGTCGATGATGACGCGCCGCAGGTTGCCGTGGTGGTAGGACGGCTGGCTGATCTCCCTCACCTCCGCTGTGACGCTCTCACCCTATCTTGACGTTGACAAGATAGCGACCTGTCCTCCAATCTTGCCGATGACAAGATTGGAGGACGGGATGGTTCCGTTCATCGCCCTCACGGGCGGCTTCGTCGTCCTGCGACTGCTCGGCGTGGCCGGTGTCGACGCCCTGGACGCCTGGCAGCCCGCCCTGCGCGGCGCGCTCGCCCTGATGCTCGTCTTCACCGGGGTGCCGCACTTCCTGCCCTCGTGGCGGCGCGACTTCGCCGCGATGGTCCCGCCGGTGTTTCCGCGCCCCGCCCTGCTGGTCACCCTCACCGGCGTCCTGGAGCTGGCCGGCGCCGCCGGGCTCCTGATCCCGCGCCTGGCCCCCTACGCGGGTGCCTGCCTGGCCCTGCTCATGATCGCCATGTTCCCCGCCAACGTCTCGGCCGCCCGCCGCGGCCTCACCCTCGGCGGGAAGCCCGTCACGCCACTGCCCGCCCGTACGGCCCTGCAGGTGCTCTTCGTCGCCGCCGCCATCGCCTCGGCCGTGTGAGCCCGCACCGAAGGACATCGCCATGAACCATTGCGAAGCCCCCGACATCGACTACATCGACCACACCGTCCTCATCACCACCGACCTCCCCGCCGCCTCGGCCCGCTTCGGGGCGCTCGGCTTCACCCTCAGCCCCGCCTCGCCCCACCACCTGGCCGAACACCCCGGGGGCCCGCTGATGCCCACCTGCACCGCCAACCGGTGCGCCTACTTCGGCCGCTCGTTCATCGAACTGCTCGGCATCGTCGACCCTGCCGCCCCCGACCCGTGGGGCGTACACCACCTGCGGCGCACCTACCGCGGCCTCTTGATGACGCTCGGCTCCCGCGACATCCGCACCACCGCTGCCCGGCTCAACGCCGCCGGACTCGCCTCCACCGGCATCCGCGCCCTCGAACGCCAGGTCGACACCCCCGACGGCCCCCGCACCGTGCGCGCCGACAGTGTCCGCGTCGACCCCGCCCACACCCCCGGCGGCGCCCTCCAGGCAACCCAGCAGCTCACTCCCCAGCACGTCCACCAGCCCCGTTACCTCGACCACCCGAACGGCGCCGTGGGCCTGCACAGCGTGCTGCTGGTGGTGCCCGACGACGAGCTGGACGTGCACGAGGAACGCCACGCCCGCATCCTGGACGCCGACGTATGGATCGACGGCACCCGGCGGGTGCTGCCCCTGCGGGAGGGGCGCGTCGAGATCATCCCGCACTCAGCCCTGGACGAGGTCCTCCCCGGGCACGTCCTGCCCGGCCTGCCCCTGCTGGCGGCCCACACCGTGGCCGTACGCGACCTGGGGCACGCCCGCAAGCTCGTCGAGGGCAACCAGATCGCCACCCGCGCCACGCCGGACGGCTTCTACGTCCCGGCCGACGACGCCTGCGGCGTCCCCCTCGCCTTCACCCAGGCCGGGACCACCGGCTGAGGCGCGGGGAAGGCGCCTGCCCGCCACCCGGTTCCGGTGGCGGGCGGGCGATCTCAGGTCACGCCGGGGACGAGGGGCCGATGACGTGGTCCGGGGTGTCGAGCCAGATCTGCTGCCCTTCGCCGGTGACCGTGACGCCGTAGCGGTCGCGGGCCGGCCGGCCCCATTCCACCCAGGTCAGGTACGCGTCGGTGACCTCGTCCCACAGCCGTCTAGTCCCATGGCTCGCCACGGCGAACCCGCGGCGGCCCTGTCGGTAGCCGGTCGTCGCCCATGATCCGTCGCCGTCCCATACCCGTACCTCCATCGTGTCGTCACCTTCACTGGTCGTCGTGCTCACCACGCCGGGCACAAGGGCGGCTATGGCCACGTCGGCTCCGTAGTCGTCCCAGGCGACGTCGCGGGGGTCGATCGGCGTGGTGCGGTGTTCGGGGCGGTCGCCGAGGCGGTCGGGGGCCGGGTGGCGCTGGGCGCGCATCATCATGGAGCCGGCCGATCCCACGAGCCGTCCGACCGTGCGGTCGCGGCCCACGGTGAGCCGCAGCAGGTGGCCGTACGCCCAGCCGGGTGACCACGGCGTCACGATGACGCCGCCGGGGCGGGTCTGCTCGACCCACGCCCACGGGACGCGCTGGACGCCGCAGGTCGCGTGCACGCGATCGTACGGAGCTCCGGCCGCGTGGCCGAGCGCGCCGTCGCCGACCACCAGGTGCGGGCTCCGGCCGCTGACGGCGAGGTTCTTGGCGGCCTGGTCGGCGACCGCCGGGTCCACCTCCACGGTGGTGACGTGCTCGTCCCCCAGCCGGGCCGACAGCAGGGCCGCCGTCCAGCCGGTGCCGGTGCCGACGTCCAGCACCCGCTGCCCGTCGTGGACGTACAGGTGGGCGAGCGAGGCGAACACGGCGCCTGGGGCCGAGAGCGACGACGTCCACGAGCCCTCGCCCGTCGCAGGGTCGCCCGCGCCGTCGTCGGCCTGGGTGATCAGGGAGGCGTCGGAGTAGACGCTCTCCCACCAGGCGTCGGGGTCGGTGTCGTACGCCTTCCGCCACTCGGGCGGCAGGTCACCGGCCGCCTCGAGCCGCTCGGCCAGGAGCCCACGGAGCCCGGCCTCGGTCATGTCGATCTCCCTCGCCTGGACGGACGCCCAGCGTGACCGTATGACTACCGCGGTGGTTGGGCAAGGCGTCCGTCAGGCTAGACATGCGTGGCCCTGCGGGAGGTTGTGCGGTCGAGGAGGATGAGCGGGATGAGGGCGGCGGCCAGGGCGGCGCCGATCCAGGGGACGGCGGTGAGGTCGGCGCCGGTGTTGAGTGCGGCGCCGGCGAGCACCGGGACGAGGCTGATGCCGAGCTGGAACGCGGACACCGTGGTCGCTCCGGCGAGCGTCGGCGCGGCGGAGGCGATGGCGAAGACGCGGGCGTAGATGGCCGGGTTCAGGACGAACCCGGCGATCCCGAGGAGCAGGACGAGGGGGACGACGGCGAGCGCGTACCGGGCGAGAAGGGCGAGCAGGACGGACACGACGAGGATCCCGATCGCCCCGGTCAGCAGCGCGTGGAAGGGGCGCCGGTCGGCGATCCTGCCGCCGGCGGACAGCCCGGCGAACGCGCCGATGCCGAACAGCGCGAGGACCGCGGGCACCCAGACGCCGGGCAGGCCGGTGACGCCGGTCAGCAGCGCCGCCAGGTAGTTGAACGAGATCATGTACGCGGCGGTGCTGAGGATGGTGGCGGCGAAGACCGTCCACAGCTGTGGGCGGCGCAGGGTGCGCAGCTCGCGGCGTACGCTCGGCTCCACGCCCGCGCTGGTGGCGGGCATCGCGACCAGGGCGGTGACCGCTCCGGCGACGGTCAGGGCGACGACGAGCCAGAAGCCGCCGCGCCAGCCCGCGAGGTGGCTGACCAGCGCGCCGGCCGGGCCGCCGGCGATCATCGCGAGGCTGAGCCCGCTGACGACGACGCCGGACGCGCGCGCGGTGCGGTCGGGTGTGACCAGGCCGACGGCGGTGACGGCGGCGACGGCCCAGTAGCCCGCGTAGGCGAGGCCGCTGGCGAAGCGGCTGGCCAGCAGCACCGGGTAGTCGTCGGTCACCAGCCCGATCGCCACCGAGGCGGCGAAGACGGCCTGGGTGGTCACCAGCGTGGTGCGTCGCGGCCAGCGCAGGCTCAGGATGGCGAAGGGCGGCCCGCCGACGACGACGCCGATGGCGAAGGCGGAGATCAGCGCGCCGGCGGCGGGCAGCGTGATGCGCAGGTCGTCGGCGACCGCGGGCAGCACCCCGGCCAGCAGGAACTCCGCGCTGCCCATCGCGAACAGGCTGAAGGCCAGCAGGTAGACGCCGAACGGCAGCCTTCCCCGCGGGGCCGGTGGGGGACCGTCGGCCTGCCGTGTGCTGTCGCCGCCCGGTTCCTCGGTTGTCTTGATCACGGTGATCACCTCCGCGCCGATGGTGCTGGGGACGCGGATCGGGCAGCAACTTACGTTGCCATTTCTGGGACGTCGGCGGTGGAATAGGTCTATGGACGAGCAATCCCCGGACCGGCCGCCGATCGCCGCGACGCTGGCCGAGGTCGGCCCCCGGCTCCGGCGCATCCGCGAGCGGCGCGAGGTCAGCCTGTCGGCGCTGGCCGAGGCCACCGGCATCTCCAGGAGCACGCTGTCCAGGCTGGAGACGGGCCAGCGCCGCCCCAGCCTGGAGCTCCTGCTGCCGATCGCGCTGGCCCACCAGGTGCCGCTGGACGAGCTGGTCGGCGCGCCGGCGGTCGGCGACCCGCGCGTCCACGTCAGGCCGCGGGTGCACAACGGCCGAACGGTGATCCCGCTGACCACCGAGCCGGGGCCGCTGCAGGCGTGGAAGTCGATCATCCCGGCCGACCAGAACCGGCCCGAGCTGGTCACGCACGAGGGTTACGAGTGGCTGTACGTGCTGTCCGGGCGCATGCGGCTCGTCGTGGGCGATCGCGACCTGGTCATGAAGGCGGGGGAGGCGGCCGAGTTCGACACCCGGCTGCCGCACTGGTTCGGGCCCGCGGGGGAGTCGCCGGTGGAGGTGATCAACCTGTTCGGCCGCCAGGGGGAGCGCATGCACGTCCGCGCGAGGCCGCGTTCACGCTGAGGGGTCCAGGGCGGCGGTGATCTGGCGGGCGGTCTGCGCGGCGACGCGCGGGCTGGTGGCGGCGTACGCGGTGTAGGCGTTGAGGCCCGTCGCCAGCGCCCAGCCGCGCCCGCGCAGCCAGGTGGCGTCGTCCACGCCGAGCGCCGCGCGGAAGACGGCCCGGCTGCCGGGTGACATCAGCGTGAAGGCGATCATCAGGTCGCAGGCCGGATCGCCCACGGCGAGCCCGCCGAAGTCGATCACCGCGCTCAGCCGCCCGCCGTCGACCAGCAGGTTGCCGGTGTGGAAGTCGCCGTGCACCCACACCGGCGGACGGTCCCAGGCGGGCGCGGCCAGCGCCGCGTCCCACAGCGCGGTCATCGCGGCGGCGTCGAACACGCCGCCGGTCGCGGCGATCGCCGCCCGCGTGTCGCGGTCGCGGCCGGACAGCGGCTCGGTGCGCAGCCCGGCGCGCGGCGGCACGGGGGTGAGCCGTTGCAGCGCGGTCAGGAACGCCGCCAGCTCGACGGCGGCCTCGGCGGAGTCGCCCAGCGTCTCGACGGTCGCCACCTCGCCGGTCAGCCAGCGCGACACCGCCCACGGCCACGGGTAGCCGAAGGCGGGCTCGCCGACCGCGACCGGCGCCGGGACCGCGAGCGGCAGGTGCGGGGCCAGCCGGGGCAGCCACGCGGCCTCCTTCGCGGCCTGCCCGATGGCGCCGTCGTGGCGGGGCAGCCGTACGGACAGCTTCTCGCCCAGCCGGTAGATCACGTGGTCGGAGCCGGCCGGGTCGAGCAGCTCCAGCGGCAGCCCGGCCCACTGCGGGAACTGCGTGTCGACCAGGCGTCTGGCCAGCTTGTCGTCGATCAAGGGCACGTACGGCTCCTGCGGTCGGGACGGGTCCGGACCATCTCAGCCCGTACGCGGGCCCCTTGTCGACCGGATTTCGCCGCCGAAGAAGTCGGTCTCCGGGTTCTGCATGTACTCCATGGCCGCCGCGAACCCGGGGTCGCTCCAGCGGCGCTCCAGCTCCTCGGCCGTCACGTCCTCGATGCGGGTCTGGATCCACCACAGATTGCCGTACGGGTCGCGCACCCGGCCCACGAGGTCGCCGAAGGCCAGGTGGGTGACCTCGCTGACCACCACGCCGCCGGCCTTGACCGCCTGCCGCAGCACGGCCCGCGCGTCCTCGACGTACAGGCGCAGGAACGCGGGCGTCGGCGGCCAGCCGGGGGGCGAGTCGAACAGCATCACGATCGCGTCGCCGATCCGCACCTCGGCGTGGCCGATGACGCCGCTGTCGTCGACGACGCGGCCCAGCTCCTCGGCGCCGAACGCCTCCGTCAGGTAGTCGATGAGGGCGGCGGTGTCGGGGGAGATGATCCACGGCGTCACCGTCGTGTAGCCCTCGGGCTTGAAGTTCGTCATGCCCTCGACCGTAGGAGCCGTATAGGTCAGTTTCTGTCCTGAGCGGCACGCAGGGTTCTGGCGGCCAGGGCGCGCAGGTGTTCGACCAGCTCGGGCGGCTCGTGCACGTCGAACTCGCAGCCGATCGCCAGCAGCCGGAACGCCAGCCAGTCCAGCGTGTCGCCGCGGCTGCGGATCAGGCAGCGGCGCTCGTCCAGGGGCTCCAGCTCGGTCGCGTCGCCGAGCCGCACCGCGACCTGCTCGATCGGCGCGTGCAGCGTGGCGACCGCCTGGTAGGTGGGCGCGAGCGCGTTCAGCCGGGAGGTGACGAAGTCGGCGGCGTCGTCGGCGGGGAGCTGCCGGGGCGTGGCGCGGGCGCCGGTCGGCCGGGGCTCCTCGACGCGGTCGACGCGGAACGTGCGCCAGTCGTCCCTGTCCAGGTCGTACGCCACCAGGTACCAGCGGCGGCCCACCGTGACCAGGCGGTGCGGCTCCACGTGACGCCTGCTCTCCCGCTCCGCCCGGTACAGGAAGCGCAGGCGCTCGCCGTGCGCGGCGGCCGTGGCGAGCACGGTCAGGAGCTCCGGGTCGATGCCCGGCCCGGAGAGCTGCGGCGCGGGCGCGGTGGCGGTGTTCAGCGCGCCGACGCGGTGGCGCAGCCGCGACGGCAGCACCTGTTGCAGCTTGGCCATGGCGCGGACCGACGCCTCGTCGATGCCGTCGACGGCGTGCCGGGTCACGGTGCGCAGGCCGACCGTGATGGCCACCGCCTCCTCGTCGTCGAGCAGCAGCGGCGGCATCGCGGTGCCCGCGACCAGGCGGTAGCCGCCGTCGCCGCCCCGGGTGGCCTCGACGGGGTAGCCGAGCCCGCGCAGCCGTTCGATGTCGCGGCGAATGGTGCGCCCGCTGACCCCCAGACGTTCGGCCAGCTCGCTGCCGGGCCATTCGCGCGGGGACTGCAGCAGGGACAGGAGCTTCAGCAGTCGTGCGGAAGTGCCGGACATGCTCCCCAGGATGCCACCGGGGTCAGGCGGCGCACATGCAGACGACGCCCTTCTCGATCCACTCGCGGCCCTCCCAGTCCGGATGCCGTTCGATCATCAGGGCCGTGATCTCGGCGACCATCGTCTCCTCGCTCATCGCGGAGTCGCGGCGCGCCCAGGTCTCGTCGCGCAGCAGCCGCAGGTAGTCGCGCACGTCGGCCAGCAGCTCCGGCCCGCCGCAGTCGCCGTGACCGGGCACCACCACCCGCGGGCGCGTGGCGATCAGCCGTTCCATCACGCCGATCCAGCCGAGGCCGGACACGTCCGTGTCGTGCGGCGGGAACCACGGGAAGATCGCGAACTGCCCCGCCTCGACCAGGTCGCCGGTGAACATCACCCCGGCGTCCGGCACCGTCACCACCTGGTCGCCGCGGCTGTGCGCCCGCCCGGTGGCCTCCAGCCGCACCGTCCGCCCGCCCAGGTCGAGCTCGTACGAGCTGTCGTAGACCAGGTCGGGCACGGGCAGCTCGACGCCCTCCAGCTGCCGGGCCACCGGCTCGCCGAGCCCCCGGAACATCTCCAGGTAGCCCGCGCCCTTGGCGGCCAGGTCCTCAGCCTGGGCCCGGTTGATCAGGTACGTGGCCTCTCCCGCGAACGCCTGGGCGCCGAAGGCGTGCTCGGGGTGGAAGTGGGTGCTGGTCAGGTAGAGCCTGCGGCCCCTGGCGTACTCGGCGGCGAAGCCCAGCACGGTCTCGGCGTTGCGCGGGCCCATTCCGGTCTCGATCACCAGCACGGAGTGCGTACCGCCGACGAGGCCGACGTTGGGCACGAGCTGGACGCGCCGGTCCGGGATCACCACCAGGTCGCGGGCGAGTTCCCGCACGTCGGTGAGCTGCACGACGGGTTCGGTCATGGGGCCGGTCATGGAGTCGGTCATGGGTCCAGTGCAGCGCGCGGCGTGCGGCGGCGTCCAACACCGGTCGCGCAGCGCCGATACCGTCCGGGTATGGTCGCCGGTGATGGACCTGCGTTCGCTGCGCTACTTCGTGGCGGTGGCCGAAGAACGACACTTCGGGCGCGCCGCCGCGCGGCTGCACATGACCCAGCCGCCGCTGAGCCGGGCCGTCCAACGGCTGGAGGCCGATCTCGGCGCCGTCCTGCTGCACCGCACGCCCACCGGGGTCACGCTCACCGACGCCGGAGCCGTCCTGTACGACGAGGCGCGGGCGCTGCTGGAACAGGCCGAGCGGCTGCGCGCCAGGGTCTCCACCGCCACGCTCACCATCGGCACGCTGGCCGACAGCGTCGAACAGGCGGGCGACCGGCTCGTCGCCGGGTTCCGGGCGCGGCACCCGGCGGTCCGCATCCACATCCGCGAGGCGGACTTCACCGACCCGACCGCCGGGCTGCGGGCCGGGCTGGTCGACGTCGCGCTCACCCGGACCCCGTTCGACGAGACCGGCATCGCGGTGCGCGTGCTCCGGACCGACCCCGTCGGAGTGGTCCTGCGCGCCGACGACCCGCTCGCCGGGCGCGACAGCCTGCGCCTGCGCGATCTCGACGGGCGGCGCTGGTTCCGGCTGCCCGAGGGGACCGACCCCGTGTGGCGCGCCTACTGGGTCCGCGGCGACGGCCCCGTGGTGCGCACCGCCCAGGAGTGCATGCAGGCCGTGCTGTGGAACGGCACGGTCGGGCTCACGCCGCTGGCCCACGAGCTGCCCGACGGGCTCACGTCCGTCCCGCTCACCGACCTGCCGCCCAGCCGTCTCGTCCTCGCCTGGCGGCGCGGCGACGCCAACCCGCTCGTCAGGTCCCTCGTCGCCTTGCCGGATTTTCTTCAGAAAAAAGCTCCCGGCCGTGTCAAGGACGCGCAAGCGGCTACGACCTCCTCATGAAAACGAGCCTCACGAGCTGAAGGAAAGACCATGAGCAAGGTGACCTGTGACCTGGCGATCTCCCTCGACGGCTACGCCGCCGGGCCGAACCAGACTCTGGAGAACCCGTTCGGCGACGGCGTCGGCGACAGCCTGCACGAGTGGATGTTCGCCGACCCCGAGGCCGAGGAGGTCAAGGCCATCACCACGGCCGGCGCGTACATCATGGGACGCAACATGTTCAGCCCCGGCCGCGGCGACTGGGACCTCGACTGGAAGGGCTGGTGGGGCGACGAGCCGCCCTACCACGCGCCGGTCTTCGTCCTCACCCACCACGGGCGCGAGCCGCTGGAGATGCTCGGCGGCACCACCTTCCACTTCGTCACCGACGGCATCGAATCTGCCCTCGACCAGGCACGCAAGGTCGCGGGCGCGGCCGACGTCGCCATCGCGGGCGGCGCCCGCACGGTGAACCAGTATCTGGCCGCCGGGCTGATCGACGAGCTGCGGCTGCACATCGCGCCCGTGGTCATCGGGGCGGGGGAGCGGCTGTTCGACGGGGTGGGGCCGATGACGCTCGAACCCGTCAAGGTCTCCGGCAACAGCATGGTCACCCACGTGACCTACCAGCGACCTGGGTCTACGGCCTGACATACCCAGGTCTACTTTCCGGTCGGCAGCGCTCGACCCGGGACTGATGAGGTACGCGCCCGAATTCGATGAACTTGGGCGCATGATCGAGCTCAGCAACCTCACCAAGGCCTACCGGGATGTGAAGGCGCTCGACGACGTGTCGTTCACCGTCGAGGCGGGCAGCGTGACCGGGTTCCTCGGGCCCAACGGCGCGGGCAAGTCGACCGCGCTGCGCATCCTGGCCGGTCTCGCGCGGCCCACCTCGGGCTCCGCCACCGTGCTCGGGCAGCCCTACGCCGCGCTGCCCAACCCGGCCGCCCAGGTCGGCATGCTGCTCGACGCAGGAGCCCAGCATCCTGGCCGCACCGGGCGGGAGGTGCTCACGCTCGGCGCGATGACGCTCGGGCTGCCCGGAAGGCGCGTCGAGGAGGTGCTCGACCTCGTCGGCCTGTCACGCAAGGAGAGCCGCCGCACCGTGGGCGGCTACTCTCTCGGCATGCGCCAGCGGCTCGGCATCGGCCACGCGCTGCTCGGCAGCCCCCGCGCGCTCATCCTCGACGAGCCCGCCAACGGCCTCGACCCGCAGGGCATCCAGTGGATGCGCGGGCTGCTGCGCGGCCTCGCCGACGCGGGCTGCGCCGTGCTGCTCAGCTCCCACCTGCTGCACGAGGTGGAGCAGGTCGCCGACGACCTCGTGCTGATCGGCCGGGGCCGCGTCCTCGCCCACGGCAGCCCCGCCCAGCTCAGCCAGGGCCGCACCCTCGAAGAGACCTTCCTCGACCTGACCTCCCACGCCGACCGGAGCCACGCATGACCGCCACCGCCGCGCCGATCCCGTTCCCCAGACTGCTGGCCGTCGAGACGCGTAAGCTCTTCGACACCCGCAGCGGCAAGGTCATGACCGCGATCCTGGCCGCCCTGACCGTCGCCGCCATCGCCGCCCGCGGCCTGGTCGCGGGCCCCGACTACCAGTTGCTCCTCGGCACCGCCGGGATCGGCTACGGCACGCTGCTGCCGGTGCTCGGGATCCTCACCGTCACCGGCGAGTGGAGCCACCGCACCGCGCTGACGACGTTCGCGCTCGAACCCCGGCGGTGGCGGGTGATGGCGGCCAAGTGCGTTCCGCCGCTGGTCACGGCCGTGGTCGCCGTCGCGTTCGCGATGCTGGTCGCGGTCCCGGTCACCGCCGTGATCGCCGGGGTCGAGGGCGTGGCGGCCTCCTGGGAGATCGACGTGGCCGCCCTGCTCGGCTGGACCGTCAGCTGCGTGCTCGGCGTCGCCATGGGGCTGGCGCTCGGGCTGCTGCTGCTCAACGCGCCCGCCGCGATCGTCATCACCCTGACCTCGACCCTCGTGTGGAGCACTGTCCGCCTGCTCGGCGACGTCGGCGCGACGCTCGCCGAATGGCTCGACCTCAACACCGCCGCCACGCCTCTCATGGACGGTGAGCTGACCGGTGGTGACGCCCTGCGGCTCGCCGTGGCGGCGACGTTCTGGATCGTGCTGCCGGGGGTGGCCGGGATGATCCGGGTGGCTCGCAAGGAAGTGACCTGACATGGGGTGGCTTGAGGTGGTTACGATCACCGGATGTCCAAGAAGGCGCCGATCTCCCGCCGGGTGCTGCGGGTGATCGCTGCGGGGGTCAGCGTGTGCGCCCTGGTCGCCGGGGCGCTGGCCGACTACGACGAGCTGGCCGGGTTGCCGGTCGGCACGCCGTGGACCAAGCGCTACGCGTTCGGGCTGATGCCCATCGGTGACGCCTTCCTGGCGTGGTCGAAGACGGCCCTGCCGTGGGTGACGCCGCCGCCGTCCCCGCCGGAGGCGACCGTCTCGCCCTGGTGGCGGGCGCTGTTGCCGGCGTTGCTGCTGGCGATCGGGGCCGCCCCCTGGCTCCCGGCCGTGATCCGCCGCCGCCGGGCGTCACGGGCGGTGCGCGCAGTACGACGGTGAGCCCGCCAGCGGGGCTTCCGGAGCGGTGCGGATTCCCTGACCCGGGCCCGCCGGGGATGGGCGCTGGGCCTAGGGAAACGCGGCGTACCAGGCATTTCTGGGTGGAAAAGCGTTGGGATTCTGTCGGTGCCGAGTGGTAGAAAACAGGGTCGTTGTCCGCCATACCGCGGCCGGGGGGCTTGCACGTGACCACCACGAGTTCGGAGTTCTCCGTCGACGGTCCCCGCTACAACCGGCGCGGCCCGGTGCGCTGGCTGTGGTCACACCTGCGCCGCCACCCGCTCCAGCTGCTCGGCTTCCTCGGCGGGTCGCTGGTCATGGTGGTGCTCAACGCCATGGTGCCGCAGTTCACCGGCGGGGCGTTCGACGCCGTGCTGGGGGAGCGGGCCGAGGCGATCCACGCGCTCGGGATGATCGCGCTCACACTGCTGGCCGTGGTGACCGTTCGGGGGCTGTTCGACCTGGTGGCGCGGCTGTCGAGCGAGGTGCTGGCCAAGCGGCTGGAGCGCGACGCGCGTGACGAGCTCTACGTCAGCCTGCTGGGCAAGAGCCAGACCTACCACAACCGGCAGCGCGTCGGCGATCTGATGGCCCGGGCGGCCAACGACATCCGGCAGCTGTCCATCATGATCACGCCGGGGGTCGACCTGATCGTCGACTCCGGGCTCACCGGGCTGGTGCCGCTGTTCTTCATCGGCGCGATCGATCCGCGGCTGCTGCTGGTGCCGGGGGTGTTCGCGGTGCTGTTCGCGGGCGCGCTGTGGCACTACATGCGGCAGCTCAACCCGGTGGCCACGCGGATGCGGGAGGAGTTCGGCGACCTCAACGCCGGGCTCAACCAGGCCGTGCGCGGCATCGAGGTCATCAAGGTGACCGCGCAGGAGGGACAGGAACGGCGCAGGTTCCAGGTGAACGCCCGCCGCTACCGCGACTCGTTCGTACGCAACGGGCTGGTGCAGGCCCGCTACCTGCCGACCCTGCTGTTCGCGTTCGCGATGGCCGGAGGGCTGTGGCACGGCCTCCACCTCCAGGGCACCGGCGTGATCACGCTGGGCGAGCTGGTGTCGTTCATGGGGCTGCTGGCCATGCTGGGGTTCCCGACGCAGATGTCGATCTTCACGTTCTCGCTGGTGCAGCTCGGCATCGTGTCGTCCCGGCGCATCCTGAACGTCATCACCTCGGAGACCGAGCTGGAGCAGCGGGCCGACGCCCACAGCGCGCCGATCACCGGCGAGATCGTCTTCGAGAACGTGACCTTCGGGCACGACGAAGGCGACCCGGTGCTGCGCGGCGTGACGTTCACCGTGAAACCGGGCGAGACGGTGGCCATCGTCGGCGAGACCGGGTCCGGCAAGAGCACGCTGACGAAGCTGGTGCCCCGCATCTACGACGTCACCAAGGGTCGCATCCTCGTCGACGGGGTCGACGTGCGCGACTGGGACCTCGACTCGCTGCGTTCGCAGATCTCCACGATCGAGCAGGACATCGTGCTGTTCTCCCGCTCGGTCGCCGAGAACATCGCCTTCAGCCTCGGGCAGCGGGCCGAGCGTGAGGCCGTCGTCCGGGCGGCCGAGGACGCGCAGGCGGCCGAGTTCATCGCCGAGCTCGACGACGGTTACGACACCGTCATCGGCGAGCGGGGCGTCACGCTGTCAGGCGGGCAACGGCAGCGGCTGGCGATCGCGCGGGCGCTGCTGACCGACCCGGCGATCCTCGTGCTCGACGACTCGACCAGCGCCATCGACTCCGCCACCGAGGACAAGATCCAGCAGGCGATCGGGCGCATCCTCGACGGGCGCACCACGCTGCTCATCACCCACCGGCTCTCGCAGATCCGATGGGCCGACAAGGTCCTGCTGCTCAGGCGCGGCGAGCTGGTCGACTACGGCACCCACGACGAGCTCATCGAGCGCAGCCGCCTCTACCGGCGGATCTTCTCCCACTACGACGAAGTCGGCGTGAACGACGCTCCCGTCCACGAGACGACCGAAGCGACCGGTACGGCCTCCCCAACGGGAACGGCGGAAGCGGCTGACACGGCCTCCTCGCCCGGAGCGGCCGGGACGGCGGAAGCCTCCGAGGCGGCCGGAGCCACCGAGGCGGTCGGCGCTGCCGAATCGGCCGATGCCGCTGGGATGACTGAGAACGTCCAGGGTGGGGCGTGGGGAGGGCAGCGCTGATGGGGTTCCTGATGGACGGCCTTGAGGCCGAGGACTACGACCGCACCTACAACGACCGCGATCTGCTTCGCCGCATCCTGTCCTACTTCCGCCCCAAGCTGGGCGCGATGTTCGTGGTCGCGACGATGATCGTGCTGACGTCGATGACGCAGGCGGCGATGCCGCTGGTGGCGAGCTGGGCCGTCGACGCGATCAGCGACGGGACGATCGGCGAGGTGGGCTGGCAGCTCACGCTGGCCCTGCTGCTGGCGGGGGCGCTGGGCTGGGCGTTCAACTACGTACGGCAGCGCAACAGCTCCAGGGTCACCGGGGATGTGGTGCTGCGCCTGCGTGAGGACGCGTTCGACGCGGTGCTGGAGCGTGACCTGTCGTTCTATGACGAGACGCCGTCCGGCAAGATCGTCAGCCGGGTGACGTCCGACACCGACGATTTCGCGACGGTGTCGACGTTGACGATGGACCTGATCAGCCAGGTGCTGATGGTGGGGTTCGTCACGGTGCTGCTGTTCGTCCGGAGTGTGGAGCTGGCGCTGCTGACGCTGCTGGTGGTGCCGGTCGTGATGGGGCTGGCGCTGCTGTTCAGGCGGCTGGCGCGGGCCAGCACCCGTAAGGCGCAGCGGTCGCTGAGCCGGGTCAACGCCAATCTCCAGGAGACCATGGGCGGCATCGCCGTGGCCAAGAACTTCCGCCAGGAGCAGCAGGTCTACGACGAGTTCCGGCCGATCAACCGGCAGAGCTATCAGGTGACGCTGCGGCAGGGGTTCGTGTTCTCGGCGATCTTCCCGGTGCTGTTCCTGGTGGCGGGGCTGGCGTCGGTCGCGCTGGTGAAGTTCGGCGGTGACGCGGTGCTCGGCGGCGGGCTGACGGCCGGTGACTGGTACCTGTTCCTGCAGGGGGTGTCGCTCTTCTGGTTCCCGCTGACGTCGATCGCGGCGTTCTGGTCGCAGTTCCAGCAGGGGCTGTCGGCGTCGGAGCGGGTGTTCGCGCTGATCGACGCGCCGCCCCGGGTGGTGCAGACGGCGGCGGACGACCCGGGCAGGCTGGCGGGCCGGATCGAGTTCCGGAAGGTGACGTTCGGCTACGACGCCGCCCACCCGGTGCTGCGTGACTTCGACCTGGTGATCGAGGCCGGCGAGACGGTGGCGCTGGTGGGCCACACGGGCGCGGGCAAGTCGACGCTGAGCAAGCTGATCACCCGGTTCTACGAGTTCCAGGCGGGTGAGCTGCTGATCGACGGGCGGGACATCCGCAGCCTCGACCTGCCCGCCTACCGCAGGCAGATCGGTGCGGTCCCGCAGGCTCCGTTCCTGTTCAGCGGCACGGTGGCCGACAACATCCGCTATCCGAGGCCGGCGGCGACCGACGAGGAGGTGCTGGCCGCGGCGACGGCGGTGGGCGGCGGCGACTGGGTGGACGCGCTGCCGCACGGGCTGCGGACCGACGTGGGCGAGCACGGCAGCGCCCTGTCGATGGGCCAGCGCCAGCTCGTCGCCCTGGCCAGGCTGCTCGTGCAGGACCCGGCGATCGTGGTGCTCGACGAGGCCACGGCCAGCGTCGACCCGCTGACGGAGGCCCAGATCCAGGAGGGTCTCGACACGGTGCTGGCGGGCCGTACGTCGATCGTGATCGCCCACCGGCTGTCGACGATCGAGCACGTCGACCGCATCATCGTGCTCGACCACGGCCGGATCGTCGAGGAGGGCGACCACGCGACGCTGCTGGCGCGGGGTGGCCGCTACTGCCAGGTGTACAACACGTACTTCCGTCACCAGTCGCCCAACTATCGGGCGGGCACCGGCTTCGTCCCCGTGGGAGCCCCAGTCGATTGAATGATTCATGTTTCCGTTCCGGTGTTTTCCCCCGGTCAGCGGAATTTCCGAAGCATTCTGTAGTGGGATGATTACGGGGAATTTCAGGCTTGACAGGCGCTTTGTTGGGGCCGAAGCTTCATGAAGACGGCGCTGATCGAGCGTTTGTCAGCCGCCATTCGCAGCGTTCGCGGAATTTCCTGTGGCGTTCTGTTGGACGCTCGGTGGCTGGGGGGTGGAAGGGTGTTGCGGCGGCCTCTTCGGGGGTCGCCGCAACGCCTATAAATCGGAATAAATTCCCCCGATATAATCGCCGGGCGCCCTCTTTTACCCGGGGCATGCGTTTGCCGGGCGGACCCGTGGCAGAGAACAACGGGCATGAGAAGAATCGCAGCCGCGCTGCTCGCTGCCGCCTGCGCGGGGCCGGTATTCCTTCCCCCGCCCGCCGCCACCGCGCACACCGCGCACACCGTGAAACCGGAGCGCGCCGCATTCACCCAGCCGCCGGAGCCGAAACTCCGCGCCGACCGCGCGGGCCGCACCGGCCGCCACGACCACGCTGACCGCGCCGGTCGCCACGGCCGCTCCGATCGGCTGGATCGGTTGCGGCGGGCGATGGCCAAGTTCCGCGATCCCCCGGTCGCCGAGCGGTACGGCTATCGGCCCACGGACAACTGCGCGGAGCATCCGTACAAGGACGCGAGCGGCAGGCGGCTCGGCGGGATGGGCTATCACTACGTCAACCCCGCGCTGGCCGGGGACCAGGACATCGACCTGTACCGGCCGGAGGTGCTGGTCTACGTCCCGGACGGGCGCGGCGGGCGCAGGCTGGGGGCGGTCGAGTATTTCAAGAACGACCGTGACCAGCTCATCGCGACGGCCGACGACCGCCCCCGGCTGCTCGGCCGCCCGTTCCAGGGGCCGATGGAGCCGCACGAGGACGGCATGGCGATCCACTACGACCTGCACGTCTGGCTGTTCAAGCGCAATCCCAAGGGCCCGTTCGAGCCGTGGAACACGCGCGTGACCTGCCCGGCGCAGGACGTCCGGAGCTGACGAAGGCGGCCCGGTCAGCAGGCCGGGCTGTCGCCGGTGACCCTGCCGTCCAGGGCCTCCCGCAGCATGTCAGCCGACGACAGGAACGTGTCGCGTACCACCTGCTGCTCCCACACGCCGCGCGCGCACCGCCGGAACGACTCGCTGAACTGGGCGTAGTAGGGCGACTTGGGTCTCGGCTCGGCCCGCTCGACCGACTGCCTGGTTGCGGCGGCGAGCTGGGCGAGCTCCTGCGCGGTCGGTGCGATGATCTCCGCGCCGCCCTCGTACCGGCACGGCGCGCCGCGGCCCGCCTGGAAGCCGTCGTAGACCGAGGCCAGCACCGGCCCGTAGCCGCCGCAGGCGAACAGGTGGGACTGCACCTCGTCACCGGTGAGGTGCTCGATGAGGTGTTTGGCCGGTTGCAGCTTGTCCGGGGGGATGTGCGCGGAGATGGCCAGCACCGAGCCGCCGAGGACGCCGCCGCGCCCCGGCGGGGCGTGCACCTGGAAGCGCAGCTTGCCGTGCTCGTCGCGCATGCGCGGGTCGGCCGCGAGCTGGTGGTAGGCGATCGGCCAGTTGCGCATGTAGGAGACGGGCCGGACGCCGACCCAGCCGTCCTTGAACGCGGTGGTGCTCGCGTCCTCGTCCAGGTGGAGGGATTCGCGCAGCACGGGCACGTCGGCGCCGGTGCCGAACGCCTTGCGGGTGGGCGACTTCAGCGCTCCCCAGCTCGCCTCGTCGAGGACGACGCCGGTGCGCTCGGCGCCGTCGAGCACCCGCCCGCCGCCGAACTCGATCGTCTCCAGGAAGTTGATCGTGCCGGCCTCCTTGTCGCCGAGCTGCAGCAGGTAGCCGCCGGAGGTCACGTCGGTCCGGCGGTACTCCAGCGGCGCGTCGGCGGCGAACGGCACGCCGTACTGCTTCCCGTCGATCTGGGCCGCCCGCAGCGGGCCGGGCAGGAACGTGCCGGGGTCGTCCAGGTCGATCGGCCGGATGTAGCCGTGCCTGGCGAACTCGGCCACCCACGCCAGGTCGAGCACGAGCACGTGATACTGGCAGCTGCCGGCCTGGGCCAGCGCGGCCATCTGGGCGCGCCGCACGTCGGTGCTGCCGGACAGCTCCAGGAGCTTGGCGGGCGGATGGCCGGGCGGCTTCCTGACGCGGTTCCACTCGTCGAACTTCTCGCGCCGGACGCTGCCGGTGCTGATGTCGTCGCCGGTGGCCACGAGCAGGGCGCCCTCGTCGCCGCAGTCGGCGGGGGCCGTCGTCGGCACCGGGACCGGCGTGACGGGCGGCGTCGGCTTGGCGGCCGGCGGCGCGGCGCCCGAGGGCCAGAACACCCGCATCGTGAACGCCACCACGAGCGCGCACGCGAACAGCACCGCGAAGGGGCGCAGGTCCTCGCTTCTCATCGCCAGCTCCGAACCGTGATGATCGCCCGGGTGATCGTCTCCGTCACCCGGTCGCCCGCCAGCACGCAGTGGTACGGCTTGCCGGTGCCGATCAGCTCCGGCACCGCGCACCGGTTCTGTCCGAAGACGACCACGTACAGGCCGGAGACCGAGGAGGCGTCCTGGAGCGCCCTGCCGATGGCCAGGGCCGCGCCGTCGCCGTTCTCGTTGTCGAACAGGCGGCCGTCGGTGAGCAGCACGACGGGCGAGGCCGCCGACGCGCCCCGGTCACCGAGCCTGCGGAGCGCGGCGGAGACGGGCGCGTCCCAGCGGTCGAACGGGGTGTCCTCGATCATGGCGGACACGGCGCCGAGCTGTTTGCGCGTGCTCTGGGCGGCGATCGCGGTCACGTCCGCCCGGCCGCCGGCCTCCGGGCTGCCCAGCGCGAGCACCTCGACGTGGTCGCGCGGGCCGAGGATGCGGCTCTGGCCGCGCAGCGCCTCGGCGGCCTGGACCCGTACGGGCCGGTCCGCCGAGCCGGAGGTGTCGACGAGCAGCCGCAGGTCGAGCTCGGGCCGCAGGTGGTCGAGCAGCCGGGTCTCCAGCTGGGCGAGCCTGCCCTTGTCGGCCTTGACCGTGCCCGCTACCTGGGTGCCGGGGAAGAGCTGCCGCGCCTTGAGCCATTCGCCGAACTTCCTGACGAGCTCCTGCCGCCCCTTGGACGCCTGGCCGCGCAGGCTCACGCCGACGTAGTGGTATTCGAGCTTGCTGAACGCCGGGTGGTGGACCGCGATGAGCCGTTCGCCGCCGCCGGTGCCCGCGCAGCCGGGCACCCGGCCCGCGTTGTAGTCGTCGACGCTGTGGCTGGGGACCAGCAGGGCGATCTTCGGCCCGCCGGGCAGCTCCCGCGCGGCGGCGTTGGGCGCCGACAGCCGGCTGAACTCGCACAGCAGCGCGGTGACGGTGTCGGCGCCGAGCCCTTCGGCGACGAGCTCGTTCTCCAGCTTCTCGTACGCGCCGGGCGACAGCTTCAGCCCGCGGACCAGGTCGTCGGTGCCGATCAGCGCGCTCATCGAGGTCTCGGGGAACGGCCGGGCGATCGTCATGCCCATCTTGTCGCGCAGCGTCGCCCACACCTCGGACAGGGGATAGCGGTCGGGGTACTTCTGGTGGTCGAGCAGCTCCTCGCGGCGGCTCTCGGTCATCGCCAGAACCAGCTCGTCCTGGCCGACGACGAGGTCGGAGCCGCCGTCGCCGAGCCAGGGGACGCCGTCACCGCGCAGCTCGTCGGGGCCGGTCGAGGAGGTGGCCACCCAGGCGTCCGGCTGGAGGTCGTACAGGCGGGCGTAAGGGCGGCCGCGCCGGTCCTCGACGCGCTCCCAGTTGTTGGCGAACGCGTCACGCAGGTGGATCGGGGGAGGCGCGGCGGCCACCGTCATGTGGACGGCCGGGCATCCCTCGGCGTCGCGGTTGTCGTGCACGTACTGCCTGGTGAGCCGGTCGAGCCCGGCCAGGTTCTCGGGGGCGGTGATCAGCCGCAGCTCGGTCGGGGCGGGGCAGGCGCGCTCGGGCTCCGGGCTGATCAGGAAGCCCGCCCACAGGCCGGTGAGCGCCACGAGCACGCCCGACGCGATGCGTGAATGCCGCCTGACGAATATCGGAATGACTCTAATGAGAGATATGGCAAGAAAAAAGAGCGCGATGCCGCCGATCGTCAACAGGGACACATAGGGCGGCAGCGTGTCGTAGAAATTGATGAGCGGCTGAAGAAGGAAGCCCAGGACGGTGCCGACGACGGCCGCGATCATCGGCTCTCCGATGCGCTCCCACCGTCTTCGGTTATCTGGCTGATTATCGCCAAAACGTGCCATATGAGGGGATGCCTTCATGTGATCCGGGATACAGCCGAGCCTAATCCCAAACGAGCACCCGCACGCCCCGGTTCGCCGACGGCTGTTTTCCCGATTTCCGGCGGGTGACCTTCGAAGCCTTTACAGTCCTCACCACCTGCACATGTCGAGGGCTCCACGGGGGCGGCGGTGGAACTGCAAGAGGTGCTGGCGGAGCTCGCGATCAGGGACCGCCTCCGGCGCGGCAGGATCCGGTACGGCAGGCGTACCGGCCCCCTGGTGCTCCAGATCGAGGGCGGCGAGGCCGAGACCCGGGCGTGGCTGGAGGAGTTCCACCGGTCCTACTCGGGCGTCGCGCCCGTCAACGAGCCGGCCGACGTGCCCGCCGCGCCCAAGCAGGTCGCCGACGAGCTGCTCGACATCGCCCAGGGCTGCGGCTACGACGGGCGGCCCGCCTACCACCTGCCTATCGTGTTCCCCCGGTTCGCCGTCGCCTACACGGTGCTCGTCGCCTGGGAGCCGGACGAGTCGCGGCGCACCAGGGCCGACCTCAACGCCGAGCTGGAGGAACGGGTCAAGCAGGCGATCGGCGAGGCCCGGCGTGACGTGCTGCGCCGGGTGCGCCAGCGCTTCGGCGGCCTGACCCGCGACCCGTACGTGGAACAGCAGCTCGGCGGGCTGGTGGGGTTCGTGCTGCGGGTGGCGGGGGCGTGCCGGTTCCCGCACTTCCGTACCGTGCGCTGGTATCGCACCAAGGGATTCGGCACCCGGCCGCTGCGCACCACCCGGGTGCTCATCCGCGAGCTGGCCACCTGGCGGAAGAAGGAGGCGCACGAGCAGGAGCTCCTGCTGGTCGACGCGATGCTGGCCGACATCGACGCCCACTACGGGCTCTTCCGCCGGCTCAACCGGGCGCGCCGGCCCGTCGTGCTGCTGCCGGCCGTGGACCGGGTGCCCGCCCGGCGCGTGATCAGGGACACGCTGCTCGCCGCCTACGACGGCAAGTCACGCGGCCTGCGCGTGCATCCCGTCGTCATCGCCACCTCCGCGCCCGGCGGGGCGCCGCCGCCGCGCGGCGACAACGAGCCCGTCGCGGCCGGCGCGCTGGCCGAGGCCGTTCCCGCGCTGTTCGCGCGGCGGCGCGAGGTCGCCGAGGAACGCAGCCGCGACCGCGACGTACCGCTGCCCAGCAGGCTGCTGCGGGTGACGCTCGGCGCCGGCGCCCCCGCCAGGAAGCAGCGCGTCGGGCGCGTAGGCCCGGTCACCGCCGCGACCGTCGCGCTGGCCGGGGCGGGCCTGCTCGGCTACGCCGCGTTCGTCGTGTCCGGGCCCGAGAGCTGCGGCGAAGGGCTGGAGCTGATCGGCGCCGAGTGCGTGGGCGTCTCCGACGGCACCGACGTGTTCATGCCCGCCGTCAAGGGCATGCGCGAGGTGTTCGGCAGGATCGAGGCGGAGAACGAGCGGATCGCGACCGCCGAGCACGCGACCGTCGCGCTGATGATCCCGATGGAGTCCGGCATCCCGGCCGTACGGGAGCAGATCCTCAGCGAGGTGCAAGGCGCCTACCTGGCCCAGCTCCGCGTCAACGGCCCCGAATCCGCCAAGCCGCCCATCCGCCTCGTCCTGGCCAACCCCGGGAACGGCTACGCCCACTGGCGCGCCGCCGTGGACAAGCTCGTCACCCGCGAACCCCGGCTGCGCGTCGTCGCCGGGTTCAACCTGAGCCTCGGCGACACCCGTGCGGCGATGGCCCACCTCGCGCAGCAGGGCATCCCCGTCGTCGCCGGCCTCGTCACCTCCGGCGACTTCGCCAACCCCGAATCCCAGAACCGGGCGGCGGACCCGTTCCCCGGGCTGACCCGCGTCGTCTCGACCGCCCGGCAGCAGGCCGACGCCCTGCTCCGCGCCGACCCCGCCCTCGCGGGCGCCGGGACCGCGCTCGTCGCCGACACCCGGCCCGGCGACAACTACAACGCCTCCCTGCGCCAGGCGTTCACCGAAGCCAGGAAGGGCAGGACCGGCTCCGGGGTGCAGGACATGACCTTCGCCTCACCGGGGCTGGAGGAAGCCGGCATCACCCCGAACAAGTTCGCCGACTTCGCGCTCAACCTCTGCCAGTCCAACGCCCGATTCGTCTACTTCGCCGGCCGGGCCTTCCACCTGAAGCTCTTCATCAAGACCCTCGCCGGCACGTACTGCGCCGGCAAGAAGTCCTACACCGTGATCACCGGCTCCGACGCGACCACGCTCGCCAGCCGCCTCAGCGACGCCGAACGCGCCCTGCTCCGCGGCGACCCGGGTGTCGGCAGGCCCGCCGTCTCCGTCGAGTACGCCGCCCCCGCCCACCCCGACGCCTGGACCGCCCAGGGCCCCGACGTACCCCGCTACCTCGCCGAACCCCGCCAGGCCATGCTGGAGCTCCGCGAGTCCGCCGCCGCGCTCGGCAACGTGGACCTGACCGACGGCCGCGCCATCGTCACCCACGACGTCATCCTCACCGCCGCCCGCGAACTGGCCAAGGCCGTCGCCCTCTACGGCACCGAGCTCCCCACCACCGACCAGATCAAGGACGGCCTCCCCAGCCTGCACGCCGCCTACCGCATCCAGGGAGCCAGCGGCTGGATCTGCCTCACCAACGCCGGCAACCCGTACAACAAGGCGCTCCCGGTCGTCCGCCTCGACGCCGCCACCGGCCGCCCCCACCTCAAGACCGTGGCCTGGCCCCTGGGCACACCCCCCGAGAACAACTGCGTCGTCCCCCAGACCACCCCCTGACTAGGGTCGCGGGTCCACAATCCGGAGCATCTCGATGAACCCCTCCACCTTGTCGAGAGTCTCCGCGTCGAGCGGATCCGGGGCAAAGTGCATGAGCTCGTTCCGGACGCCACGTATGACCTCGAGCAGTTCCAGGAACAGCGCGTGATCGAGCGGCCATTCCATGCGATCCCAGTGCGCCGGTGACTTCAGCAGGTGCTTGTACGCGCCGAACGTCAGATCGTTCGCTGAGGTGATCTTGGAAGGCTTGAGCGCGGACGCCCGCAACTCGTCGAGGGTGAAGACCTCGTCGGCGCGCCTCCGCAACCGCCGCTCGGCCTCCTCGACCAGGACGAAAGGCCGGGCCAGCTGACCGAACTGCTGGGTCAGATCGGCCGCCGTGATGATGCCGATGACCCTCCTGTCCGAGTCACAGACGAAGACGAACCCCTTGTGGTAGATCTCCGTCACCTGGCTCAGCAGATCCTGGTGATGATCCACCGATGCGGCGGCACGGTCGATCACGTCGGAGACGGTCTGGACCGCCGTCTTCCGCATGGTGGCCTTGCCGATCGACTCCCAGCTCACTGCCCCGAGCAGGATCCCGTTCTCGTCGATCACCGCGAGCTGCGAATACTTGCCGCTCAGCATCTTGGTGTGCGCGATGCTGATCCCGTCCTCGGCGCGTACGCAGACCACACCCTTGTTGGCCGACTCCAACTGGCCGACCCGCAACGTGATGGCGGGCAGATCGGGCGCATCCTCGACGTCGGCGCGCAGCGCCTGTGAGGGGACCGGGCTCGTACCGTCGGGCTCCTCACCGACGGGAAGGAGCTCGATGACGTGGTCGAACCACCCCTCGGTGAAGGACGGCCGCGTCGTCACCCCCATGGCGGCGAGGTCCGCCTCGATGCGCGCCACCGAGGCGGCGGTGCGGCGCGTCACTCCCCACCGCTTGAGGAACTCGCGGATGGTCAACCGGATCGGCTCTCCCGAACCGCTGGAGACGACCCCGCTCAGGAGCTCGTGCGGAGTCGCGAAGCCTTCCAGCATGGTCATCTCGTCCGAGGTGGGCCCGGGATCGACACCATCCTCGACGAGGCGCCCGATCCGGCGGGCAGCCCCGAAGCGGCTAAGTGCGCACACCGTGAGCAGGGAGCTCATGCTGTTGCGCAGATCCTGCTCCACGGCGCTCTTCGGTACGTCGGCACGCAGCCACTGCACCGGCCTCACCTGGCGGAAGCCGGGCTCAGCCTCGCCTCGATAGGTGTAAGGCCCGGTGACCCGGCCGATGGCGACCGCCTGCTTCGTCTTCAGAGGGCACACGACGAAGTCGCCCTCCTGGATCTCCCGCAGGAACCGCCACAACTGTCCGGTCCAGTTGGACAGCGTCGCCTTGCCCTCACCTTGGTAGGCCTCCTGCAGCATCTTCGCGATGTCGGTGCGGTCCTGGCATGCGCTGAGATCGCCAAGTTTCGACCATCCCAGAATCGCTTGCCCCTTCTCCAGGGCCGCGCTCTCCCGCTGCCCTGTTTCGCCGAGCCGGACCAACCATGCGCGAGACGCCATGGACACTCACTTCCCCGAGCGGATGCTGTCTGGGCTTATCGGCCAGAGCTGCGGCAGCGTTTCGGTAGGCATCCGTTCCTATCGGTTGGGATATGCCAGCATCCGGTGGAGGAAATCGCACCCTGGGAGGCTGTGGGGGTCGCAGGGGCTGGAGGGCTTGCCACCAAGGCACAGACAGCGCGGCCCATCGTGGCGAGGTGGGCTTCTTCCGGCTATCCGCGAAGGCAGGGGTACGTGGACGTTGAGGCGGAGATTCTCAGCCTGAAGCTCCGTATGAGCAATGTCGAGTCGGTGCTGCGCACTGGCGAGGTACGGCCTGCCGACATGCAGGAGATCCGCGAGCGGCTGCGCGGAATCGAGGCCGACGTCGCTGCCACGTGGATGGGCGTCACCCGGGTGTAGGCCGAGGTGGCGGCGGCGCGGGGGAGCTGGACCAGGAGTTCGCGGCGCTCGGCGTCGAGCTGCCCGGGGCGCGATTGCAGATGGGGGAGCAGTTCAGGTCGGCCCAGCCGGAGATGCGGGAGAAGTACGACTCGCTGCGGTGTGAGCTGATCGAGCTGGGGCTCAGACTCGATCGGCGGCTCGATCAGGGCGGGCAGCCGCCGCCGGAGCCCGGTAGGCCAGGCGGCGCAGCAGGATCTCGGCGGGGCCGCGGTGCCCGGCCCGGCGCATGAGCTCGGCGGCGGCGATCGACGCCACCCAGGTGGCGACCGCCACGCCCGAGGCGCCCGCGAGGCCGAGGTCGTCCTGGAGGCCGAGCCCGTACGGGAAGAAGACGGCGACGAACACGATCGACTGGAAGAGGTAGAAGCTCATCGACCGCTGGCCGAGCGCCTGGACGGCGGTGGACACGGCGTTGCCGGGCCGCAGGGCGACGAGGGCGATGATCGCGGCCATGCCGATGCCGCCCGCGTAGCCGGTGAGCGGCTGGGCGATCGCGGCGGCCCACAGGGCGGCGGCCGAGGGGCCGGCCCAGAGCCCGGTCTGCATGAGCGCGGCCGGGAGGGCTCCGGCGACGGACACGACCGTCGTCACCCAGGCGGCGCGGACGAGGAACGGCCGGTCGGGCTCCTCCAGCAGCCGTCGCCGGGCGGCCCAGACGCCGGCGAGCACCCCGGGCACCACCATGAAGACGCCCGCGACCAGCGCGAACGGCCAGGCCGTCAGCCGTTCCGCGAGCAGCTCGGCGAACCCCTTGGTGCCGGCGGCGATGCTTCCGGCCTCGTACGTGGACCTGCCCTGCGACATGGGGAACCACATGGCGAGCGCGACCAGGGCGGTGCTGGGCACCAGGACGATCCCGGCGGTCACCAGGAGCGTCGAGTCCTTGGCCCGCACCAGGCCGGCGAGGAGCACGGACGTGATCCCGTACACGGCCAGGATGTCGAGCGGCACGAGCACCGCCACGTGCGCGAACCCGATCGCGACCAGCCACCACCCGCGCCGGCGCAGCAGCTTGCGCACGGCCGCCGGCTCGCCGCCCCGCGCCGCCTGCCGCTGCGACAACTGCACCAGCGCGTAGCCGAACAGGAACGCGAACAGCGGCCGGGCGTGGTTGTTGACGAAGAACTGGTGGAAGACGCCGACGACGTCGTTGAGCAGGCCGGGCCCCCGGCCGACCGTCTCGACGTAGAGCGGGGCGTGCGCGAGCGCGATGGCCAGCAGCATGATCCCGCGAGCCAGGTCGGGCGCGGGCGCCCGTTCCGCCGATGATGTGGGAATGCCCTGCATGCCTTGGTCCTCCTCAGCCGGATACCCCTGGACGGTAACCGGCCAGGTCAGGAGGCTGGAATGCTGCTGGGCTCAGAATGGGGGTGCAGCTAGCTGCACTCCCGCTCTCGCCCGGGCACGCCCGGTGGTGCGACGATCGGCGCATGAGAGCACTGGTGGTCAGGGGCGGCTGGACAGGGCACGTGCCGGTCGAGGCGACGGAGCTGTTCATCCCCTTCCTGGAGAAGAACGGGTACGAGGTGCACCGGGCCGAGTCGCCGGCCGTTTATGCGGATTCGTCGTTCATGTCCGGCGTGGATCTCGTCGTGCAGTGCTACACGATGGGCACGATCGAGCCGGACGAACTGCGCGGGCTGGAAACCGCCGTCCGCGCCGGGACCGGGCTGGCGGGCTGGCACGGCGGCATCGCCGACTCCTTCCGCGCCTCCTCCGACTACCTGCACCTGATCGGCGGCCAGTTCGCCTGCCATCCCGGCAGGCACCCCGACGAGGAAGGCGCGGGCACCGAGGAGCACAACTTCGTCCCGTACACCGTGAACATGCTCCCCGAGGCCGCCGACCACCCCATCACGGCCGGGATCGCGGACTTCGACCTGGTCACCGAGCAGTACTGGGTGCTGACGGACGACTACGTCGACGTGCTCGCCACCACCACGCAGCGGGTCCGGCCGTGGGACCCGTGGCACCGGGAGGTCACCTCGCCGGCGATCTGGACGCGGCGGTGGGGCGACGGCCGCATCTTCGTGGCGACCCCCGGGCACAGCCTCGACGTGCTGCGGCACGACAGCGTCCGCACCGTCATCGAACGCGGCATGCTGTGGGCCGCCCGCTGATCACAGGTTGACCAGGCCGACGCCGACCAGGACGAGGCTCGCGAAACAGGCCACGGCCCGCACGGTGTTCCAGAGCACCCAGCGCGGCGAGTAGTCCTTCCACGGCAGCGTGCCCGCGTCGACGGCGTTGTTCATCGGCACGTTGATGCCCGCCGTGACCAGGAACGAGCCGACGAAGTTCACCCCGGCGGCGACGAAGAACCACATCGCCGCCGGGCCGTCCGCCAGCAGCCCCGCCACCAGCGTCACCAGCGGCGCCCCGATGAACGCGACATAGAGCCAGGGGTTGAGGATCTTGCGGTTGATGCTGCGCATCACCGTTTCGGCCTGCGCGGGCTCGACGGCGTTGAGCGCCGGCATGACGGACATGGAGAAGGCGTAGAAGAGGCCCGCGAGGGCGCCGTGCAGCACGAGAGCGAGGAGAGGCAGAACGAGCATGCTGGAATCATGACGCACCTGGGATGAGACGGTCCATGCACACCCCGCTCAATCCCATACGCGAGAGTCCACGGGATGACAGTTGTCATTCGCAGCCGGTGACAGCATGATCTATTTCCGGGACTGCGCGCCGGGCGAGGATATGGGCATGACGAACAAGCAGACCACCTCCCCCAACTGGAAGCTCGGCATGGCGGCCGGCACGGCGATCGGCCTCGGCTTCGGCACCACCATCGGTGACCTCCTGCTCGGCGTGTCGCTGGCGCTCTGCTTCGGCGTCGCGCTCTCGTACGCCTTCGGAGCCAAGGACGCGCAGCGGGCCGAGCAGGCCGAACAGGGCTGACGGAGCCGGTGCCGCGCTCGCGGCGGGCTCTTGAACGGGTGCCCGAAGTGGTGGACTCTGGCGGCCTGATGGTCATTCCTGATCGGAGGCCGCATGAGTTCCGTCTACGAGGGCGATCCGCACGGCCGGCAGGCGCCGACGTCGGGACTCGCCACCGCCAGCCTCGTGTTCGGGATCATCGGGCTGATCGGCTGCGGGTGCCTGTTCGGCATCCCGTCGATCGTGGCCATCGTGCTGGGGCACGCGGCCACCGGCAAGACGAGGCCGGGGCTCAGGGGCGGGCACGGCCTGGCGGTGGCCGGGTGATCCTCGGCTACGTGGTGCTCGTGCCGGCCTCTTCTCGGCACTGGGCGCATGATGGCCCCTGCCTGCCGCTTCTGGGCGGGCAAATGTAGATCATGTATGGTGAGCGCGGCATATCCACCAACGGCCTGGAGCCCGCCGTGCCGCACATGTCCCGCCGCCAGGTTCTCTCCCTGCTCCCCGCCGCCGGCCTCCTCTCCCTGACCTCTCCCGCGCGTGCCTCCGCCGTGTCCGCCCTCGCCGGTACGGATCACGCGCGGCTGCTGGCCAACACCGTGTCGATCTTCGCCGGCACCCCGGACGTCAACGCCCGCCCCGAGGTCGTAGGCAAGGTCGCCGCGATCGTCAGGACCGCCGCGCAGCGGCTGACCGCGATGGACCAGGCGGGCGACGGCGAGCTGTTCGCCGGTCTCGCGCTCGGCTCGAACGACGTCAACCTGCGGCAGGCGTACCAGTATCTGTACGAGATCGCGCTCGCGGCCCGCACCCCGGGCGGCGAGCTCGACGGGGACGCCACGGCGCAGCGCCGCGTCGCCGACGGCCTGCGCTGGTTGCACGAGCGCCACTTCGGCGACCAGGCGGCCGGCTACTACGGCAACTGGCACAACTGGGAGATCGGCATCCCCACCCACGTCACCCGGACGCTGGTGCTGCTGCCCGAAGCCGTGCGCGGCGACCTGACCGCCACCTACCTCCCGACGATGGACGCCTACCTGCGCAACGGCAAGAACGGCGACGTCGACCTCGACTCGCGCTTCCACACCGGCGCGAACCTGGCCGACATCACCGCCAACCGCATCCTCCAGGGCGCGCTCACCGGCGACGACGTCCGCGTCGGCAAGGCCGTCGCCGACCAGGCCACGGTCTTCGCCACGATCGACCCGTACGCCCTCAAGCACGGCGTCACCGACGGCTACTACCGTGACGGCTCGTTCATCCAGCACCATTCGGTCGCGTACACCGGCTCCTACGGCCGCATCCTGCTCACCCGCGTGGTGCAGACGCTCAAGATGCTGGAGGGCGCGACCGGCGACGGCGGGGCCGGGCTGGCCCAGGTGGTGTACCGGTGGGTGGCCGACGGGTTCGCCCCGCTGATCTTCGAGGGCTGGATGATGGAGATCGTCAAGGGGCGGGCGGTGTCGCGCACCACCACCGGCTACACCGACGTCGGCGTGATCGTGGAGGCCATCGCCGACCTGACCGGCCACGTCGGGGCCGCCGAGGCGCTCGCGCTGAAGAAGTACGTCCGCCACCTCCCGGCCGCCGACACCGCCGCGTTCGTCTCGCCGGTCAGCCTGGCCCGTTACGCCGACATCCGCGCCGACACCGCCGTCCCGGCCGCCGACCTGAACGCGCCGGAGCGCTCGGTGGCGTTCAACGCCATGGACCGCGCCGTCCACCGCCGCCCCGGCCACGCGTTCGCGCTGGCGCGCAGCTCGGAGCGGATCAGCAAGTACGAGTACATGAACGGCGAGAACCTGATGCCCTGGTTCCAGGGCGACGGCGCCTACTACCTCTACCTCGCGGGCGAGGACCAGCGGGAGGTGTTCGGCGTCGACTACTACACGGCCGTCTCCCCGTACCGGCTGGCCGGGGTCACCGCGCCGGTGGAGGAGCGGCGGACGGTGCCCGACCTGTACGGGCGGTTCTGGTACGAGAACCCGGGGCACCCGCTCGGCTTCACCTCGTCGTCGGAGTCGCAGAACACCTACGTGTACTTCCCGCGCGGCGGCAACGCGTTCTCCGGCGGGGCCACGCTGGGGGCGTACGGCGTGGCGGGCATGGTGCAGTCGGACGACGTGGCCTACACCGCCAAGCAGGAGGGCGTGCTGCCCGCCGACTTCGTCGCCTACCGCAACGCGCGGGCGACCAAGTCGTGGTTCATGCTGGACGACGAGGTCGTGGTGCTGGTGGCGGGCGTCTCGGGCCAGGGCGGGCGCGGCGCGGTGACCACGGTCGACAGCCGCATCGCCGCCCCGGGCGACACCGTCGCGCTCACCGGCGAGGGCTGGGACGGTGGCGCCTGGCAGCCGGGCGCCGCGACGCCGCCGCGCTGGCTGCGTTACGCCAACGCCGCCCGGGGCACCGCGATCGGCTACGCCTTCCTCACCAGGCAGCCGGTCGCCGCCGGGCTGGAGACGGTGACGCGCAGCCGCCGGGTCGTCCGCGCGTCCAACCCGGACACGGCGGTGACCAAGAACGTGTTCACCGCCTCGATCACCCATCCCGCCGACGGCGGCGTCCCGGCCGTCGCGTACGCGCTGGTGCCGAACGTGACCGAGGCCCGCATGCGCGGTTACGCGCCTCCGGAGGTGCTGGCCAACGACCGGCACGTGCAGGCGGTCAAGCACGAAGGGCTCGGCCTCGTCGCGGCCAACGTGTTCGCCGACGGCCCTCGCCACGCCGAGCGCCTGGTCGTGGACGGCCCCGCGTCCGTGATCGTCCGGCGTGGCAGCCGTACGACGGTCGCCCTGTCGGACCCGACGATGAAGCGCGACAGCGTCTCCGTCGTCATCCACGGCCGGTCGCTGCGGCTGGTCACCGCCGACGAGGGCGTCACGGTGCGGCGGGTGCCCGGCGGCACGCTCGTGCGGGCGGCCACCCGCCACGCCTACGGCCGCACGTTCACCGCCACCCTCCACTGACCTCCGGACCTGTCCGCGGCGCCCGCTACGGTGGACGCCATGACCGACGCCACGACCGATGCCACCGCCGGCCCGCCGTGGGAGCCGCCCCTCGCCGGCACCGAGGCCGAGCACCTCGTCGGCGCGCTCGACCGGCTGCGCACCACCTTCCGCTGGAAGGCCGACGGCCTCGACGCCGCCGGCCTGCGGGCCCGCGTCGGCGCGTCCTCGCTGACGATCGGCGGCCTGCTCAAGCACCTCGCCGTCGTGGAGGACTACACGTTCACCCGAAAGCTGCGCGGCGAGCCGTTCGACACCGGCGAGTGGGACAGCCCCGAGTGGCCGTTCACCTCGGCCGCCCGTGACACCCCCGCCGAGCTCTACGCCCGGTGGGACGCCGCGGTCGAGCGCTCGCGCGAGCGGCTGGCCGCCGCCCTGGCCGACGGCGGCCTCGACCAGCTCGCCCACGTCTCCACCCCCGACGGCCGGCACGCCAGCCTCCGCCGCCTCCTCTGCGACCTCATCGAGGAGTACGGCCGCCACACCGGCCACGCCGACCTGCTCCGCGAGTCCGTCGACGGCCTGGTCGGCGAGGACCCGCCGGAGGGGTGGAAGCCGATCAGCTGACCGGTCTCACGGCTCCAGCGCGAAGATCACCCACGACTCGCCCGGGGCCAGGCCGGCCAGCTCGCGCCCGCACTCGCGCAGCACCTGGGGGCCCGAGGTGATGTGCGCCGTGCCGGCGTGGACGTCCCTGAACAGCCGCTGGACCAGCCCGTCGCGCAGCGCCGAGGTGCCGCCCGACGCGTAGACGAACCGGGCCACCTCGGCGACCGTCGAGGTGACGTGGTTGAGCGCGAGCCGCACCATCGTCTCCTGGCGCACGTCGAGCGTCCCGCCCGAGTCCAGCGTGCGTTCGGCGTCGGCCCACGTCTCGTGCACCAGCGCCTTCGCGGCCCGGTACGCGGCCTCGGTCCTGGCGAAGTCGGCGTGGAAGGCGTCGCTGCCCGCGATCTGGCCGGGCCGCCCGGCCCGCGCCCCGGCGTAGCCGATCAGCTCGTCCAGCAGGCGGCGGCCGACGCCGAGCGCCCAGCCCGAATGGCAGATCAGCGCCTGGTCGAGCAGGCCCAGCCGATAGAGGGCGCCGCCGCGCAGCGGCTCGCTCTGCGTGAAGAGGTGCGTCTGCGACTCCGGCACGAAGGCGCCGTCGATGGCGTAGTCGATGCTGCCCGTCGCGCGCAGCCCCAGCACGTCCCAGTTGCCGAGCTGCTCGGCGTCCTCGATCGGCGTGATGAAGATGCGCACCTCGTCGGTGCCCTCGACGGCGCCCAGGCTGTGCACGTACTGGGCGTGCCGCATGCCCGAGGCGAAGCTCCACCGGCCGCTCAGCCGGAACCCGCCGTCCTCGCGCACGGCCGCGCCCGGCCGGGTGCCCTGGCCTGCGAAGAGCGGCATCCGGGGGCCCTTGAAGATCCGCTCCACGGCCTCGTCGCCCAGGTAGGCGCCCGCCGTGCCGTTCTCCAGCGTGGTGGCCATGACGACCCAGCCCGTCGACGGGTCGGCGTAGGAGAGCTCGGCGAACACGTCGAGCAGCTCGCGGGGTGACAGTTCCGCGCCGCCGAGCGGCACGGGCACCCAGATCCCGAAAAGTCCTGCTTCGTGGAGGGCGTCCACGACCGGCTCCGTGAGCTTCCCCTGCGCCTCGGCCGCGGCGGCGTCACGCTCGATCAGCGGGCGCAACGCGCGCGCCCGGTCCAGTACGTCGGTTCCGGCGGTGTGCAGTCGCGGCGTGTCGCTCATGTCCAGGTGCTCCTGTTCGTGATCGTCGGCCTCTCCCTCCGTCAGATCACGTAACGCCCCCCTTGTCCAGAGCCCGCCCTACGTGAGCTCCAGCACGAGCGCCACCAGCAGCACGATCACCAGGGCGGCGGCGCCCATGGCCACCTCGGCCTTCCTCAGCGCCCGTCGCACCGCGCGTTTGTGCCGCGTCGCCCGCCGCACGGCGCGCCGTCCGCGAAGCCTCGCGATCTCCTGCCGGTCCATGCTGTCGATTCTGCGGCATCGGCTGACCAGGTCATATGATCCGTTGGTGGAATATTTCATATATTGCCGGGACCGGACCGGTTCGATGCCTCGGCGGATGGAACTGGTCGAGGCGCACTGGTCGTTCATGGACCCGTACGGCGACGCGATGATCGCGCGCGGGCCGACGCTGTTGGATGACGAGACGGCGACCGGCAGCATGCACGTCGTCGACCTGCCGGACGCCGCCGCCGCGCGGGCGTTCGCGTTCGACGAGCCGAACTACCGGGCGGGCGTGTACGGCGACGTGCTGATGCGCCGCTGGCGGACGATCGCCGGCGGCCGGATGTGGGACTACACCGGCGGCGTCGACGGCTACGAGCGCTTCCTCGTCATCGGTCACGCCAGGCTGGGCCAGGGCGCCGCCCGCGAGAGCCTGGACGACGACTACCGCCGCTACCTGACCGGCCCCGGCCTGGGGGATCGGGTGATCGTCGCGGGCACGCTGCTGTCGGAGGACGGCGCCGAATGGATGGGCACCGCTCTCATGGTCGAGCTGCCGGACCGCGAGGCCGCCGAGGCCATGCTGCCGCAGGGCCCCGGCGGGCGGGCCGGGCTGTACGAGAGCGTGGAGGTGCACAGCTGGGAGTTCGGCGGCAGGCGCTAGGCGGGCGCCGGTCAAGTTCGGGTCGCTAGCCGGTGGTCCAGGGGCGGAGCTTCTCCGGGTTCCGGACCGCCCAGATGTGCTTGATCCGGTCGCCGACGACCTCGAACGCCACGACCACCACGATGACGCCGTCCAGCTCCGCCACCAGGCCCGGCTGCCCGTTGACCGTGCGCTCCAGGACCGACAGGCCGCGGTTGGCGAGCCTGGCGAACGTGTGCGCGATCTGCTCGTTGCCGTGGATCGGCCGGAGGATGGCGCTGGCGAGGCCGCCGCCGTCGGCGATGCCCGTGGCGTCCGGGTCGAGGAGCCCGATGAGCGCGTCGATGTCCTGGCGCTCCCACGCCTCCTTGAACTTCCTGACCACGTCGGCCTGCCGGGCGGGCGGGGTCGGCGGGTCGGCGGGGGAGCGGGCCGCGCGGACGCGCCGCCGCGCCGACGAGGCGAGCTGGCGGCAGGCCGCGGGCGTGCGGCCGACGATCTCGGCAACCTCCGCGAACGGGTAGCGGAACACGTCGTGCAGGATGAACGCCACCCGTTCGGCCGGCGTCATCGAGTCGAGCACGACGAGGAAGGCCATGTTGACCGATTCGTCCAGCGTCACCCGGTCGGCCGGGTCGCCTCCGGCGGGGGTGCTGGTCCACTCGCTGCTGTCGGGCAGCGGCTCGGGAATCCACTCGCCCACGTACCGCTCCCGCCTGGCCCGCGCCGACCTGAGCAGGTCGAGGCAGATGCGGCTGGCCACCTTCGTCAGCCACCCGCCGGGGTTGCCGACCTCCTCCTGCTGCTTGCGCGACATGGCGTACCAGCGGGCGTACGTCTCCTGCACGACGTCCTCGGCGTCGGCCAGCGAGCCCAGGAGCCGGTAGGCGAGGTTGATCAGCTGACGCCGCTCGCTCATGATCGCGCTGAGGCCCGGGTCGGGCGGGCTGGTCATCCTGGCTCCCTCGGTCGCTACTGCCCTCCCTACCCCGACGCGGCAGCGGGCCCGAATGTGAGGTGCTTTGCGGAGAACGTCACATCAGTAGCATGTGCCCCATGCATCCCCCCGCACCGCACCAACAGTGGACCCAGCCGGGGCAGGCGCACCTGGCCCTCGACATCAAGGCGCACGCGCTCGGGTTCATGCTCAAGATGATCTCCCCGGTGATCGTCCTCAACGGCCACCGGATGCTGGGGCGGTGGGGGCGCAACGTGATCCCGCTCCCGCCCGGCCAGTATCACCTGCACGTCCACCTGCCGTACCTGATGCCGGCGCAGATCGGGCCGGCGGACGTGTCGATCTGGCTGCAGCCGGGCGGGACGCTGGACGTGGAGTACCGCGCGCCCCTGTTCGCCTACTCCAAGGGCGCCCTCGGCCCCGCGCCCCAGCCGTGGAACGGCCTGGGATGCATGATCGGCCTGCTGGCCGTCGCGGGTGGCCTGCTGCTGGTGCTCGTGCTGGTGATCATCTCGGCTGTCGTGTTCTCCTGAGCCGCCGTCATCGGTGCTGCAGCCACCAGACCGCCAGCCCGACCAGCGCCGACCCGGCCGCGGCGGCGAGCCCGCGTACGAGGGCGAACAGGGCGGTGCGGCTGAGCCTGGCGATGGTCGCGCGCTTGCCGGCCATGGGGTTCTCCTTGCTCTCGTCCGGAAGTGGATGAAGCGCAACAATGGATCAGGAACGCGGCGGCGCACCGGGAATGGGGGCGATGAGGGCAGAAGACGTGACGCGGCTGGTCGGAGGCCCGCCCGCGGCGCCCGCAGCGGGCGCCGGGCAGCGGCTGCGTGACGAGCTGGCGGCACTGGAGGAGCGGGCGCGGCGGGCCCGCAAGGCCGACGGCGAGCCGGCCTCGCGCAAGGCGGCCGTCCGCGAGGTGCGCCGCCGCACCGGGGCCATCCTGCACGACCAGCGCATCGCCTCGTGGCTGCACCCCGACCCGGCCAGGAGGCGCGTGCCCGGCGACTCCGACCGCGTCTGGGACCTCATCGAGATCTGGAGCGAGTGGGCCCGGGTGCGGCCGAACCGGCAGCGGTGGAACGACCTCGTCGAAGCCGCCCACGACGAGCGCCGTCCCGTCGCGACCGCGGCCGCGCCGCCGGGCAGGCCGCTGTCCCGGGTGGCGGACCCGTTCGCGCTGGGCGTGCACCAGGCCGTCGAGGTCAGCGGCCACGGCGGCCTCCCGGAGCTGCCGCCGTACCTGCCCCGCGAGCACGACCGGCGGCTGGGCGAGGTCGCGCGGCGCGCGGCCGGAGGCAGGAGCGGGCTGGCCGTCCTGGTCGGCGAGTCCTCGGTGGGCAAGACCCGCGCCTGCTGGGAGTGCCTCAGGGCGCTGCCCGCGAGCTGGCGGCTGTGGGCGCCGGAGTCCGCGGAGGCGCTCCTGGCCGAGCTGGACGCGGTCGCGCCGCGTACCGTCGTGTGGCTGAACGAGTCGCAGCGGTTCCTGCTCAAGTCCGACCACGTCGCCGGCCGGCTGCGCGAGCTGCTGCACGACCCCGACCGGGCGCCGGTCCTGGTGCTGGGGACGCTGTGGCCGCAGCACTGGGACACGCTCACCACGCCGCCGCCGCAGCCCGAGGCCGAGGACCCGTACGAGCGCAGCCGCCGCCTGCTGATCGGCGGCGCGATCCGGGTGCGCCCGGCCTTCTCCACCGCCGAGCTGTCCGCGGTCCGGGCCGCCGCCGACGCCGGCCCCCAGCTCCGGCAGGCCCTCGACGGGGCCGAGCGGGGGCGGATCACCCAGTATCTGGCGGGCGTCCCGGTGCTCATGGAGCGCTACGACAACGCCCCCGCGGCGGCCCGCGCGCTGATCCACGCGGCCATGGACGCCCGCCGCCTCGGGGCCGGGGTCGCGCTGCCGCTGGGGCTGCTCCGCGACGCCGCCCCCGGCTACCTCACCGACCAGGAGTGGAACGAGGCCGGCGACGACTGGCTGGAGCGCGCGCTGGTCTACACGTCGGCGCCGTGCCGGGGTGTGGCCGGGCCGCTCACCCTCAACCGCCCACGTCCGGACGAACCCGCCGGAACGCCGAGCTGCCGGCTGGCCGACTACCTCGAACAGCACGGCAGGCAGAGCCGCCGGTTCGCGGTGCCGCCCGAGGCGTTCTGGCGGGCGGCGGCCCGGCACGTCACCTCGGCGGACGACCTCCACGCCCTGGCCACCGCCGCCCTGGAGCGGCTGCGCTACCGCCAGGCGGCCCTGATCGCCGGCCGGGCCGCGTCCGCGGGACGGTTCGACGCGCTGTACAGGGTCGCGCTGGAGCTGGAGACCGGCGGCAACCGGGACGGCGCGGAACGGCTCTACCGGATCGGGGCGGAGGCCGGGGACCCCAGCGGCTTCTACGGGCTCGCCATGCTCCGCGAGGAGGAGGGCGACCAGGCCGAGGCCCAGCGGATCGTCCTCGCGGCCGGCGACGAGCTGGTGGAATGGTACGTCGAGGCCCACTGGCGGTTCGGGAACACCGCCCACGCCGAGCGGTTCGCCGTCCGGGCCTACGGTCTCGGGCATCGGCGCGGGCTCTGGGCGGTCGCCGCCCGCATTCCGATCGGTGATCGGGAAGGTCAGCGCCGGTTGTACCAGGTCGCCGCCGACGCGGGGGAGACGGACGCGTTGGCGCTGCTGGCGGCGGTGACGGACGATCCGGCCGAGGCGGAGCGGCTCTACCGGGCCGCCGCCGACGCGGGCGTCGTCGCCGCGATGTGGGAGATGGCCTGGCGCTCGGACGCGGAATGCGAGCATTACGTCACGCAGGCCCTGGCCGCCGGCGACTATCTGATCCCGCCCCACGCGCACGCCGAGAGCCTGGTGATCAGGCGCGAGCAGGCAGGCGACCGGCAGGGCGCCGAGCGGCTGAACGCCGTCCTCGCGGCGGCCGGGCTCAGCGCGCTCGACCGGATCGCCGAGCTGCGGATGGACGCCGGGGACGACGCGGCCGTCATGCCGCTGGCGCCGGAGCTGGCCGCCGGGGGATTCACGGGGCCCCTGGGACGGCTGGCGCTGCGCCGCGCCGACGCGGGCGACGCACCCGGCGCGGAACGGGTCGCGCTCCTGGCCCGCGACGCCGGTGACGTACGGCCGCTGCGCACGCTGGCCCGGCGGGCCGGGTCCGGGCGGGAGGCGGAACGCCTCTGCCTCCTGGCCGGGGACCACGCCGGGCTCCGGGCGATCGCCAGGTGGCACGAACGGCGCGGGGATCCCGGCGAGGCGGCGCGCGTCCACCAGGCGGGCGCGGACGCGGGCGACCTGCTCGCCCTGCAGGCGCTGGCCCGCCTGCGCGAGGCCGCGGGGCACCCCGACGAGGCCGAACGCCTGGCCGCCAGGGCCGCGGCGATGGGCGACCCGCGGGCCCTGCGCACGCTCGCCTGGATGCGGGAGCGGCGCGGCGACGGCCGGGCGGCCGAACGGCTCGCCGCCGAGGCCGCGGCACGCGGGAGCACGGCCGCCCTGCGCTCCCTGGCCGTCCTGCGCGAGCGTGCGGGCGACCACGCCGCCGCAGAGTCGCTCGCGCACCGCGCGGCCCGTCACGGGGACGGCCACGCGCTGGCGGTGCTGGCGCGCCTGCGGCGGCGAGCCGGCGCCCGCGAGCAGGCGGTCCGGCTGGCGGAGAGCGCGGCGGCGGCGAAGCCGGCCGCGCCCACGCCCCGCCGGGCGGTGGCCGAGCCCGCCCCACGGCGGAAGGTGGCGCTGCCACCCCGCGACCCCTTCGCCGACGAGGTCAACTCGCTCCTGGACCTGGCCTGGCGCAGCCCCGAGGCCGAGGCCGAGGAGCTGATCCGCCGGGCCGCCGACGCCGGCCACGGTCACCCGCTGCTGCGCCTGGCCGCGGAGCAGGGGTGGGACCTGCTGCCGCGCTACGGCCTCGACGCCGACGGGCGGACCGCCGAGCCCTGGTGAGCCCGGGGCCGTGCCCGGCGGCTCCTAGTCCTCCTCGGCGAACACCACCTCGCGGCGCTTGCGGATCGCCGGCAGCACGGCGACCACCAGCGCCGCTGCCGCCAGGGCCAGCAGCACCGCCGAGATCGGCCGCGTCAGGAACACCGTCGCGTCGCCGCGCTCGATGATGAGCGCCCGCCGCAGGTTCTCCTCCAGCAGCGGCCCGAGCACGAAGCCGAGCAGCAGCGGCGCCGGCTCGCACCCGCACTTGATCAGCACGTACCCGAGCAGCCCGAAGAACACGATCGCGTACACGTCGTAGGCGTTGAACCCGAGCGAGTACGTCCCGATCGCCGCGAACAGGATGATCATCGGGAACAGCACCTGGTACGGGATCCGCAGCATCCGCACCCAGAGCCCGATCAGCGGCAGGTTCAGCAGCACGAGCAGCACGTTGCCGATCCACATCGACGCGATCAGGCCCCAGAACAGCGCGGGCTCCTCGGTGATGACGTTCGGCCCGGGGGTGATGCCGTGGACGATGAACGCGCCGATCATCAGCGCCATCACGGGATGGGCGGGCAGCCCCAGCGTCAGCAGCGGGATGAACGACGTCTGCGCGGCGGCGTTGTTGGCCGACTCGGGCCCGGCGACGCCTTCGATGGCGCCGTGCCCGAACTCCTCGGGCCGCTTGGAGACGCGCTTCTCGACGGCGTAGGAGGTGAACGAGGCCAGCACGTGACCGCCGCCGGGCAGGACGCCGAGCGCGGCGCCGAGCCCGGTGCCGCGCAGGATCGGGCCGACGATCCGGCGCCGGTCCTCGCGGGTCGGCCACAGGTTCTTGACCTTGCTGACGATCGCGGTGCGGGTCTGCTCGTTCTCCAGGTTGCGCAGGATCTCGGCCACGCCGAACATGCCGACGGCGACGGACACGAAGTCGATCCCGCCGTACAGCTCGCGCTGGCCGAACGTGAACCGGGGCGTACCGGTGTAGATGTCCTGGCCGACGGTGCCGAGCAGGACGCCCAGGAAGATCATGGCCAGGGCCTTGAGCGCCGAGCCGCGCGCCAGCGCGATCGACACGATCAGGCCGAGCAGCACCAGCGAGAAGTACTCCGCCGGGCCGAACTGCAACGCGACCCTGGCCAGCGGCGGGGCCGCGACCGCGAGTACGACGGTGGCCACGGTCCCGGCGATGAACGAGCCGACCGCGGCCGTGGCCAGCGCGGCGCCGGCCCGTCCCTGCCGGGCCATCTCGTGCCCGTCGAGCGCGGTGACGGCCGCCGACGACTCGCCGGGCAGGTTGATCAGGATGGCGGTCGTCGAGCCGCCGTACTGCGCGCCGTAGTAGATGCCCGCCAGCATGATCAGCGCCGTGACGGGCTCGAAGCTGAACGTGATCGGCAGCAGCATCGCCACCGTCGCCGTCGGCCCGATGCCGGGCAGCACGCCGACAGCCGTCCCGAGCAGCACACCCACGAAGCAGTAGAGGACGTTCTGGACGAGCAGGGCGGTCGAGAGGCCCAGCGCGAGGTTGTCGAGTAGTTCCATGCCTCAATCCGGATTCCGCGTCAGAATCCCAGCCACGGGCCCCAGAGCGGGAGCCGCAGTTGCAGTCCGACGACGAAGATGAGCGTGGCCGCGACGGTCAGCCCGGCGGCCACCGCCACGGCCATGAGCGGCCGTACGCGCTTGCTGGCCACCGTGGTGAGCAGGGCGGTCACCAGCGACGCCGGGACGAACCCGAGCCCCCGTACGGTGAAGCCGAAGAACACCAGCGCGAGCACGATGACGCCGACCGCCCGCCACGGGATCGGCCCGAACGCGATCACCTCGCCGGCCACCAGGCCCTTGACCACGATGGCCAGGCCCAGGGCCGCCACGACCGCGCCGACCAGCAGCGGGAAGGCGCCGGGGCCCATCCGCAGCGGGGTGCCCAGCTCGTAGCCGAGCGACCCTGCCACGAACGCGCCACCGATCAGGATGAACACGACCCCGGCGAGGACGTCCGGGAAGGACCGGCGACGCTCCACGTCAGGACGCCTTGATCCCGGCGTCGGCGATGACCTTGCCCCAGGTGGTGAGCTGCTCCTCCAGCTTGGCGCGGTGCGCCTGCGGGGTCGCCGCCTCGGCCGCGACCGGCGCGGTGCCGAGCTTGGCCATCTGGTCGATGACCTTCTGGTCGGCCAGCGCGGACTTCAGCGCCTCGGACAGCTTCTGGACGACGTCCTGCGGCGTGCCCTTCGGGGTGTACAGGCCGTGCCACACGCTGACCTTGAGCCCGGGCAGTCCGGCCTCGGTGGTCGTGGGCACGTCGGGCAGGCTCTTGACCCGCTCGGGCGTGGTGACCGCGTACGCCTTGACCTCTCCGGCGGAGATCTGGCCGCTGGTGTTGGTCGTCTGGTCGCACATGAAGTCGACCTGGCCGCCGACGAGGTCGGTCAGCGCGGGCCCGGTGCCCTCGTACGGGACCTCCTGGAGCTTGACCCCGGTGGCCGTCTGGAACAGCAGGCCGCACAGGTGGGAGGCGGCGCCGATGCCGGCGTTGGCCATGGTGACCTTGTCGGCGTTGGACTTCACGTGCGCCACGAGGTCCTGGAGCGTCGCGGGGGCGAAGTCCTTGCGGGCGACGACCGTCATCGGCACCTCGGTGACGAGCCCGACCGTCTCGAAGCTCTCCAGCGGCTGGTAGCCGAGGTCCTGGTAGAGGGCGGGCGCGGTGGACATGCCGATGTGGTGCATGAGCACGGTGTAGCCGTCGGGCTCGCCGCGGGCGACCTCGCCGGCGCCGATGGTGCCGCCCGCGCCCTCGACGTTCTGGACGACGATCTTCGCGCCGAGCTTGGCGGCCATCGGCTCGGCGATCATGCGGGTGACGGTGTCGGTCGGGCCGCCCGCGCTGAACGGCACGACGAACGTGATGTTCTGGCTGGGGTAGGCGCCGCCCTCGCCGCCTCCGCCGGTCGCGCCGCTCCCGCCGCCGTTGCCGGAACAGGCGGCGGCGAGCGAGACGACGCCGATCATGGCGATCATCCGGGCGGCGGCTGGATACCTGCTGGTCGTTCTCATATCGGGGCTCCTCGTCAGTGCGCGGCCTCAGTCTGGGGTGACAAGGGCGCGCATGGTGTCAGAGGAATCCCAAGGAATGCGGTGAATGTCAGAGAAATCCCAAGAAACGGCATGGCCCGGCCGCTGACCCCGGCCGTACAATCCGGTATGCGGATCACCATCATCGAGGATGACGACCGCGTGGCGCGGGGTCTGGCGACCGTCCTGGCCCAGGCGGGCTTCGAGGTGCACCGCCTCGCCACGGCGGCCGAGGCCGTGCGCGCGGCCCCGTCCGACGTCGTCCTCGTCGACCTGGGCCTGCCCGACGGCGACGGCCTCGACGTGATCCGCAAGCTGCGCGACCGCCCCGAGACCGCCGTCATCGCCGTGACCGCCCGCTCCGAGGAGCACGAGCGCGTCCGCGGGCTGCGCGCCGGGGCCGACGACTACATCGTCAAGCCGTTCGGCGTCCCCGAGCTGCTGGCCAGGATCGACGCCGTCCTGCGGCGCACCCGGGTCGCCCGCGCGATGAGCCACCCCGACGGGCCCCTCGTCGTCGGCCCGATGCGCATCGGCGTCGGCACCCGCGAGGTCACCGTCGACGACGTCCCGGTGACGCTGACCCGCAAGGAGTTCGAGCTGCTCCTGCTGCTGGCCCGCCGGGCGCCCAACGTCGTCAGCCGCGACGTCATCCTCGACCAGATCTGGGGCGCCACCTGGGAGTCGTCGAGCCGCACCCTCGACACCCACATCGCCGCGCTCCGCCACAAACTGGGGCCCGCCACGCTGATCCGCACCATCCACGGGGTCGGCTACCGGCTGACGGCGGAGCCGGACGGCTGACGTCCCGTGCACCGCCGCCTGCTCGTCGTCCTGGTGCCCCTCGCGGTCCTGCTCGTCGCGGCCCTCGGGGTCCCGCTCGGCGTCACCGTCGCCGAGCGCGAGATGCAGGAGACGTACGTGGACCGGCTCAACGACGTCGGCAGGTTCGCGTCGCTGGCCGAGACCGCGCTGTCCACCGGGCGCACCGAGGCCCTCCAGCAGGAGCTGGCCCGCTACCACGAGCTGTACGGCATCCCCGTCGCCGTGATCGACAAATCGGGCGCCGTGCTGCTCGGCCCGGCGGACGCGTACCGGCAGGCGGCGTGGGCCGAGCCGGCCCTGCCCCGGATCGTCACCGCCGCGCTCGCCGGGGCCAGGCCCGAACCGTCCGGGGAGTGGGCGCCCTGGGACGACTCCGCCTTCGTCGTCGCCGAGCCGGTCGGCCGCGACAGCGAGGTCGTCGGCGCCGTCGTGACGATCTCCGACCTGGCCAGGACGCGCTCGCGCATCCTGCTGCGCTGGGCCCAGCTCGCCGGCCTCGGGCTGCTGCCGCTGATCGCGCTCGTCGCCGTCGCCTGGCCGGTCTCGGCGTGGGTGCTGCGGCCCGTACGCGAACTCGACGCGGCCAGCTCGCGCATCTCCCAGGGCGACCTCACGATCCGCGCCGACGCCGAGGCCGGGCCGCCCGAGCTGCGGCGGCTGGCCGGGTCGTTCAACACGATGATGGACGCGGTCGAGAACGCCGTGCAGCGCCAGCGCGCGTTCGTGTCGGACGCCTCCCACCAGTTGCGCAACCCGCTGACCAGCCTGCGGCTGGCCGTGGAGAGCCTGGAGCCGCACCTGCGGGCGGGTGACGACGGGCGGCAGGCGTACGACGTCGCGGTCGACGAGCTCAAGGCGATGCAGCGGATGCTGAACTCGCTGCAGGCCAGCGCCCGGATGGAGAGCATCCGCACGGCCTCGCCGGTGGACCTCGACGCGGTGCTGGCCACCCGCGTCGACCGGTGGCGGGCGCTGACGGCGACCGCCGGGCAGAGGCTGGCGGTGGAGGTGCCGCCGGGGCTGCGGCTGCTTGAGCCGTCCGGCGGGCTGGGCAGCATCCTGGACGAGCTGATCAGCAACGCGCTGCGGCTGTCGGACGCGCGGGTGGTGCGGGTGAGCGCCGCCGAGGCGGGCGGCGTCGTCGCGATCGCCGTCCGCGACGACGGCCAGGGCATCGAGCCGGCCGAGCGCGAGCAGGCGCTGCGCCGGTTCTGGCGCGCGCCCAAGCACCAGAACGTCACCGGCACCGGCCTGGGGCTGGCCATCTGCGCCGACCTCGTCGGCGCGGCCGGGGGCGAGCTGCGGCTGGAGGACGGCCTGCCGCGCCCCGACGGCACCGGCCACGGCTTCGCCGCCGTGGTCGCGCTGCCCCTCGTGCCCGGCTGACCCGCTCAGCGCTTGCGGTCGCGGAACCAGGCCGCCGCCCCCGGATGCAGCGGCGCCGTCGCCGTGGAGATCCCGGTGCGCACGTTGATGTGCCACGCCTCGGGCACCGCCGCGGGCCCGGCGCGGGTGAAGATCGTGTCGGTGATGGCGTGCACCAGCTCGTCCGGCAGGTCGTTGCGGACGAGCAGCACGTTCGGCACCGCGACCGTGCGCGCCGCGGGCACCCCCGCGTAGGCCGTCGACGGGATCATGGCAGGCGTGTACGGGCCCGGGAACGCCGTGATGAGCGCCCCCGCCTGGGCGGCCAGCGGGATCAGCCGGATCGCGTGCTTCTGCGCCAGCTCCGTGATCGCCGGCGTCGGGACGCCCGTCAGCGAGAACATCGCGTCGATCCGGCCGTCACGCAACGCCGCCGCCGACTCCGCCTGGCTCAGGTACAGCCACTCCAGCTCCAGCCGGGCCAGCTCCAGCGCCCGCCGCGAGGTGAACTCCGTGCCCGAATCGCGGGCCCCCAGCGACACCCGCCTGCCCGCCAGGTCCGCGAACTCGCCGATCGGCGACCCGGCCATGACCACCAGGTGCAGATGGCTGTCGTACAGGCGGCAGATCGCCGAGACGCCGTCCGGCGCGCGCCCGTCGGTCGTGATCAGCGCGTCCAGGCTCGTCAGCCCGAGCTGCGCCTCACCGGCCCGCAGCATCCGGATGTTGTCGGTCGACGCCCCGCTCGGCACCGTCGTCACCGTCACGCCCGGCACCTGCTCGGAGACGCGCCCGGCCAGCACGCCGCCGATCCGCCGGTACACCGCTCCCTCCGGGCCCGTGGCCAGCCGCAGCCGCGCCGGCTCCACCTCCGGCCGCCGCGCGCAACCGGCGGCCAGCCCTCCGGCGGCGAGCAGCACCGCCCGCCGGCTGAACGTCGGCTGCACCATGCCGAGATGATGGTGGGCCCGCCCGGCGTGATGCAATATGCCCCGTGAAGCAGATGAGACGGCTGACCGGCGAGATGCTTCTCTACTGCTTCGCCGTCGTCCTGGCCACCGGCGCCTACCTCGCCTGGTTCCGGCCCGACGGCGGCACGGTCGTGTACGACGGCCCCTACGAGCCGTTGCGCGGCGTCGAGCTGAGCTCCGCCTACGCGGCCGCGCTGGAGACCGGGCTCGCCACACCGGGCGGCCTGGCGATCCGCCACCTGCATCACAGCTCCTCGATGCTGCTGGCGGCGGGCGTCGCGGTCTGGGTGCTGCTCGGCCTGTTCCGCTACGTGCCGGCGCTGCTGGCGGCGGGGCCGGCCGCGCTCGCCGTCGTGACCGGCGAGCGAGCCGGTGACGTCGAGGGGCACGTTCCGCACCTGGCCGCCGCCCTGGCCCTGGGGGCCGCGCTCGCGTTCTCCGTCCGCCGTGAGTCGGCCCGCACGGCGCGGGCGCCGGCGTACGTGCTGCTGGTCGCCGCGCTCGCCGTGTCGGTCGTCCTCTGGCAGGGCTGGTGAGCGTCAGGGGCGTTCGACGCGGGTGGGGTTGCCGCGGACGAGCTCGTCGTGGACACGGTGCCGGGCGGCGACGAGGGCGCGGCCGGCCGCCTCGTCGTCGCGTTCGAGGCGCTCGCGCAGCAGGCGCATGGCGATGCGGCGGTTGAGGCTGAACTGGCGCTCGGTGTCGACCACGACGACGATCCCGGTGGGCCGGTGGGTGGCCCGCACGGCGGTGCTGGCCTTGTTGCGGTGCTGGCCGCCGGGGCCGCCGGTGCGGCAGGGCACGACGTCGACGTCGTCCTCGGCGAAGGCCGTGCGCGGGGCGTCGACCTGGCACGGCCGGGCGGTCACGTACCAGTTCTTGCGCCCGGCGGAGGCCCGGTAGGGGCTGGGGGCCTGCCAGCACAGGGTCCCGGTCCAGGAGGCGGCGAACGTCTCGGCGTCCGCGCCGGTGATCCTGACCAGCACCGACCGGTACGTGCCGGGCCGCTCGCCGGGGACGGTCTCGGCGCGGTGGGTCTCCAGCTTGTGCCGGGCGGCGTCGGCTTCGAGCCGGCGCAGCAGCCGGGCGAGCGCCCACGCGCACTCCTGCGGGCCGCGCCCGGCCGACAGGAGCAGGTGGACGGTCACGACCGGCCCCGCTTGCGGCGGCGCTCGGGCGCGGAGCCGAGATCGGCCGTCTTGTACGTGACCAGCGGGACCGTCGTGGCGATCGGGGTGGCCAGGTCGTGCTCGACCAGGTCGGAGATCACCTGCTCGATGCGCTTGTAGGCGGTCGGCGCCTCCTCGAACAGAAGCTGGCGGTCGCCGCAGACGACCAGCGAGCCGAGCGGTGTGCGGCGCAGCTCCTCGACGGTGTGCTTGGCCCGGCCCCGGCGCAGCGCGTCGGCGCGCGACATCTTGCGGCCCGCGCCGTGCGCGACGGAGTGGCCGGCGTCCGGCCCGGAATGGGCGGCCACCAGGTAGGAGTGGGTGCCTCGGGTGCCGGCGATGAGCACGTCGCGGCCGTCGCCCGGCGCGGCCCCCTTGCGGTGCAGGTAGAGGCCGTCGCGGACCTCGACGAGGTTGTGGCACTGGTCGACGACCGGCTCGGCGGGCCGGGCCCCCAGGGCGTGGGCGACCCGGGCGGCCAGCAGCCGCCGGTTGAGCGATCCCCAGCGCACGGCCTCGTCGTGCATGGCCAGGTAGGCGTCGGGGTCGGGGGCCGGGCCCGCGCCGTGGACCTCGGTGTGCGCCCGCAGGATTCGCTCGCCCAGCCCCCGCGAGCCGCTGTGGACGATGAGCACCAGGTCGCCGGCGGCGAGCCCGAGGCGGTCGGCGTGGTCGGGCTCGAAGACGGTGCCGATCCGCGCCAGCTCGACGAAGTGGTTGCCCCGGCCGACCGTGCCGAGGCCCTCGTGGTGACCGGCGGGGATCTCGCCGTCGAGCACGTCCCAGGCCGGGTCGTCGGCGTCGCGTACGGGATCGAGCGGGCGGTCGAGGTCGGGGAAGCGGGCGGCGAGCTTCTCGGGCACGGCGCGCTTGAGCCTGAAGGGGAAGACGGCGATGCCGCAGCCGATGTCGGAGCCCACCAGGAACGGGTAGAGCACGCTCGACGTCATCGCCGCGCCGATCGGGGCGCCCTTGCCGGGGTGCAGATCGGGCATCGCGGCGACGTGCCTCATGCCGTCGAGGGCGGCCACTTGGTGACACTGGGTGAGGGCGTCGGACTCGATCCAGCTTGCGGGGGAGGCGAACACGGAGACCGTGGCCGGGTGGTGGTGCGACAAAGACGCTCTCTTCGCTGAACGGGTGCTGGCATTTCGGAATGGCAGCACCACGGTCGCCGAGCAGTGCCGCGAGAGGCAAACGATTTTCCGCCAGGCACGCAGGAGCCCCCTGGCTCAAAGAGCCGGGGGGCGCCCAGGTCTCAGCGTGTCACGCGTAGAGGAAGTAGTAGTGATACTGGCTCTTCCACTCGCATCTATACCCGTTCCACCAGCCCTGCTCGTCGCCGTAGTCGCCGTATCGCTGGCATTCCGAGTGCTCCCGGTAGATGCCGTTGAGCGTTTCGGCCTGCGCCGGAGTGGCGCCGAGCGATAACGACAATCCGAGGGCCAGAACGGCCGGGACGAGAACTGCGCGAACCTTGCGCATCAATCCTCCTAAGACGGGGTGGATCACGGCGGTCAAGATATCACTGACCGTGTGCCAGGAAAAATGTCATTCTGTGCTGCGTTGTCGCCGCGTAATACGGCCTTCTGGGCCCTTCTTCATGTTTTGTTCCCGTCTAATGCCGGATGAGCTGTTTCGCCCATCGGTAGGGGTGCAAGTCACCAGGATCGAAACGGTTCGCCGAAAACTTTGACCACCGTCACGTACGTGTCATATCGTCGCCTCGCCCACATCGAGGCGAGGCCAAGCCGGCGGGGAAAACGGCGATCATCCGAACACCGGAGGCTCACCTATGCATGCTCGAATCCGCCCGGCCGCCGTCCTCGGCATGGTCCTCACCATGCTGGCGACCTTCGGTGTCTCACTCGCGCTCTCACCACCGGCCCAGGCCGCCCAGGTGATCGCCGACATCCCGTACGCCTCCGAGGACCCCGTCGGCTCCCGGGGGCACCTGCTGGACCTCTACCTGCCGACCGGCGGCCTCACCCCCAGGCCGCTGCTGATCTGGCACAAGGGCTCGGCCTGGTCGAGCGACGAGGGCAAGAGCGGCGCCGCCGACATCGCCGCCGTCTTCAACGCCAAGGGCTGGGCGGTGGCCGGCGTCAGCGTCCGCTCCAGCACCCAGGCGGTCTTCCCGGCGCAGGTGCACGACATCAAGGCGGCCATCCGCTGGCTGCGCCACAACGCCCCCGCCTACCAGCTCGACCCGAACCGCTTCGCCATGATGGGCGACTCCTCGGGCGGCTGGCTGACGGAGATGGCCACGTTCACCGGCGGCGTGGCGGCGCTGGAGGGCACCGTCGGCGCGACCGGCGTCTCCAGCTCCGTGCAGGCCGGGCTCGCCTTCTTCAGCCCGACCGACTTCCTCCAGATGAACGCCCAGAACCTGCCCGGCGGCGGGCTGGACCACAACTCGCCGATCTCGCCCGAATCCCTCCTGGTCGGCTGCGCCATCCAGACCTGCCCCGCCACGGTGGCGCAGGCCAACCCGATCAACTACGTCGACGCCAACGACCCGCCGGTGCTGTTCCTGCACGGCCAGGCCGACTTCCTGGTGCCCCACGGGCAGAGCGTGCTGCTCTACAACAAGATCAAGTCGGTCTGCGGCAACGGCCAGTTCATCTCCATCCCCGGCGCCGACCACGGCCGGGCCGACGTCATGGACCCCGCCCGGTTCGGCACCCAGACCAGCTACGCCACCACCAACTGCGGCGAGGCCATCCTGGCGGGCGGGGGCGCCCCCAACCCGACCTGGGACACCTTCGAGATGTTCCTGCGCGGCGCGCTCAAGATGGGCACCTCGTGCCAGGTCACCTGGCAGGCCAGCAACTGGAGCGGCGGCTTCAACGGCACCGTGACCATCAAGAACACCGGCACCACGCCCATCAGCGGCTGGCGCCTGTCGTGGAACTGGGCCGGCAACCAGCAGGTGACTGCCTTCTGGAACACCAACCTGACCCAGACCGGCACCCAGGTGGTCGCTCGCGACGCCGGCCACAACGCCAACATCGGCCCGAGCTCCAGCGTCAGTTTCGGGTACGAGGCCAGCGTCACCGGCACGAACGCCCCGCCCGCCGAGTTCAGGCTCAACGGCATCCCCTGCGCCCGCGTCATCGTGTGAGCCCCGGCGCCCGCGGCCCAGGTCGCGGGCGCCAATTTCGGAAAGCCGTAATGGAACCGTCCAATCGGCGGAACCGCAGCTCGGCCGAGAAATGTGCATTTCAAAAATGAACACGTTCCGCCGGGTTGCGGTCACGGAATGAGGCCGTCCAGATTTCGGACCTTATATTGCTTTACCCGAAGGGCGGCCCTATCCTTTCCCCTGTGATCGCCGAGGACAGAGAGAGGGCGCTCGTGACGGCATCGACCGGCGGGAATCGCGCAACTCGACATCGCAAAAACGCCTGACCGCCGACTTCCGAAATTCACGACGCTCTCGTCCGCCGGCCGCCTTTTCCGGCCTCACGCGCCGACTCGCTGCCGCTGGCCGGCTGACTCCGCTTTCCCCTGGTGCTCCGTCCGCACGACGGCGCCCTTGCCGTGCCATGCCCTGCCCAGAGTTAGGGGACGTGTGCGTACTTCCAACATGTTCGTCAGGAGCCTCGGCGTTCACGTGCCGGACGCCGTGACCGTCGAGCAGGCGGTCAGCGAGGGCCTGTACCCGGCCGACGAGGCCGAGAAGTTCCAGCAGATCGGCGCCGCGGTCGCCGGCGACATGCCCGCCCCGGAGATGGCCAGGCGCGCCGTCGTGGACGCCTACGAGCGCTGGGGCGAGTCCTCCCCGCGCGAGCTCGACCTGCTGCTCTACCCGTCGGTCTGGCACCAGGGCCCCAACGGCTGGCAGCCGCAGCACTACCTGCAGATGCACCTGCTCGGCGGCGGCGTGCCCGCGTACGAGATCCGCAGCGGCTGCGTCGGCATGATCAGCTCGCTGGAGCTGGCCGCCAGCTACCTCCAGGCCGACCCGGGCCGCGAGACCGCGATGGTCGTCTCCGCCGACAACCACGGCACCCCGCTGGTCGACCGCTGGCGCATGACGCCCGGCGCGCTCATCGGCGACGCCGCCTGCGCGCTCGTCCTCGGCAAGGACTACGGCATGGCCCAGCTCCTGTCGGTGAACGCCACGACGATCCCCGAGGCCGACGCGGTCAACGACGGCGCCTACCCGCTGTTCCCCCCGGACGCCACCGTCGGCCGGGGGCTCAGCTTCGGTGACCGGCACGAGGAGTTCCGCCAGCGGCTCCTCAAGGAACGCGGCACCGGCATCCACCTGACGATCCAGAAGACGATGATGCAGCAGGTCGAGCAGACCCTGGACGAGGCCGGGATCGAGCTGTCGGACATCACCCGGGTGGCCTTCCCGCACGGCCGCCGCGAGGACCTGGACGGGCAGATGTCCTGGCTCGGCATCGAGGTCGAGCAGACCACCTGGGACTACGGCAGGCGCGTCGGCCACTGCGGCGCCGTCGACCAGTTCATCGCCTTCGAGCACCTGATCGCCACCGGCGGGCTCGTGCCCGGCGACCACCTGCTCGTGGTGGGCTTCGGCTCCGGGACGTCGGTCGCCGCGGCGGCGTTCAAGGTGCTCGCGCCCGCCCCCGTGACGAAAGAGGCACGCGCATGACGATCGGACAGACCACCGGCGAGACCACGTACCGGCTGGTCGCCTTCATCCAGGACAACCTCGTCCCGGACGACGCCGGCCTGGAGGTCGACGAGGCCACCCCGCTCCTGACGTCCGGCCTGCTGGACTCCCTGCGGACCGCGCGCCTGCTCAACTTCATCCGGAAGGAGCTCGGCGTCCCGGTTCCGGCCGCGAAGCTCGACCCCGAGAACTTCCGCGACGTCACCACGATCGTCGCGATGCTCGACGAACTCGCCTCGGCATGACCCCGCCCGGCACGTACGTCAGCGGGGTGGGAGCCTTCGTCCCCCGCACGGTCGTCAGCGTCGAGAAGGCCGTCGCCAAGGGCTGGTACCCGGCCGAGGAGGCGGAGCTGCACAACCTGGCCGGGGCCGCGGTGGCCGGCGACCTGCCCGCGCCCGAGATGGCGCTGCACGCGGCGCAGAGCGCGCTCAAGCGCAGCGGGCGCGCCCCCGCCGACCTCGACCTCCTGCTGTACGCCTCCACCTGGCACCAGGGGCCCGACGGCTGGCCCCCGCACTCCTACCTGCAACGCCACCTCGTCGGCGGCGACGTCCTGGCCACCGAGATCCGGCAGGGCTGCAACGGGATGTTCACCGCCCTGGAGCTCGCCGCCGGCTACCTCGGCGCCGACCCCGCCCGGCAGGCCGCCCTGCTCGTCGCCGCCGACAACTACGGCACCCCGCTGATGGACCGGTGGCGCATGGGCCCCGGCTACGTCGGCGGCGACGCCGCCAGCGCGCTCGTGCTCACCAGGGAGCCCGGCTTCGCCCGCCTGATGTCGGTGCGCACGGTGACCGTCGCCGAGGCCGAGGAGCTGCACCGGGGCACCGAGCCCCTGTTCCCGCCCGGCGTCACCGTCGGGCGCAAGTTCAGCTTCGCGGCCAGGAACGACCAGTTCCGGAACCAGGTCATGCCCCAGGGCGAGAGCACGGCCGCCCTGTTCAAGATCCAGCGGGCGCTCATGGAGATCGTCGAACGCGTCCTCGACGAGAGCGGGATCGAGGCCCGCGACCTCACCCGGGTCGCCTTCATGAACTACTCCGAGGAGATCGTCGAACAGCGCTGCATGGCCCTGCTCGACCTGCCCATGTCACGTTCCACCTGGGAGTACGGGCGCACCATCGGCCACTGCGGGGCCAGCGACCAGGTCCTCGCCCTCGACCGGCTGCTCACCACCGGGCAGCTCGGCCCCGGCGACCACCTGCTGATGCTCGGCACCGGCCCCGGAGTCACGGTCTCCGGCGCCGTGATCAAGATCCTCGACACGCCTCCGTGGTGCTGAGAGCCGTCACCGAAACCGCGTAGTCATCGAAGGGAAACGAGCGCGATGGTCGATAGTCCGAGCGGGATCCGGCCGGAACCGGTGGCGGTGATCGGGATCGGTTGCCGCTTCCCCGGCGACGCCGGCTCACCTGACGCGTTCTGGGACCTGCTGTGCGACGGCCGCAACACCACCCGGCCGCTGCCCGCCGAACGCTGGCTCCCGTACGAGAACCGCAGCCCCGAGGACGCCGCCGCGCTGCGCGACGCCGTGCGCCACGGCAGCTTCCTGAACGACGTCGAGGGCTTCGACGCCGAGTTCTTCGGGCTGTCGCCGCGCGAGGCCGAGCTGATGGACCCGCAGCAGCGGATCCTCATGGAGACCGCGTGGGAGGCGCTCGAACACGCCGGCCTGCCCCCGCACGAGCTGGCCGGCACCGACGCCGGGGTGTTCGTCGGCGTGTGCACCGCCGACTACGGCAGCCGCCTGCTGGAGGACCTGCCCCAGATCGAGGCGTGGACCGGCATCGGCGCCGCGACCTGCGCCGTCGCCAACCGCATCTCCTACTCCCTGGACCTGCGCGGGCCCAGCATGGCCGTCGACACCGCCTGCTCGGCGTCGCTGGTCGCGCTCCACCTCGCCGCGCAGAGCCTGCGGCTCGGCGAGAGCGACGTCGCCCTGGCCGGCGGCGTCAACCTGCTCGTCACCCCCGGCCAGACCCTCACGCTCGGCACCGCCGGAGCCCTGGCCCCCGACGGCCGTTCCAAGTCGTTCGACGCCGCCGCCGACGGCTACGGGCGCGGCGAGGGCTGCGGCGTCGTCGTGCTCAAACGGCTGTCCGACGCCCGCCGCGACGGCGACCGCGTCCTCGCGCTCGTCATCGGCAGCGCCGTCAACCAGGACGGGCACACCAACGGCATCATGGCGCCGTGCGGCGAGGCGCAGGAACACGTGATGACCAGGGCGCTGCGCCAGGCGCGCGTCTCGCCCGCCACGGTCGGCTACGTCGAGGCGCACGGCACCGGCACCCGCCTCGGCGACCCGCTGGAGGCCGGCGCCCTCGCCGCCGTCTACGGCACCGGCCGCGCGCCCGGCGACCCGTGCCTCATCGGCTCGGTCAAGTCCAACATCGGCCACCTCGAAGGCGCCGCCGGCATCGCCGGGATCATCAAGGCGGTGCTCGCCCTCCACCGCGGCGAGATCCCGCCGACCGTCCTGACCACCCCGAACCCGGCCATCGACTGGGAGAGCTCCGGGCTCAGCGTCGTCACCGAACGGACGGCCTGGCCCGAGAGCGACCACCCCCGCCGGGCGGGCGTCTCCAGCTTCGGCTACGGCGGCACGGTCGCGCACATCCTCCTCGAACAGGCTCCTGCGGAAGCGGCGAAGCCGCCGGCGGGCGAGCCGGCCGGGGTGCGGCAGGGGGAGCTGTCTGCGGCGCGGCAGGGGGAGCTGTCTGCGGCGCGCCTGTTCCCGGTGTCGGCCGCGTCGGAGGCGGCGCTGCGCCAGTACGCGGGCACGCTCGCCGAACAGCTCAAGCGCCTCGACCTCGCCTCGGCCGGGCACACGCTCGCCCTGCGGCGCACCCACCTCGGCCGCCGAGCCGTCGTCATCGGCGCCGGCCACGACGAGGTGACCACCGGCCTGCGCAGGCTCGCCGACGACCTGCCGTCCGAATCCGTCCTCACCGGCGACGTGCTGCCCGACCTGGGCCCCGGCCCCGTCTGGGTGTTCTCCGGGCAGGGATGCCAGTGGCGCGGCATGGGCCGCGACCTGCTCGCCGAACCCGAGTTCGCCGCCGTCGTCGACGAGATCGAGCCGATCTTCGCCGAGGAGATCGGCTTCTCCCCCCGGCAGGTCCTCACCGAGGGCGCCCTGGACGGCATCGACCGCGTCCAGACCATGATCTTCGTCATGCAGCTGGGACTCGCCCGGCTCTGGAACGCGCACGGCGTGCGGCCGACGGCCGTCATCGGCCACTCCGTCGGCGAGATCGCGGCGGCCGTGACAGCCGGCGCGATGAGCGTCGCCGACGGCGCGCGCCTGATCTGCCGCCGCTCCCGGCTGCTGCGCCAGGCCGAGGGCAAGGGGGCCATGGTGATGGCCGGACTGTCGTTCGAGGAGGCGGCCGAGCGGCTCGCCGGCCGTACCGACCTGGTCGCCGCCATCGCCTCCGCGCCCGGCTCCACCGTGCTGTCCGGCGACGTCGCCGCCGTCGAGGCGGTCCTGAACGAGTGGCCCGCCGAAGGCATCGTGGTCCGCCGGGTCGCCTCCGACGTGGCCTTCCACAGCCCCCAGATGGAACCGCTGGCCGTCGAGCTCGCGGCCTCGCTCGCCGACCTCCCGTTCGGCGCGCCCCGCATCCCCATGTACACCACCGCGCTGCCCGACCCCAGGTCGACGCCCGTCCTGGACAGCGCCTACTGGGCGGCCAACCTCCGCGACCCGGTACGCCTCGCCGCTGCCACGACCGCCGCCGCGCAGGACGGCTACCGGGCGTTCCTGGAGATCTCCCCGCATCCCGTGGTCGCCCACTCCGTCACCGAGACGCTGGAGGAGGCCGGGTTCGAGGACGTCTTCGTCGGCACGACGCTCCGCCGCAACCAACCCGAGCAGGCGACGTTCCTGACCGCGCTGGGCCTGGCGCACTGCCACGGCATCGACGTGGACTGGCGGCGGCTGCAGCCCGGCGGCGGCCTGGCCGACCTGCCGCCCTACGCCTGGCAGCACCGCCGCCACTGGCGCGACGCCTCCGGCGGCGACGACAACCGCGGCCACGACGTACGCTCCCACACCCTGCTCGGCGCCGGCACGACCCTCGCGGGCAGCGCGACGCGCCTGTGGCGCACCAGCCTGGAGGACGCGAACCGCCCCTACCCGGGCAGCCACGCCGTCAGCGGCATCGAGATCGTCCCTGCCGCGGTCCTGGTGAACACATTCCTGGAGGCGGCCGGTACGGGAGCGGCCGGTTCTGGGGAGGGCGCATCGCCGCCCGTACTCTCCGACGTGGAGATGATGCACCCCCTGATGACCGCCGAACGCCGGCAGATCCAGGTCGTCCACGAGCCTCCCGCGATCCGGCTCGCCGCCCGCACGCCCGCCACCCCCGGCGAACCCGAACCCACCTGGCTCGTCCACGTCACCGCGTCGACCGGCGCGGCCACCTGGGCCCCGGACGGCGCACTGCCCGGAGCGGACGCGGCCGGACTCACCCCGGTCGACCCGGGTTTCGTCCACGCCCGGCTGGCCGCCGTCGGCGTCCCCACCACGGGCTTCGACTGGACGATCGAGACGCTGCTGGGCCGTGACGGCGCCCTCCGCGCGACCGTCCACACCCCGCACCCCGCCGACACGCCCCCCACCTGGGCGCCGGCGCTCGACGCGGTGATGTCCGTGGCCCCCTGCGTGTTCCCCGGCGACCCGGTGCTGCGCATGGTCGTGCACATCGACGAGGTGGCGCTGACCGGCGCCCCGCCGGCCACCGTCATCATCGACGCCGCCGTGGACCCGGCAGCCGACGACACGGTCCTCGCCCTCCTGGCCGACGCCGACGGCCACGTGATCGGCCACGTGATCGGCCTGCGCTACCCGGTCATCGACGCACCCGTGGCGGCCGAGGACGACCTCCAGGAGCCCGCGGAATCGCTCGCCGGGCTGTCACCGGAGAAGCTGCGCGCGTACGTCCTCGACGAGACCCGCGCGGAGATCGCGTCGGTGATGCGGCTCGCCCCGGCAGACCTGGCGATCCGCCGCCCACTCGTCGAGCAGGGGCTCGACTCGGTGATGACCGTCATGGTCAGGCGCCGCCTGGACAAGCGCTTCGGCTGCCGCCTCCCCGCGACCCTGCTGTGGCAGCAACCCACCATCTCCGCCATCGCCGACCACCTGACCACCCTGCTCACCCCCGCCCAGGACTGACCCGCCCGGCCGACGCACCCGCGTCGGCCGGCGTCAGGTCGTCAGCTCGCCCCGGGCGAAGGTCATGCCGTCGTGCCCTCGCCCAGAATCAGCCGGCCGAGCCAGGGGAGAGCGGACCATACCGCAAGTACGAATAGAGGGCATCGGTCGGCAACGCAGCCCAATTACCCGGATAAATCTCCCCATGCTCCGGTTCAGAACAGCAGGTGATGTAATGCGTCATGAACCGATGAATCTGAACCGGCGTACGAATCTCCACGGCATTCGGAGGTATCTGCAGTTCTTGGAACGTGTGCCCCGAGTATGAGTAAGCGAGCCGCCGATCACGCGAACGCGCCTCGTTGGCCGTACGCGCGTTCCACACGCTGACCCGCAGGGACAGCGAATCCACCAGCCACAACTCGTAGTCGTCGCGATGATCGGCGAGGTAGGTGATGTAGCGGCCCATGACGCTCCGCGCGACCACCTCGGCCCGCTCGGCGAACGTGATCCCGTCGGAGTGCTCGCTGGGCGCCGGGTGCCAGCCCTTGGCATGCTGGTCGGTGTATTCGACCAGGTAGACGAACTCGTCGGCGATCTCGGGTGCGCCCGACTCGTCGAGTTGATCGGCCGCGATCGCCGAGAGCCGAGCCCAGTCAGCGATGCCCGCATACAGCGTCGCCTGCTGCCTGGATGGCGGGACCCCGTCCTGGGGGGTGGTCTCGTCCAGGTTCGGCATGTTGAGCAGGGCCGCGACCTGGTGGAGCCGGCGAGGGGGAACCAGACGGTCCCGCGCTTCGGTGAGATCGTTCGTCACGGCCTTCAGTGTGGCGTGGCGCCCAATGGTGAGTCATAGGAAAGCCCAAAAGATCTTCCTAGCGCTCTTCTCCATAGACGCAATGCGCGCTCCAGAAGCCCTTTTATCTGGAAATATCCGGGCAGCCCGGAAGTCCTTCCGCCCAACCCCGAAACCTTGCCCTGTACCCGGGACCCCGACCTGCCATTGATCACGCTCTGGCCGAGTTTTCCCGGATCGCCCCTCGGCCAGGCTTCCTGCGTCATCCTAGGCATACGGTCAGCGTCGCCGTCTCCACGGAGGGTCACGCATGTCGCTCTTCCCCTCGTCGGCATCCGACTCGCAAGTGTCGCTACGCAAGCTGGCGACCACCGACTTCCTGGTGGTCGGCGCACCTCCCGCCGCGGGCGCGGCGCAGGAGGTCAGGTTCCTCGTCGTCCGTACTTCCAGGGACGGCATCGTCGGGCTGCTGCGCGGCGGTTCCACGGCAGGTCCGGATCAGGCCCCGGCGGCGGGGGCGCTGGTCGTGCCGGAGGAGACCCCGATCGGGGACCTGCTCGCGCCGGGCGCGGCGAGCCTGTTCGACATCGATCCCGACCCGGCGGGAGTGGTGCTCGTCTCGCCCACGGGAGCGCCGACGGCTGTCGTGCCCCAGGAGGTCATCGACGACTTCTTCGCCACGCAGGCCGCCGAGCGCTCGCTCGGTCCCGGTGGAGAGGCGGGCGACAACCGGTTCCCCGACCTGCCGGATCAGGGCCGGCCGCACTACCGGCTGCTGTGCCGGGAGCCCGGGTGCGGCTGGCCGAACGAGATCACCGAATGGAACCGGCTCCGCCCGCTGAAATGCGGCAACCCGGTCATGGAGCACGACATCCGGCTGTACGCATAACCCGGGGCGACGCTGATGCTGCCGTTGCTGACAGGCCCGGTCGATCGCCGTTTCATGCTGACCGCGGTGCTCCCCGCGCTCCTCCTCTGCGCCGGGCTGTTACTCCTCTGGGCGTACGTGACCGGCCTCTCCCAAGCCCTGGCCGGGTGGAAGGCGCTCGACGCCACCGTCCAATGGCTGGGCTGCGGAGCGTTCGCCGTCGTCGTCGCGTTCGTCTCGCTGCTGCTCACCGCGGCGCAGCCCAAGCTGGTCGAGCTGTTCGCCGGCACGTGGCCGACACCTCTCGGGCGGGCCGCGGCTCGCGTCTGGTCCGCCTACCACAGGGCGCGGCTGCGGCGCTGGAAACGCCTCAGCCGCACCGGATCGCGGCACAAGCAGGCCCGCGCCCGCAGGGCGCTCTCCACCGTCTACCCGTCCCCCGACGTGCCCGAAGAGGTGCTGCCGACCCGGTTCGGCAACGCGCTGCGCCGCTCCGAGCAGTACGCGCGCGCCCGCTACGGCATCAGGCCGAGCTCGGTGTGGCCCCGCCTGCAGCCGATGCTCACCCAGCAGTCCCTCGTCGACCTCGCCGCCGCCCGCACCAACATGATCCTGATGCTCACCCTCACCGTGGTCGCCTGCGTGTTCACGGTCGCCGCGCTGGCGGCCCTGGCGCTCTCCGGCCGCGAGAGCCTTCCGACGGCCGTGTGCGCCGCGACGGGCCTGGTCGTCGCCCTGGCCGCGCACCGAGCCGCAACCCCCGCGGCGGTGCTGTACGGCGGGCATGTCGAGGTCGCGTTCGACCTGTACCGGCGCACCCTGCTCGGGCAGCTCGGGATCGAGCCGCCGGACACGCTGCAGGACGAGATCGTCCTCTGGGAGCGGCTCGCCGCCTTCTGGGACGGCGGCATCCCCTTCGACGTTCCCTGGAGTGCCGGATGACCCTCGCCGACCCGCTGTGGTGGTGCTGTTTCGGCGTCGCCGTGGCCATCTGCGTGGCCGAACACCGGCGGACCCGGCCGCGTCGCCGCAGCAGGATGCCCGCGTGGCGCCGCAGGGCCGTCCGCAACAAGCAGGCGCTCTCAGCACTGCTCGTCATAGCGATCTTGGCCGCCGTCCTCCTCGTCCTCACCCCGGTCCTGCGGCCCGTAGCGGACACGGCGGCCGGAGCCGTCGTGCTCGGCGTGCTGCTGGGGCTGCTCTCCTTCGCCGGCCTGACGTACCTGCCGGTGGCGGCCACGATCACGTACGGCCCCGTCCTGGGGGACGAAACGCTCTGGGCGGCTGTGGCGCTGCCGGTCGTCGCCGCCGGAGCGCTCGGCGAACTCGCCGACTGGTGCATGACCTCCCGGGGCTGGAGCCGGGATCCAGGCTGGCGACTCGAACGGCTCCGGTGGGCGACCTGGTCACTCCGGTCACGCAACGAGCAGCGTACGGCCGACCGCGAGCAAGGCAGAGCGGACCAGATCGCCCGTCAGCGGACGATTCTCACCGTCCCGCCCAGCCGCTGGGGGGCTTTCAGCCGGACGCTGCTGTGGTCGCTGATGATTCTGCCCGGCGCTGTGGTCGTGCTGGTCTCGGCGGGGGCGTTGGCAGGGGCGGTGCCGTCCGGGCTGCCGCCCGGCTTCCTGATGGCCTCGCTGCTGGGAGGCTGGCTCGCGATCCTGGTGGTCGCCGCGTTCATCACCGTCACCAGCGGTGACGCACCGCTCGCCCGGGAGGCGCTGTCCACCGGAGCCGTCGCCGAACTGGCCCTGATGGCGTATCTCGTCGCGGGCCCGTTCGGTGACTGGCTGGCCTCGGCCTGGCCACGGGACGGGTCGCCGCTGTGGACCCTGGCCGTCGTGGGCGTCTACCTCCTGGACTCCCACGCCCACAGGCCGCTCCGCACGTCCGTCCCGGCGATCAACGCCGCGTACGCGGTGGTCATGTTCCCGGTCGGGCTGCTGGCGCTCACGCTGTCGGACAGAGGACTGACGCTGCTGCTCATCGGCACGCTCGTGCACCCCCATCCCGGCATCGTCATGGCCGGGCTGACGCTCAGCATGATCTACGTGTTCCGTGCCGGGCTGGTGATGTGGCGTCTGCCGAACCCGAGGGTGACGATCGCCCGGCTGCGCCGCAGCCCTGAACTGCAGCGGCTCAAGCTCTGGGGATCGTGGCTGCACACGTGGGAGAGCGGACTCCCGCGGCGCAGAGGCATGGATCTCATCCGGTGGCTGGGGATCGTCCCGCTCCAGATGAGCCAGGGCGTGCCCGTACACCGCCGGGGCGCGGTCCACCAGCAGCCGGGGCTGTCCGAACAGCACATGCTGCCGCTGTTCGACCTGGTGGAGGAAGGGCTGGAGCTGGCCGGGCGGGTGGCAGAACGCCAGCCGGACACCGTCCAGGACAAGATCTTCGAGGCCATCCGCGGGGAACGGGGATGGGCGACGCTGATGCACTCCCAGACCCTGCTCGCCCTGCGCCGGATCGAGGAGGCGGAGATCCTCGGCGCGCAGGCCGTGGAGCTGTTCGACCGCACCGAGCGGCGGTCCGCCGCCGCACTGGCCCGGGTCGCGCACGGCATGACCCTGGCCGAGCTCGGCAGGGACGGCGACGCGCTGCGGCTCCTGCGCGGCGTGGCCGACGACGCGGCGATCGATCCCGGGGTGCGAGAGCTGGCGGCCCGCCGCGGGGTCCCCCTTGCCCCGCCCGGGGCGGACCAGGCCTCCTGGCTCGAGCTCGCGGGAAGCGTACGGTCCCCGGCGGCATTCAAGGCGTTGCTGAGCGAGGACGAGGAGCCGCGCGGTGAGCGATATCCGCCGCTCACCCGGCACGCGATCCTCGCCGTCGGCCGGCGGATACTCAAGCGGCTGCGCCGGTCGGCCGCCGACGGGACGGCGCTCTATCCGACACCGTTCACCGCGCACCTCGAACTGCTCGCGGGCGCCCGCGAGGACGCGTCCGACGGCCGGACCCGACGGGCGCGGCGGGAGCTGCGTAGAGCCTTGGCCTGGGCCAAGGCCAACGGTCAGCGGCTGGCGGCGGCCGAGACCGGCATCGAGCTCGCCCGCCTGGACCGCATGGTCGACCCCGGCAGCGCCTACCGGCTGCTGTCCGAGGCGCGCGCCACGCTGGAGGAACTGCGCGCCGACTACCTGGAGCCCGACGCCCGGATCACGCAGGGCAGGCTGCTCGCCGAGGCGTGCGCCATGACGGTGGACCTGCTGACCGCCGGTGTGCCCGGCCCGGCCCGGCTGTGGCCGGCGGATCCCGCCGCCGCCGCGCTGGAGGTGAGCGAGCTCGGGCGGGCGCGTGTCCTGCTGGAACTCCTGGGCGACGGCGTGCTGAGCAGGGCGAGCGGGCACTGGGCGGCGGCCGAGCGCCGCGCGGTCGAGGCCGAGAGCGCGGCGCGTACCAAGGTGTCCGGCACGGACGGCGCCGCCAGGGCCGCGGCGATCGGCACGTGGCGCACCGCGCTGCGGGAGCTGAACGAGGTCTGGGCAGGCATGGAACGCCAATCAGCCGCACCGGAGCTGGCCGAGTACGCGGCGCTTCGCCGGGGCACCCCGGCCGGGACGAGCGAGATCCGCGCGCTCCTCACCGGGTCCGCGACACTTCTGCTCGCCTTCCACGTCACCGAGGGGCCCGTGGTCACCTTCGGCGTCACCGGTGCGTACGACGGGGTCCGGGTGATCCGCGACCCGCACTCCGGTCTGAAGGCACGGACCCCGGATCAGCGCCCGGGCCAGGCTTCGGGCACGCCGAAGGAGCTGGCGAGCCGGTTCCTGGCCGAGGCCGGGGAGAACTACGCGGGCCTGCCGGCCCCCGCGCTCCGCTGGAGCGAACCGGGTGACGTCATCTGCCTGGTCCCGCACGGCCCACTGCACCAGGTGCCGCTCGGCGCGCTCGACCTCGATCTCGGCGACGGGGTCACGGGCCCCCTGATCACCCGCAACCCGGTGGTCTACCTGCCCAGCGCCTCGGCGCTGCGGCACGTCCGAGCACGTACGAAGCCGCGTACGAGTCCGCGTACGAGTCCGCGAACAGGGACCCGGCGCGCCGGGGCGATCGTCGTGGCGGACTCGATGGCCGACGCGCCCGTGGTGCACGGCCGCCTCCAGGCCGCCGATCTGGCCGCCCGGTTCGGCGCCCGCGTCCTCAGCGGAACCGAGGTCACCAAGGAGCGGGTCCTCGCCACCCTCGCCGAACAGGGCCGCCTCGACCTGCTGCATCTGGCCTGTCACGGGTTCTTCGACTCCGAGGAGCCGCTCAGGTCCGGCGTCCATCTGGCGGCAGGCGACCTCCTTACCGCGGCGGACATCCTCGACCTGCGCCTGGACGCCGACCTGGTGACGCTCGCGGCCTGCGACAGCGGGCTCGGCAGGCACCGCCCCGGCGACGAGCTCATCGGCCTCACCCGCTCGCTCCTCTACGCCGGAGCGGCGTCCGTGCTGGTCACGCTCTGGAAAGTGGAGGAGATCTCGACCGTGCTCCTGCTGCGCGAGTTCTACGCCCGGTGGGCGTCCGGCACGTCGAAGGCCGAAGCGCTTCGCCAGGCCCAGCTCTCGCTCGCGGCCCTCCGCCCGGACCGGCTGATCTCCTACCATCAGCAGATCCGCGCCGAGCTCGGCTCATCGGACGCCGGCACGCGACGACAGCTCGACCGCGGATTCGCCGACGCGCTGCTCAAGGCCCGCCGGTTCGCCGAGGCGTACGCGGCCTACGAGGAACTGCTCGCGGCCGCCGCGCCGGACTCGCCGGAGGCCCTGGAGCTCACCGCCCTGCTCGCGCGCTCCCGCCGGGCGAGCCGGGCAACGCCAGCGCCGACCGGCTACCGGCCTTACGCCGATCCGTACTATTGGGCGGGGTTCACCCTGGTGGGCGCCTGGGAGTGACCTTGGGCCGCCGGTAAGTGGACGGCCATCGCGTGATCCTTCGAACGGTGTGCATCCACGAAGGAGGCCAGGCGATGGCCGCAGATCACAGTCTGACGGCCGAGCAGTCGCCGGCCAGGCAGATCGGGACCGGGGACTCCGACTTGTTGCACGCGGGCCTCAGGTCTGATCGGCGGCTGCCGAGCCGTCCGAATCCTGGGTCACGGGTTCCGGGCCGTTGCGGAACCGGTAGCCGGTCGACCGGAGATGCCGGTATTCGAGCACGGCCAGCACCAGGGCCGTGGCGGCGCCGCAGAGGTTCAGCGTGAGCCACAGCCAGTCGGGCACGCCCTTGGTGTCGCGCGTGATGAGCTCCTGGCCGCTGATCAGCAGCATGAGCACCGTAGTGCCGATCGGCGCGAGCAGCGGATGGACCTCGCCCATCCAGAACCCGGTGCGCGCCGCCCAGTAGATCGTGCAATACCAGAGGCCGAAGAACCAGGGAACGAGGACGATCGCCGCGAGTATCGCCACGAGAACCCAGAGTGCCGCGCTCCCTGAGGCGTTGATGTCGATGTCACTGGTGAACTCGGCCTCACCATTGGCCAGCGAGGCGAAACTGAGGTTGCCGGCCGCGGCGAAAATCAACACGATCGGCAGGTAGAAAAGGGCCAGCGCGAGCACCGAACGCCCTATCAGCCGCAACACGCCGGGCAGCAGCTGGGCGCGGAGCCCGGAGCGCGTGACGACGAATATCGCGAGCAGCGCCAGCGGCAGCAGGATGACGGCCAGCCGCCCGGTCTCCATCGCCTTCTGGATGATGTTGCCCCAGACGTCCTGGTAGTGGGAGGTCGCCACCAGGATCACGCCGAGGCCGACAATCGACCGCCAGAACGCCAGCCGGTCCAGCATCCGGTCCTTGGGCGACGGGCCGACCCGGGGCTTGTACAGGAACTTCGCGGTCATCCAGGGAAAGAGCACGGTGGCGATGACGCGCCAGGTCGATTTGCGGCCACCGGGCTCGAGCCTCTGACCGTCGTTCGTCTGCACTGCGGACATCTGGCTCCTCTGCGATATCAACCCGGTACCGCGGACCCCTCGTCTAGCAGGTTGACCGTATAACCAGCGAGTTGGTTCGCACATCCGGTCAAATGTGAGTGGAGTCACAAAGTGCTTGGCGAGCCGACCAACTCGGACAGCATTGCAGGGCATTCCCCGTAGCCTGACTGCTCTATGCCTGATCTGAGCGACTGAGGTGAGGACCGGGTGGCTCAGCCGGCGGTTGCCTTGGCGTAGTGGAATACCTCAGGTGGGAGCCGGTGGTCCAGGCGCCAGACGAAGCGGACGGGTCGCTCGCCCTCGTGGCTCACGTACCGCATCGGCCCCGCGTACGTGTACGGCGGGGCGCCCAGTCCCTCGTCGCGCTTGGACTGCCTGATGAGGAGGTGGATCGTGGATTCGCCCGTCACGTAGCGGCGGGCGGTGGCAGCCGACGAGCGGAGGGTGCTCTGCGACTCCCACTGGAACAAGTCCTCGCTGATCGCCCGGTCGGCGTAGAGCGTGGTGGGGGAGTAGTGGTCCTCCACCTTGTCGATGGTGACGAAGAACAGGTCCGCCCGGTGCTCCTGCACGTATTTGACGCCCTCCCGCATGTGCGCGGGCTTGTCGATGCCGAAGGCGGCCAGCACCTCGTTCTTGCTGTAGCGGGCGTGCACGTGCAGAGGTACGACGGGGTCCAGCGGCGGGGCCACGTGTCGCAGGCCGGAGCGGAGCACGTTCGCCAGCTCTTTCAGCTCATCCGCGCGAGCACCCGTGAGGCGAGCGAACCGGGTCTCCATCCCGGAGATCGGTTCGGTGCCGCCCCACAGCATCGCGTCCAGCATCGCCATCAGGCGTAGCTCGCGTGGCGATTGCGGAGCCTTTCCGGCCAGCACCTGGGTGAGAAAGGCCAGGCGTTCGACGTCGTCGATGTGCAACATACGGCCGAAGGCCCGTCCGAGCGCCTCGTCACCCGGCGTGCTGCTGAAGCCTGCCGCGTGCCGCAGTGAGGCCCAGCCCTGGCGGCTGCGACGGTAGAGGTCTTCGACGTCCAGCCCGGTCTCCTGCAGGAACGTGGGCAGATTGACGTCTCCGAGGTCGCGGAGTTCTCGTGCCAGGTCCCGCCAGCTGAGGTTGAGGGCCTGCCGGACATTGTCGAGGACGAGCCGGCGTACGTCCCGGTCCAGGTCGATCACGCAACCTGCCGGCAGCGTGGGGAAGCCCTGCTCGATTTCCCGGGCGATGCCGGTACGGCTGGCGCCGGTGAGCGCTCGATAGCGCCGGTCGAAGCGGAACTGTTTGTGCTGGTGGCCGACGAAGTCGAGCACGGTCAAGCACGGCTTGTCCTCGGCCAGCCGTAGCCCACGGCCGAGCTGCTGCAGGAAGACGGTGGCGCTGTCGGTAGGCCGCAGGAACAGCACGGTGTCGATCTCCGGGACGTCAACGCCCTCGTTGAAGAGGTCGACGGTGAACACGGCGTTGATCTTGCGGTCTCGCAGGTCACGTAGTGCCTGGTCCCGCTCGTCACGCAGGCTGTGCGCTGTGACGGCGACGGAGGGGAGCCCGGCTCGGGTGAAGCGGTCGGCCATGAAGCGGGCATGGTCGATGCTCACGCAGAAGCCGAGGGCGCGCATCCGCCCGACGTCGCCGATCTTGCGTTGCAACGCCTCCAGAACCACGGCGGCGCGGCGGTCGTTGCCGGTGTAGACGTTGGAGAGCTGGCCCACGTCATACCCCTGGCCCCGGCGCCAGCCGATCTGGCGCAGGTCGGTGCCGTCGTGGACGCCAAAATACTGGAACGAGGCCAGCAGCCCGCGTTCCAGCGCCTCCCACAGGCGGAGTTCGGCGGCGATACGGCCACCGAACCAGTGCTTGATGTCCTGCCCGTCGGCGCGTTCCGGCGTGGCGGTCAGGCCCAGGAGCACCTTGGGCCGAACTCCGGTGAGCAGTTTCCGGTACGTGGCGGCCTCGGCGTGGTGGAACTCGTCCACGATCACCATGTCGTAGCGGTCAGGCTCGAGGAGCGGGTTGGCGTCCAAGGTTTGGATCGAGGCGAACACGTGCCGCCACTGCTCGGGGCGGGCGCCGTCCACGTACAGCTCGCCGAACGTCTCGTCTCGCATCACCTGCCGGAAAGTGAGCAGGCTCTGCCGCAGAATTTCCTTGCGGTGAGCGACGAACAGCACCGACTCCGCCTGCCCGGCCGCGCGCAGCCGCCGGTAATCGAGCGCGGCGACGACGGTCTTGCCGGTGCCGGTGGCCATGACGACGAGGTTGTGCCACCGGTTGTGGATCTGCCGTTCGGCGTCGAGCTCGTCCAGGATTTCCCGCTGGTAGGAGTACGGCCGGACGTCCACGTGCGCGAAGTCGAGCACGACCGGCCGCCCGCCGGCCCGTTCGGCGGACAGGGCGCGGTCCAGCCGCTCGGCGTCATGCTCCGGGTCGTAGGGCTCGAACGACGGATCGCCCCAGTAGTCGTCGAAAGTGGCGGCGAACGTGTCGATCAGGTGTGGCTGTTCGGCCTGGGCAAGGCGGACGTTCCACTCAAGGCCGTGACTGAGAGCGGTGCGCGACAGGTTGGAGGATCCGACGTAGGCGGTGGACAGGCCGTTGCCGCGGTGAAAGAGCCACGCCTTGGCGTGCAGCCTGGTCATCCGGGTGTCGTAGGAGACGCGGATCTCGGCACCCATGGCCGCCAGCCGGTCCAGCGCAAGACGGTCGGTGGCGCCGATGTACGTGGTGGTAACCACGCGCAACCTGCCGCCACGCTTTAGGAATTCGTGGATCTCCTCGGCCAGGACGCGCACGCCGTTCCACTTCACGAACGCGCACAGCAGGTCGACGTGATCGGCGGAGGCCAGCTCCCGCTTGAGCTCATGGCCGATCTCCGGCTGTCCGCGGCCGTTGACCAGCAAGGCGCTTCCGGTGAGAGGGACCACCGGCCGCGCTGGGAAGCGCACGCGCCCGCCCGCGTCCCGGCCCCTGGCGATGCCCAGCAACTCATCTGCGGCTTCAACGAGTTCCTCGGGCGAAGCGGCCTCGGGCACCAGTTCACCGATCAAGTCGGCGACCCGGTTGACGATCTCCACCTGCCGCGCCAGCCGCACCGTGTCGCTCTCACCCCGCACCGAGCGGAGCGCCCGGCGAGTGAGGGCGGCCAGATGCCGGGCCAGTGTCTCGTGAGAGTCGGCGAGATCCAAGGACCGGCGGTCGATCAAGTCGCGATCGGACACCGCATGCAGCAGGGCGCCCATCTCGCGGGTGATCAGATGCTGGTAGACACCCGGCTGAAGATCGCTCACCTCGGCGACTATAGGACGCGGCCGGCCAGAGCGGTATGCCTTTGCCGAGGTCGAAAAGTGCCTCCCTACTGCGGCTGATGGTGAACTGGATCGAGTGGTCGCATAGATCTGGCGCTGGGGCAGGGGCGATGAGCGCACCTGTACGAGTGGCTGCTTCTTCTGTACGTCCTGGGACATTCCCAGCGCACGACAACCCGTCGAGGCCGAGCCTGGCAACTGCTTAAGGAGTACGGGCCGTCCTGTGGCACGAGTTCCGACTATCCCGTCTACCTCGTGATCGACAGCCTCTGGCTGTAGAGACTCGCCGTGGGGCAGAGAGTCAGCGCCCGAAGCTGGGCCGCTGGACGAGGGCCAGGCCGCCGGACGCGTACACCCTGATCTGGCCGGCGCCATGTCGGAGGAGCCTGGCCTGCTGTGCGCATCGCCGCTACCTCTGGACGCCAACTTCGCTTCGTCTCTCTACCAGGACCTGCTGCACAGGTCGCCGCGTGTGCAGGCCACAGCGCGGAGATCCACTTGCGTGTCTACGCCAAGTGCATCGTCGGGTACAACGAAGGGGCCAAGCGTCGCATCCCTCTGAGTACGTGGGAGCGCTATCGCCGACCTGCACATTACCCCAGGCGGCAGAGGCCGTTCTGAAGCACTTCTATGAACCGGACATTACGGGCTTGCTGGGGGCTGGAGCGTGGAGGCGGTGCAGCACATCTGATCGTGGCAACAGTGTGGCGTGTCCAGAGTCGTGCGCACGTACAAGACTGCAGCGTCCCCCTAAATATGTCGAGCAAAAATATGTTCTTTGTTTGAGTACGCGATCGCCCACAGTCTGCGGAGGGCGACTGTCCAGATGCAATGCCAGCCCCACAGAATGAAAGAAATATCAAGCCTTACTCGTAGAAAAAGGCCATGTTAACTTCACCCCGGAACTCCCTCAAGTGCGTGGAGGTAAAGTGGCGGATCATTCTTCACAGTTAGCAGGCGGGACCGCGGCAAGGCGGATAACGTTCCTGGCCATGGTGGCGCTACTGCTGCCGTTATCGGCGTTCAGCCTCGCGGGTTCCCCCGCTGCAGCATCTCCCGCTCGGACCGAGTTCATGGTACTGGCCGCAGAGTCGCAACCGAAGGTCCACCGTCCAGCACTGGAAAGACTCAAGCGAAACGCGGCTCGCAAGGGGATCTCCCTGGAGCACGCCGTGGCCGCTTACATCGCGAACAAGGCAAAGACGGATCCGGCGGCGACCGCGAACTGGCCAGACGGCCCCGTCGATATCCCCGACGTCACCATCGATGATCTTTCCGCCGCGCACCTCGAAGTCCTGAAGGGTATGGCGCAGGCCCAAGGCGTCAGTTTCAGCGAGGCCATCGAGCGCCACGGATCATGGCCAGCGGCCAAACAGAAGCTGGTCCAGCTCCAGCGCACCTTCAAGGGCGATTTTGCTGGTGGCGAGCGCGCCGCCGACGGCTCACACGTCTGGCTCGGCTTCAAGGGGGATATCCCGGCGCCGGCCGTAGAAACTGCCAAAACCCTGCCCTTCCGGGTGGAGCTACAGGGCCGCCTGGGCTACACCGAGGCCGAGCTGAACGACACGAAGAAGCGTGTGCACCATGCCCTACGGGACGACCCTCGCTTCTCTGATGTGGCCAGCTACTACGACGCCAAGACCGGTACTGTGCACAGCCTCGTCGTCCCCGCAACCGCAGCTAAAGCGTCCGTCCAGGAGGACGCCGTCAGTTCGGCGGTGACCTCGCTGGTGACCAATCCGTCCATCACCGTGGACGTGACGGTCACGGAGAAGCCTGTCGCATCCAACTTCTCATCCACCACCACCGCCTCGGCCTCCACCTCTGCCGTGGACCCGTACATTCGGGGTGGGGGGAACCTCGGAGACTGCACGTCCAACTTCAATGTGGTAGCCACCTGGGACTATGAGACGCGGCGCCATGCCACGGCTGGGCACTGCTCTAATGGCGCACCGACGAGAACATACTGCAACTATCCCGTTGACGGAGGCAACTGCACCGGGATCAGCTTGACCAACTCATGCTGGTTGGGTTGCGACTACGGTGAAGCTGCGCTGTACACCCGGGGAGGTCTAACGCTCACCCGGACCTTCTACTGGAGTTCCAACCAGAAGGCATACGTGGATGCCGAGGATCCCATCCAGTGGGTCGGTGATGCCGTATGCAAGTGGGGGAAGAGCACCGGGACAACTTGCGGTACTGTGCAGAGAACCAACTGGTCCAACGGCACCGTAGATAATCTCTACGTCACCAGCGAACGTGCCGGGACCAAATGTGACGGTGGTGACAGCGGCGGCCCCGCCTTCACGGGAGGCCCGTCAACAGGCTTCACCGCATATGGCATCGTCGTCGGAGAGGGTGCACTCGCTGGCGAGACGGCACTGTACTGCGCGTACAGCCACGTGACGGTGTACCGCGACGCCTTCGGCTACAGGATTTGGAACCGCGAATAGAGGGGCTAGGAGTAGCGTAGAGGGTTGGACCGCGGCCTTATAAGGCGGTCCAACCCTCCTTGCCAGAAGGGTGGTCTCCGTGAGACGAGTGTCCGCAATCGCTGCGATGCTTGTGGCGGCCGTGAGTCTAGTGGCCTGCACTGCAGACGCTCGCCGAAGCGGGTCATCCGCTGCCGCTCCGCCTGCACCGTGCCCGTCGGACAAGGTATGCCACGTCGTTATCGGCACCGATCCGGCCATCGCTGTATACCACGGGGAGTTCTACTCCACCTTGATGCCGTTGACGGCACGGCTTGAGTGGGTGGAGAGTGAGTCGTGTCTTGTGGTTACGAGACATGGCGATCACGATCGTCAACTCAGGACGCTGATTCCCCTATGGCCCGAGGGGACGAAACCGGTCCGAGCGTCAGACGGCAGACGAGGCATCGAGATTCGCCAAATTGGACAGATTTTCGAGGGTGCATTATTTACGGCAGACGGCTCGGACTATCCGCCTAACCTCAAGCCGCCCGTCCCTGGAATCTCTACGCTTACTCAGCCGCCTGGCACGTGTACCGCCCATGATGGATTCTTCATCGTCGAGCCATCTGGGATTGGACGTTTGAAAAGTTAGTTTCGCGGGCCCTCTACGTTAGATGCGGCGCATAGTGAGCCATTTCCATCCTGAAGCGCCAGGTCACAAGCATGTTGCAGGCTCTCGATCTTGACCTACAAGCAGAGAAGCCCCTGGTAGATGCGTTGTCGACCAAGAGCAACAGCATCCCCAGGAGCTTCGTGTGCTGTTCTATCGTGCTGCGCTGCCGTTGTCACGCCGGACGTTGACGTTCCTGTCCGGCCTCATCCGTCGTCATCGTAGGAAGATCGGCTCGCGCTGGCGCAGGCTCAACCCCGGCCAGCAGGCCATGCTCGCACTTGTCCACCTGCGCAAGGGTGAGCCGCTCACCGAACTGGCGGAAGGCTTCGGCGGGGTGGGCGTGGGCGGTCACGTCCCACTGAGTGGTGTAGTTCGGCTCTCGCGTGAGGCTCTGATTTGACTATGCCGTCATGAGTTCGGTGTGCGCCACCTCTTCCTGGTTGGTGCCGGGTGGGGTGAGCAGGGCCATGGAGCTTTCGGACAGGTAGCGGCGGTCGGCGACTTGCCATTCGTCGTGGGCTTCGACCAGGACGGCGCCGGCCAGCCGGAGCAGGGCTTCGGGATTGGGGAAGACGCCGATCGACGTCGGTGCGGCGTTTGATCTCCTTGTTGAGCCGCTCCAGCGGGTTGGTCGACCAGATCTTCTTCCAGTGCGCGGGCGGGAACGCGGTGAAGGCCAGGATGTCGTCGGCGGCCTCGTGCAGCATGGCCTCGACCTTGGGGAACTGGCGGCCGAGCATGGAAGCGATCACCGTGAGCTGGTCGCGGACCATGTCGGGAGTGGGCTGGGCGAAGATGGTGCGGATGGCGGCGGCGACCATCTCGGCTGACCCCTTCGGGACACTCGCGAGCACGTTGCGCAGGAAGTGTACGCGGCATCTCTGCCAGGCCGCGTCGAGCAGGACGGCGCCGATGGAGGCGACGAGGCCGGCGTGGGCGTCGCTGATGACCAGTTGCACTCCGGCCAGGCCGCGGGCCTTCAGCGAGCGCAGGAACGCGGTCCAGAACGCGCCGTCCTCGCTGTCGCCCACGGCGAAGCCGAGCACTTCGCGGCGGCCGTCGGCGGTGACACCGGTGGCCACGACGACGGCCTGGGAGACCACCCGGCGGTTGACGCGGGCCTTGCAGTAGGTGGCGTCCAGGAACAGATACGGGAAGCTCTGGCCGGTCAGCGAGCGGTCGCGGAAGGCGGACACCTCGCCGTCCAGGTCGGCGCAGATGCGTGAGACTTCGCTCTTGGAGATGCCGGAGTCCGCGCCGAGGGCCTTGACCAGGTCGTCGACCTTGCGGGTGGACACCCCGTGCAGGTAGGCCTCCATCACCACCGCGAACAGCGCCTGGTCGACGCGGCGGCGGCGTTCCAGCAGCGAGGGGAAGAACGAGCCGGTGCGCAGTTTGGGGATCTGCAGCTCCAGGTCCCCGGCGGTGGTGGTCAGGGTGCGGGGCCGGTGGCCGTTGCGCTGCGCGATGCGGTCCGGGGTGCGCTCGTTCGGGGCGGCGCCGATCACCGCGGTCAGCTCGGCCTCGATGAGGGCTTGGTAGATGGTCTCGGCGGCGTGCCGGATGCGCTCGCTCGCCTCGGAGTTCTTCAGTACCGAAAGGACTTCTAACAGGGCAGACTGGTCCAGGGCCATCGTGTGCTTCTCCTCTGGGTGTCACTTGGCGGTTTCACACAGAGACTCACGCGATGGCCTTCTTCGTTGAAGGCGACGCGCCGATGAGGGCTGGTTCTACACCACTCGACGGGACGTAACCGCGTGGTGGGGCGCCACCACGGCATGGCGCTACATTCGTGAGGCCATCGGACTGCTGGCCAGCCGTGCGCCTCGTCTCGACCAGGCGTTACGCGCGGCTCAACGCGCTGGATACGCCTTTGTGGTGCTTGACGGC